>NZ_JBEAHW010000001.1:0-596982 GCF_040062085.1 Klebsiella sp. JN_Kp122
ACTCGAACCAACGACCCCCACCATGTCAAGGTGGTGCTCTAACCAACTGAGCTATAAACGCGAATGGTGCGTTCAATTGGACTCGAACCAACGACCCCCACCATGTCAAGGTGGTGCTCTAACCAACTGAGCTATGAACGCAATGTTGTGGTGACAACGGGGACGCATATTAACGGCAGGGAGGCCGTGTGGCAAGAGGCAAACGTCACTTTTCTTGCAGAATAGACGCGTTTGCAGAACTTTTATCCATATCGCCCATATTTTACTGATGATAAAGGATATTTCTTCAACAATGTCCTGCTCCGTTGCGTTTTTCTGCCCGGATTGGCAGGGGAGACGCTCACCGACTTTATGCTAGAGTGTGCGGCAAATAAACGACGGAGCGCAGTAATGAAAGCAATTGGCATTTTTTGTGGTTCTTCTACCGGGGAAAACCCGATTTATCAGGTTTACGCGCAACAGGTTGGCAAGGCGCTGGCGCAAGCCGGGGTGGAGCTTGTGTATGGCGGCGGTAAAGTAGGACTCATGGGCGCCGTGGCAGATGCTGCATTAGAACACGGCGGGCGGGTCATTGGCGTGATGCCGCGCGGGCTGGTGGAGCGTGAGATTGCGCATAGCGGATTAAGCGAGCTGCATGTCGTTGAGAATATGCATGAGCGCAAAAACAAGATGTCGCTGCTGGCGGACGGCTTCATTGCCATGCCGGGTGGAGCCGGAACGCTGGAAGAGATTTTTGAACAGTGGACCTGGGCGCAGCTCGGTATTCATGAAAAGCCCTGTGCTTTCCTGAACGTGAACGGCTATTACAACCCGCTGCAGGCGATGGCGGAAAAAATGGCCGCCGAAGGGTTTATGCATCGCCGCTATGCTGAGATGCTGACTTTTAGCGATGATGTACAGGAGATTTTAACCGCATTCCATCGCTATACGCCGCCGCAGCGCAAATGGCTTGCGAAGTAGCGCTATTAAAGGGCAAACCGTTTTAACGGCTTGCCCTTTTCTTTAGCGTTTCTGGTTAGCGCGCGGCGCGCTGCAGGATCACGCTTGACGGCTGACGTTGCAGGAAGCGCATGCGCAGCATCATCATGATGGCAGCGGAGGTCAGGCCGATGATAAAGCCGCACCAGAAGCCCGCAGGCCCCATCCGCGGCACCACAATATCCGTCAGCGCCAGCAGATAACCGCTTGGCAGGCCAAGTACCCAGTAAGCGGTGAATGTAATAAAGAAGATCGACCGCGTATCTTTATAACCGCGCAGAATACCGCTGCCGATCACCTGAATGGAGTCGGAAATCTGATAAATCGCCGCCAGCAGCATCAGCTGTGAGGCCAGTAGCACCACCTCAGGGTTATCGTTGTACAGCAGGGCAATCTGCTTACGCATCAGGATCGTGAAAATCGCGGTGATCATTGCCATGCAGACGCCCACGCCGACCCCGGTACGCGCGGAGGTCTGTGCATCCAGCGTCGAGCCCTGGCCGAGACGAAAACCAACGCGTATTGTTACCGCCGCCGCCAGCGAGAGCGGAAGAACGAACATCAGCGAACTGAAGTTAAGGGCGATTTGATGCCCTGCGACATCGATAATCCCCAATGGCGAAACCAGCAGCGCCACAACCGCGAACAGCGTGACTTCAAAAAACAGCGCCAGCGCGATTGGCAACCCCAGCTGTACCAGCCGTTTTAATACCGAAAAATCAGGTTTACTGAAACGCTCAGCGCAGCGGATATCGCGCATTGAGCGCGCGCGGCGCACCCAGGTCAGCATGCTGGCAAACATGACCCAGTAGACCGAGGCGGTCGCGACCCCGCAGCCGATGCCGCCAAGTTCCGGCATACCGAAATGACCATAGATAAAAATGTAGTTCACTGGAATGTTGACCAGCAGGCCGATAAAACCCATCACCATACCGGGCTTAGTTTTTGCCAGCCCTTCGCACTGGTTACGCGCGACCTGGAAGAACAGATAGCCTGGCGCGCCCCATAGCAGCGCACGCAGATACCCCACCGCTTTGTCGGCAAGCTGTGGGTCGATGTTGTGCATCGAGCTGATGATATAGCCTGCGTTCCACAGCACCACCATCACCAGTACGGAGACAAAGCCCGCCAGCCAAAAGCCCTGGCGTACCTGCTGGGCGATACGATCGCGGCGACCGGAGCCATTAAGTTGGGCGATAACCGGCGTTAGCGCCAGCAGCAGACCGTGGCCAAACAGGATGGCAGGTAGCCAGATCGAGGTGCCGATAGCCACGGCGGCCATATCGGTTGCGCTGTAGCCGCCGGCCATCACCGTATCGACAAAGCCCATCGCCGTCTGGGCGACCTGCGCCAGAATGACCGGGATAGCCAATGCTAATAACTGACGCGCTTCTATAAAGTACTTCTGCACGTGAACACCTTTATATTGTTGTTATTTTGAGACTAAAAAAGCCGCCTTAAATGGCAGCAAGAAGAAAAAACAGGAGGAATTTCCAGTCTATTGTAGCGAGGATTAGCCATTAAGCCAGTGAAAAAATGGTGGGGGCACGATGCGCGCTGGCAACCTGTTTGGCCAACTGTTATTGTTCCGCGTATATATAACGGTAATGATACCGTCACGATTCTCAACAGGAGCAAAGTATGTTTACTGGTATTGTACAGGGGACTGCGAAAGTGGTGTCCATCGATGAGAAACCGAATTTCCGCACCCACGTGGTGGAGCTGCCGGCGCATATGCTCGATGGCCTGGAGACCGGTGCTTCGGTGGCGCACAATGGCTGTTGCCTGACCGTTACCGAAATTGACGGCCCGCGAATCAGCTTTGACTTGATGAAAGAGACGCTGCGTATCACTAATCTTGGCGCTATCCATGAAGGCGATATGGTCAACGTCGAGCGAGCAGCGAAATTCAGTGATGAAATCGGCGGCCATTTGATGTCCGGCCATATTATGACCACCGCCGAAGTCGTTAAAATCCTCACCTCGGAAAACAATCGCCAGATTTGGTTTAAGGTACAGGACCCGGCGCTGATGAAATATATCCTGTATAAAGGGTTCATTGGCGTGGACGGTATTAGCCTGACGGTTGGTGAAGTGACCCCGACTCGTTTCTGCGTGCATCTTATTCCGGAAACGCTGCAGCGCACCACGCTTGGGGTGAAAAAACTCGGCGATAAAGTAAATATCGAAATCGATCCGCAAACTCAGGCGGTGGTGGATACCGTGGAACGCGTGCTGGCGGCAAAAGAAGCGGCGCAAAAAAGCGCGGAAGAATAATAAAAAAGCCCCCGCAGAAATACATTTCTACGGGGGCTTTTTTTAGCGAGTCTAGCGGGCTACGCGCAGGCCATGTTCAACACCGCGCGAGAAGACGACTTGCCAGAGCTGAATGTCGCGGGCGCGGAAAGCACCCGCGCAGGCATTCAGGTAATAGGTAAACATGCGTTTGAAACGGTCTGAATAGTTATCGGCAATATCCGGCCAACTGGCAAGAAAACGCTCGTACCAGGCCATCAAGGTGGTGTCATAATCGGCACCAAAGTTATGCCAATCTTCCATCACAAAATGCTTCTCGCTGGCATCGGCGATATGGCGTACCGACGGCAGGCAACCGTTAGGGAATATATATTTATTAATCCACGGGTCGACGTTGTGATCGGTAATCTTTGAACCAATGGTGTGTAGCAGAAAACGACCGTTTGGTTTTAAATTACGATCGACAACTTCAAAATAAGTGGCGTAATTTTTAGGCCCAACGTGCTCGAACATCCCGACGGAGACGATACGGTCAAAACTTTCGTGAAGATCGCGATAGTCCTGCAGCAGAATATTGACATCTAATCCTGCACAGCGCTCCTGTGCCATTTTTTGTTGTTCGGCCGAAATGGTCACGCCCGTCACACTGACGTTATAGTTTTTGGCCATGTAATAGGCCAGTCCGCCCCAACCGCAACCGATATCCAGCACTTTCATTCCTGGCTCAAGCTGCAGTTTGCGACAGATAAGATCTAATTTATCCTGCTGCGCCTGTTCCAGATTTTCGGCCTCTTTCCAGTATCCGCAGGAATATTGCATATAGGGATCGAGCATGCGGTGGAAAAGGTCGTTGCCTAAATCGTAGTGTTCTTTACCAACAATCCAGGCGCGTTTTTTGCTTTGCAGATTAAACAGGCGAGCGCCAGCGATACGTAGCGTATCTTTGAAGTGGTGGGGGAGTTGCTTATCCAGCCCGGCGCGCAATACCTTGTGAAAGAATATATCCAGGCGTTCGCATTCCCACCAGCCGTCCATATAGCTTTCGCCTAATCCGAGAGACCCTTCTTGTAACACGCGTTTAAAAAAGAGCGGGTTTTTTACCCGGATATCGGAGGGTGCGGAACCATTGATCTCAATTCCGGCACGGCCCAATAATTCAGCTGCAATCCGGTACCAATCATCGTTTGGTACACTTACTTCTTCTATACACGATGAACTCATAGCTTCTCCATCACGCCCAAGTGATCAGAACCTTAAAACAGCGTAGACGCTTTTTTGGCTTTGTGAGAAATCTCACGAAAAAATCGTGAGGGTGCTATCCGACGTAGAACAGAGGAAGGGAGATAACCCTTGCCGAAAGGCCTTCCATGGTGAAACGGGCTGCTTCCTGCCCCCGTTAATATCTAAAAAACTTTCTATTTATGTGATGCCGGATTCAGTATAGGCCGCTAAAAACCGCCTTTCAATAAAAATATATTAGCAGGCTAATTACTGGTCCGGGAGATGCTTTAAAAAATCATCAAGCGTGAGACGATTCGTTCACTAACTGCACGCGTCGTTGCTGCATCCAGAAACCGATGCCTGCCAGAACGATGGAAATCAGCATCACGCTGGTGGTGGTCAGAAGCGGAGTGGCGATAAGGCTTGAGACCAGCAGGCTTGCCAGGAAACAGAGGCCAAGCTGCAGCGTATTCTGCAGGGCGGCGGCGCGCCCGGTTGCCTGTGGAAAAGGTTTCAGCGCCTGGGCGACGACGATAGGGTAAATCCCGCCATTCACAATCGCCATGATGCAAAACGGAACCATTAGCGCAACCAGTGACGGATGATTCTGTATCCCGGCAAGCCAGGTCGCCGCCACGCTCAGCGCAAAAACAACCAGCAGCCAGGGCAGCATCTGATGACCCTGCCATTTTTGCAGCGCCGCGCGGCAGCCGTAACCGCCGATCAGGAAGGCGATAGTTTGCGGCACGTAGCTAAGACCAATCACCGTTGGGCCATAGCCCATTTCATGGAGGATAAACGGCGAACCGGTGAGCCAGGCGAAGAAGCTGGCGGAACACGCCGCATAAATGAGCACGTTACCGCTATATTCACGTGAACGCAGCAGGGACATAAAGGTAAGTTTCTGCTGGGTTTCGCCAGCAGGTTTGACGACCGCCTTCAGACGAAAAGCCGGCAGCATCAACAGTAAGGTGATAGCGAACAGGGTGGCGAAGATAGCCTGCCATTCCAGATGAACTAACAGCCAGCTGCCGAGTAACGGCGCCAGCGCCGGAGAGAGCCCGACCAGCGGCATGATCGTTGCGAAAATGCGGTTGGTGCGCTGGGCCGGATAGTAGTCGGTCACCATCGCCTGCCAGGTCACCGCGGCGGCGCATACGCCGATCGCCTGGACAAAACGCAGTACCAGCATCAGCGTCGCGTCGCGTACCCACAGCATCCCAAGGCAGCCAAGAGCGAAGATAGCCAGCCCGGCGAGCAGAATCGGTTTCCGGCCATAGCGGTCCGACAGTGGCCCCCAGAACAACTGGCCGAGCGCGAAGCCAGCGAGGAATAAGCTCAGGCTGGCGCTAACCGATGCGGCAGAAGTGTTGAGGTCTTGCTGAATGGCGGCAAAGGCCGGTAGATACATGTCGGTGGCCAGAAAGCCAAGCACGCTCAGGCCGCCCAGCCACACTAAAAATCCTTTCCCAGGTTGTTGCATAACGTTCTCTTTCTACTGATGCAGGTACGATGCCGCAGAGTGTAGGGAGTGTAATCCGCCTTGTGAAACGCTATTATTTGTCACATGCATTCAAAAATTTTGCAGGCAGAATATGTGGTCTGAATATTCCTTAGAAGTGGTTGATGCTGTAGCGCGTAACGGGAGTTTCAGCGCCGCGGCGCAGGAGCTACACCGCGTACCTTCGGCGGTGAGCTATACGGTGCGACAGCTGGAGGAGTGGCTGGCGGTTCCGCTTTTTGAACGTCGCCATCGTGATGTTGAATTGACCCCCGCCGGGCACTGGTTTTTGCAGGAAGGGCGTTCTGTTATCAAAAAAATGCAGATCACCCGCCAGCAGTGCCAGCAAATTGCTAACGGCTGGCGCGGCCAGCTGTCCATTGCGGTGGACGATATCGTTAAACCGGCGCGGATGCGCCAGATGATCGTTGATTTTTATCGCCATTTTAGCGATGTCGAACTGATCGTTTTTCAGGAAGTTTTCAACGGCGTCTGGGATGCGTTAGCCGATGGGCGGGTAGAACTCGCTATCGGCGCGACGCGTTCGATACCGGTGGGAGGGCGTTACGCTTTTCGCGATATGGGGATGCTGAACTGGCACTGTGTCGTCGCCAGCAGTCATCCGCTGGCACAGATGGAAGGGCCGCTCAGTGATGACGTGTTGCGCAACTGGCCGTCCCTGGTGCGCGAAGATACCTCACGCTCGCTGCCGAAGCGCACAACCTGGCTGCTGGATAACCAGAAGCGGGTGGTGGTGCCGGATTGGGAATCTTCAGCCACCTGTCTTTCGGCAGGATTGTGCGTCGGGATGGTGCCAGGCCATTTCGCCCGCCCGCATATCGATAGCGGGGAGTGGACGGCCTTGACGCTGGAAAACCCATTCCCGGATGCCGCCTGCTGCTTGACCTGGCAACAAAGCGATGCTTCACCCGCTTTAAGTTGGCTGCTTGACTATCTTGGCGACAGCGAAACGTTGAATCGGGAGTGGTTGCGGGCGCCGGAATAACCGGCGCCGGAGGAAGGTGTTAGCGGCGATAATCGACGAACGGGCCGTCGGCTACCGAGCGGCGCTCGATAAGACGTGGATGCACCTCGATGGACTGCGACTCTTCACGTTTATTAACGATACGATCGAGCAGCATATTGAATGCCGCTTCCCCGAGCGAGTCTTTCGGCTGGTGAATGGTGGTCAGCGCCGGGCTGAAGTAGCGGGCGTTGCGCACATTATCATATCCGATCAGCGAAATGTCCTGCGGCACGCGCAGGCCCATTTCGTCGGCGGCGCAGATAGCGCCCATCGCCATGATGTCGCCGCCGCAGAACACGGCGGTTGGGCGATGCTGCTGATTAAGGATCTGCTGCATGGCGCGGTAGCCGGATTCCGGTTCAAAGTCGCCCTGAACAATCCAGTTTTCCGGCACATTGATATGCGCTTCTTTCATCGCCTGCATGAAGCCGGCAAGGCGCCCGGCGCCAGTGTTGCGCTCAAGCGGGCCCGGAATAACGCCAATTTCACGATGGCCGCGTTCAATCAGGTAACGGCCGGCAATGTAGCCGCCTTCAAAGGCATTATCAATAACCGAGTCGGTAAAGTCCGCTTTGGCTTCGCCCCAGTCCATCACCACCATCGGAATATGACGATACTCTTCAAGCATACTGAGTACGGACTCCGGGTACTCGGAACACATCACCAGCAGGCCGTCAACGCGCTTTTGCGCCATCATCGACAAGTAGGCGCGCTGTTTTTCCGGATCGTTCCAGGCGTTGCCCAGAATCAGGGTATAGCCTTTCTGGAAGCAGCTCTTTTCTACGGATTCGATAATTTCAGCGAAATAGGCCGCTTCGCTGCTGGTGGCCAGCAGACCGATCGATTTAGTGTGATTGACTTTCAGGCTGCGAGCCACGGCGCTTGGCGAATAGTGGAGTTCTTTAATTGCCGCCCACACCGCATTGCGCGTCTCTTCCGCCACGAAACGGGTTTTGTTAATCACATGTGATACAGTTGTAGTGGAAACGTTTGCGCGTTTCGCTACATCTTTAATAGTTGCCATTACTTCTCACTCCAGACCTTGACCTGATCGTCTGATTATCGATACGTAAACGTTTGCCTATACACACCCTGTATACAATGCTCAACATTGCAACACCTGGGAAAACGACACAGAACGACAGGAAGGGGTCAATGGCCGATACGCTTTCAAATTAGCGTGGGATTTTGTCCTATCTCGCGGCAAAGGGGAAGAGCAAAAATGTGCATCACTCTAAATCCGGGAAGATTTTTGCATATTTTTGTGCAAAAATGAGCAAGCTCACTTTCTATGTGGGGATAATCAGGGGAGAAAATTGATGGACACAAATTTAAAGTTTTCGCTGACAACGACGGTTATTGTTTTGGGTCTGATCGTCGCCGCCGCGTTGACCGCGGTACTGCACTGATTCCAGCAGGGAGGGGGCTTCCCCTCCCATCCCGCCATTATTAGCAAATCTGCAAAAATCTTTTGTCATTTCGTTTACTTCTGTTTTTCTGTGATTGATGTCATGCTTTTGGCTTCTGATGTAATGCCGTGTCCTGAATCGGCCTGATGGAGTCTCTGAATGAAAATCAACTTTCCCTTACTCGCGTTGGCGATCGGTGCCTTTGGTATCGGTACCACCGAGTTTTCCCCGATGGGATTACTGCCGGTTATCGCCAAAGGCGTCGATGTTTCTATTCCGGCCGCGGGGATGCTGATTAGCGCCTATGCCATTGGCGTGATGGTCGGCGCGCCGTTAATGACGTTGCTGCTATCGCATCGCGCTCGCCGCAATGCATTGATCTTCCTGATGGGGATCTTCACCCTCGGCAACGTGCTCTCTTCTATTGCGCCAGATTACACGACGCTACTGCTGTCGCGTATTATCACCAGCCTCAATCATGGCGCGTTCTTCGGCCTTGGCTCAGTCGTTGCCGCAAGCGTGGTGCCAAAACACAAACAGGCCAGCGCGGTCGCGACCATGTTTATGGGGCTGACCATTGCCAATATCGGCGGCGTACCGGCTGCCACCTGGCTTGGCGAAACCATCGGTTGGCGAATGTCTTTCCTCGCCACGGCGGGTCTGGGGTTAATTGCGATGGTCAGTCTGTGGTTCTCCCTGCCGAAGGGTAGCGCCGGCGAGCGTCCGAACGTGAAGCGCGAGCTGTCGGTGTTGATGCGTCCTCAGGTACTCTCTGCGCTGTTGACTACCGTGCTGGGCGCCGGGGCGATGTTCACGCTGTATACCTATATTTCTCCGGTACTGCATACCATCACCCACGCTTCACCGCTGTTTGTTACCGCCATGCTGGTGTTGATCGGCGTCGGTTTCTCGCTTGGCAACTATCTGGGTGGTAAATTTGCCGACCGTTCAGTCTCCGGAACGCTGAAAGGGTTCCTGTTGTTACTGATTGCCATCATGTTGGCCATTCCGTTGCTGGCGCAATCGCAACTGGGTGCTGCCGTCAGCATGGTCGTTTGGGGCGCGGCAACCTTCGCGGTGGTTCCACCGCTGCAGATGCGGGTAATGCGCGTGGCGCACGAAGCGCCGGGCCTGTCATCGTCGGTTAACATTGGCGCTTTCAATCTCGGTAATGCGTTGGGTGCGGCGGCGGGCGGCGCGGTGATATCCGGCGGTCTCGGTTATGCTTTTGTGCCGGTGATGGGGGCGATTATTGCCGGGCTGGCATTAGCGGTGGTGCTGTTTGGCGGGCGTTCACAACCAGAAGAAGCATTAGCGAATAACTAAGTCGCACTAAGAAAAAACCGCAGCGGGGTAACCCCGCTGCGGTTTTATTTTATGCTGCCAGGTTGGCGGCAACAAATTTCCAGTTTACCAGCGCCCAGAAGTGTTCCAGATAATTTGGACGGGCATTGCGGTAGTCGATGTAGTAGGCGTGTTCCCAGACATCAACGGTCAACAGCGGCGTCGCATCGGTAGTCAGCGGAGTGCCGGCGTTGCTGGTGGAGACGATAGCCAGGCTGCCGTCAGCGTTTTTAACAAGCCAGGTCCAGCCTGCGCCGAAGTTTTTCGCCGCGGCATCGGTGAATTTCGCTTTAAAATCAGCGAAGCTACCGAAAGATTTGTTAATCGCTGCGGCCAGTTCGCCTTCCGGCTCACCGCCGGCGTTCGGCGCCAGGCAGTTCCAGTAGAAAGTGTGGTTCCAGACCTGCGCTGCGTTGTTGAAGACGCCGCCTTCAGAAGAGCGAACGATCTCTTCCAGAGATTTGCCTTCAAAAGCAGTGCCTTTGATCAGGTTGTTGAGGTTGGTCACGTAGGCCTGGTGATGTTTACCGTAATGGTATTCCAGGGTTTCTGCGGAAATGTGCGGCGCCAGGGCGTCTATTGCATATGGTAATGCAGGTAATTCGAACGACATTGCTACTCTCCTTATAACTTTTTGTTTTTTCTCACATTAATTAGGTGAATGTTCACCTGAATATCGTATTTACTGTGTAACGCTGTCGCGAGTGTTACATGTTATTGTGTTGAGAATGTTAACATTTGCTGAAGTCAGTTAAAAGACTTACAACAACAAAGGTTATTCATTGCTAACGCGACTGATTAAGCCTTCGCCAGTCTGGCGCATGGCGAGCGATATGATTCGCAAATTCCCCATCGACGCTCCTGCCTACGACTAAAACGCTGCGTATTTTCATCGCCTGTTATCTTTTTAGAACGATATAAAACATTAGCTTGCGGGCATTATGCGTAATGGGAATGACTTTCATGCCCAATAATCATTGGGATTAATTTTAATTGTATGACAAATATAATTATCTCTGCAGGCAACGAACCTCGGAGCAAAAAATCGTTATTGAACAAGCATAAAGCTCATAATTGATGGATGAGAAGAGATGGCGCATAAACATGAAATGGTCAGCGGACATATTATTCCGATCGTCATAGATATCATCGAGTGGATCGAAGACAACATTTTTACCGCGCTACCCGTCACCGCAATCTCAAGGAAATCGGGTTATTCGCACTGGTACTTTCAGCGCCAGTTCGCGCTGATTACCGGTTATACGCTGGGAACATATGTTAGCCGACGCAAAATGACCATTGCCGCCGGTATTCTCAAACAGACGCAGGATTCGGCGTTGAGTATCTCATTGCTGCTCGGGTTTGAAGGCCAGGCGACATTTTGCCGTACTTTCCGTCGTCATTTTGGTATGTCGCCGACCAGCTACCGCCGTCACCCCGCGCAACTGGAGGAACGAATGCAGTATCCGCTGAATCTGGAAGAGGTGGGGAATGTACAGAAGAGCGGTTTGCCGGCGCAGCGGCAAACCGGGGTCTGCGCCTCTTAACGAATGGTTTTTGGCGTCATTACGCGGCGCGCGCCGACGTAGTGGCGAACCCAATAATCTTCGCTCAGGGAGGTTATCTGAATATCACGGCCGGTACGCGGCGACTGGATAAACTTACCGTTTCCAACGTAAACGCCTACGTGGTCGGCGGTGCCGCGTCCGCGGGTGCGGAAGAAGACCAGATCGCCGCTTTGCAGTTCATCGCGGTCAACCGGGCGGGCATCGCGCAGGTGGTACATTTCGTTAGCGGTGCGCGGAATATGAATTTTTACCAGATCTTTATAGGCGTAATAAACCAGCCCGCTGCAGTCGAAACCGGTACGCGGTGAGGAGCCTCCCCAGCGATAAGGTTTGCCTAGCTGATCCATGAGTTTATTCATGGCAGTGCTTTGCGCTTTTTGCACTCGGGCTTTGTGCGCATCGGCAATCGTCAGATTCGGTTCATCAGCGACAGGTTTACAACGTTTTTTGTAGCCTTTACGCACCACGCATTTGCTTTTCACGCTGTTCAACGCCAGCGTCGATGCTTCGCTGGATTTTACCGTTTTCGCACACTGCTTTTTATAGCCTTTACGCAACACGCATTTTTTAGTGGCGCCGGCGACTTGACGATTAAGCGCGGTTTGGCTTGCTGCGGTAGTACGAGTAGGGGACTTCGCGCTTGAGGTTTTTTTACGGGTAGTTTTAGCGGTGGATTTGGATTTATTTTGCGTTGCTTTCTTCTTACGCTCGGCGGTGGAGCCTTTCGCCGGGTGCGCCTTCGGCGTAGCCGAAGCGTGCGTATGCCCTGAAGCATGCGCCAATGGCGTAAGCGAGATAGATGTAAACAGTAATGCACAGAGCGATATCGCGATTTTATTGAGCCGCGCCACTGAGCAATCCCCTGATTAAATTACAGACATATACTAATGCCTGACGGTGAATGACAAACCGGAATGATTCTAAAGCATAAAAAGCCAGAAAGTTAATACTCTTTTGTATCTAAAATGTCGTTTGGTTAACGATTGCAAAAAAATGAGTCAGACAATCACCGCCTCGTACAGAAAGTGCGCAACTCGCCCCGCGGTGACGTTACAAAGTGATATTTTTAAGGCAACTTCAGACGACAGAAGATAAAATGTGGCGAGTGAAAAAAATGTTATTATCGGTCCTGCGTCCAGGACGCTACAATGACAAATTACTGCCGTAAAGATGTTTAAGGAAGCACGACAATGAGCACCACTCTAGAAACGATCCAACGTCAAATCGCTGAAAACCCGATCCTGCTGTACATGAAAGGCTCTCCGAAGCTGCCGAGCTGCGGTTTCTCCGCTCAGGCAGTGCAGGCGCTTTCCGCTTGCGGCGAACGTTTTGCCTACGTAGATATCCTGCAGAACCCGGATATTCGCGCTGAACTGCCGAAATACGCTAACTGGCCGACCTTCCCGCAGCTGTGGGTTGACGGTGAACTGGTTGGCGGTTGCGACATCATCATCGAAATGTATCAGCGCGGCGAACTGCAGCAGCTGATCAAAGAAACGGCTGCAAAGCACAACGCTGACGAGCCGAAAGCAGAGTAATTCTTTGCTGCAAAAGAAAAAGCGACTTCTCCGGAAGTCGCTTTTTTTATCGCTTACGCTTCAGGTACAGGTAACGGCCAGCCGCCAAGGCGCTTCCAGCGGTTGACGATTTCGCAGAATAGCTGGGCGGTTTGCTCGGTATCGTACAACGCAGAATGGGCCTTGCTGCCATCAAACTCCATGCCGGCGGCGATGCAGGCTTTAGACAATACCGTTTGCCCTAAGGCCAACCCGCTCAACGCGGCGGTATCGAAGGTCACGAAAGGATGGAACGGGTTGCGTTTCAACCCGGCGCGCTCGGCGGCGGCCATCGTAAAGCTGTGATCGAAAGTCGCGTTATGCGCCACCATAATCGCGCGGCTACAATCGCTCTCTTTCATTCCTTTGCGAACCATTTTAAAAATGGCGTGCAGCGCATCGTATTCACTTATCGCGCCGCGCTCCGGATCGTTTGGGTTAATTCCATTGAAAGCCAGCGCTTCCGGCTGCAGGTTGGCCCCTTCGAAGGGAGCCACGTGAAAATGCAGCGTTTCGTCCGGCATCAGCCAGCCCTGCTCATCCATCTTCAACGTAATAGCGGCGATCTCCAGCAGGGCGTCGGTTTTGGCATTAAACCCGGCGGTTTCAACATCAATTACCACAGGATAAAAACCGCGAAAACGGCCGCACAGACCATTAAGTTGAGCGTTCTCGGACATCAGATTCTCTTAGCTGGAAAAAAGTAGCGCGCATTATGGCAAATTTTGCCGCGGCTTGCAGCAGGAAGGGAGAAAACATCGGGTGCGAACGCGCCCGATGAGATTGATGATAAACGTCATGCAATCAGTAGGATTTCAGATTGCATTAGACAAATAACAAGGAAAATCAATTTATTGATTTTCGGCTGATAACTACAAAGAAGGAAAAACCACGCTTTTTCCTTCTTTGTCAGCAGCCTGACGGGCGCGAACGCGCCCGAATTAACTTAGTTGCCGAGACCTTTTCCGGCATCTTTCTCTTCGATCAGCTCAATTTTGTAGCCGTCCGGATCTTCAACAAAGGCGATAACCGTGCTGCCGCCTTTAACCGGGCCAGCTTCGCGAGTGACATTGCCGCCATTCTGGCGAATACGCTCGCACGCTTGCGCCGCGTTGTCGACGCTCAGCGCAATATGGCCATAGGCGGTACCGAGTTCGTAGCTATCCACGCCCCAGTTATAGGTCAGTTCGATAACCGCGGTATCGCTCTCTTCGCCGTAGCCGACGAAAGCCAGCGAGTATTTATATTCAGGGTTTTCGCTGGTACGCAGCAGCTTCATGCCCAGCACGTTGGTGTAAAACTCAATAGAACGTTGCAGGTCGCCAACGCGCAGCATGGTGTGAAGTAAGCGCATAATTTCCCCTATGCAGTTTGTTTTGATACATCAGAGTCTTGAGTATAGCGGCGTTAGTACGCCGCTATCAATGGAGGGATTACAGGGTTGGATAATCGGTATAACCTTCCGCGCCGCCGCCGTAGAAGCTTTCCGGGCGCTGCGGGTTAAGCGCCGCTTTCTTCTGCAGACGCGCCACCAGATCCGGGTTAGCGATGTAATCGCGGCCAAAGGCCACGGCATCGATCAGTCCTTTATTGATAAGGTCGTTGGCTTTCTCCACCGTATAGGCGCCAGCGCCGATAATCGCGCCCGGGAAGCGATCGCGAACTTTCTGACGGAATTCGTCGCTGTACGGCTGGCCGCCGGCCCAGTCTGGTTCGGACATGTGCAGATAAGCGATACCGCGTTTTGCCAGCTGCTCAATAAGATAGAGCGCATCGGCTTCTTCGTTCGGGCCGTTATCGACGTTCTGGAAACTACCGATTGGCGACACGCGAATGCCGATACGATCGGCGCTCCACTCTTTACTGACGGCATCGACCACTTCCAGCACCAGGCGGGCGCGATTCTCAACGCTGCCGCCGTACTGGTCGGTACGCTGGTTAGAAGAAGGCGACAGGAACTGGTGCAGCAGATAGCCATGCGCGGAGTGCAGCTCTACCAGGTCGAAGCCGACATCGCGGGCATTGCCTACCGCCTGACGGAAGTCATCCACGATCCCTGGGATTTCGTCTGTTTCCAGCGCGCGCGGCATCGACGTATCGACGCGAATGGCATGACCGTTTTCATCACGCAGCGAAGTACGCGTACCTGCGCTCAGCGCCGATGGCGCAACCGGCGCCGCGCCTCCCGGCTGCAGGCTATTATGGGAAATGCGGCCGGTGTGCCACAGTTGCACGGCGATATGACCGTTTTCAGCATGAACGCCAGCGGTGATTTTTTGCCATGCGGCCATTTGCTCTGCGCTATGTAGGCCCGGCGCGCCGGCATAGCCTTTCGCCTGGGCGGAAATTTGCGTCGCTTCGGTGATAATCAGGCCGGAGCTGGCGCGCTGACGATAATACTCAGCCATCAGCGGAGTAGGGATGTCGCCTGGTTCGATGCTGCGCAGACGGGTCAGCGGAGCCATAAATACGCGGTTAGGTACGGTCACCGCACCGACTTTTAACGGGCTGAACAATTTAGATTCTGACATAATGACTCCTGAGTAGACCGGTCGTCTTGTAACTGGTTAAATAAAACGCCTGTTAAACCGCAGGCGCTGCAATGATTTGTTTGGCGTGAGCAAGGGCGCTTTCCAGCGGCGTTGCGCTACGCGTAATTTTGGCCTGTAAATTGGCTCCCAACCACAACGAGTACAGCACCTGTGAAAGGGTGATAGCTTCCCCCTCAAACAACAGGCTACCCTCCAGACGGCCCTTTTCCAGCGCTTCGCCCAATAGGGCGATAATCTGGCTGGCGCCTTTATCCATGGCAGTACGCATATCTTCCGACAGGTCGCACACCTCCGCCGACAGCTTCACGGTTAAGCAACCGCTGATAATGCCCTGTTGGCAAAACTGATTCAGCGTGTGCTGATAGTAGGCCAGCAGTCGGTCGCGGTAGTTGCCTTCGCCATGGTCAAAGTGATCAACCAGGCGCTGCAGATAGCCGGTGTAGTGATGTTCAAGCAGCGCGACGCCGAAGGCTTCTTTTGAGCGAAAGTAGTGATAGAAAGAGCCTTTCGGCACTTCCGCCGTTTTCAGAAGTTCACTTAAGCCCATGCCGGTAAAACCACGATGCATGCATAGTTGCTCGCCGGTGATGAGGATGTGTTCTCGGGTATCGCATTCGCTGTGTCTGTTCATGGAGCACACTGTAGTAGACCGATTGGTCTAATGCAAGCAAAATGATCGTTAGCGCGAATACGAAGACAACAAAAGTTGCGCACTGGCGGTGGAACGTCTTCAATGAGAGACAGAGAGAAAATACAGGAGAGCGGTGGTGGCAGAGCAGCTGGAGTTTTTCCCGGTACAAAGTCCGTGCCGGGGAATATGTCAGTCCGATGAACGCGGATATTGCCGCGGCTGTTTTCGTAGCCGGGATGAGCGCTTTAACTGGCAAAAGCTGAGCGACGCGCAAAAACAGGAGGTTCTGCGTCTGTGCCGCCAGCGTCTGCTGCGTAAAATTCGCGCGACTAAGCAGGAACCGGCGGAAGAACCGCAGCAACCCTCACTGTTTTGACGACAAATATGCGTATACTCAGAACACTTTTTTGTCGAGGAAGCGTTTATGGTTCAGCGTATTGCTATGGCTCCGCAGGGGCCGGAATTTTCACGTTTTGTAATGGGCTACTGGCGTCTCATGGACTGGAAGATGTCCACCGACGCTTTGGTTGGCTTTATTGAGCAGCACCTGGATCTGGGGGTTACGACCGTCGACCACGCCGATATCTACGGCGATTATCAGTGTGAAGCCGCGTTTGGCGAAGCGCTTAAACGAGCCCCGCACCTGCGTAACCGTATGGAAATCGTCAGCAAATGCGGTATTGCGACCAAGGCGCGCGCGGAAAATACTATTGGCCACTATATTACTGACCGCGACCATATCATTCTCAGCGCCGAGCAATCCCTGCGTAATCTGGCGACCGATCATCTCGATTTACTGCTGATTCACCGCCCGGATCCGCTGATGGATGCCGATGAGGTCGCTGAGGCTTTCCTCGCGTTACATCATAGTGGGAAAGTGCGCCACTTTGGGGTATCTAACTTTACGCCGGCGCAGTTTACGCTTTTACAATCGCGCCTGCCTTTTACCCTGGCCACTAACCAGGTCGAGCTCTCGCCGGTACATCAGCCGCTGCTGCTTGACGGCACCCTCGATCAACTCCAGCAGTTGCGCATTCGCCCGATGGCCTGGTCCTGCCTCGGCGGCGGACGCCTGTTCAACGACGAAAGCTTCCAGCCGCTGCGCGACGAGCTGGCGCAAATTGCCCAGGAGCTCAACGCAGAAAGCATTGAGCAGGTGGTTTACGCCTGGGTATTGCGCTTGCCGTCGAAACCGCTGCCGATTATTGGCTCGGGGAAAATCGAGCGCGTGCGCTCAGCTATTGTGGCGGAAAAACTGCATATGACGCGCCAGCAGTGGTTCCGCATTCGTAAAGCGGCGCTGGGTTACGACGTCCCGTAAGCCTGATTACGCCTCCGGATGCCGCTACCTGGTTTACACTTATCAGGGATACGGCTAATCCGGAGGTGTTATGCAACGATGTTTACTCGCTATTTTCACTCTCGCATTTTGCGCTGGCGCTCAGGCCGCCAGTGAAGATGTCTCCCTCAATCTTGTCACCAGCCAGAGCGTTGGCCAGGCCGTCGGCAGCGTTAAAATCACTGAAACCGACAGAGGCCTTGAGTTTACGCCTGATTTACGCGCGCTTCCGCCGGGCAAACACGGCTTTCATATCCACGCAGAAGGGAGCTGCCAACCGGCGATAAAAGACGGTAAAGCGGTCGCCGCTGGCGCGGCGGGCGGTCATTTCGACCCACAACATACCGGCAAACATGAAGGGCCATTAGGGGCAGGGCATCTCGGCGATCTTCCTTTGCTGGTGGTGAACGACGATGGCGTGGCTAACCAACCGGTTATTGCCCCGCGCCTGAAAACGCTCGCGGAAGTGAAGGGCAAAGCGCTGATGGTGCATGTCGGCGGCGATAATATGGCCGATAGCCCGCAGCCGCTGGGCGGCGGCGGCGAGCGTTTTGCCTGCGGGGTGATTAAGTAGTCCGTTCGGTAATGGTGCCGGCAATCGGCGCCTGTTCTAACTGCGATAGCGAGCAGTATAACCGCCAGATAATCGCCGCCAGCTCTTTAGCCGCCGGCTGATGATGGTGGTTAAGGGTATCGCATATCCGCTGCAGCTCCAGCAACGTCGAGGCAAGTGGGCGTTGCTGGACGCCGCGTTCACTCATGACGTCGCGTAGCAGGCTGATACACAAGTCGCGCACCTGTGAAAGTGGATCGGAGCGTGTCTCCCAGTCGCGTAGTTGCCACACGACATGCGAACAGTTGAGCAGCACCACGCCCCAGCGCAGCAGCCAACGTCGCGCCAGCGCGTCCTGGCTGCTGCTTAACTGGCTAATGTGGTGGTACACCAGTGACTCAAATTCATGCTCGCTGTGCTGCGGGCGTCGACTCAACTGATCGACAAAGTGACGCCGTAACGCACGAATATGGCGGCGGCTTTTGCGCGCATCCGAGCCGGGGCTGATAATCGCAAAGGCAAGCCACGCAAGACCGACACCAATGATTTTGCCGAGGTTATCATTAAGGAACGAGGCAAAGTCGTAAACCGGAGGGTTGGTGACCGAAATAAACGATCCCATAAAGACGATTAACTGCCCCCACAGCCCTGCGAGCTTCGGCATCTGGAGTTTCAATAACTGCATGGTGGTGAGCAGCGGGAACAGAAACAGTAAAAACTGCCACAGGTCGGTTATCTGCACCATTAGGCCAAACTTCACCATAAAGCTGAACAGCGACAACAGCACCAGCGTACGCATCAATAAGGTGAGCGATTTAAAGGGCGAAGGCGATATCGAGTAGAGTACGCAGCTAATGGCGGCGAGGGTGAGCGCGGCGGCGCAGGCCTGCCATTGGGTGCTGATACCCCAGGCGCCCACGGCCACCAGCGCGCAGAAGGTCCGTAAGCCGTTCCATAACGCTTCCGCCTGATCGGTATGGCGCGACAGCGCGGGCGCCGAAGGGACATTGAACACCGTGATAGCGCTGGCGTTCTCGATGCGTCGGATCCAGCGGCTGCTTTCGAGATAGATACGACAGAAATAGCGCAGCCGTTTCCAGAACGCCAGATGGCGATAGTCGGCGTTAGGGCCGGGGGCTAGCGGCACCAAAATTCGCGCCACGCTATAAACATTTGCGTGCGGATTGGCGAGCTCGCTAAGTAACGTTTCCAGCACCGCCCGCGTATTACCAGGCGCATCCGGCCAGTTCAATAACATTCGCCGCAGGCTGGAGATGACGCTGGTCATTCGCAACTGCTGATGCAGCAGATAATTCAGCAAGGGATTCTGCCGTCTGAAACGATAATGGCTCCAGAAGGCCTGGATACGCAGTAGATTCATAGTCAGGATCTGACCGATGACGCTTTCATGAGCGCTACGAATCGCATCGGTGGTTTCCGGCACCCACAGCAGGCTGGCATGCTCTAATAACCGTGAGTGCATATTCTTCAACGCCGTCAGCAGCGTGACGCCATCTGAGGTACTGGGCAGGATCATCATCATGAATCCGCCGGACAATATCCCCACAATCACTTCACAGACCCGCGACTGAGCGATAGTCCACAGTTCATTCGCGTCGGTAACATTTATAACCGGGAAGGCGATGATTGCGCAGGTATAGCCCGCCAGTTGAAAAGCGTAGGCGACGTTATTGGTAAACATCGCGCAGGCCCAGGTACAGAGCGCAATCCAGGCTGAGATACTGAATAAGAATAGCCACGGGTCGTTAAGGGTATGGCCCGCCAGTAGCAGGGCGGCGCAGGCGCCGAGCAGGCTGCCGGCGATACGGCCAAAACTCTTACTGATAACGCCGCCGACGGTCGGGAAGCTCACGACTGCGGCTGATGTCATTGCCCAGTAGGGTTCATCAAGATCCAGCGCATAGGCGATGCTAAGCGCCAGACACATGGCTATCCCATTGCGCAATGCGTAGCGCCATTGCGGGCGGCTGGCTTTAAACCACGGCAGTGATTGCCAGCGCAGAGCCTGCAGCTTCATTATTGTCCGCCAATTGACACGGTACAGGTGGTACCTGAAACCAATGTGACATCCGCAGGGAGTTTATCGAACTCGATACGTACCGGTACGCGTTGCGCGAGGCGCACCCACGGAATATTGGGTTTAATATTAGCGACCAGTGCCGAACCGCCTTCGACGCTCTGGTCGACGATAGCGCGGCCAATGCTGGAAACGTGACCCTGTAACGTTTGTTTGCTGCTGTAAAGAACGACCTGGGCGCTATCACCTTCGCGGATGTGACGTAGTTTGGTCTCTTCAAAATAACCCAGCACATAGAATGAGTGGCTGTCGACAAGGGCAAAGACGGGATGGCCGACGGAGGCATAGTCCCCGACCCGCGTTGACAAATTAGTTATCCAGCCATCAACCGGGGCTTTAACCACGGTTTGCGTCAGCTGCCACTGCGCATGCTCCAGCGCGGCTTGCGCCACGCCAACGACCGCTTTAGCCGCCTCATAAGTCGTATTGGCGGTATTCAGCGCGGTATTGACGGTTTCCATATCTTCAGCGGAGATGAAGTTTTGCGACAGACTGCGGCGGCGAGTAACGTCGCTGGCGGCCTTGGTTTGCTCGGCTTTGGCTTTTGCCAGTTCCGCTTTGGCTTTTGCCAACTGAGCCTGAGCGTTTAATACCGCAATGCGATAAGGCGTATCGTCAATACGGAACAGCACGTCGCCGGCGTTGACCAATTGGTTATCTTTAACATTCAACTGCAAAATACTGCCGGAGACCTGCGGGGTGATGCCGACCTGTTCGGCGCGGATTTTACCGTCGCGGGTCCATGGCGACTGAGTGTAGTAGTTCCAGACCAGCCAGGCGGCGATGATTGCGCAGGCGGCGATAATTAAGGTTGAGAGATATTTTAGTTTCTTCATGAAATGAGCATCACAAGAGAGTCAGGAGAACCAGCGCCAGGCAAACGGCCAGCGCAAACAGGGAAAGGTCCATCAGCAGGGGATGCCAGATTTCGCCGGCGTACATCCAGTCGCGCAACTGACGATGAACTATTAGCCAAATAAAGAAACCAAGCACGACGGCTTTAAATAACGGGGGAAAATAGATAGAAGCGCCGAACACCAGGTCCTGTAGCGACAATCCGGGAGTGTTAAGACTCAGTTTCACAAGCAAAAATCCTTTGCCGTTGCAGGGATAATGTTCTTGGTGATGAATTAGTTCACATTGTAAATCATTGTTTTGAATTTAGTGAATCAAGTAATTCATTTGTTTTGGTAATTTAAATGCTGCACACTATTCTAAAAGCAGTATAATAACTTAGCAAGCTAATTATAAGGAGATGAAATTGGAATCGCCACTTGGTTCTGATCTGGCACGTTTGGTACGCGTTTGGCGCGCGCTGATCGACCATCGCCTGAAACCTCTGGAGTTAACGCAGACGCACTGGGTCACGCTGCATAACATTCATCAGCTACCTCCTGAGCAGTCGCAAATCCAGTTGGCCAAGGCAATTGGTATTGAACAGCCCTCTTTGGTGCGCACGCTGGATCAACTGGAGGAGAAAGGGCTTATTTCTCGCCAGACTTGTGCAAACGATCGCCGGGCGAAACGTATCAAGCTAACGGAAAAGGCTGAACCGCTGATCAACCAAATGGAAGACGTGATCGGCAAAACGCGTGATGAAATCCTTGCAGGTGTATCAAAGCAGGAAGTCGAAACGTTGCTCAACTTAATCCGTAAACTTGAAAACAATATCCTCGATCTTCAGGCTAAAGACTAGCCAGGAACAGGGCTCTGCGCTTGCAGAGCCCTTTCAATTATTTATTCTGCCAGACCACCACGCGATTGCGGCCACCGTTTTTCGCCGCGTACATAGCCGTATCCGCGCGCTTAACGCATTCTTCAGCCTCAATGAGCGAGCTTGTCGCCGTGTAGACACCCATACTAATGGTCATTTGTTCCGGCAGTGAATCCTGCCCGGCGCTGACCATCTGGCGAATTCGCTCGGCTATCGCCAGCGCATCATCAGCATCAGTATTTACCAACAACAGGGCAAACTCTTCGCCGCCGATGCGCGCGGCAATATCCTCACGACGGACATGGGTTTGTAATACGCTGGCGGCAAACTGAATCACCTTGTCACCCTGGACATGACCGTAGTTGTCGTTGATACGCTTAAAGTGATCGAGATCGCTGACGATGACGGAAAGCGGTTGTGCTGCTGAAGTATGCGGCAATAGTCCATTCAGCGTGTCGTAAAAGTAGCTGCGGTTGTACAGTCCGGTTAACGGGTCACGGATAGAGTTCTGATATGAATTGATGTATTTGTTGTTAGAGTCGCGATAGAGAAGAAAAACGTCGCTTAACAGGACGAACAGCATAAATAAGGTACTTAAGGTTTCGAACAGGCGCGCCTGATTCCAGGCGATAATATGCTGACTACCTGTCGCTGTGAGTAATACGTTTAGCGTAAATATATAGGCGGCACAGAAAAATGCGCCGCTGTACCAGAAGATATTACGTAGCCGGGTTAGCATAATCAATAATATCAACGTACATACCCAGGCTAAAAATAGCAGCCAGCCCATCCAGTAATGCCATAACGGAGTAAAAGTGCTGGTGATATCGTCGATAAAATCGATGCTTAGTAACGGACTATTACTGGAGTGTAGCCAGGATAAAATAAGAATGGCGGCACTGAATAGAAAGCATACCGTCAGTATTATAGCATGTGCGCCAGCAGCCTGGTTAAGATGTTGGCGAAAACGATATATTATAATGGCAGTGATAAATAACACGGCCATCAGAATATTGCGGAACGAATAAAAGATCAGCGCGTCATTTTGTTTAACAATATATTCGCTGTTGCACAGTAGCCAGCCGGGATAGCTGCTCAGAGTGCCTAGCATCAACAGGGCAGAGCTGGCAAAAGCGAAGGCGATGGGCATCAGATACAGCCGGTTTTTATCACACCAATACTTCATGCTCATAAAACAAGAAATAGTAATGTGAAAAATCATTAATATTATTGTCAGTAAAGGGAAAAGTGGTGATGAAGTCGTAGGGATACGATTAACAACTGAATTAGATAATAAATCGATCGTAATAATTGCCAGGCTGCAGGCAATAATATAAGCAAATAAGCGGTGTGATAACCGGTTTAGTTTCAGAGGCACAGGCAAACTCCCGCGATAAAAGGGCGGATAAAAACGACGTGCAGGTCGCTAAATGAAAAAGACCACTTCAGGCTAACGAATTAATCAACGGGAAATATTGCGCAAACGCAAGTTGTCGCAGAGAAATATCAATAAAATTGATATATGTATGATAAATTATTTGGAGCTAAATAATAATTATGAGGGATTAATGCGGCCAATAAAGGCCGCATTAGAGAGGCTTAACGCGGGGAAACCGTCACTTGACTGCCGCTGCCGGCAATGGCTACGCGCTGGCCGACGGAGAATGGGGTGTTACCCTGTTTCTGAACCACCATGATGGTGTTACCGTCATCTTTACGGATTTCCAGCTCAACGCCCTGCGTTTTGTTCATCGCGCCCTGTACGCCCTGACCGGCTACGCCACCGGCAACCGCGCCTGCAGCGGTTGCAAGAGAACGACCAGTACCGCCGCCGATGGTATTACCAAGGAAGCCACCGAGTACCGCGCCGCCAATCGCGCCGATGGCATTGCTGTCATCGCCGCTTTGGATCTGGACCGCACGGGTATGTACGATGGTACCGTAGGTCACGCTTTGCACCTGCTTGGCTTCTGAGGCTGTGTAAACATCGCCGGATAGGCCACTGCTGCTGACGCAACCCGCCAGGGTTAAGCCAATCATCGAGACAGCCAAAACACGTAAAATCATCTATGAATCTCCTGTGTACCAAAATGTTCCAGTGAACTTCCATGTGGTCAATTATATGGCATTTAAGCGTTCGCTGGCATAGCTTCCTTATGGACCGTTTAAAAATAATAAGGTTCGCTTTAACGACGGATAAACGTAAGTACTTTACCTAACAAATTCTTGCGGCAGAACTATTGTTAAAAAGTATTAGTGCGCCATAGCATTGAACGCTGCTTTATGATGCACTGATGGTACTGCAAAAGTCATGGAACGAGGGTAGGCGTATGAAATCAGGTCGTTTTATTGGCGTAATGTCTGGCACCAGCCTTGATGGCGTAGATGTTGTTCTGGCGGCAATAAATGAAAACATAGTGGCGCAGCAGGCGAGCCTCTCGTACCCCATCCCGGTCAATCTGAAAGAAGATATTTTAGCGATTTGCCAGGGGCAGCAGCTGACCTTGTCGCAACTGGGGCGACTCGATACCCGTTTGGGCCGGCTATTTTCTGACGCAGTATTAGCGCTGATGCGCCAGCAGAACCTTCAACCTGAGGATATCGTCGCTATCGGTTGCCATGGCCAGACGGTGTGGCATGAGCCGACCGGCGATGCGCCGCACACGATGCAAATAGGCGATAACAATCAGATCGCAGCGCATACCGGCGTGACCGTGGTGGGGGATTTCCGCCGCCGCGATATGGCGCTTGGCGGCCAGGGCGCGCCGCTAGTCCCTGCCTTCCATCAGGCTCTGTTGGCGCACCCGGTTGAAAGGCGCATGGTGCTTAACATCGGCGGCATAGCCAACCTTTCCTTGCTGGTTCCGGGGCAGCCGGTACGCGGTTACGACACCGGGCCGGGGAATATGCTGATGGACGCCTGGATCTGGCGCCAGTGTGGTAAACCCTACGATAAAGACGCGCAATGGGCCAGTGAAGGCAAAGTCTTGCTACCGCTGCTGCAGGATATGCTTAGCGACCCGTGGTTCGCGTTACCCGCGCCGAAGAGCACCGGTCGCGAGTATTTCAATTATGGTTGGCTGGAAAAACATCTGGCGCGCTACGCCAATCTGCGAGGGCAGGATGTTCAGGCCACGCTGACAGAACTGACCGCAGTGACCATCAGTGAGCAGGTTTTGTTAAGCGGCGGCTGCGAGCGTTTGTTAGTTTGCGGCGGCGGGGCGCGAAATCCGCTGTTGATGGCGCGTCTGGCGGCGCTGCTGCCAGGTACTGAAGTCACGACCACCGATGACGCCGGCATCAGCGGCGACGATATGGAAGCGTTGGCCTTTGCGTGGCTGGCATGGCGTACGCTTGCTGGCCTGCCGGGTAATCTTCCTTCCGTTACCGGCGCCAGCGAAGCGACCATTCTTGGTGCCATCTATCCCGCGAATCGAGCGCAGAATCAGAGTTAACTGAAGTCGCTATTTTTTATTTACCGGTAAACTGGACGAAATTCCGGGAGGGCGGTTTGCTCTCCTGACCGGGAAAGTCGAAGGCATACTCATGAAAAAAATTCTTATTGCGGTAGTCCCTTTCATGCTGGCAGGGTGTAGCTATTACAACCAATTCGTTGAACGGATGCAGACCGACACCCTTGAATATCAGTGCGATCAAAAACCGTTGACCGTCCATTTGAACAACGCGCGTCAGCAGGTTAGTTTTATCTATGATAATCAGCAATTAAACCTGACCCAGGGGCTCTCGGCTTCCGGTTCGCGTTATACTGATGGCGTTTATGTCTTCTGGTCGAAGGGCGACAGCGCCACCGTTTATAAGCGCGACCGCGTCGTACTGGACAACTGCCAGTTGCAGACCGCGAAACGTTGAGATTTCCGTAGCGGGGGAGCACAATAACGCCACCCTATGACAACGATCTCAATGGTTATGTCTGATAACGACGAATTGCAGCAAATCGCGCATCTGCGCCGTGAATACACCCGTGGCGGCCTTCGTCGCCACGATCTTCCCGCTGAACCCCTGACGTTATTTGAACGTTGGTTGCGTCAGGCCTGCGACGCTAAGCTTGCCGACCCGACGGCAATGGTGGTCGCGACCGTTGATGAAAACGGCCAGCCCTATCAACGCATCGTATTGTTAAAGCACTATGACGAAAAAGGGTTGGTGTTTTATACCAACCTGGGTAGTCGCAAAGCACATCAAATCGAAAAAAATCCCCATATCAGCCTGCTGTTTCCCTGGCATATGCTGGAGCGGCAGGTGATGGTAATAGGTCAGGCAGAGCGTCTGTCGACGCTGGAAGTGGTGAAGTATTTCCACAGCCGACCGCGCGATAGCCAGATCGGCGCCTGGGTCTCCCAACAGTCCAGCCGTATCTCCGCTCGTGGGATCCTGGAAAGTAAATTCCTCGAGTTGAAACAGAAATTCCAGCAAGGCGAAGTGCCGTTGCCGAGTTTCTGGGGCGGCTTCCGCGTCAGCATCGAACAGATGGAGTTCTGGCAGGGCGGCGAACATCGTCTACACGACCGCTTTTTATACCAGCGGCAAAATGATGGCTGGCAAATCGACCGTCTGGCGCCATAAAGGACGCAAAATGTTGTTTTAAGCGCTGGTGCTACGTGCTCCGGCGCTTTATTCTATGTACCTTTCGCGTCTGGCGAAAAGTCGTGTACCGGCAAAGGTGCAGTCGTTTATACATGGAGAATTTGATGGCAAGCAGTAACTTGATTAAACAATTGCAAGAGCGGGGGCTGGTAGCCCAGGTGACGGACGAAGAAGCGTTAGCAGAGCGACTGGCGCAAGGCCCGATCGCGCTCTATTGCGGCTTCGATCCTACCGCTGACAGCTTGCACTTGGGGCATCTTGTTCCATTGTTATGCCTGAAACGCTTCCAGCAGGCAGGCCACAAGCCTGTGGCGCTGGTGGGCGGCGCGACCGGTCTGATTGGCGACCCGAGCTTCAAAGCCGCTGAGCGTAAACTCAATACCGAAGATACCGTGCAGCAGTGGGTGGACAAAATCCGTAAACAGGTTGCGCCATTCCTCGATTTCAACTGCGGCGACAACTCGGCGATTGCCGCGAATAACTACGACTGGTTCGGCGGCATGAACGTGCTGACCTTCCTGCGTGACATCGGTAAGCACTTCTCTGTGAACCAGATGATCAACAAAGAAGCGGTGAAGCAGCGTCTGAACCGTGACGATCAGGGTATCTCTTTCACCGAGTTTTCCTATAACCTGCTGCAGGGTTATGACTTTGCCTGCCTGAATAAACTGCACGGCGTGGCGCTACAAATCGGCGGCTCCGACCAGTGGGGCAACATCACATCTGGCATCGACCTGACTCGTCGTTTGCACCAGAATCAGGTCTTCGGTTTGACCGTTCCGCTGATCACCAAGGCCGATGGCACCAAGTTCGGTAAAACCGAAGGCGGCGCGGTATGGCTGGATCCGAAGAAAACCAGCCCGTACAAATTCTACCAGTTCTGGATCAACACCGCGGATGCGGACGTTTATCGCTTCCTGAAGTTCTTCACCTTCATGGACATTGCCGAGATCAATGCGCTGGAAGAAGAAGATAAGAACAGCGGTAAGGCGCCGCGCGCGCAGTACGTGCTGGCAGAGCAGGTGACGCGTCTGGTCCACGGCGAAGAAGGCCTGGAAGCAGCGAAACGTATTACTGAAAGCCTGTTCAACGGCAATCTGAGCGACCTGAGCGAAGCGGATTTTGAACAGCTGGCGCAAGACGGCGTGCCGATGATCGAAATGGAAAAGGGCGCCGATCTTCTGCAAGCGCTGGTAGATTCCGAGCTGCAGCCGTCCCGCGGCCAGGCGCGTAAAACCGTAGCCTCCAACGCGGTGACCATTAACGGTGAAAAACAGTCCGATCCGGAATATGTATTCAGCGATAGCGACCGCCTGTTCGGCCGCTATACCTTACTGCGTCGCGGTAAGAAGAATTACTGCCTGATCTGCTGGAAATAAAAAATAAAACCAGGGCGTGGGAAACCACGCCCTTTTTCTTTTTAGGGTTGTGGTAAGAAAATGAAGAACATCCTCGCCATTCAGTCTCACGTTGTGTTTGGCCATGCGGGCAACAGCGCCGCTGAATTTCCGATGCGCCGTCTCGGCGCCAACGTCTGGCCCCTCAATACCGTTCAGTTCTCCAACCATACGCAGTACGGCAAATGGACCGGCTGCGTCATGCCGCCTTCGCATTTGACCGAAATCGTGCAGGGGATTGCCGACATCGATAAGCTGCAGAGCTGTGATGCGGTACTGAGCGGTTACCTTGGCTCCGCCGAGCAGGGTGAACATATTCTCGGCATCGTGCGTCAGGTTAAAGCGGCGAATCCGGCAGCGAAATATTTTTGCGATCCAGTGATGGGCCACCCGGAAAAAGGCTGCATCGTCGCCCCTGGGGTGGCTGAATTCCACGTACGCTATGCGCTGCCGGCCAGCGATATCATCGCGCCGAATCTTGTCGAGCTGGAGATCCTGTGCGGCCATCCGGTTGCTAACGTTGACGAAGCCGTTAGCGCGGCGCGTGAGCTGATAGCGCAAGGGCCGCAGGTCGTGCTGGTGAAGCATCTGGCGCGGGCGGGGATGAGTATGGATCGCTTTGAGATGTTGCTGGTGACAGCGGATGAAGCCTGGCATATCAGTCGCCCGCTGGTCGATTTTGGCAGCCGTCAGCCGGTCGGCGTGGGCGATGTAACCAGCGGCCTGCTGCTGGTTAAGCTACTGCAGGGCGCCAGCCTGCGCGATGCCCTTGAACACGTTACTGCCGCAGTGTATGAAATCATGCTGGCAACCAAAAATATGCACGAGTATGAACTGCAGGTGGTGGCGGCACAGGACCGCATCGCCAAACCGGAGCATTATTTCAGCGCTACGCAACTGTAAGCGCGATGGCATGCCCGCTTGCGGGCATGCCAATGGTTTACTTCAGACCTTCCGCCGACAGCGCCGCCGCAACGGACGGACGCGCCGCGACATGCGCCATCCAGGCGCCAATATTTGCGTAGGCTTCCATATTCAGTTTCACCGCATAGCCCCAGCGCAGTACCGTGAACAGATAGCCATCAGCTATGGTAAAGCGATGCCCATTCAGCCACTGTTTATCTTTCAGCGCCTCATCGACATACTGCAGCTTTTTCTCCAGCAGGGCACGCACCGTTGGCTTGTAGTCATTCGGCGTATCCGGGCGGAACAGCGGGGTGAAGCCTTTATGTAATTCGGTGGCGACGTAATTCAGCCATTCCAGCGTCTGGTAGCGGGCAATGGTACCCACTGGCGCCAGCAGCTGACGGTCGGGTACACGGTCGGCAATGTACTGCATGATGGCCACGCCCTCGGTCAGCAGCACTTCGTCGTCAAGCAGCAGCGCGGGAACCTGACCCTTAGGGTTAATCAGCAGGTAGTCATCGCCATTTTCGAGGCGTTTCTTCGCCAGGTCGACGCTATCGATGGTAAAGTCGAGGCCGCTTTCGCGCAGGGCGATATGAGAGGCAAGGGAACAGGCGCCGGGCTTGTAGAACAGTTTCATCAGTAACTCCTCGTGGCTGCAGTTTTCTGTATGTTAGTCCGCCCAGGGACAAAAAAAAAGCCGCTAACAAACGTTAGCGGCCTAAATTTATTGGTTTTCCCGGAGCATTTAAGCGGTTGCGGTTTCGCGCGCTTTGGCGACAGCGTCGTCGTCCAGCGTCATGCGGTTCAGCTTCGGCGCGGTCAGCAGCATCAGGAAGGCGATGACTGCGGTAGCGATACCAATCTGCATGAACACGTGGCCGTAAACATCCAGAGAAACCAGCGGGTCGGTCACGTTTTCCGGTACTGCCATCAGGTTAGCGATTTTACCTGCAATGATGGCGGCGCCTGCGGTGGTCAGGAACCAGCTACCCATGATGAAGCCCATCAGACGTTGCGGTACCAGTTGAGCCACCATCGCCAGGCCGAGGCCGGAAATCATCAGTTCGCCAATACTCTGCAGCGCGTAGCTGAGGATCAACCAGTTGACGGAGACGATACCAGCATCGCTGGCGAATTTGGTACCCAGCGGCAGCACCAGGAAAGCGCCGGAGCACAGTACCATACCGATGGCGAATTTATGCGGCATCGGCAGGCGATCACCCATCTTGTTATAAATCGCCGCCAGAATCGGGCTACCAATCATAATCCAGAACGGGTTCAACGCCTGATACTGCTCCGGTTCGAACGCGATACCCAGAATCGAGTGCTCAACGTTACGGATCGCGAAGAAGTTCAGCGAGGTTGGCATCTGGCTGTACAGTACGAAGAAGACAATCGCTTCAACCATCAGCAGGAAAGCAACGATCATTTTACGACGCGCCGCGCCCTGCAGCGCCATGGCTTCTTTAGCGAAGATGATAACAATACCCAGTGCGATGACGCCCAGCGCCATACGTGCGATGCCTTGGTTGTGCAGCAGCCAGGTGGCAATCGCGACCAGCACGACTACGCCGACGATAGTCGCCAGCAGTTTGCCGACATGCACCGGTGCGAAGTCAGGTTTGGAACCGTACTGTTTAACCCACTTCTGGCAGAAGGCAAAGTTAACCACGGTAATCAGCATGCCCACGACGCTCAGCGCGAACGCCACGCTCCAGCCGAACTTCGCTGCCAGCCACGGTGTAGCCAGCATAGAGAAGAAGGAACCGATATTGACGGACATGTAGTACATGGTGAATGCACCGTCCAGACGCGGGTCGTTCTTGTCGTAGCAGGTAGAGAGCAGGGAGGACGGGTTAGCTTTGAACAGGCCGTTACCGACGGCGATAGTCGCCATACCCATATAGACGATGGCGGCATCGTGACCGGACCAGGCAACCAGCGCATAGCCGATAGCCAGGACAATCGCGCCAAGCATGATGACGCGTTTGGTGCCAAGTACCTTGTCGCCGAGCCATCCGCCGATAGCGACCAGGCCATAAACCAGTGCACTAAAGGAAGAGAACAGGGTGATAGAATCCGCTTCCGACATACCCAGCTGTTTTACCAGGTAAACGGCCATGATCCCTTGCAGGCCGTAATAACCAAAACGCTCCCATAACTCAATGGAGAAAATGAGATAAAACGCTCTTGGTTGTTTGAAAGCGTTCAGACTCACGCTTTCTGCTGGTTTATTGTTTGCAGTTGACACATATACCTCTTTTTTTACATCCCATATTAACGGGGGCTGTTTGGGGCGCAATCGCGAAGGACCGCCGCCTTTATAGTTATTCTTGGAGGGAAAACGGCAAGTAATGTTCACTATCCTGCCCCATCAGGCAATAGCTTTGTAATACTCTGTTACACATAACTAAGCCACTATAATTAGCCAGTCATGCAAATGTTATACAGAGTTAAATTTCACCTATTCGTTAAACCTGATATTTTAATCTGTGGCGGGCGGCCACTGAGGGGATAAAGGCGATATATTCTGCTTTTTGACCTTGAAGGTAGTGGGATGGCCTATATTCCGAAAAATAAGCAGGCTATTGTCCTGTTGTCTAAGGCTCTGATATTGAAATTGCTGGCTTTTTGCATCATTTTCGCAACAGTTATTTAACGATGAGTTGCATGGATGATCTTGATCACAAATACATAGAAAATTTTCGACGGTAAAAAACGAATGCGCTGATCGTTCGTTATATAACCGCATAATTATCCATCTAAATGGCAAAACTATGGAGTGATTATCGGTGTGGCTGGTAAAACATAGAGCCATAACCACAGGTTAGGTTATGACTCCAGGCTGGCGATGATGAAAAAGGCGTCTACGGGGGGGAGCGGTCATATTCACAAGATATGCAGAAATCAGGACTCTACCTTCTCTTTATACTCGCACAAATCTTCAATCAGGCAGGAACCACAGCGCGGTTTTCGCGCGATGCAAGTGTAACGGCCGTGAAGAATAAGCCAGTGGTGGCAGTCAACTTTAAACTCCGCCGGCACCACCTTTAACAACTTTTCTTCGACTTGTTCAACGTTCTTGCCGGGAGCAAATTGTGTCCGATTGCAAACGCGGAAGATATGGGTGTCGACGGCGATAGTCGGCCAGCCAAAGGCGGTATTCAGCACGACATTAGCGGTTTTACGTCCGACCCCCGGTAATGCCTCCAGCGCCGCCCGGTCCTCTGGCACCTCACCGTTATGTTTCTCCAGTAAGATGCGGCAGGTCTTAATGACGTTTTCGGCTTTACTATTAAACAAGCCAATGGTTTTGATATAGGACTTCACGCCGTCAACACCAAGCTCCAGCATCGCCGCCGGCGTATTGGCGACCGGATAGAGCTTCGCCGTCGCTTTGTTGACGCTCACATCGGTGGCCTGCGCCGACAGCAGCACCGCTATAAGTAGCTCGAACGGTGAGGTGAAATTGAGTTCGGTGGTTGGGTGCGGGTCGTTGTCCCGCAGCCTGGTCAGGATCTCCAGGCGTTTGGCTTTATTCATCTTACGCTTTCCCTGTCACATCAGTTGGGGCGACGGAGACGGCCTGCGCCGCTTTCGCCTTACGCTGCTTAGTACGCTCATCAATGAGGTATTTTACCGCCAGCATCATACCGAGGCCAATGAAAGCGCCCGGCGGTAGCATCGCCAGCAGGAACGGCGTATCGGTATGGAAAACTTCGATGCGCAGGACTTTCGCCCAACTGCCTAATAAGCTATCGGCGCCATCAAACAGTGTGCCATTGCCGATTATTTCGCGCAGCGACCCCAGCACAAACATGGCACAGGTCGCGCCCATACCAATGGAAAAACCATCGAGCGCCGACAGCGCCGGCCCTTTTTTGGCGGCGAACGCTTCGGCGCGCCCCACCACGATACAGTTGGTGACGATAAGCGGAATGAAGATACCCAGCGATTGATACAGGCCGAAAGCGTAGGCGTTGATAAGCATTTGTACCACGCTGACTACCGAGGCGATGATCATCACGTAGATCGGAATACGGATCTCCGCCGGCGTCCAGCGGCGCAGGCTGGAGATGGTGAGGTTGGTTAGCGTCAGTACCAGCGTGGTCGCCAGGCCGAGGCCCAGGGCATTGGTAGCCGTTGAGGTAACCGCAAGCAGGGGACACATACCCAACAGCTGAACCAGCGCCGAGTTATTCTTCCACAACCCTTGAACAATGACGTCTTTTACTTCGCTCATGGCTTAGTCTCCGCAGGCGGTGAATTCAGGGATCTGCGCGGGCAGCGTTTGCGCATACAGACCCGCGCGTTTAACGGCATTTACCACCGCGCGCGGGGTAATGGTCGCGCCGGTGAATTGGTCGAAATCGCCACCGTCTTTTTTCACCGCCCAGTGGCTATCATTTTGACCATGGATAACCTTGCCGCTGAAGTGGGTGATCCAGTCAGAAATACGCAGTTCGATCTTATCACCGAGCCCAGGTGTTTCATGATGCTCGGTGACACGTGAACCGAGAACGGTGCCTTTAAAGTCGGCTGCTACCAGCAGTTGAATCGCCCCGGAATAACCATCTGGCGCCGTGGCTTCCATCACCGCGCCGACCGGCGCATTGTTATTCTTTGCAATCCATACTTTATGCTGACCTTTGCCTAACTGCGGCGCGGTCACCAGATAACAGCTTTGCAGCAGGTCGTTATTATAACTCTCCGCTGGCAGGACCTGATCGAACAGGGCCTTTTGCTGCAGCGCGGCCTGCTGCTCGATGGTGTTTTTGGTTAACTCATTGATGGCGGCCGTTAGTCCGGTAGAGCCAGCGGCAAAGAGCGCCAGCGTGATGCCGTGTTTACGCATGCTTTTTAACATGACGACTCCTTAACGGTGGCCATACACGCGCGGACGCGTGTAGTAGTCAATCAATGGGACAGTTATATTCGCCAGCAGCACGGCAAAGGCGACGCCGTCCGGATAACCGCCGAAGCTGCGGATCAGCCACACCAGTAAACCGGCTAGCGCGCCGAAAATCAGGCGTCCGCGGTTGGTAGTGGATGCCGTCACCGGATCGGTAAGGATAAAGAACGCTCCAAGCATGGTGGCGCCGGAAAGCAGATGCATCTGCGGCGATGCCAGGCTTTCCGGCGAGAAAATCCAACCGAGAGTGGCGCAGACGGCAAGGCTTAGCAGGAAGCTCACCGGGATATGCCAGCGAATGGTTTTTTGCCAAAGCAGGAACAGACCGCCAGCCAGCCAGGCGAGGTTAACCCATTGCCAGCCAAGGCCAGCCAGTTGGCCGCCGTAAATTGGATACTGCAGGATCTCTTTTGCGCTGTGCCCGGCATGAAGCGAAGTCTTAAATGTATCCAGCGGCGTGGCCTGGCTGATACCGTCGATTCCCATGCGCAGGCTGTTCATATCGCCGCCGCTAGCGGTATGGCCGCTGAAAATGACCTGCAGCGCATCCATAAAGCCAGGAACCTGAGCGGCAATTTCGTGCGGCGGTAACCAGGAGGTCATCTGCACCGGGAAAGAGATTAGCAGAACGACATAGCCGATCATTGCCGGGTTAAAGGGGTTATGTCCTAATCCGCCGTACAGTTGCTTGGCAATCACCACCGCAAAGGCGGTGCCCAACACCACCATCCACCACGGCGCCAGCGGCGGGATACTGACGGCCAACAACAGCCCGGTCAGCAGGGCAGAGTTATCCGCAAGGGTTGCCGCGATATTCTGTTTGCGCAACTTGAGAATAGCCGCTTCGGTTCCCCATGCGGTGAAGGCCGCGAGGATAATCTGCAACAGGGTACCCCAGCCGAAAAACCAGCTCTGGACGACAATACCAGGGATCGCCGCCAGCAGCACCAGGAGCATAATTCGCGAGGTCTGGCGCTGGTTGTGGGTATAAGGGGAGCTTGCGATTCTGAAAACCATTTATTCCTCGTTAACTGCCTGCTGTGTTGCTTTACGTGCCTGAACGCGAGCGATAGCTGCCGCTACGGCCGCTTTACGCGGGTCGTCATTGGCGGCGTCCGGCGCGGTTTGTTGTTCTGCTTGTTGGGCGGCTTTACGCGCCTTGGCGCGGGCGATAGCGGCCTCAACGGCGGCTTTACGCGGATCGACCGCGGGCGCAGCCTCAACCGTGGTTTCACTTTTGGCAGAGGGAGCGGCGTTTTCAACCTGCTGCGCGGCTTTACGCGCTTTGGCGCGAGCGATAGCGGCCTCAACGGCGGCTTTACGCGGATCGACCGCGGGCGCAGCTTCAGCGGTGGTTTCACTTTCGGCAGAGGGAGCGGCGTTTTCAACCTGCTGTGCGGCTTTACGCGCTTTGGCGCGGGCGATAGCGGCCTCAACGGCGGCTTTACGCGGATCGCTTGCATCGGTTGTCGATTCAACAGCGGCTTGCTGTTCAGCTTTGCGCGCCCTGGCCTCGGCTTTACGCGCTTCGCGGGCGGCAATCGCTTCGCTGTTGTCTGGTTTGCTGCCGGATTGAATGACAATCGGCTGCGCCGCATCACGCTGCTTATCACGCACGCGGGCCAACGCGGCGTTAATGGCATCCTGATCTTTCGCCGCCGGTTGTACGGCTGCTTTTTTGTGCCGCTCCTGGCGCGCGGCTTTTTCACGTTCAAGACGCGCCTGTCGCGCTTCAAACCGAGCTTTCGCCTCGGCGGCGCGCTGTTCTTCCTGACGGATGGCGGCAATTTCCGCTTTTTCCTGGCGGAAATATTGCACCAGCGGAATATTACTCGGACAGACCCAGGCGCAGGCGCCGCATTCGATGCAGTCGGCTAAGTTATGGGTAGTGGCTTTGTCGTGCTGCTGGCCTTTACTGAACCAATACAGCTGCTGGGGGAGGAGATCTGCCGGGCAGGCATCAGCGCAGGCGCTACAGCGGATACAGCCTTGCTCTTCCTGTGTTTCGCCCATCTCAGTTACCGACGGAGCCAGCAGACAGTTAGTGATTTTCACGACCGGAACGTCGAGCCAGGGCAGAGTGAAGCCCATCAACGGGCCGCCCATGATGACCATCGGCTCTGCGCTGGCGCAGAAACCGGCATCGCTCAGAAGATGGCGCACCGGCGTACCCAGGCGCGCCCAAACGTTGCCCGGCCGGCTAATTGCTTCGCCAGTCAACGTGACGACGCGCTCGGTTAACGGCTCGCCGTCGATCACCGCGCGTTTAACAGCATAAGCGGTGCCAACGTTCTGCATCAGGACGCCAATATCGGAGGAGCGGCCGCCATGCGGCACCTGCTTACCAGTGAGAATTTGCGTAAGTTGCTTCGCGCCGCCGGAGGGATATTTGGTTGGAATCACCCGCAGCGCTATGCCGTGGGCATCGGATAACACCGCGCGCAGCATCGAAATGGCCTGCGGTTTGTTATCTTCGATACCAATCAGCACCTGTTTGGGTTGCAGAATATGCGCAAGGATGCGGATCCCTTCAACAACCTGCGCCGCGCAATCCTGCATCAGGCGATCGTCTGCGGTGATATAGGGTTCGCATTCTGCAGCATTGATAATCAGGGTATCGATTTTATCGCCGCCGCCGCGCAGTTTTGTTCCCGTGGGGAAGCCGGCGCCGCCGAGTCCGGCGACGCCAAACTGGTGAATACGCTCGATCAGCTCTTCACGCGACTTGTTGTGGTAGTCGCTCCAGCCGTCGCGCTCGATCCAGCAGTCTTCGCCATCGGCGTCGATAATAACGCTGAGTTCCGCCAGCGCGGAAGGGTGGGCGGTGGAATGGGGGGCAATAGCCGTCACCGTTCCGGAAGTCGGGGCATGAACCGGCAGCATCCTGCCAAAGCCGCGGGTTAACGGCTGACCGCGCAAAACTTTGTCGCCCGGTTGTACGCACAGTTCGCCTTCAGCACCGATATGCTGCTTCAGCGGAATGACAAAACGCTGCGGCAGAGGAACCTGACGCAGCGGCGTGCCGTTGGACTGAGTTTTCATTTCCGGCGGATGAATACCGCCGTTGAAGTCCCAGATCTTGTCTTTTCGGAAAGCGGAAAATAACTTAAACATGTTGTTCCACAGGAATATTGCGTACCGGGATGGCCTGCAGGTCCCATTTCCAGGTTTCGGTGGTCTGAGCGACTGGACGCAGGTCAATACACTGAGTCGGGCAGGGGGCAACGCAGAGATTACAGCCGGTGCACAGGTCGCTCATCACCGTATGCATGGCTCGGGTCGCGCCAACGATGGCATCAACCGGGCAGGCCTGAATACATTTGGTGCAGCCAATGCAGTTGGCTTCATCAATCACCGCCAACATGCGAACCGGCTCTTGCTGCTGCTCATCGCCGTCAATAGGCTGCGGGTCGACGTTCAATAATGCGGCGATTTTTAACATGACCGCTTCACCGCCGGGGGCGCAGCGGTTGATTTTTTCACCCTGAGTGCCCACGGCTTCCGCGTAGGGACGGCAGCCAGGAAAGCCGCACTGGCCGCATTGACTTTGCGGCAGCAACTCATCAATTTTTTCTACCACCGGGTCGTCTTCCACCGCAAAACGGCGCGACGCGTACCCCAGTATTAAGCCGAAAATCAGCCCGAGCAGGCTGATGGCGATCACGGCTATCCAGACAGCGCTCATTACAACTTCACCAAACCACTAAAGCCCATAAATGCCAGCGACATTAATCCAGCGGTCACCAGCGCAATCGCGTTACCGCGAAACGGCGCGGGAACATCGGCAACCACCAGACGTTCGCGAATCGCGGCGAATAACACCATCACCAGCGAGAAACCAACGGCGGCGGCGAAACCGTACAGCGCGGACTGCAGGAAATTATGCCCGAGGTTAATATTCAGCAATGCCACGCCCAGCACCGCGCAGTTGGTGGTGATTAACGGCAGGAAGATCCCCAGCAGGCGATACAGCGCCGGACTGGTTTTACGTACCACCATCTCGGTAAATTGCACCACCACCGCGATGACCAGGATAAAGGCCAGGGTGCGCAGATAAACAAGGTTCAGCGGGATAAGGATCCAGGTATCAATCAACCAGGCGCAAATTGAGGCCAGCGTCATCACAAAGGTGGTGGCCAGTCCCATCCCCATAGCGGTTTCCAGCTTTTTGGAAACCCCCATAAACGGGCACAATCCAAGAAACTTCACCAGCACGAAGTTATTAACAAGGACAGTACCGACAAAGAGCAGTAAATAATCAGCCATTATTGGACCTGAAACGAAAAAAAGCCGCCTATTATCGAATAAATCGATACCGGCGACAACAGGTGAACTGTGTGGTTATTACGGATTGACGAAGGTCCGCTTAACCCGCGCAGAGCGTCGAAAATAGGGCGCAAACAGTGCCGCAGCGAGCAACGGAAACAGCAGCTGGCGCATGGCCAGAAGATCCGAAATCGGCGAAAAAGCGAACGCCTTAATCGCCAGCAGCAGAGAAATAAGCAGCCAGATAATGTAGTGTTTGGGTACCACCGCGCGGCGTTTGAAAAACGCTATCGTCAGCCACAGGGTATAATACCACATCGCGACGGCGAACAGCAGCGAAGCCAGCCAGAGCGCCAGATGGCCAAAGCTCATGGCTTTCAGCAATGCCCAGGTCTGCGGCGCCATCAGCGCATTCGCGTACAGTATTAATGATAAGGAGGTGCTGAGCAACGCGAGCAGTAACCACGCCAGCGGCGCCAGTAGCCATCCGCCGATACGTTCTGCAGATTGAGAGGACATCCTAACCCCCGGATTCAACGCCAGTTAGTTAATTTCAGGGCGGGAAGTATAAGCAACTGGCGTGAATGATAACAGTCTTTATTGCACGTAACGCCACACCGACTTCGGCACCTGGCCTACATCGAACAGTTTTCCGCCAGAGACTAACTCGGCGCGGCGGTGATCGGCGGCGCGATACATGTTGACGATTTCATTGGTGTCAGAGAGAGAATAGTTAAGATGATCAAAAAGTTTTTCCAGGCTTTCCAGCGAACTAATTTTGCGGAATTTTAATAAATAATCCTGTACGGTCATTTGTGTATCCATTTAATAATCGGAATTAAGTCGAATATTACCAATTTTCTGTAAACCGTGTTTCAACTAACAGCGCCTTCTTGATGGGCCGGCGGAATTATTTCGGTTGCCAATACTAAAAACAAGAACTGATTAGGATCCTGGCATCGTAAAAAGAAATTTAAGAATATTCTACAACCAGATCAGGCGCCGGACGGCGCCTGAGGGAGGAAGATTAACGCTGTTCGCCTCGGCTGGCAATAACGTTTTGGTACCAGAAATAACTCTTTTTTCGTTTGCGAGCGCGGTTCTGCTGGTGATCGACGTAGACAAAGCCATACTGCTTCTGATAGCCGTTGAGCCAGCTTAGCAGGTCAATAAAGGACCATGGGTAAAAACCGCGGACATCCGCACCTAATGCTATTGCCTTTTCCAGCGCATTAATGTGGCTACTCAGATAGTCAATTCGCGGATCGTCGACTATTTCACCGTCAATAATCGGATCTTTCGCCCCCAAACCATTTTCGGTGATATAGATTGGGATATCGCCGTAACGCTCTTTTATCATCATGATGCCGTCGGTTAATCCCTGCGGCCAAATTTCCCAACCCCATTCGGTATAAGTACTTTGCGGATTGCGGACAAAATAAAATAATCCATCCACGCCGGACTCGCCAACGCCTGGACCATCCTGCGGCGTGGCGGAGACCGTCTCCCGACGATAATAATTCAGGCCGATAAAATCGCAGCGGTTTTCCCTGAGCAGCGCGTCGTCGCCCGGTGCGAAGCGCGGTACGTTCCACAGCGCCTGAGCCTGTTGAAGTAAAGCGTCTGGATAGGCGCCTTTGAGTACCGGATCGTATAGCCAGTGGGTATGGATAGCATCGGCCAACGCGGTGGCCTCAATGTCCTCGGCGCTTTGCGTCAACGGCGTATGGGGCTGCAGTACGTTAACGAAACCAATCTGGCCGTTAATGTTCATGTCACGGAAGGTCTTAACGGCCAGCGCGTGGGCGATAAAGACATGGTGACAAGCCTGGATGGCGCGAGCCGGGTCGCGTACCGCCGGTGGATGGCAGCCATTAATATAACCGTGGCCAATAAATACAATGGTTTCGTTAAAGGTTGCCCACAGCTTGACCCTGGAACCGAAGCGCTGATAGCACAGTCGCGCGTATTCGGCGAAGGCTTCCGCTGTGCTGCGAGCCTCCCAACCCCCTTCGTCCTGCAATGCCTGGGGCAAATCCCAGTGATAAAGGGTGATCATCGGTTCAATATTGTGCGCCAGCAGTTCGTCGATCAGATCGCTGTAAAACTGCACGCCTGGTTCATTGACTTCGCCACGGCCACGAGGCAATAACCGAGGCCAGGAGATAGAAAAGCGGTAGCTTTGTAGCCCCATTTCAGCCATCAGGGCGACATCTTCACGAAAGCGGTGATAGTGATCGACGGCGATATCGCCATTGGTGCCCTGAAAGGTGGTTCCCGGCTGGTGCGAGTAGATATCCCAAATAGAAGGGCCTTTGCCATCGGCATCGTGCCCGCCTTCAACCTGGTAGGCGGCCGTTGCTGCCCCCCAGAGAAAATCTTGCGGAAATGCGGCCATCAAAAAAACTCCTTATCAAGTGATAAAGAGAGTGTATTGAATGGCGCGACAAATCTGCAACCGGTTTCTGAAACCGGTTGCAGATTTGCGGCGAGCATCACTCTTTGCCGTTATTTCGCCTGTACAGTGCTGGCCGGAGGCGGGGACTGGTAATCATCAATTTGATGCGCAACCACCAACAGCACAGCCGAAACGCCAAAAACAACCCAGCCAATAAGTTCTACAATGCGGGTAAAAACAGTCGTCATAATTCTAAAGCGGAAAGTTAAAATGGATTGAAATGTTACTAAACCGCGGAAACAACGCAAGTATTACTGCCCACGCATTGCGCAACTGGCGCAAAGATGAACAGCGTGCACGGATAATCGAAAGATTGCGGTTTATAGTTGAAGTCATGGTTGCGCACGAGGATGAGGTCATGAGTGATGCTATACGGGTAGGGCTGATAGGTTATGGTTATGCAAGCAAGACATTTCACGCGCCATTGATTTCCGGTACGCCGGGCATGGAGCTGTCGACCGTGGTCAGTAGCGATGCGCAGAAAGTGCTGGCGGACTGGCCGGCGACCCAGGTGGTGGCTTCAGCGAATTCGCTAAATGCGGACCCTGATATCGATCTGATTGTTATTCCAACTCCCAACGATACTCATTTCCCGCTGGCGCGAGCGGCGCTGGAGGCGGGCAAACATGTCATTGTTGACAAACCTTTTACCGTGACACTGTCACAGGCGCGTGAGTTGGATGCTATCGCCAGAAGCCGCGGGCGGCTGTTATCGGTGTTCCATAATCGCCGTTGGGATAGCGATTTTCTCACGCTGAAGGCCTTGATTGCCGCAGGGGATTTGGGGGAGGTCAGTTATTTTGAATCACATTTCGATCGTTTTCGCCCGCAGGTTCGTGACCGCTGGCGTGAGCAGGGCGGCCCTGGCAGCGGTATCTGGTATGACTTAGGCCCCCATTTGCTGGATCAGGCGGTCAACCTGTTTGGCCTACCGGTAAGTATTGCCGTCGATCTGGCGCAGCAGCGCCCCGGTGCGCAGGCGACGGATTATTTCCACGCGGTGTTAGTTTATCCGCAACGGAGAGTGATTTTGCACAGTACGCTGCTGGCGGCGGCGGAAACGGCGCGTTATATCGTCCATGGTTCACGAGGAAGCTATGTAAAATATGGTCTCGATCCGCAGGAAGAGCGTTTGAAAAGCGGCGAGCGACTGCCGCAGGAGGATTGGGGCTACGATATGCGCGACGGCATATTGACCCGCGTTGAAGGCGAAGAGCGCGTCGAGGAAACCTGGCTGACGCTGCCCGGGAACTATCCCGCTTATTATGCGGCGATTCGCGATGCGCTCAACGGCAGCGGAGAAAACCCGGTACCCGCAAGCCAGGCGATTCAGATTATGGAGCTGATTGAACTGGGGATTGAATCGGCACGGCACCGGACGGCGCTGTGCCTGATTTAACAGCATGCTCCGCCTGCGCGGCGGAGCTTTGGCTTAATTAGCCTTTAGAACGCGTTGGATCAGCGCCTCTTTTTCCTGACGGCTGAGGAACGCCAGTTCCAGACCGTTAATTTGCGCCTGACGGATCTGCTCACGGCTGAGGCCCGCCGCCGGCGCGGCGACATTGTACTCGTGAATAATATCCACCCCCTGTACCGCCGGATCATCGGTGTTAATGCACGCCAAAACGCCGTGATCGAGGAAAGTCTTCAGCGGGTGCTGCGCCAGTGAAGCGACGGTGCTGGTCTGGATGTTTGACGTCAGGCAGGATTCAATGCCAATACGTTCAGCGGCGAGGAAGTCCATTAACTTCGGATCCTGCACGGCTTTCACCCCGTGACCGATGCGTTCGGCGCCCAGTTCACGAATGGCCTGCCAGATACTTTCCGGCCCGGCGGCTTCACCAGCGTGGACGGTGATACGCCAACCCGCGTCACGCGCGCGACGGAAATGATCCATAAACAGCGCGCCGGGGAATCCCAGCTCGTCGCCAGCCAGATCCAGCGCGGTGATCCCATCGCGATGGGCCAGCAGGGCGTCGAGTTCCTCTTCACAGGCCGCCTCGCCGAAGGTGCGGCTCATGATGCCAATCAGACGCGCTTCGACGCCGAAATCACGGCAGCCCTCGCGTACCCCGGCAATCACCGCTTCGACGACGCCAGCGACCGGTAATTGATGGGTCATCGCCATATAACGCGGAGAAAAACGCAGCTCAACGTAGTGCAGGCCGTTGCGCGCGGCGTCTTCAACGTTTTCCCAGGCAACACGGCGGCAGGCTTCCAGAGAAGCCAGCACCTTCACGCCCCAATCAAGTTTCGCCAGGAAGCTAACCAGGTCTGGTTCATTGCTGGTGACCTGCACATGCGGACGCAGCGTTTCAAGAGTATCTGCCGGGAGAGTAATATTGAACTGGCGGCCAAGATCGAGAATGGTTTGGGCACGGATGTTGCCGTCAAGATGGCGGTGAATGTCTGTTAAAGGCAAAGTTGAATCAATCATGGTCGCACTCATTTTTTAGTTGAAGTGCACGATATTATACATCAGCAGCGTAACCGTTTAAAAGTACGGAAAAAATCCTGTGGATACAGAGAGTTGACCAGTGAAAAGTTTGTACTTGCGCAATAAAAGAGCCAATTTTTCATTTTGTTGCGCAATTGCAGGCGATGAGCAGCCCGAAACAAAACCAACGGCGGGCCGCCTGAATATCTTGAACCGCGTGTAATAATTTCTGCAATCAAACGGGCAGAATCATATTTTCCATATGCAATAACGTATTGTCTTTTGACCAGTAGTGTCGCGTTTTTTCATTGAGATCAACCACCCACTTGAATACCCCGGCATTTGCCAGTTCGGCGCAATAGTTATCAAAAGTGGTAATACCGCTAAAGTGGCGCCGGGCGGCATCTCGGGTGAGCGCTCTGCAGGACTGGGAATTAACCCGCAACAACTTTCTGTTGCTTTTCAGGGAAACGAAAGTATCTGATGACATAACAAAATTTACATTCCCTGTAGCGACAAAATAGATGTAATAAGAGACATTGTTCTCCAGAAGTACTTCAGTAAATGAAATAAAATCCGCATCAGTGCGTACTCGCTCAAAAATGGTTCTGAGCAAATCCAGAAGCTCCATGGTTTTCCTTGTGGGTTGTGTGTGCGTGCGAAACGGCTTCCTATACAGCTGATGTATACGAAACGTTCACTTATCTATTTATTATAATGCTAATAATATAATCTTAATTTTAATGTGTGTAATGGTATTGGAACAGTGTTTCAAGTGTTACAAAGTATTGCTTTAGCGCAAGAAATCAGCAGTTCCACTGGCGGGTGAGTATAAGCAGCGTGGCGACTTATCAATAGCGTTTCGCTATTAGTCATAGTGAATCAGTATTTAATCTTAGAAAGATGCTTTTATATAGTGTCCCGGACTGACATTCCTGCCATCGTTAGCAGGCTATATTAAAAGGACGCCGGGAAAATGGCTTTTTCACTTAAAGGTTTAACTCATTCATTGGCCCTCGTTAGCGCGTTGCTGCTAGCGGGCTGTGGGCCAAAAGATCAGGATCCTAATCATATTAAGGTGGGGATTAGCGCGGGTATCGATCAGCAAGTCTGGGCGGTGGTGCAAAAAGTCGCTAAACAGAAATATAACCTTGATGTTGAAGTGGTGACTTTTAATGATTTCGTTCTGCCCAATGAGGCGCTGAATAATGGCGATCTCGATATCAATGCTTTCCAGCATAAACCCTATCTTGATAAACAGATCCAGGAGCGCGGCTATAAGCTGGTGGATGTTGGTACTACTTTTGTCTATCCGATTGCCGCTTATTCAAAGAAAATCACCGCCATTTCACAGCTTCCGGACGGCGCCCAGGTAGCGGTGCCTAATGACCCAACCAACCTTGGGCGTTCTCTGTTATTGCTGGAGCAGCAGGGGCTGATCACTCTGAAAGAGGGGGTTGGCCTGCTGCCAACCGTGCTGGATATCGTGAATAACCCGAAGAAGCTGAAAATCGTCGAGATTGAAGCACCGCAGCTGACCCGTGCACTGGATGATAAACAAGTGACCATGGCTATTATAAATACCACGTTCTCCAGCCAGATTGGCCTGTCGCCGACGCGCAATGGTCTGTTCATTGAGGATAAAAATTCGCCGTACGTCAATATTTTCGCCAGCCGCGAAGATAATAAAGACAGCGAAAAAGTGAAGAATTTGGTGAAAGCATACCAGACCGACGAAGTCGCCAACGCCGCCGCCGAATTGTATAAAGGCGATGCGGTGAAAGGCTGGTAGTTATTCTTCCTTCCCCGTCTGGTGCTGTACATCCAGCACCTCAGTTAATACGCGCCGCGCATTCGCGGCGCAGTCAATGTCATCCGGCTTCTGTTGTATCTCATGGATAACGTTGACCAGTTGCGCTTTACTGTGCGCGAGTTTCTGTTCCAGCTTTTCGATATCCGCCACTTTTTGTTGCAGGGTGGTGAGTAGCGTTTGTCGATCCCAGTGATTGAGGTCTGACGGCAATAGGGATGATATCTCTTCGAGGCTGAAACCCGCTGCCTGAGCGGTGGTAATTAGCCCCAGCACCACCAGCGTTTCTTCCGGATAGCTGCGATAGCCATTGGCTTTACGCTGCACGGTTTTGAGGATCCCCGCGCGCTCGTAATAACGGATCCGCGAAGGCGCCAGGCCGCTGCGTTTTGCCAGAGTTCCGATGTTCATTTTTATTCCTCATAAGCTGCTTGACCTTAAACTTAACTTTAAGGTTATGGTTTGTCCAGTTCACTGACTGGAGCCCTGACATGACCCTCTTTACCCCTCTGCGACTGGCCTCTGGCGTCGTCATTAACAACCGCATCGTTAAAGCGGCGATGGAAGAAAATATGGCCGATGCCGATCATGCGCCGTCAACGGAATTACTCACCCTTTATCAGGCCTGGGCGCAGGGCGGCGCCGGGGTGATTATTACCGGTAATGTGATGGTGGACGCCCGGGCGATGACCGGCCCGGCAGGCGTGGTGCTGGAAGATGAACGGCATCTGGATAAGTTCCGCGCCTGGTCGCAGGCGGCGCGCTCGAAGGGTGCACAGGTGTGGATGCAGATAAACCATCCTGGGCGGCAGATGCCCGGTGGCCTTGGGCAGGAGACGCTGGCCCCTTCGGCGCTGGCGCTGGATCTTGGCTCGCAGTCTTCACGCTTTCGCCTGCCGCGGGCGATGAATGATAAGGATATCGCCGACGTGACACGACGGTTCATCACCACTTCCCGGTTAGCGGAGCGCGCCGGATTTCACGGCGTCGAAATCCATGCCGCCCACGGCTATTTGCTGAGCCAGTTCCTCTCGCCGCTCAGTAACCAGCGCACCGATCGGTATGGCGGGAGCATTGAAAATCGCGCCCGTTTACTGCTGGATATTGTGCGCGGCGTTCGCGAGACGGTGGCGGCGGGTTTTACCGTGGTGGTTAAACTCAATTCAGCAGATTTCCAGCGCGGCGGCTTTTCGATTAACGATGCGAAGACGGTGGTGCAACTGCTGGCGGAAAGCGGCGTCGATCTGGTCGAACTTTCCGGCGGCAGCTACGAAGCGCCGGCGATGATGGGCGCCATGCGCGATGAACGGACGCTGGCGCGGGAAGCCTATTTCCTGCAGTTTGCCGAGCAAATTGCCGACGTCGCGACGATTCCTTTAATGGTTACCGGCGGCGTGCGGCGGCGTGAAGTGGCGGAGAGGGTAGTGAATAGCGGGATTGCGTTGGTGGGCATCGCTACGGCAATGGCGATAGTCCCCGGCTTGCCGCAGTACTGGCGTAAGGGGGAGTACGATGCGCCACTGCTGCGTCAGGGTAACTGGAAGAACAAGGCTATTGCCGCCACCGCGCATATGGCGGCGGTGAAATATCAGCTGCAGCGGCTAAGCCGCCACCGCGCGGTGCGGCCACAGGTCTCACCGCTGTGGGCGCTGCTGACGGCGCAACTGACAGCAAAACGGCAGGCTAAACGTTATCGGCGCTGGATGGCGGGCAAGTAATGACAGCCGGTAGCGCGCTACCGGCCCTTCGCGTCATTTTTGAATCAGATAGCGGATCGTCGGCCCATCCTGCTGAATATCCAGCACGGTATAGCCGTGATTTTTAGCATCGTGCGGGATGTTGTTGATTGACTGCGGACAGTCGCTCACCACTTCAAGTATTTCCCCTTTTTTTAGTGCCGGCATCGCTTCAAGCGTGGCCACGGCCGGGTAGGGGCAAGGTTCACCAACCATATCGAGGCGGTAATCAGGAACGATCTCTTTCATGCGGTTTCCTTAATACGGGTCGCCGAAGTGTTTTTCTGGCGAAAGAAGTGTTTTTCCCAGGCGATGACCAACATCAGCGCGATAAATAGCAGCAGGTAGGTGATAAGCAGGCCGCCGAACGGACCAAAGGTCGTCAGCAGGTTAATCTTATCCCAGTGGGTGGCAAGCGCCGGCGATAAATCATCCCAGAAGTAAGCCAGCAGGGTGGAGCCGATAACGTTGCCTAACCCGACCCACCAATAATGAACCTGACCTTCAACGGCGCGATACATCCAGCCGGTTTCACAGCCACCGGCCAGCACGATGCCGAAACCGAACAGCAGGCCGCCAATCACCGCGTTCGGCCCGGCCCACATGATTTTGGGCTCCATGCCGAGCTGTACATAGCTAAAGATACCGATGGCGCTGGCCGCCATCCCGAAGATGATCGCTTTCGCCATATAGGTGCGCCCGGTCACCCACATATCGCGAAAGGCGGAGGTGAAACAGATTTGCGCCCGTTCGATGAGCAGGCCAAAAGCAACGCCGAACAGCAGGGCCAGACCCAATTTAGGCTGATTGGCGGCGGTCAGTAGCCCCCAACCGATCATAGCGAAAAATACCAGCATTCCCAGACGAAAGCGGCGGCGGGCCTGCGCGGGTTTTTGAGTTAACGGTGAGGCCGCGGAGACTTTCTCAATTTTGACCGGGATACGGAAAACAGGCAGCAGCGTAAAGCGCGCGCCGAACCAGGTCCCGATGGCGGTGGCGATGGCGAAGAACCATGCGTGCAGGGAAAACTGTGGGATCCCGGTAAAGAAGGCCGCCAGATTACAGCCCATTGCCAGCCGGGCGCCGAAGCCGGCAATAATCCCGCCGGCCAGGGCCTGGAAAATGCGGATGCGGCTACGCGGCATCCGCAACTTGACGTTATTCGCCCACAGCGCGGCGGCCAGGCAGCCGCCAAACATGCCAAGGATCATCATACCGTCGATACGCGTTAACGGCGTGCCTTCGAGATGGATTAATTGATAGTAACCCCAGTTTTCGGCCGGGATGCCCATCAACTGCAGTAGTTGGCCGCCCCAGCGGGTAAATTCGCCGGTGACTGCCCAGAAAGTACCGGTAATGCCAAAATAGTAAGTAGAAAGAATACCGGCGGCGATCACCGCGGGCGCAGGCGCCCAAAATTTGATTAACCAGGCTTGTTTGAATTGTTGCCATGTCATAGAAATGCCTCTGAACTCAGAAGGTAATTCGCCCCGAAAGGGCGTGAAGAGCCGCGATAATACGCCGCTTAGCTTTGAGAATCACTCGACGAGATCAAAAGCGGGAAGAATGCCTCATGAAAAAGGCCGCCAGTCAGGGCGGCCTTAAATCAACAACGCCGGAATTAATTAAAGCCCAGGCGAATAAGATTCAATGGGCAATACAATTCATGACTACCGTCTAATTCTACGCAGTTACTGCGGCGCAGCTGTTCGCTGTTTTTATTAGCGCCATGAATGGCCTTAATCACTCCCGTCGCGCCGCTGTCGGCCACCATGACCCGGCTGCCGGCATCAATAGCATTACGGTTACGATCGTAGGTTTTCATCATTTCCTCCTCTGCATTGTCATTCGGACGTGATAGTTCAGCGCTGTTTTAATACTCCTCCGTGGTTAAAAAAGTTTTGAGATATATCAAAATTATTTTAAGTCAGGGCGTAATGACCGCAGAGCGGCAATCAATCCTTGCACCCCTTTCTCAAGCTTCTCCCGCGGGCAGCCGGCATTTAGCCTGATGAAACCATTACCCTCTTCGCCATAGGTATAACCCGGCATAATCGCGACTTTTTGCTCTTCAATTAGCGCGCGTTGCAGCGCACGGTCGTCGACGCCGAGCGGGCGCAGATCGATCCATGCCAGATAGGTGGCCTGCGGCGGCTGCCAGCGTAGCTGCGGGAAGGCCTGATTCAGCTGCCCGGCGATATAGCGCATGTTTTCCTGCAGATAATCGCGTAACGCATCCAGCCAGGGCGCGCCCTGACGATAGGCGGCGATATGCGCGACCAGCGCCGGAACCGAAGGTGATGAGAGACCATCGCGACCTTTCAGCGCTTGCAGATAGCCATCGCGCGAAGCAGTATCGGCGATGAGCCCATAGGCGCCGGTAAATGCCGGGATATTGAAGCTTTTTGAACCCGAGGTGAACAGCGCCCAGGGGCCCTGCGCAACGGCGCACCAGGGGGTATGACGGTGTTCGCCCCAGGTCATATCCATATGAATTTCATCGCTAATAACCCGGACGTTATGCTTCGCGCACAGCTGCGCCATGGTGGTCAGTTCGTCGCGGCTCCAGACTTTGCCCGTCGGGTTATGCGGGCTGCATAGCAGCAAAATGCGGTTGTCGGGACGGGCGAGCGCGGCTTCCAGTTCGTTCATGTCGCAGCGCCACTCACCCTCATCAAGCTTGAGCGCCACCGGGGTAATGCGGCGCTGGTTGCCGTCGATAGTTTTGTAAAACGCGTCGTAAGCCGGGGTATGGACCACGATGCCGTCGCCCGGAATGGACCATTGCCTAATCATTTCGGCCACCATATAGATAACCGACGGGCCGTAAACGATGGCCTCGTGGTCAATGGGGCTATGAAAACGGCTGGCGAACCAGTGGCTGATGGCGCCGAGAAACTCGTCATTTTTCCAGCGGCTATAGCTAAAAACGCCGTGCGCCAGTCGCTGGCTGACGGCGTCGATAATGCAAGGGGCGGTAGCGAAATCCATATCGGAGATAGTGAACGGCAGCAGGTCGGCGGCGCCGAAACGGTCGGCAACATAGTCCCATTGGGTGCACCAGGTCCCGTGGCGGTCAACTGGTGTGGCAAAATCAAACATCTGAACGTCCTTCGCGAGAGCCCCCTCCGGGTGAGAGGGGGCGTATGTTTAGGCCTGAACGGTATTCATCAGGGTGGCCATTTCATCTTTTACCGACTGAACCTGTGGGCCGATGACCACCTGCAGGTTGTGATCGTTAAGCTGGACCACGCCGATTGCGCGGTTGGCTTTTAACGCGGCGGTATCGACTTTGCTCATGTCGTTCACCGACAGGCGCAGGCGGGTAATACAGTTATCGAGCGTGACAATATTATCAGCACCGCCGAGCGCGGCCAGAATCGCCGGCACGTTATAACCTGATTTGCCAATCGTTCCGGCAACCGCTTTTTCGATGTTGGCCGCCGTTTCTATATCGCGGCCCGGCGTTTTCAGATTGAAGCGGGTGATGGCGAAACGGAAGATACCGTAGTACACCGCGAACCAGATGGCAGCGACAACCGGCACCATATACCACTTGGTCGCCAGACCGTGCAGGATGCCAAACACCACGAAGTCGATAATGTTGCCGTCGGTGTTGCCGATGGTGACGCCAAGTACCGCCATGATAGTGAAACCAAGGCCGGTCAGCAGGGCGTGGATGACGTACAGTACCGGCGCGACGAACAAGAACAGGAATTCCAATGGCTCAGTGGTACCGCCGACCACGCAGGCAATGACGCCGGAAATGAGCAGCCCTTTAATTTTATGACGGTTTTCCGGACGAGCGCAGTGGTACATCGCCAGCGCCGCGCCGGGCAGGCCGCCGAGGAAGGCGGGCATTTTACCCTGCGACAGGAAGCGGGTCGCACTTTCAGAGAAGCCGTGCGTCGTCGGGCAACTCAGCTGCGCCTGGAAGATGGTCAGCGCGCCGCTAACGCTGTGGCCGCAAACGTCCATGGTGCCGCCCGCTTCGGTAAAGCGGATCAGCGCCACCAGAATATGATGCAGGCCGAACGGCAGCAGCAGGCGTTCTCCGGTACCGAAGATCATCGGGCCAAAATCGCCGGCGCTATTGATAACGTGGCCCAGTCCGTTGATACCCATCGCGAACACCGGCCACACCAGCGGAATGACCAGCCCGACCAGGCCTAACACCACGGTGGTAACGATCGGCACAAAGCGCGTGCCGCCAAAGAAGGCCAGCGCATCCGGCAGACGGATGTTGTGGAAGCGTTCGTGCAGCATCCAGACGATAATCCCGGCGATCACCGCCCCGAGGATCCCGGTGTCGATCGACTGAATACCGATAATATTCTGGATGTTGTTGGCCTTGAGGATCGCCGCGTCGGTAGTCGGCAGGATGCCTTTCGCCGTCAGCCAGAAGTTGACCGCGAGGTTCATTACCGCGTAGCCGACAAAACCCGCGAAAGCGGCGACGCCTTTGTTTTCACGCGCCAGGCCGAGCGGAATTGCGATACAGAACATGACCGGCAGGAAGCTAAAAGCGAAGGAGCCGACTTTACTCATCCAGACAAAAATCGCCTGCAGCAGCGGCACGTTCAGCCACGGCAGCAGCGTAATCACATCGTGGCTGCTTAACGAGCTGCCGATCCCCAGCATGATCCCGCAAAACGAGAGCAACGCCACGGGCAACATAAAGGTTTTTCCTAACTGCTGGAAAAACTCCCATAAGGTAATTTTTGGTGCTGTTTTCGCCGTCATACACGAATCCTGGTTCTGAAAAGGGTCGATAGGATGTAACGTAGCGGCAAGATAAAACGTTTTACCATTTTTTAGTGCGATAAAAATCACATAATCAAGCGATAATAAGGTTTATAAAGATAACATACTGATAAAACGTTTTATCGAAAGGCAAAGGGAGTCAGCCAGTCGTTATGGCTATCGCAAAAAAGACAACCATCAATGATGTGGCGCTGGCGGCTGGCGTCTCGGTCAGTACGGTATCGCTGGTGCTCAGCGGTAAAGGGCGCATCTCTTCGGCCACCGGCGAGCGCGTCAATCAGGCCATTGAGCAGCTCGGGTTTGTGCGTAATCGCCAGGCGGCGTCGCTACGCGGCGGGCAAAGCGGGGTAATTGGCCTTATCGTTAGCGATCTGTCGAAGCCGTTTTATGCCGAGCTAACCGCCGGGTTGACCGATGCGCTGGAATCACAGGGTAAAATGGTATTTCTCACCCAGGGCGGGCATCGCGGCGAGAAAATGCTCCAGCGCTTCGAAACGCTGGTCTCACAGGGCGTGGACGGGGTGATTATCGCTGGCGCTATCGACAAGGGCGGCGAACTGCGCGATCGTGCCGCCGAAGTGGGGATGCCGCTGGTTTTTGCCTCCCGCGCCAGCTATCTGGACGATATCGACCTGATCCGCCCGGATAACATGCAGGCGGCGCAAATGGTAACGGAACATCTGATTCGCCGCGGTCATCAGCGCATCGCCTGGCTTGGCGGGCAAAGCGCGTCCCTGACCCGCGCCGAACGGGTGGGCGGCTATTGCGCCACATTATTGAAGTACGGCCTGCCGTTTCATAGTGAATGGGTTGTCGAGTGTGGCTCCAGTCAGCAGCAGGCGGCGGAAGCCATGATCGCGCTGCTGCGACAAAACCCGACCATCAGCGCGGTACTTTGCTATAACAGCGTCATCGCCACCGGTGCGTGGTTCGGTCTGCTGCGCGCCGGGCGGCAGAGCGGCGAGGGTAGCGTGGAAAGTTATTTTGAGCAACGCATCGCGCTGGCGGCCTTTGCCGAAGTGCCGGAAGCGGCGCTCGATGATGTCCCCTTGACCTGGGTGACTACCCCCGCGCGTGAGATGGGGAACAGCCTGGCGGAGTGTATTTTACGCCGCCTCGAGGAGGGGCAAGGCAGCGCGCGTAATCAGATTATGCCGCCGCGGCTGGTTATCAGAAAGTAAGGGCCGCCATCGATTAAGGTGATTCCCGGGCTACCTGACCGCAGCCCGGGACGCTTTTTTACTGCTGCGGTTCGGCGGTGGGGAGCGTCAGGCCGAACATGGCGGCGAAATCAGCCAGCGGCATTTTCTGCCCGTTTAGCGTTACCTGGCCGTCGGCGTACTGCAGGCTGGAGGTAATCGCGTTATCTTCCATCGTGGTCAGACGGAACATCTGTCCCATCGCCGCCAGCCCTTTAACCTGCTGATCGGCAAGTTTCGCCGCATCCTCCGGCTGATAGCCTTCCAGCCCGACAATCTGCGTCATCAGAGCGGTGGCCATATCCACCGGGATCACCAGTTTGCCGTCCAGCGATTTAACGCTGCGGTCCAGTTCATCGGCGACGGTCTGCGGCGCAGCGGTCGTTTGCGCCGGGTCCTGCATCAGCACCGACAGATTCAGGGTGCTTTCGCCTTTAGCGTTTTGCCAGCTCAGCGGGGAAATCGTCAGCGACGGATTACCTTTCAACAGAATCGGCAGCGAGCTAAAGAAGATCTCGGTTAACGCCTGCTGATAGAGCTCCGGATTCTGCGCCAGCTCGGGCTTCGCCATCAGCGCCTGCGCCTGGGCGTTATACTGCTGACTGAATTGATGCCACGCCTGACCGTCGAGATTATCCAGCTTAACGGTGAGTTTGCCGCGGCCCATATCCTGGTTTTGCAGTTTCAGGCTGTTAAGGTTGTAATCAAGCTGGCTATTGATACGTTTGCCGTCATCGGAGAGCGTCGAGCGGCCGTCGATATTCATGCCTTCCAGCAGCGCCAGCTCTTTACCTTCAACGCCGATAGCCAGTTTATCAAGGGAAATCTTCTGCTTGCCGATACGTTCTTCGAAGGCGGTCATTTCGGTGGCGCCGTCAGCCTTCAGGTTGCTGAAACTGAGCTGGACTTTCTGGTTGTATTCGTTGACCGCGTTGATCTGCCCGCTGGCCGCTTCGCCGCTCAGGCTGATCGTTTTGCCATCGCGATCGGCATTGAGCTGGAACTGACCGCCGCTAAAGATAACTTTTTCATTGTCTTTAGCGTAATCCAGCGGGTTAAGGAAGATGGCCGACTGGGTATCGCCGCTGTAGGCAATACGGGTGTCGATGTTAAACGGCGACAGCCCTTTGGCGATATCAAACAGCGCTTTGCTGGCATCGTTATTCACCAGAGTGGTGTTGACCGAGGCCATTGCCGGTACCAGGTTAAAAGATTTTAACGAGGCAAGCGGGAAGGGACCATGATCGACCTTTTCGTCAAAAATCAGGCTCTGACCGGCGGCCAACAGGCTGTGCTCTTTACCGGCCTGCGGCTTCACCACCAATTGCAGGTGGCTGCTGAATAACCCGCGCTGGTAGTCCTGATAGCTCAGCTCTACGCCAGCTTCCGGCGCGTTGCTCTGTAGTTGGGCATTCGCCTGCTGCACCATTTCGGCAATACGGTTTTCCAGTTGCTTACCGGTAAACCAGGCCCCGCCTGTCCAGACGACGCCGAGCGCGACGATAACTCCCGCAGCGACCAATGTTTTTTTCATAGCATTTGTCCATAAATGAAACCAGGCGGAACATGCCGCCTGGTGGTGTTGTCATGATGGGGGAAGTCTAGCAACTGCGGATTAAAAGTTCAGTAACTTACTTAAGCTTATTGAACACGCGCGCCAGACGACCGTTGCCGCTGACCTGCACTGGTGATTCGTTGCAGGCGATAAACGCCGATTCACCCGGCTGCAGGGTCAGACGCTGCTCGCCTTTACGCAGCGTTGCTTCGCCTTCCACGCAGAACAGAATCGCGGCGCTCTCTTGCGCCAGAGAGGCTTCATTGCTGGTCAGATCGTGCAACGAGAATGCGAAATCGTCGACCGGAATGGGGAAATCCAGCTCGCTGCCGTGTTGTTCCGGCTGGGTCAGCAACTCAGCGGCCGGTTTGGCGACAAACTTCACGTTTGCCACCAGTTCCGGAATATCGATGTACTTCGGCGTCAGACCGGCGCGCAGTACGTTATCTGAGTTGGCCATCACTTCCAGCGCGACGCCCTGCAGGTAGGCGTGCGGGGTTTCGGCAAACAGGAACATCGCTTCGCCAGGGTTCAGTTTCACCACGTTGAGCAGCAGCGGGGAGAAGAGGCCGCTGTCGTCCGGGTAGAATTCAGCGATCAAACGAATGGTCTGCCACGGTTCGCCCTGTTCGCGGTCGAGGGCTTTTTGCAGCACGCTGAGAGCATGCGCTTTTTCTTCGCCTTTCATATTCAGCAGGCTGGCAAACAGCTGGCTTAAACGCCCGGCGTCCGGCTGTTGGATGAATTCGCCGATGGCAGGATGCGCCCCGGCAACCGGCTGCAGCAGCGCGACAATTTCATTAAATTTGCGGAACGCGTTCATGGCGAGGAACGGCGTCAGAGCGAAGACCAGCTCCGGCTTATGGTTGGGATCTTTATAGTTGCGCTCGGCGGCATCCAGCGGAATACCCGCGGCGTTCTCTTTGGCAAAGCCAATTTCCGATGCGCGTTTATTCGGGTGAACCTGGATGGAGAGCGGCTGGGCGGCGCACAGTACTTTGAACAAGAACGGCAGTTCGCCGAAACGCTCGGCGACGTTAGTGCCGAGAAGGGCATTTTTATCGGCCTCAATGACGTCGCGCAGCGACTGCGGCTGGCCGTCGGCGTTAAGGATCCGCGAACTGCTTTTTGGGTGTGCGCCCATCCACAGTTCCGCCATCGGCAGGTTGTCCGGATTGGCGATACCGTAAAGGTCGGTTAACGCGGTGTGACTTCCCCATGCATAGTTTTGCACTGAGTTAATGAGCTTCTGCATTCTCAATCCCTGTTTCCACATATAAATGTTGGCTCTATTAAACCAACAAATCGTCGAGAAGCAACTGTTGAAAGAAAAAGTCGTCCTTGTCTCAGTTTTTGTTAAAAAATTGTGTAAAATTGATCGACTCGCTTTTCTACAGGCAAATGGAGTGTCTGCCTGAAACATAATCAGCCAAGCAGTAAGTGAGAGTACAATGTCGAACAAACCGTTTGTTTATCAGGATCCTTTTCCGCTTAAAAAGGATGACACCGAGTATTATCTCCTCAGCAGTGATTACGTCTCCGTCGCCGAATTCGCCGGCCAGGAGGTTCTGAAGGTTGAACCCCAGGCGCTAACCTTACTGGCCCAACACGCGTTCCACGATGCCTCCTTTATGCTCCGCCCGGCACATCAGCAGCAGGTTGCGGATATCCTCAACGACCCGGAAGCCAGCGAAAACGACAAATACGTCGCGCTGCAATTCCTGCGTAACTCCGATATCGCCGCTAAAGGCATTCTGCCGACCTGTCAGGATACCGGCACCGCGATCATCATGGGCAAAAAGGGACAGCGCGTATGGACCGGCGGCGGCGATGAAGCCGCGCTGGCGCAGGGCGTGTACAACACCTATATCCAGGACAATCTGCGTTACTCGCAGAACGCGCCGCTGGATATGTATAAAGAGGTTAACACCGGTACCAACCTGCCGGCGCAGATCGATCTTTATGCTACCGATGGCGATGAGTATAAATTCCTCTGTATCGCCAAGGGCGGCGGCTCCGCTAACAAAACGTATCTCTACCAGGAAACGAAAGCGTTAATCACCCCGGCGAAGCTGAAAAACTACCTCGTCGAGAAGATGCGTACCCTCGGCACCGCGGCCTGTCCGCCGTACCATATCGCCTTTGTGATTGGCGGCACCTCGGCGGAAGCGACGCTGAAGACGGTAAAACTGGCCTCGACCAAATACTACGATGGCCTACCGACCGAAGGTAACGAACATGGCCAGGCGTTCCGCGATGTGCAGCTGGAGCAAGAGCTGCTGCTGGAAGCGCAGAACCTCGGCCTCGGCGCGCAGTTTGGCGGGAAATACTTCGCCCACGATATCCGCGTAGTCCGCCTGCCGCGTCATGGGGCGTCTTGTCCGGTGGGGATGGGGGTCTCCTGTTCCGCCGACCGTAACATTAAAGCCAAAATTAACCGTCAGGGGATCTGGCTGGAAAAACTGGAGAGCAACCCAGGCAAATATATCCCTGAGCACCTGCGTCAGGCCGGTGAAGGCGAAGCGGTGAAGGTGAACCTCAATCAGCCGATGAGCGAGATTCTGGCGCTGCTGTCGCAGTATCCGGTGTCGACTCGTCTGTCGCTGAGCGGCACGATCATCGTAGCCCGCGATATTGCCCATGCCAAGCTGAAAGAGCTTATCGATAACGACGAAGCGCTGCCGCAGTATGTCAAAGATCATCCGATCTACTACGCCGGCCCGGCGAAGACGCCGGATGGTTACGCCTCCGGTTCTCTGGGGCCGACGACCGCTGGCCGCATGGACTCGTATGTCGATCTGCTGCAATCGCACGGGGCGAGTAAAATCATGCTGGCTAAGGGTAACCGTAGCCAGCAGGTGACCGATGCCTGCCATAAACACGGCGGTTTCTATCTCGGTAGTATCGGCGGCCCGGCGGCGGTTCTCGCGCAACAGAGTATCCGCAGCCTTGAGTGCGTGGCTTATCCGGAGCTGGGAATGGAAGCTATCTGGAAAATCGAAGTGGAAGATTTCCCGGCCTTTATCCTCGTTGATGATAAAGGTAACGACTTCTTCCAGCAGATCCAGACGTCGCAGTGCTCACGCTGCGTGAAGTAAACGAGACCGCCCTTCGGGGCGGTTTTTGTTTGGGCCGCTTAGCGGCACGAACGACCAAAACAACTAATAAATCTGGTTAATACTTAATCCTTTAAGCAGGTGAGCTTTGTCGCTATGACGCACTTTGAATCCAAGGAGAAAGTAATGACAACGCATCGCAGTGAAAAAGACTCGATGGGCGCAATCGACGTCCCGGCCGATAAACTTTGGGGCGCGCAGACCCAGCGCTCGCTTGAGCATTTCCGTATCTCAACGGAGAAAATGCCTGATGAATTGATCTACGCGCTGGCGCTGACCAAGCGAGCGGCGGCGAAGGTTAACCAGGACCTGGGCTTGCTGGCGGCGGACAAAGCGGACGCTATCATCGCCGCCGCAGATGAAGTTCTCGCCGGCAAGCATGCGCAGGAGTTTCCGTTAGCTATCTGGCAAACCGGCTCCGGTACCCAAAGCAACATGAATATGAACGAAGTGCTGGCAAACCGTGCGAGCGAGTTGCTTGGCGGCGAGCGCGGCATGGCGCGCAAAATTCATCCCAATGATGACGTCAATAAAAGCCAGAGCTCGAATGATGTTTTTCCAACAGCCATGCACGTCGCGGCGCTAATCGCGCTGCGCGAAAAGCTGATCCCGCAGCTACAGGCGCTGCGCGCCACGCTACAGGAAAAGTCGCTGGCCTTCGGTGACATCGTTAAAATTGGCCGCACGCACCTACAGGACGCTACGCCGCTGACGTTAGGGCAGGAGATCTCCGGTTGGGTCGCGATGCTGGAACATAATCTCCGCCATATTGAACACAGCCAGCCGCATCTCGCTGAGCTGGCGCTGGGCGGTACGGCGGTTGGCACCGGCTTGAATACGCACCCGGAATATGCGGTGCGGGTGGCGGCGGAACTGGCGTCGCTTAGCGGACTGCCGTTCGTCACCGCGCCAAACAAATTTGAAGCGCTGGCCACCGTGGATGCGCTGGTTCATGCCCACGGCGCGCTGAAGGGGCTGGCGGCTTCGCTAATGAAAATCGCCAATGATGTGCGCTGGCTGGCCTCCGGCCCGCGCTGCGGCATCGGTGAGATCGCCATTCCGGAGAACGAACCGGGATCCTCCATTATGCCCGGCAAGGTCAACCCGACGCAGTGCGAAGCGTTGACCATGCTGTGCTGCCAGGTGATGGGTAACGACGTGGCGGTGAATATCGGCGGCGCGTCAGGGAATTTTGAGCTCAACGTCTATCGGCCAATGGTCATCCACAACTTCCTGCAATCGGTACGCCTGCTGGCGGATGGCATGGAGAGCTTTAATGAGCACTGCGCGGTGGGTATTGAGCCGAACCGCGAGCGAATCAACCAGTTGCTGAATGAGTCGCTGATGCTGGTGACCGCGCTCAATACCCATATCGGCTACGATAAGGCAGCGGAGATCGCCAAAAAAGCGCACCATGAAGGGCTGACGCTGAAAGCCGCCGCGCTGTCGCTTGGTTACCTGACGGAAGCCGAATTCGACAGCTGGGTGCGCCCGCAGGATATGGTAGGCAGCCTGGCTACTCGCTAGCCAGCCACAGATGCAGGCGCGGAATCAGCAATCTCAACGACTGCGCCTGCGGTTTGTGGCGATACTGCACGTTATCGGCATCGTAGTTCAATAGCTCGCCGAGGTCCGGCACGCTCACCCCGTGTGTGCCTGAGATGAGCGCAATCAGCGGGCCGGGACAGGCGTACTGCACCTGCTTCTGCTCGCCGGCATACCACACTCTGGCTATCGGCTGTACCTTGACCGGGCGTTTAATTTTCAATTTTGCCCGCTGCGGCAGGGCGGCGATATCCTGGAATTCCCGTTCCAGCTTGCTTTGCCACTGTTCGCGGGTCCAGGGCGGCACCGCGCGCGGCGATTGCAGACTCTTCTCTAACTGCATTAATACTTCATCGCGGGTCAGATTTTTAATCACATGCTTATTGGCCCAGCCGAAGCGGATGGTGCTGGGATCGCGCAGCGGCGTCAGCGTACGATAGGCGCTGAGGGTAATCAGGCCCGGCAGGTGGCGGTGAACCCATTCGAAACGCGCGGCGGCCGGCAATCCGGAATCGACGGTGACTATTTTCTCAAATGCCGCTTTCAGCGCGTTAATAGCGCTGATTTTCTCCAGTAGCTCCGCCTGCTGTTGCGTATCAACCGCCAGGCAAATCGCCCCAGGCAGGCGTACCGCCGCCTTGCTGCTGCGGTTTTCCGACTGCTGCTGAATAAACAGATGGCTGTAGTGCCTGAGCGCCATCTCCAGCGCGTCTTGCCCAACGTGCTGCGTGACCTGAATGGTATCCAGCGGCGCGTGCTCCGCCTCTTTGCTTACCGCCGGCAATTCGAAAACCCGCGCCGCCAGCAGGCGACAGCGGCTCAGCGACGCTTTGAAGGTTTGTAGTTCGCGCTCAAGCTCACGAAAGGTGTCATTTAAGCGCGCAACGAGGTCGTAGCTTGCCATGATTACCGCCTTAGTTACAACATACTGTTTGAATATAAACTATACGCAGGCCGTAACGCCTGCGCAAGTTCGGCTAAGCAGAAGTAAAAGCGGGAAGCTGGTGGTAAATAGGCCAGCTGAAAATGAACGCCGCGCCGCCGAGCGAGCTTTCGTCGCAGCGGACTTCACCGGCCATTGCCTGGGCAATACTGTGTACGATAGCCAGCCCCAGGCCGCAGCCGCCGGTGGCGCGATCGCGGCTGGGATCGAGACGGACAAACGGCTCGAATACCCGTTCGCGTTCCTCAAGGGCGATACCCGGGCCATCATCTTCCACGCGCAGCGTCGCCCGTGAACCGGCCAGCGACAGGCTGATATGAATATGTTGATGGCTGTAGCGCAGAGCATTATTGACCAGATTATCCAGCACGCGCTCCATTAAACGCATATCCAGCGCACCGTAGTCGCCCGCCGTAAGCTGGCGCAACGCGACTTCACGCTGCGGATTGACCAGCTGAATATCTTCGACGTGCGCGCGGATCCAGGCCGGGAAATCCGGGGTGGTCAGGTTGAGTTCGTTCTGCGGGCGATCGAGGCGCGCGTAGGTGAGCAGTTCTTCAATCAGCGCTTCCAGTTGCCCGATATCGCGATTGAGAGCCTGCGACTCCGCCTCGGTCAGATTTTCGCTCATCTCCAGGCGATAGCGCAGGCGCACCAGCGGCGTGCGCAATTCATGGGCGATACCGTCAATAAGCTGTTTTTTACTGGCTATCAGGGCGTTGATATTATCGGCCATCTGGTTAAAGGCTACGCCGAGTCGCTCGAAGCTCGACATGCTATCGAAATGAATGCGCTCGCTAAAATGGCCTTCGCCGAAGCGCTGTGCGGCGGTTTCGATTCGCAACATATCCTGCCAGTGCGGACGCATCCAGATAAACACCGGGAACGCCAGTGAAATAGCGATAAACGCCATCAGTGCGACGTCCAGCAGGCGCATCTCATGCAAAAAATAGAGATAGGGCACCGGGCCGACTGACAATACGTAATGGCTGCGCGGGATGCGTTGAATAAAGGTGTACTGATCGTCCAGCGCCACGATATCGCCCGCGCGCAGGTGCTGCATCGAGCTTTCCGAGAGCTTGAATTTGCTTAACGGTTCAATGTGCAGATCGAAAGAGAGGTTGAGGTCCAGCTCTTTCAGCGTGTTGCTCCAGTCGCGCGGCGGGATCTCGCGCAGTTCGCTGCGCATCAGATACAGCGAGCTTTTCATCAGATCGTCCAGCGACTGGCGTCCGGCGCGCTCGGCGGTGAATTTATACACCAGGCCGACCAGCATGGTCATGACCAGGAAGCAGACGAACAGCAAAAGGTAAAACTGCACAAACAGTTTTTTCATTAATCATCACCGGTCATTAACTGGGTTATCTCGCAACAAAAGATTCTACAGGAGAAGGATCCCGCTCGGCAAAGTTCTCACCGACGCGCCAGGCCGAATGACCGAGAGCCATTTTAAGCCGACTGCCCGTCCTGTCACGTGCCAGCCTCTCTGTTAATTTAAGCGCCCCTTAAATGACGGAGAGCGCCAGATGACTAAGCCTGTGTATTTACATACTGATAATAATGTTGAGATTTTAAAAACCTTCGATATGGTTCTGAGCCATATGCAGGCGATCGCTGACCCTTATCAGTGGAAGTGGGTGATTACCGGCTGGCACAGCATCCTGCAGAACGCGATGGTGTTGGCGCTGTGTCAGGGCAATGACTTTCTGGTCTACCTGGCCGACGGTAAAGCGTCGACTCGAGATATTTACCAGCAAATCGGTAACGACGATTTTTCCAACATCGACAAGTTGCAACTGCCGTCTTTCATGGCGCTATACCGTGCGACGAGGAAGAGCAGCGGATTCACACCCAGCGAAGTCTGTACGGTGGCGATGGACAAGCTTCACCAGCTGCGTAATGATTTCATCCACTATCATCCGCGAGGTTGGAGTCTACAGGTCGATGGTTTACCGCAGTGGATTCTGGCGAGCGGTGAATTACTGGATCATTTCCTTGCCAGCGGTGAGGTCGTACGCTGGTATGACGAAAACGATGAAAAGGCATTCAGAGAGAAATACGCTGAATTTCAAGACCGACTACACGGCGTGATATCGGTCTATTCCTGACGCCGATTAATTATCCCAGGCGTGCGGGGCGAACAGATAACCTTTGTTGCGCACCGTCTTGATACGGTAGGGCTCGTTGGCGTTGTCGAGCAGCTTTTTACGCAGGCGTGAAATCGCGACATCGACGCTGCGATCCATGCCGTCGTAGCTGACGCCGCGGAGATTTTTCAACAGCGCATCGCGATCCATAATCTGCCCGGCATGGGTCGCCAGCTCCCACAGCAGGTCAAAATCGGCGGTGGACAAAGCAACGTTGTCGCCGCCGAGCAATACCTGACGGTTAACCGGGTCGATCGACAGCGAACCGAAAACAATGGCTTTATGCGGCGTCAGGGTTGCGGGAGCGGGCATCGACGGCGAAGCCACGTGCTGGCGCAGATGCAAACGTAAGCGGGCCAGCAGCACCGCAGGCGGGGTGGTTTTGAGGATATAATCACTGGCGCCCATCTCCAGCGACAGAATATGGTTCATATCGCTATCGAGCGAGGTCAGCAACACGATCGGACCCTGCCACTGGCTGCGCAGGTCGCGGCACAGCGTCATCCCGTCTTTGCCAGGCAGCATGATATCGAGCAGTACCAGATCGGGTTGTTCACGAGCAATAACCTCTTCGGCCCGGTCGCCGCGCGGCTCAACAACCACGTCCATATCATGCTTTCCCAGATAGGCGGCGATAAGCGCGCCAACTTCGGGCTCATCCTCAACAAAAACGATCTTATTCATATCTTACGCGTATAAATTAAAAAGCTAACATACACCGCCCGCAAATTGCCTGCCATTAATCTTTCATAAACAAATGTTCTTCCGTTATGCTGGTGGAAATTGTTGTTCAAATGTTAAGGCATAAAATGGGGCTGTTGATTAAAGCGCTGCTGGGAGCGCTGGTGGTGGTACTGATAGGCGTACTGTCAAAAACCAAAAATTACTATATTGCCGGTTTAATTCCGTTATTTCCGACCTTCGCGCTGATTGCCCATTATATCGTCGCCAGCGAGCGCGGCATTGAAGCGCTGCGCACGACTATTGTCTTCGGCATGTGGTCAATCATCCCGTATTTTATCTACTTACTTTCATTATGGTACTTCACTGGCGTAATGCGCCTGCCTTACGCGCTGGCAGGCGCGGTGATCTGCTGGAGTCTGGCGGCCTGGCTGCTCATCCTCGGCTGGAGCCGTTTCCACTAGCGCAGCGGTCGGCCGCCGTCGACAGCGAAAGAGCGGCCGGTCACATAGCAACTGGTGAACAGATAATCGATGAGGTCGATAATCTCTTTCTCACCCGGCGCGATTTTCATCAGCGATTTATCCAGCGCCTGTTTACGATATTCAGCGTCATCATGCTCGTTAAACATAATCAGCGATGGCGCGATGGCGTTGACCTTCACTTCCGGGGCCAGCTTACGGGCGAAAGAGCGGGTCATATTATCAAGCGCCGCTTTACTGGCGGCATAGGCGATATGCTTATCGCTGCCGCGTTCCACCACGTAGTCGGTAATGTGAATAATATCGCTGGCGGCGTGACCAAAACCACGCAGCAGGCTCTCCAGCGCATGGTTAAGCAGATAGGGCGCGTGGACGTGAATCTGCATCATCCGCGATATCACCGTGGATAACGGCACACCGGGTTTTTCCGCCATCCAATCACTGGCGTTATGAATAATCGCACGCAGCCCGCTGGTCTGCGCCTTCACCGCTTCCGCGAAGGTAAGAATACCGTCGTCGCTGCTGAAATCGGCCTGCAGACACACCGCGCCGGCTTCGCGCAGGGTGTCAATCGAAGGATAATGCTGGCGATAGCTGACGATCACCGGTTGCTGCTGGTTTAAAAAATGGTGTGCCAGAGCGAGGCCGATACGGCGGCCTGCTCCTGTGATCAGGACCGGACGAGGCTGTGGTTCAGCCATGGGTATCTCCTTTCAAGTTCAGCGGTAGGGCAACCGCTTACCCCACCAGCATCCACGTTGCCGGAACGGCGGCAACCAGCAAAAAACCAATTAATGCCATTTCACGGCGTTTGAGCATGCGATCGTGCTGGTGCGTACGGCGGGCGTACAGGAAAACCAGAAGACCCGGAGCGTAAAGTACCACCGACAATAACAAATGCACAGGACCGGACGCATACAATAACCATAAGCCATAAACGCACGCGCCGACACCCACGGCTTTATGTAACGGACGTACGGCAATCTTAAGCAGGAAAGCGCCAACGAGGAAATAGGGCACCAGAATCATTTCTGAGGCGATGGTTAGCAGGGTGCCGTAGTCGGATCCGGTAAGCCAAATCAGCACCAGACAAATCTGCACGCTGATGTTGGTCAACCACAGCGAGGAAGAAGGCGCATTATTCTTATTGGTTTTGGCGAACAGGCGCGGGAACGCTTTATGCGTCGCCGCCAGATACGGCACTTCGGCGGCCATAATGGTCCAGCTTAAATAGGCGCCGCAGACGGAGATAATTAATCCCGCGGCGATTACTACTTCGCCCCATGACCCCATCATTTTGACCATCAGGCCAGCCATCGACGGGTTGCGCATTTCAGCCAGTTCCGGGCGGGCGACAACGCCCAGCGACAGCAGGGTGACCAGCAGATAAACCGCCAATGCCGAGACCACCGCCAGCAGCGTCGCGCGGCCAACGTCGCGCTTGTGGCGCGCGCGAGCAGAGACTACTACTGCGCCCTCCACGCCGATAAATACCCACAGGGTGATCAGCATGGTGTTTTTCACCTGTTCCCATACCGGTACGCCGAGCGCGATACCGCTAAAGTCGAGGCGGAAAGTATCTAGCCGGAACGCGATAGCGGCCAGCGCCACAAATGCGCCGAGCGGCAACAGTTTAGCCAGCGTCGCCACCAGGTTAATGCCTGCCGCGGTCTGGACCCCACGCAGCACCAGAAAATGCACCACCCAGAGCAGCACGGACGCGCCGACGATCGCCTGCCAGGTGTTACCGTCACCAAAAATACGCATCTCCGGCGTATCGGTGAAGAAACTGAGGGCGGAGAAGACGATAACCAGGTAGGAGACGTTGGCAATCACCGCGCACAGCCAGTAACCCCAGGCGGAACAGAAACCGATCAGTTCGCCAAAACCTTCACGGGCATAGGTAAAGATTCCGCCGTCCAGTTCCGGGCGGATTCGGGTCAGCAATAGCATGGCGAAAGCGAGGAACAAAATCCCGACGCCGGTGATGGCCCAGCCGATAAGCAGAGCGGATGGGCTGGCAACGGCAGCCATGTTTTGCGGCAAACTGAAAACGCCCGCGCCCAGCATGGAGCTGAGTACCAGTGCGGTCAGGGCGCTAAGGCCCAGTTTCTTTTCCATTGTATTCCCGAGGTGACAACAGTGAATCAAGAATATTTATTTGGCGAAATCGCATAAAAATGGAGGATTACGCTAAGGCGCGGGATTTTACGGAGTGTCTTGAACGCATGCAATGGCGGCGGGCGAAAAAATGTAAAAAGGCGACCCGATGTCGCCTTTTTGAGCAGCTGAAACCGATTACTTATACAGGTCGGCGCTAATGGTGATGTTACCGCCACGTTCCTGCCACTGGCGGGTGATGTGGTAGTATTTTGCCCCTTTCTTCGCCGCGCGTTTCGCGGTCTGATAGGAGATTTCCGTCATGTTGCCGTAGTTACCGGTGAATTTGATGCTATCAAACGGCACCATCTGCGCGGCGGTGATCTTGTTCACTTCTTCGACTTTCGTGCCGTCCGGTAGGGTGACAGTGTAACGTCCGCCTTTCGACGATTGGGTTTCGTAGAACAGACCTACGCCGGTGCCGGCGCCGACGGCCGCAGAGGAGGCCACGCCTGGGATCTCGACATTTTTAGCCGCTTCGCCGCCTTTCGCCAGAGCGGCGCGACCGGCTTCGGAATCCGCTGGAATCGCATCAGGGCTCTGCAGTACGCGCTTCTGCGCATCCTTTTTATAGATATAAGCGGTGATGCGCTGGTTGCCGCCCTGGTTGGCGTCAACCTGACGGACGATGAAGAAGGCATACGCGCCTTTGGCTTTCGCCGCTTTGGCGATGGCGTCGTTGACTTCCGGCTGGCTGCGGTAGAAGCCCTGTACGGTCACGGTGTCATACGGCATTAGCGCGACGGCCTGATCTTTCGGCAGTTCCATCACGCCGTTAATGATACGGTTTTTCGGGGTATCCGCCTGTGGGGCGTTTTCTTTATAGAAATCCGCCGTTACGCGCCAGTTGCCGCCGTTGCCGAAATCTGAGGTGTCGACAACATAAAAGGAAGCTGCGCCATCTTTATCCGCCTTGCGGGAAACCGCCTGTACGGCATCGCCAATCGCGTTAAAACGGCCAGTGACGACGACGCGGTCATAGGGCTTCAGCGCTGCCGCTTGCTCAGGAGTCAGCTCGGTCGCTGCATGGGCAGACAACGCGGTGGTAGCCAGAAGAGCAGACGCCAGGAGTGTGTTCTTAAGCTTCATAAAAATAATCCTTTGCCTTGCGCAAACCATGTACTGGTATTGTTGTTGACTGAAAACAGGTGATTATTGCATTTAAACAACGTAACTGTCTGCGTCATTTTTCACTTCCCGCCCGAATCGTTCGTTACAAAAATATAACAAATACTGATATGTTGAAAAAACAGCCCCTTGAACAGCAAAATCGATAATCAATATCACTTTTATAAGTTAACGTAATGTTAATGCAATGATACTGACGGTAATAAATGGCGAATTAATCCCTCAGGTAAGCGAATTATCAGGTTCTGGCATAAAATTAAGGCAAATATTGCTGCCTGACGCAGTCAGGACTAATTTTTCTCAATAAAATCAAAAATTCTGTTTTAACGATGTAGATCACAATCGGTATTTTCAGTAGGTTATAAAAAGTTTGTTACTGTTTCATTTTCCAGATGAATACCTGAGCGGCGTTTTTGCGCCGCCGCTGGCGCATTTGTGAAAAAAATAAACCATCATCAAAAACCGATGGAAGGGAAAACTATGCGAATTGGGATACCAAAAGAGAGCTTAGCTCAGGAAACCCGGGCCGCTGCGACGCCGAAGACGGTCGAGCAGCTGCTTAAGCTCGGGTTTAGCGTGGCGGTCGAGAGCGGAGCCGGGAAACTGGCGAGCTTCGACGATGAAGCCTTCGAACAGGCGGGCGCGGAAATCGTCAGCACGGATAACGTCTGGCACTCCGACGTTATCCTCAAGGTTAACGCGCCGAACGATGCGGAGATTGCGAAGCTCAATCCGGGCACCACGCTGGTGAGTTTCATCTGGCCGGCGCAGAATCCGGATCTTATGGAAAAGCTGGCCGCTCGCGGTATCAACGTCATGGCAATGGACTCGGTGCCGCGTATTTCCCGCGCCCAGTCGTTAGATGCCCTGAGTTCGATGGCCAACATCGCCGGTTATCGCGCGATTGTCGAAGCGGCGCACGAATTCGGCCGCTTCTTTACCGGCCAGATCACCGCGGCGGGTAAAGTACCGCCAGCGAAGGTGATGGTAATCGGCGCAGGCGTCGCCGGCCTTGCGGCGATTGGCGCGGCGAACAGCCTCGGCGCCATCGTCCGCGCCTTCGATACCCGTCCGGAAGTGAAAGAACAGGTGCAGAGTATGGGCGCCGAGTTCCTTGAACTGGACTTCAAAGAAGAAGCGGGCAGCGGCGACGGTTATGCCAAAGTCATGTCTGAAGCCTTTATCAAAGCCGAGATGGCGCTGTTCGCCGCGCAGGCGAAAGATGTCGATATCATTGTCACCACGGCTTTAATCCCGGGTAAACCGGCGCCGAAGCTGATTACCCGCGAAATGGTTGACACCATGAAGCCAGGCAGCGTGGTGGTCGATCTGGCGTCGCAAAACGGCGGCAACTGTGAATACACCGTGCCGGGCGAAGTCGTGACCACCGCCAACGGCGTGAAAATTATCGGCTATACCGACCTACCGGGTCGTCTGCCGACGCAATCTTCTCAGCTCTATGGCACCAACCTGGTGAACCTGCTGAAGCTGCTGTGCAAGGAAAAAGACGGCAATATCACCATCGATTTCGACGATGTAGTGGTGCGCGGCGTCACGGTGGTCCGCGAGGGCGAAATTACCTGGCCGGCGCCGCCGATTCAGGTCTCCGCGCAGCCGCAGGCGGCGGCGAAAACCGTCGAAGCGCCAAAAGAAGAGGCTAAACCAGCTTCGCCGTGGCGTAAATACGCGCTGATGGCGCTGGCGATTATCCTCTTTGGCTGGCTGGCGAACGTCGCGCCGAAAGAGTTTCTTGGCCATTTTACCGTCTTCGCGCTCTCCTGCGTAGTCGGCTACTACGTGGTGTGGAACGTGTCGCACGCGCTGCACACGCCGCTCATGTCGGTAACCAACGCCATTTCAGGGATTATTGTCGTTGGGGCATTGCTGCAGATAGGGCACGGCGGCTGGGTCAGCTTCTTAAGCTTTATCGCGGTGTTGATCGCCAGCATTAATATTTTTGGTGGTTTCACCGTCACTCAGCGCATGCTGAAAATGTTCCGCAAAAACTAAGGGGTAGCACATGTCTGGAGGATTAGTTACAGCTGCATACATTGTTGCCGCTATTCTGTTTATCTTTAGCCTTGCGGGGCTGTCAAAGCACGAAACGTCGAAGCAGGGGAACCTGTACGGCATCGCCGGGATGGCGATTGCGCTGATTGCCACCATCTTCGGGCCGGACAGCGGTAACGTCGGTTGGATCATCGTGGCGATGGTTATCGGCGGCGCGATCGGTATTCGTCTGGCGAAGAAAGTCGAAATGACCGAGATGCCGGAGCTGGTGGCGGTGCTGCATAGCTTCGTTGGTCTGGCGGCGGTGCTGGTCGGCTTCAACAGTTATCTCGACCACGGACCGGGGCTCGATCAGGTGCTGGCGAATATTCACCTGACTGAAGTGTTTCTCGGCATCTTTATCGGCGCCGTGACCTTCACCGGCTCGATCGTTGCTTTTGGTAAGCTGCGCGGCAAAATTTCGTCAAAACCGCTGATGTTGCCGAATCGCCACAAGCTGAACCTGGCGGCGTTAGTCATCTCCTTCCTGCTGCTGGTGGCCTTCGTGCGTACCGACAGCACCGGAACGCAGGTACTATGCCTGCTGGTGATGACCATTATCGCGCTGGCGTTCGGCTGGCACCTGGTGGCGTCTATCGGCGGCGCGGATATGCCGGTGGTGGTATCGATGCTGAACTCGTACTCCGGTTGGGCGGCGGCGGCGGCGGGCTTCATGCTCAGCAATGACCTTCTGATCGTGACCGGCGCGCTGGTCGGTTCTTCCGGTGCCATCCTCTCCTACATTATGTGTAAGGCGATGAACCGTTCGTTTATCAGCGTTATCGCCGGCGGTTTCGGCACCGATGGCGGCAGTTCCAGCGGCGATGAAGAAGTTGGCGAGCATCGCGAAATCAGCGCTGAAGAGACGGCGGAAATGCTGAAAAACTCGCATTCCGTGATCATCACGCCAGGCTACGGTATGGCGGTGGCACAGGCGCAGTATCCGGTAGCGGAAATCACTGAGAAGCTGCGTGCGCGCGGTATCAAGGTGCGCTTCGGTATCCACCCGGTCGCCGGACGACTGCCGGGGCACATGAACGTGCTGCTGGCGGAAGCGAAGGTTCCGTACGATGTGGTGCTGGAAATGGATGAAATTAACGATGATTTCGCCGATACCGATACTGTACTGGTGATTGGCGCGAACGACACGGTGAACCCGGCGGCGCAGGACGATCCGAAGAGCCCGATCGCCGGTATGCCGGTGCTGGAAGTGTGGAAGGCGCAAAACGTGGTGGTCTTTAAACGGTCGATGAACACCGGCTATGCTGGCGTGCAGAACCCGCTGTTCTTCAAAGAGAACACCCACATGCTGTTTGGCGACGCTAAAGCCAGCGTGGATGCCATTCTGAAAGCGCTGTAATAGCGCAACGCTCTAAGCCGTCTCTGTTGAGACGGCTTTTTTATATAGACAGCGAAACCATGATTTGCTCATAAAGTGAACGGCGATGGGTGTTATACTATGCCTGTTTTTTCACCACACTGAGGATATTATGGATACCGAGTTAACCCCCACGCAGATGGCCATCGAGTACCTGCGCCGCGATACCGCTGTTATGACCCCCGCGCAGTACCTGAAGAAGCTCAAACTCCTCGAGCTCGAGTTTGCCGATCTGATGTCGCTTTCGTCGATGGAACTAAAAGAAGAGATCGACCTGGCCTGGCGTTTAGGTATCCACTAACGCATTCTGTAAGCTTGTTCAATTAGCGTTGATATCCGGGGCCGTATGGCCCTTTTTCTTTTTTAGCGGGCCGACAAAAAAAATCCCCCGACGGGCGGGGGATGTTAGATATAATTTCAAACCTCATGAGACGCCGTTAGTCGTCGTCTTCATCGTCCAGTTCAACCGGGGTTTGATAAGCTTCCGGTTTCAGTACCAGCAGGTCGCAGCGCAGGTGGTCGATAACCTGTTCCGCGGTATTGCCGAGAAACGCGGCAGAAATACCGGTGCGGCCAACGGTGCCCAGCACCACAATCCCGGCCTGCAGATGTTCAGCTAAATCAGGGATAACCTCTTCCGGCAGCCCTTTCTCTACGTGGGTGCGGTTTTCATCGATGCTGAATTTCTGGCGCAGCGCTTTCATAGCCAGCAGATGCTGGCCGCGAATCGCATCGTTATAGATGCTCGGGTCAAAATCAGGTAATTCAATGGCGATGTTGATAGGCGTCACCGGATAGGCGCCAACCAGATGTACTTCGGTATGGTTAACCTGATCGGCGAGGGCGATGGTCTCCCGCACCAGTTTTTCATTGAGGGCGTTGTGATAGTTCTCTTCACTGGCCAGATTAACCGCCACCAGCGCTTTACCGCCTTCCGGCCACGGTTGATCTTTAACCATCCATACCGGGCATGGACATTTGCGCAGCAGGTGCCAGTCGGTCGGGGTGAAGATGACGGCTTCGAGTTTGTCGTGCTGATGGGCCATTTTCAGCAGCAGGTCGTGTTTATCGCTGATGATTTCCTGAATGATGGCTTCAAAGGGGCGGTTGTGCCACACCACTTTGATATCGATTGGCACCCCGGATTCAATGTAAAACTTGGCCTGTTCACGGATCCAGGCGCTGCGTTGGCTAATCACGCCCTGGCGCATCGCCGTCCGCTCGTCGGGCGACAGCAGGGTGGTCATTTCATAGGAAAAATCATAGATCGGCAAAAAGGCTTTGATGCGTCCACCAATCCGTTGGTGCAGATACACCGCGCGCCGTAATGCAGGCTGGTCGTCCTGGTTAGGGTCGATTACTACCAGCATGTTCTGATACTTCGCCATACAGGGTCTCCTTACAGCTGTAGCTACAGTCAGTCATTAAAAAGATAACCTATATGGATGAATTGAAACAGGGGATGACCCTGGCCAGATCAACAAATTAGAAAAAAATGTCGATCCGGCACAAGGTAGAAGAAAGTATAGCGGAGATAAATCAGGCGACGTTGCGCGCCTGGCCTGCCAGTTGCGCCAGCAGATCGCTGTTTTCGATGGTGATATATTTCCCTTTCACCGCCAGCATACCGCTTTTCTGGAAACGACCGAGCAGGCGGCTAATGGTTTCTACCGTCAGGCCCAGATAGTTGCCGATGTCGCCACGCGTCATGGTCAGGCGGAACTCACGCGGTGAGAAGCCGCGCTGCGCGAAACGGCGGGACAGGTTGTAGATAAAGGCCGCCAGCCGTTCTTCTGCGTTCTTTTTGGAAAGCAGCAGGATCATGTCCTGATCGCCTTTGATCTCGCCGCTCATCAGGCGCATCATCTGCTGACGCAGGTTCGGCATTTTACCGGAAAGATCATCCAGCGTTTCGAACGGAATTTCGCAAACCATTGAGGTTTCCAGCGCCTGCGCAAAGCTTGGGTGCAGGGCGGTGCCAATGGCGTCAAAACCGACCAAATCACCCGCCAGGTGGAAGCCGGTAATCTGCTCATCGCCTTGTTCGGTGATGGTGTAGCTTTTGATGGTCCCTGAACGGATAGCGTACAGCGACTTCAGCTCATCACCCGCTTTGAACAGGGTTTGCCCTTTCTGAATAGGCTTCTTACGCTCGATGATATTATCAAGCTGATCCAGCTCATGTTCGTTCAAAGTAAAGGGGATGCAGAGCTGGCTAATGCTGCAATCCTGACAATGGATTGCACAACCACCAGACTGAATGCGTCGTATAATTCGCTTTTCCGGGATCATATGTCTGCTCAAGCTTTAATTGATATTGGTCAATTTTAACATCTTTTTGAGGAGCAAGTAAGTCTCGAAACCCGGAAAGACGCAATATTAGAAGGGGAAATATACCTTTCACCCTATCTCGTTGATAACAAGAAATTTATTAAGCGATCAATTATTGTAAAGTTACCTGTAATTTCCAAAAAAGGCATTATCTGTTAAAGCAGCAAATAGCCTTCATGGCGCAATAACCACTCTTTGCGCTGTACGCCCCCGGCGTAGCCGGTCATGGTGCCGTTACGGCCAATCACCCGATGGCAGGGAACCACAATGCTGACCGGATTGGAACCGTTTGCCGCGCCGACCGCACGGGCCGCGCCTGGGCGGCCGAGAGCCTCGGCTAACTGACCGTAGTGCATGACTTGCCCGCAGGGAATCGTGCGCAGCGCTTGCCAGACCTGACGTTGAAACGGCGTCCCGCCGGTGGCGGTCGGCAGGGTATCGATAATTGCGAGATCGCCATCGAAGTATTGCCGCAGCTTCGCGCTCAGCCCGCCCGGATCGCGTGCATCAAGACGTTCATAACCCTCATGGCGGTAGTGGATGTCGAGCAGTTGCTCCATACGGTCACGGTGCTGATCCCACTCCACGGCGCGCAGGTTAAATTGTTCATCGCAAATGACCCACAACGGCCCCAGCGGGGTATCGATTTTATCTTGCAGTAGCGTCAGCATCGGTCTTCCTTCTACGAGGTTATTTCGGCAAGAGCACACCATATCATGACGTGCGCTCTGCCAACTATACCTCCGAAAGGTCAGCAAATAATGAAAGGCTGTACTATTAATTTATAAATACGAATCGCAGTCATTTAAATTCCGTCATTCGATTGCCCAATCGCAAAATGCTGGAATAAAGGGACGGGGAGCAATGTTTATTTTTGCATTAACTAGCAGGCGCGGCAGAAAGAGCATTTTGCTACCTTTGTCTGGCGGCGAATTCCCCTGTGCGGAGGAGCGTTCAGTTCAAATCTCTATGCAGTTTGTCATACGCACGCGAATTAGCGTGAACTGGCTAATTCACCGGGAGGCACCCGGCGTCGCAGATAAATATACAGGCATTCCTTGAGTCAATTATTTTTCCAGCGCTTTGGCGCTGGTTTTTTTTAACCAACAGAAAGGTGGCGATATGCAATACATATTAACGGGAGTTGTTGTGTTGATTATCAGTGGGTTAGCTATCAATTTGCTGTCGTTAGCCATCGAAAGTCTGTGTAAAACGCTCCTGAACCGCACCACAATTCGTTAACTCACGCAGGCCCTCCCTGGCCTGTCGCTGCGTTAGGGTAAACGGGGATAGATGCCGGGACCTATCGGCAGCCCGACAAGATACCAGCCCACCAGCAGCAGTAGCCAGACGGCTAAGAAAATGAGTGGGTAGGGTAATACCAGCGAATAGTAGGTGCCCAGTTTGGCATCGGGCCGGTAGCGCTGTAAAAAGCCGAGAAACAGCGGCACAAACGGCGATACCGGCGCGAGCGGCAGCACGGAAGAGTCAGCGATTCGGAACAGGATCTGCGCAAACGCCGGGTGAAAGCCCAGCAGCATAAACATTGGTACAAAAATGGGCGCCAGAATCGACCAGATAGCCGAACCGCTGGCGATAAACATACACAAAAACGCCGACAGTAGCGCCAGGCCGACAAACGCCGGCACCCCATTCATCCCGGCGCTCTCCAGCACATCGGTCAGACCAACGGCCATGAATTTCCCCATGTTGCTCCAGTTAAACATGGCGACAAACTGGGCCAGCGGGAAGACCATCACGATAAATCCGGCCATCTCCTTCATCGGCTCGATCATTAACTGCGGCAGGTCAGCCTGACGGCGAATTTTGCCGGTGGCGATGCCGTAAGCTAAAGATACGACAAAGAAAAAAAAGATAATCAGCGGCACAATGCCTTTAATAAAGGGCGAGGGCATCACGGTATGCTTGATGGGATCGCGCAGAATGCCGTTGTCCGGCACCACCATCAGCGCGATAACTGCCACAAACAACAGCGCCGCAATACCGGCAATGCGCAGCCCGAAGCGCTGCTCCGCCGTCAGCGTCTGTAGGGTTTCATCGCTCTTACCCTGCCACTTTCCTAACCGCGGCTCGACCAGTTTATCGGTAATCAATCCGCCGACCAGAGTAAGTACGATGACTGAGGTAGCCATGAAGTACCAGTTGTCGATGACGCTAACATGCAGCGAGGCATCGAGCGTTTTCGCCGCTTCGGTACTGATACCGGAGAGCAATACGTCGGTGGTGACAATGAGTAAATTTGCCGTGAATCCGCAGCCAACGCCGGCGATCGCCGCCAGTAACCCCGCCACTGGATGACGACCGACGGCGAGAAACATCAACGCCCCTAGCGGCGGCATAATGACCAGCGCCGCGTCGGAAGAGATATGGCTGAAAAAGGCGATAAATAGCACCATGTAACTGGCGTAACGCGCGCTAACGTGCGATGACATCTTGACCATCAGCGACGGCAGCAGGCCGACGCGTTCGGCAAAACCGGCGCCGAGCACCAGCGCCAGAATCGCCCCCAGCGGTGCAAAGCCGCTAAAGTTTTTAATCACGTTTGGCAGAAACCAGTGCAGCCCTTCAACGCTGAGCAGATTCTTTACCACCACTCGCGAACCGTCGGTGGGGTTCTGTACGCCGACGTTTAGCGCCGACAAGATGGCGGTAGCGGCCATCAGCGCCACTATCAGATAGATAAACAGCAAAAATGGATGCGGAACCTTATTACCTATTTTTTCAACCCAGCCATACAGCTTACCGGTGGGGGAATGCGACGGTATGGATGACATACTCATGGGCGTTCCTCAGTTGTCGTTGTTGTGTTGGTTGCGGCATACCTCATGGGTTGTCAGCTGTTATTTTTATTGGCGATTGCCATCACGCTGTGCGTTATCCCAGAGGCTAATTTTTCTTATTTTAAAATTGATGGTACGACGTCACGCGGGATCGGGCACTGATATGGGCTAATCGCCAGTACCTGAGCCAGTTCCTGCTGGCTTGCTTCAAGCAACGGCCTGTCGCTGAACAAACGAATTGCCGTTGCTCCCAGTATCTTACCCGCCAGCAGCATCCCTTTATGGGCAATGGAGGTTCTTCCCTGGCTCACCAGTTGCCAGCTATGCAGCGGCGTACCGATGGCGAAACAGGGGCTAAAACACTGGGCCACCGGCGCTTTCCAGCTCACGTCGCCGACGTCGGTAGATCCCGCCAGCACGTTTTCCGTTGCCGCCCACGGCGCGACTTCATCAATCAGCACCGTGTCGTGATGGCGGCGGGCAAACGCTTTTCCTTCTTCACCGCTGGTGCCGGCAATATTCTTCAGGCTGTTCTGTATATCGTTCACGCCGAGCGTGGCGCGAATATCCGCTGCGAAAGCGCGCTCTTCGTTACTCCATTGCGGCGTACCGTAATGACATACGGCCTGATACATTGCCGCTTCCAGCGTGCGATTGGGGAGATAGCTGGAACAGGCTTTTTCAAAACGACAGCTGACGCTGGTTTCGGTCATCAGCGCGGCACCCTGAGCAATTTTCTCAATACGGGCAAAGATTTGCTGCACGTCGGCCATTTCCGGAGCGCGAATCAAATACAGCACTTCAGCCTGCGCCTGCACCACGTTGGGCGACACGCCGCCGGTATCCGTAATGGCGTAGTGCACACGCGCTTTCTCGATAATATGCTCATTGAGGAAGTTACTGCCGGTGGTCATCAGCGTGACGGCGTCCAACGCGCTACGCCCAAGATGCGGTGAGTTTGCCGCGTGGGCGGCGGTTCCGGTAAAGCGCCACGCCGCCTGAATATTGGCCAGCGTGCTGGTGCTGAACATCCCGGCCCAGGCTTCCGGATGCCAGGTGAGGGCGGCGTCGATATCATCGAATAGCCCCTCGCGCACCATAAAGGTTTTACCCGAGCCGCCTTCTTCACCCGGGCAGCCATAAAAGCGCAGGGTGCCCGAGCCGCCATGCTGCTGCAGCCACTGTTTCGCAGCGACAGCAGCGGCGAACGCTGCGGTGCCAAGTAGATTATGCCCACAGCCGTGGCCATTTTCCCCCGGCGTCGCGTAAGTTGGTTCAGCACTGTGCGCCTGTTGGCTGAGTCCTGCCAGCGCATCAAACTCGCCGAGCAGGGCGATGACTGGTTTACCCTCGCCAAAGCTGGCGATAAACGCATTGGGGATTCCACCAGCGTGACGGCTTAGTTGAAAACCTTCCGCTTCCAGCGCGTCGGCCAACCGCGCGGCGGACCAGAATTCCTGGAATCGGGTTTCCGGATGATCCCAGATATCATCGGCAATAGCGCAAAAATCGTCGCGTCGCGATTCAATGATGTCATCAACAAATTGATAGATCTTTTCCATCACACACCTCGCTGCCAGGGAAAGTTGAGCGCGATGCGCGCCAGCGTCTCGACCGCGATGGTCATGACCCCTTCGTCGAAATCAAATTTCTCATTGTGATGTCCGGCGCTCAGTTCAGTACCGAAAATCATGTATGAAGCCAGTCCGCCGCGCTCCTGTACCCGCGCCATCATCAAAGTGGCATCTTCGGATCCCGCCGGCGCAGCAATATGATCCACCGCCTCTATCACACCTGGCACCTGTGCTGCCTGTTCACGCAGGTATTGCACCCACGCCGGAGAAGGTGCGCTGGAGGTCGCCGCGCCCATGAGCCGTAGTTCATAGCGGGCTTCATACATCGCTGCGGCGCCGGCAATCACGTTTTGCGCCCGCTCAAACACATACTGGTTGATAGCTTCCGTCTCGCCGCGGGTTTCGACTTTTATCAGCGCGGAAGAAGGGACCACGTTGCGCCCGGTACCGGCCTGCATAACACCGACGTTAACCCGCGAGGCGCCGGCGCTGTGCGGCGCGATGGCGTGCAGGGCGAGGGCGGCCTGCGCGGCGGCCAGTAGCGCGTTGCGCCCATCTTCCGGTTTGCCGCCGGCGTGAGCGGCGACTCCCTCGAATTGCACGTCGAATTTGGTGGTCGCCATAAAGTTGTCACCACCGCAGACCACGGTGCCGCTGGGGACGCCGGTGCCGATATGAATGGCGGTGAAGTAGTCCACGTTATCGAGCACGCCTGCCGCCACCATCGCGCGCGCGCCGCGGGTGCCTTCTTCGGCAGGCTGGAAAATCAGCTTGATGATCCCGTTGAGCCGATCGACATACTGCTGTAGCACATGCGCTAAACCCAGCCCAATGGCGGTATGGCCGTCATGACCGCAGGCGTGCATCATTCCGGCGTTGCAGGAGGCGAAACCTGCGCGATGCGGGCGATGGCAATCGTCGTGTTGTTCGTTAAGATCGAGCGCGTCCATATCGACACGAAACGCCAGCGTCGGGCCGGGGCGGCCTGTGTCCAGGGTGGCGACGACGCCGGCGAATCCGCCTTCAAAAGCCGGTAGCCAACGTTCCGGCGCTCCCTGTTCGCGGGCGCGCTGGAATGCCTGCTCCAGGGTAGTATCGTCGGGTAGCCCCATCCGGCTGTCGGCATCGATAACGTCGCGCCCCAGCGCCAGTTGATAACCGAGGCCGTCTAAGATCTCGGCAACCTTGCTGGCGGTACGAAATTCCAGCCATCCGGACTCCGCGTGCAGGTGAAAATCACGACGCCATTGCGTCATTTCCGGCGCCAGTTGGCTTACCAATTCATGAAGTTGCGGCATAACCCTTCCTGTCATATTAAAAAAGTGTGACGGCGTTCACGAAGTGATAGCTTTTGCTTATCACATACGCCTTTCATGCAATCTCACCCTTAACCTGCCACAGCATGTTCGATTACAGTAGATGTCATTTTCTTCTGTCTGATAAACAATGGTTATCGCCTAAAGCATGTCATTTCAGATTAAATTTCATCAAATTCGCGCTTTCGTTGAGGTTGCCCGCGAGGGGAGTATTCGCGGCGCCAGCCGGGCGCTGGCGATCTCGCAGCCTGCGTTGACCAAGGCGATTAAAGAGCTGGAAGAGGGGCTTTCCGCCCAACTGTTTGTCCGCCGCAGCCAGGGGGTGGCGCTGACGGAAAACGGCGAAAGTTTTTATCAACATGCGAGCCTGATCCTTGAAGAGCTGCGGGCGGCGCAGGATGAACTGCTGCAGCGTCAGGGCGAGCAGGCCGGGCAGATTAATATTGGTCTCGGCGCCAGCGTCGCCCGTTCGCTGATGCCATCGGTGATCTGCCGCTTTCATCAGCAGCATCCGTTGGTGAAGGTGCGGATCATGGAAGGGCAACTTCTGGCGATGATTAATGAACTGCGTCAGGGTGAGCTTGATTTCACTATCAACACCTACTATCCCGGCCCGTACGATCATGAATTCAGCTTTGAAAAACTGTTTGAGAAACCATTCGCGGTATTCGCCCGCGCCGGACATCCGGCGGCGCGCGCCACTTCCCTGACTGAATTGCTCGATCACCACTGGACGATGCCAACGCCGCGCGGCAGCTACTTTAAACAACTGCAGGAGATGTTTAACCAGGCCGGGCTGGCGCCCAAGGTCGATATCGTGTGTGAAACCTTCTCTTCGTGCATCAGTCTGGTGGTGAAGAGCGATTTCCTCAGCATTCTGCCGGTAGAGCTCGGAAACGATCCGATGATGGCGGATAAACTGGTGATGATTCCCATACGTGAAACGTTACCCAGGGCAACCTACTACCTGATTCAGCGGCGCGATACGCGACCAACGCCGTTAACGGCTTCGTTAATCACCTTGTTTCGTCGTCAAAGCCGTCAATTGTTTCCTTAAAAATCCTGCGTGGGGCTATTTGCCGGCAGTGGCGGCTAAACGCGTTGAGGGGGAGGCGCGAGGCGGCTATAGTAGCAGGCGATAGCCGCTGGAGGAGAGACCATGAACCTTGACGACAAATCCCTGTTTCTTGACGCCATGGAGGATGTCCAGCCTCTGAAACGCAATAATGACGTACACTGGCACCGTGAGCGCAACGTGCGCGCCCCGCAGCGTATCGATACCCTGCAGCTCGATAATTATCTGACCACCGGCTACCTCGATATTGTGCCGCTCGCCGTGCCGCTGGAGTTCAAACGGGAAGGGCTGCAAAGCGGAGTGCTGGAAAAACTGCGGCGCGGAAAATACAGCCAGCAGGCAAGCCTGTCGCTCCTGCGCCAGCCGGTCGAACAGTGTCGGCAAATGCTGTTCGCCTTCGTGATACAGGCGCAAAAAGAGGGGCTGCGTAATTTACTTATCATCCACGGCAAAGGCCGTGATGACCAGGCCCACGCCAATATTATTCGCAGCTACCTGGCGCGCTGGCTGCCAGAGCTGCCCGAGGTACAGGCGTTTTGCGCCGCGCTACCGCACCACGGCGGCAGCGGCGCTTGTTACGTGGCGCTGCGTAAATCCGAACAGGCTAAGCAGGAGAACTGGGAGCTACACGCCAAACGCAGCCGCTAGCGCAGCAGCAGCGTTAGCTCGCGGGCGGCTTTTTGTAATTCCGGCAGCACCCGATCCAGCATTTCGCGGGTCGACATCTGGCCCGCGTGAACCCCGACGTTCAGCGCCGCTTCCACCTGTCCTTGCGGGTTATATAGCGGCACTGCCAGCGAACGCAGCCCCATTTCCAGTTCCTGATCGTTTAACGCATATCCCTGCTGATACACGCGTTTTAGCTCCGCGCGCAGCTTATTTACCGAATCTACCGTCTGCGGGGTGTAGCGAATCATCGTCACCCGGCTCAGCATGTCGTTTAGCCGTTCCTCCGGCTGATGGCTTAACAGCACGCGGCCCATGGAGGTCGCCCACGCCGGCAGGCGGCTGCCGATATCAAGATCGATCGTCATAATTCGCGAACTGGAGGCGCGGGCGATATACAGGATATCGTCGCCATCGAGGGTGGCGATTGAGCAGGATTCATTGAGCATTTCGCTCAGATGCTTGAGCACTGGCTGTGCCGAGCGCGCCAGCGGCGTTGAGGCCAGCCAGGCGTGACCGAGGGCGAGGATCCGTGGACGCAGCTGGAAATTCTTACCGTCTTCGGCGTAAACGAATCCCAGTTTGCTTAAGGTATACAGGCAGCGCCGTACCGCCGCGCGAGGAATGCCGGTTTTCTGGCTGATCTGCGAAATCGACAGCAACGGGCGCTGCGGGGTAAAAGCCTGAATCACTTCCAGCCCGCGCGCCAGCGACGCCATAAAGTTCGGGTCGCCCTTAAACGGATCGCCGTCGCCCGCCACTACATCATCTGGATGCTTGTCCATTTTGTTCTCCGTATTTGCCATCGATCACATTCTTTCGCTAAAGATATACGATGTTCGATTATCGCACCATATTTCGATTATCGCCCTTGACCAGCATCGTTAAGCGGGTCACATTTTGTGCGAACAACGCATATAAGTGCGATTACCGCACGTTAAGGAGCGACCTGATGATTGATAAAAGCGTGTCGACGCTGAGTGAGGCCATTGCCGGGATCCACGACGGCGCGACCATCATGATTGGCGGTTTTGGCCCCGCCGGGCAGCCGACGTATCTGATTGATGCCCTGATTGAACAGGGCGCCCGCGACCTAACCATTATTAATAACAACGCGGGTAATGGCGAAGTGGGGCTGGCGGCGCTGCTCAAAGCCGGGCGGGTGCGCAAAATGATCTGCTCATTCCCGCGCCAGGTGGATTCACAAGTTTTTGATGACCTGTATCGCCGCGGCAAGGTTGAGCTGGAACTGGTGCCGCAGGGCAATCTGGCGGCGCGGATCCAGGCCGCTGGCGCGGGGCTCGGCGCGGTCTTTACCCCAACCGGCTACGGCACGCCGCTGGCGGAAGGCAAAGAAACCCGGGAAATAGATGGCCGCCATTATGTGCTTGAGTATCCGATTAAAGCTGACTTCGCCTTGATTAAGGCCCACCAGGGAGACCGCTGGGGCAACTTGGTCTACCGTAAAGCGGCGCGCAACTTCGGCCCGATCATGGCGACCGCCGCCAAAACCACCATTGTTGAAGTCTCGCAGCTGGTCGCCCTTGGCGAACTCGACCCGGAAAACATCATCACCCCGGGGATTTTCGTCCAGCGTGTATTCTCGCTGGAAAATCTGTCCGTCGCGCAAAGCGCCTGAGGAGCCGAACATGCAAAAATTGACTCGTGACGAAATGGCCCAGCGCGTCGCCCGCGATATTCCAGAAGGCGCTTACGTCAACCTCGGTATTGGCCTGCCGACCCGTATCGCCAACTATCTACCTGCCGATAAAGAGGTGTTCCTGCACAGTGAAAACGGGCTACTGGGAATGGGGCCGAAGCCGCAGCCCGGCGAAGAGGACCCGGAACTGATCAACGCGGGTAAAGAGTATGTCACCCTGCTGCAGGGCGGCTGTTTTTTCCACCATGGCGACTCCTTCGCCATGATGCGCGGCGGGCATCTCGATATCTGCGTGCTGGGCGCCTATCAGGTTTCCGCCAGCGGCGATCTCGCTAACTGGAGCACCGGCGCGCCGGATTCGATCCCGGCGGTTGGAGGGGCGATGGATTTGGCTATCGGCGCCCGCCAGGTGTTTGTGATGATGGACCATCTGACCCGCGATGGCGAATGCAAACTGGTCGAACAGTGCAGCTACCCGCTGACCGGCGTCGGTTGCGTCAGCCGTATCTATACCGATCTGGCGGTCATCGATATTACCGACCGCGGCCCGGTGGTGCGCGAAATCTTTAATGGCCTCTCCTTTGAAGAGCTACAGCGCATCACTCCGGTGGCGCTGACTTTTGAACAACTGGCGGAAAGTGCGTAAGGAACCTATGATGAATCAGGCATTTATCTGTGATGCGGTGCGTACGCCGTTTGGCCGTTTTGGCGGCGCATTATCCAGTATGCGCGCCGACGATTTGGCGGCGCTGCCGCTGAAAGCGCTGCTGGAGCGTAACCCGGGACTCGATCCGGCGCTGATCGACGATGTGATCTACGGCTGCGCCAACCAGGCCGGAGAAGATAACCGTAACGTGGCGCGCATGGCGCTGTTGCTGGCCGGGCTGCCGCAGAGCGTTCCCGGCAGCACGATTAACCGCCTCTGTGGTTCCAGTCTCGATGCGATCGGCGTCGCGGCGCGGGCGATTAAAAGCGGCGAAACTCAACTGATGATCGCCGGTGGGGTGGAGAGTATGTCGCGCGCGCCGTTTGTGATGGGCAAAGCCGAGAGCGCCTTTAGCCGCTCGATGCAGATGGAAGATACCACCATCGGCTGGCGCTTTATTAACCCGCAGATGAAAGCGCTGTACGGCGTGCACTCGATGCCGGAAACTGCGGAAAACGTCGCCGATGAGTTTGCCATTTCTCGCGCTGACCAGGACGCTTTTGCGCTACGCAGTCAGTTACGTACCGCGGCGGCGCAGGAAGCGGGGCGTTTCGCCGATGAACTGATCGCCGTATCGGTGCCGCAGCGCAAAGGTGAGCCGCTGCGTTTCAGCCGCGATGAACATCCGCGCAGCACCTCGCTGGAGGCGCTGGCTAAACTGCGCGGCGTGGTCCGCGCCGATGGCAGCGTTACCGCCGGTAACGCCTCCGGTGTTAACGACGGCGCCTGTGCGCTGTTGTTGGCAAGTGAACAGGCGATGTCGGCGAATGATTTACAGCCGCTAGCGCGGGTTGTCGGCGTGGCGACGGCGGGGGTGGCCCCGCGGATTATGGGCTTCGGCCCGGCGCCGGCGGTGCGCAAAGTGTTAGCGCAAACCGGGCTGAAGCTGGCGCAGATGGATGTCATCGAACTGAATGAGGCTTTTGCCGCGCAGGCGCTGGCGGTTACCCGTGATTTAGGCCTGCCGGATGATGCTGCCCACGTTAACCCCAACGGCGGGGCCATTGCGCTGGGTCATCCGCTGGGGGCTTCCGGCGGACGTCTGGCGATGACCGCCGCTTATCAGCTGAAGCGTACCGGCGGCCGCTATGCGCTGTGCACCATGTGTATCGGCGTGGGCCAGGGGATTGCGCTGATTATTGAACGCGTTTAAGGAGTCGCGATGAGTTTGTTGACGCCCATGTTGCGTAGCAGTCCGCTAACCGACTGGTTCAGCGATGCGCAGCGGGTACAGGGTATGCTGGATTTCGAAGCCGCGCTGGCGCAGGCGCAGGCCGACTGCGGGCTGGTGCCGCAGGCGGCAGTCTCGCCGATAGTCAACGCCTGCCGGCATGCGCTTATCGATTTCGACGCGCTGGGACAATCGGCGGCCAGCGCCGGCAATCTGGCTATTCCGCTGGTTAAACAGCTGACTGCGCGGGTGAAAGCGCAGGATCCGGACGCCGCGCGCTATGTCCATTGGGGCGCCACCAGCCAGGACGCTATCGATACCGGGTTTGTTCTGCAACTGCGGGGCGCGCTGGCGGCGACGGATAGCCTGCTACAAAGCCTGATTGACGCGTTCGCCGAACAGGCGCAGCGCTATCAACATACGGTGATGCCGGGGCGCACCTGGATGCAGCATGCGCTACCGGTCACCTTTGGCCTTAAACTGGCGGGGACGCTGGATACGCTGCTGCGCTGGCAACAGCGGTTGATTGAGATGCGCCCACGGGTGCTGGCGCTGCAGTTTGGCGGCGCGGCGGGCACGCTTGATTCATTGAAACAGCAGGCGCCACAGGTGGCGCAGGCGTTGGCGCAAACCCTCGACCTGCAGTTGCCGGATACGCCATGGCATAGCCAGCGCGACCGTTTCCTCGAAGTCGGCGCCTGGTTCGCCGGCGTTTGCGGCACTCTGGGAAAATTCGCCAATGATTTTTCGCTGCTGATGCAAACCGAGGTTGCGGAAGTCGGCGAGCCGCTGGCGGAAGGGCGCGGGGGCTCCTCAACCATGCCGCACAAACGTAACCCGGTCTCCTGCGCGGCGATTCTCACCGCGGCGCAGCGCACGCCGGGGCTGGTCGCCACCCTTTACGCCGGTCAAATCCAACAGCATGAGCGCGCGCTCGGCGGCTGGCAGGCCGAATGGGAAACGCTACCGGAACTGATCATGCTGGTGGGCGGGGCGCTGGCGCAAACTGACATGCTGGTGCGCGAGATGCAGGTTTTCGTGCATAAGATGCGTGCCGACCTTGATATCACTCACGGGCTGATTATGGCGGAAGCGGTGACCCTGGCGCTGGCGGAGTTTATTGGCAAAGCCGAGGCGCACCATCGTGTAGAAGCGCTGTGTCGTCAGGCGTTGGATCGCAATGGCTTGCTTGTCGATCTGCTGGCGGCCGACCCGCTGGTCAGTCAGTATCTCTCCCGCGAACGTTTAAACGCGCTACTGGATCCGGCAACGGCTACCGGTAGCGCCGAACGCTTTGTGCGCCAGGTGTTGGCGCGTTATCAGGAGCAACATCATGAATCTTGATTATCAACTCGACGGGCCGGAAGGCGCGCCGGTTATCGTGCTGTCGAACTCGCTTGGCACCACGCGCGCCATGTGGCAGCCGCAAATGGAGGCCCTGACGGCGAATTTTCGCGTACTGCGTTATGACACCCATGGCCATGGTAAAACGACGAAAAACGGCAAGGTGACCCTGGCGCAACTGGGCGAAGACGTACTTGCGCTGCTCGATCACCTTAATATCGGTAAGGCACTGTTTTGCGGTATTTCGATGGGCGGGCTGACGGGATTATGGCTGGCGCGCTTTGCGCCGGAACGTTTTTACGCGGTGGCGGTGGCTAATACCGCAGCGCGGATCGGCGATCAGTCGGGCTGGCTTTCCCGCGCCCGCGCGGTGCGTCAGGAGGGAATGGATGTGGTTGCCGCGGGGGCGGCGGACCGCTGGTTTAGTGATAATTTCCGCCAGCGCGCGCCGGAGGTGGTCGAGGCGTTATGTCACCAGTTGACCCATAGCGACGCTGAAGGCTACGCCGCCTGCTGCGAAGCGCTGGCGGCGGCAGACCTGCGGGGGGAGGTCGGGCAAATTGCGATTCCGGTGCTGATTATTGCTGGAGAAAGTGACCCTGTCACCACTGTCGCCGACGCTAACTTTCTGCATCAGCAGATTGCCGATTCCCAGGTGGTGGTGCTGAGCGCGTCGCATCTGTCGAATATCGAAGCGCCAGCCGCCTTTAACGCCGCGCTGAACGGCTTTTTGCTGGGGGAGCAAAATGGAAGATAAACAACGTTATCAGCAGGGAATGGAGGTTCGCCGCAAGGTATTAGGCGATGCTCACGTTGACCGTACGCTGCAGAACCTCACGCCGCTGAATGAGGAGTTTCAGGATTTCATCACCCGTTACGCCTGGGGAGAAACCTGGACGCGTCCGGGGCTCGATCACCATACCCGCAGCATGATCACTATTGCGATGCTGATTGCGCTCAACCGCGAGGCGGAACTTAAGATGCATCTGCGCGCCGCCTTTAATAACGGCGTGACCCGTGATGAGCTGAAAGAGTTGATTATGCATTCGGCGCTGTACTGCGGCTTACCGGCGGCAAACGCCACGTTGCACCTTGCGCAGCAGGTGTTTGCCGAGATCGACGCCGCGCAGGCGTAGGGGGCGGCGCATTGCGCCTTGTCCGGGCTACTAAATCGCACGGCGCTGTAGCCCCGGTAAGCGGTAGCGCCACCGGGGATTTTGAGTTGTAGGCCGGATAAGCGCAGCGCCATCCGGCATTACCTGGTGACGCTGCGTTGGGGCGCGACGTTACCTGTCGCGCTCCTGCGGCGCGACGGCCGGGGCGGTATACCAATCCTCTTTGGCGACCACCACCGCGCCTTTCGGTTGCATGACAAAATTGGGCGACATAATCTGCACGCCAAATTCGTTAAATACATCGATAATGCTGCTATGCAGCGCGTTGCGCCCCTCCGGCAGCGTCGTTTCCGGTAACAGCCGCACCTGCAGTTCATACGACGTATACCAATCGAGCAATCCCAGTTTGCGAACCACCGGCGCTACCTGATGATCCACTCCCTGGGCGCGGTGGGCCGCCAGTTCCAGCATCGCCTGTACCTGCCGCCACGGCGTGTCGTAACCAATGGTCACGCCGGTGGTGAGGTTGATTCCCTGTTGCGGGTCACTGGCGCTGAGATTGGTGATTTTACCACTGACCACCACCGCGTTCGGCAGGGTGACAATATAGTTCTCGCGGGTCAGGATTTTGGTCGCCAGCATGCCGATCTCGCTGACCTGTCCTTCGTTATCGGCGATGCGGATCCAGTCGCCTTTATGCAGCGCGCGGGTATAAATCAGCACCAGGCCGCTCATGGCGTGATTCATCACCCCCGCTGAGCCCAGCGTCAACATCAGGCCGAAGAACACGCTAATTCCCTTGAAGGCCAGAGAGTTTGCCCCAGGCAAGAAAGGATAGGCGGCGGAGAGCGCAAAGAGCCAGATAACCACGGCGATAAGCTTTCGCGTGGCGCCGACGGTTTCCGGATGCAGACCGGGGATCTGCAGACGCCCGGCGGCGACCTGATCCAACACCACCTTCAGCAGGCGGATGATAAACCACGTAATCAGAAAGATAAGCAGTACGATCATCAATCCCGGCAGCGCCGACACGATGGACAGCGAAATATCGCGAATTACCCCTACCGACCACTCACCGAGCGATTCTCCCCATACCCGGGTCCACGGAAACAGGCTAAATACCCAACTCAGCCAGACATAACCCGCCAGTACCCCAAGCAGTATGACCAGTAGTGCGTATAGCCGGCTTTCAATGTTGCCGAGAAAACGCCGCCAGTTATGCGGGATCATGCTGCGCTTTTCGAGGATCCGCAGGTGGAAAAAGCGCCGTACTCGCCGCCACGAACGGAAAGCGAGATAGCAGGCCAGGGCGAGGAGCAACGCGCCGGCGGCGGATTTTAGCGCCGCCAGCAGCAGATAGCGGGTATTGTACTGTTCGCGTAGCGACGTCCGCTGCGCTTCCATACGGGCAAGAACGCGCTGCGCCGCCTGATCGAGGGTAAGATCGTCGCCTTCATCGAGGTCGGCCTGGCTTAGCAACATAATAGGTTTGCCATTCATCAGAAACAGCCGCCCCGGCTGGTTGTAGCGGGTGACTGGCACCACCTGCAGCGGCTGGCTGATATCGGCCTCGGTAAAGGCGCGTAGCGTATTGCGGATGCGCAGAACCCGCTCTTCCGGCGTAGTCTGGCCGAAGGTGGCCTGCAGCATGACGATCGGTTGATGGAAAATCGCGACGGTTCGCGCCTGCTCGCGAGCGGTGGGCTGCTGACGCGGTTCTGCCGCCGAAAGCGGAAAGGCCAGCCATAGCAGAAAACACGCCGTTAATAACGCCTGGATCCTGTTCATATGCGACACCGGAAAAGGGGGAATTATTGTTATTTTTCAGCCGGTCAAACTCTGTGCGGCTGCTGGATTGAGCATAGTTCAGCGTCAGGTGAATTCAAGAATAAAGGGGGAGAATACGCCCGACGATGAGCCGCCGGGCGTGGAGGGAATTAGCCGTGTTGTTTACAACCGGCGCACTGCTGATTTTGGATCTGCTGGAAGAAGTCGTTACCTTTATCATCAACGAGGATAAAGGCCGGGAAATCTTCCACTTCGATTTTCCAGATAGCTTCCATTCCCAGCTCCGGATAAGCCACGCACTCGAGGCTCTTAATGCTCTGCTGGGCGAGTACTGCCGCCGGGCCGCCAATGCTGCCGAGGTAGAAACCGCCGTGTTTATGGCAGGCGTCAGTCACCTGCTGGCTGCGGTTACCTTTGGCCAGCATCACCATGCTGGCGCCGTGCGATTGCAGCAGATCGACGTAGGAATCCATTCGTCCTGCGGTGGTCGGGCCGAGAGAGCCGGAGGCGTAACCGGCAGGCGTTTTTGCCGGGCCGGCATAGTAGATAGGGTGATCTTTCACGTACTCCGGCAGCGCTTCGCCGTTATCGATAAGCTCTTTCAGCTTAGCGTGGGCAATGTCGCGGGCCACGATAATCGTGCCGTTAAGGCTCAGACGCGTGGAGACCGGGTGCGCCGACAGCTGCGTCAGGATCTCACTCATCGGCTGATTCAGGTTGATGCTAACCACCTTGCCTTCGCCCTGTTGGCGCAGGTGTTCAGGGATATATTTTCCCGGGTTGCTCTCCAGTTTTTCAATCCAGATGCCGTCGCGGTTGATTTTTGCTTTGATATTGCGGTCGGCGGAGCAGGAGACGCCCATGCCGATCGGGCACGAAGCGCCATGGCGGGGCAGACGGATAACGCGGATATCGTGGGCAAAATATTTCCCGCCAAACTGCGCGCCGAGACCGAGATTTTGCGCTTCCAGCAGTAGCTCTTGCTCCAGCTGCACATCGCGGAAGGCCTGACCGTGCTCGTTGCCTGCGGTCGGCAGGTCGTCATAATAGCGGGCGGAAGCCAGCTTAACGGTCTTCAGCGTCGCTTCCGCAGAGGTGCCGCCAATCACAAAGGCGATGTGGTAAGGCGGGCAGGCCGCGGTACCGAGGGTACGCATCTTCTCGACGAGGTAGTTTTTCAGCTTCGCCGGGGTGATTAACGCTTTGGTTTCCTGGTACAGATAGGTTTTGTTGGCGGAACCGCCGCCTTTCGCCATGCACAGGAATTTATATTCGTCGCCGTCGACGCTGTAGAGATCGATCTGCGCCGGCAGGTTGGTGCCGGTGTTGACCTCTTTATACATATCCAGCGGCGCATTCTGCGAGTAACGCAGGTTGTCTTCGGTATAGGTGTTATAGACGCCCTGCGCCAGCGCGGCTTCATCTCCGCCGCCGGTCCAAACGCGCTGGCCTTTTTTACCCATGATGATGGCGGTGCCGGTATCCTGGCAGGTGGGCAGCACACCTTTGGCGGCGATTTCGGAATTACGCAGGAACTGCAGCGCGACGTATTTGTCGTTTTCGCTGGCCTGCGGGTCGAGCAGAATGGCCGCGACCTGCTGCTGATGAGAGACGCGCAGCATAAAAGCGGCATCGTGGAAGGCCTGCTGCGCCAGCAGAGTTAACGCCTGCGGTTCAACCTTCAATACTTCCTGGCCCGCGAATTCGGCGACGGAGACGTGCTCTTTGCTGAGCAGATAGTATTCGGTATCGTCATGCGCCATCGGGAACGGGTCTTGATAAACAAAGGGTTTCGTCGACATATTCACATACTCCATAAAGATAAAAACCGCCGGGGGAAGACCCGGCGGTTATGAATCAGAACATCATGGACATCCACGGATAGCCAATCAGCAGCAGGGCGGCCAGGAAGATGGCGCCGAAGATGGTGCCGAGGCGCCAGTAGTCTTTGGTTGGCAGGTAGCCGCTGCCGTAGTAAATCGGGCTCGGACCGGTACCGTACGGGGTGATGATGCCCATCACGCCCAGCGAGGTCACCATCAGCAGGACGAAGACTTGCATATTCATTCCCGGGATAGTCGAAGCGATGGTCAGCATGGCCGGCAGCAGCGCGGTAGTGTGCGCGGTGGTGCTGGCGAACAGGTAGTGCAGCAGATAGAACGCCAGCAGCAGGACGATGGTCGCAACGCCCGGAGAAATACCGCTCATCAGCGCGCCGCCTTCTTTACCCAGCCAGGCGATGAAGCCAGTGGAGGAGAGACCGTCAGCCAGCGCGACCAGCGTGGCGAACCAGACAAAGGTATTCCATGCCGCTTTGTTGTTGGTGATATCGCTCCAGGACAGCACGCCGGTCCACAGCATCAGCACGATAACCAGCAGGGCAGCCAGCGCCGGTTCAATCCAGTCGGCGGCGAAGATCCACATCATCAGCGCGAAGCAAACAAACACCAGCAGCAGGATTTCATTGCGCGACAGTTTGCCCAGTTTTTCCAGTTCACGAGCGGCCCACAGCGGCACTTCGTTATTGATTTTTACTTCTGGTGGATAGAACCAGTACGCCAGCAGCGGCATGGCCAGAATCAGCAGGATACCCAGCGGCAGGAAGGCGATAAACCAGGTACCCCAGGAGATGTTGATACCGACGATGCTTTTTACCAGCGCCAGCGCCAGCAGGTTCGGCGCCAGCGCCGACAGGAACATGGAACTGGTGATACAGGCGGCGGTGATGGCTACCCACATCAGATAAGAACCAATGCGGCGTGCGCTCGGATCGTTAGGTTTAGAACCGTACAGCGGCGGCAGGTTAGCGATAATCGGGTAGATGGTCCCGCCGCTACGTGCGGTGTTGGACGGGGTAAACGGCGCCAGCAGCAGGTCAGCGAAGGTAATGGCGTAGCCCAGCGTCAGGCTGCGGCGGCCAAGATATTTTACCAGAATCAGCGCCAGACGGCGGCCGAACTGGGTTTTGTCATAGCCCGCGGCGAACATGAACGCGCCGAAGATCAGCCACACGGTAGAGTTGCCAAAGCCGCTGACCGCCCATTTAAATGACGCGCCGGCCAGCTTAAAGCTCGGCGCCGCCATCTGTTCCGGACTGAACAGCAGCCACTGGCTACATAAAGCAATCACCACCACCCCGGTGATACCGATAACGGCGCCCGGCAGCGGTTCGAAGATAAGGCCGACGATAACGCCGACGAAGATAGCAAAATAGTGCCAGGCGAATGGCGGTAAGCCGTCAGGCACCGGGACGAACAGCAGCAGTACGGCGACGATAATGGGCAACGCCATCATGATCAGACGTTTATACGCCGCGTTAGACGCGGCACCCGCAGGCGGTATGGTTGTCTTTTTCTCTTTCATAATGAGTATCTGCTAGTAGTTGAAAATACGGTTCCGTCTTCGCTTACAATTCTCGATTTTTTTAGTTGCGAAAGTTTCTTTAATTATTAATGGTCGAGATTGTTTATTGCTTAAACGGTTATTTAACGCGTTTTTCGCGGCGTTAAATTAAATTCATTGGGTATTTATATATTGCGCTTTCACGTTGCATTGCAATTGATCGAGATCAAAAAAAACAGGTGATCTGGATCTTTTTTTTCGTTTGGCAATAACCACATATGATGATGTGGTTATTATCCGTAAGAAACGATAATTGTTAAAGTATCGCTTAAATAATAATAAATAGCCAAACCAACTTCTCATTTAACAAATTGAAATTATTGGTTTTATTTTTATTTTGTGTGTTTTGCCAGCATTAACAAAAGTGACCGAAATGTTACTATTCATTTGTATTATGTAAATGCGATATATAAATTTAATAATACAATGGAGGTATTGCTGTTATTGCAGGTATTAAATAGTTTTTTAACTAACGTAATTAATTTAGTAACTAAAAAACACGCTATATTATTGGCATGACAACAGGAATGAAAATAAACAAACAATAAAATTTCCGTCACCCAATTCTGAATTTCAATATTTAAAATCTGGAGTATTAATATGACCAGTAACGAACGAATTCTGCAGCCATTTACTTTACCGAATGGGACTGAACTGAAAAACCGTTTGCTAATGGCGCCAATGACCACCTGCACCGGTTATTTCGATGGTACCGTCACCAGCGAGCTCGTTGAATACTATCGCGCCCGCGCCGGCAGCATCGGGACTATCATCGTTGAATGCTGCTTTATTGATGATTATGGTCTGGCCTTCCCGGGCGCTATTGGCATTGATAACGATGAAAAAATCGCCGGACTGGCGAAAATCGCCGAAGCGATAAAAGCGGAAGGCTCGAAAGCGATTCTGCAGATTTACCACGGCGGCCGCATGGTTGACCCACAGTTGATTGGTGGTCGCCAGCCGGTGGCGCCGAGCGCCATTGCCGCGCCGCGCGACGGCGCCGCCATGCCGCGCGCCCTCAGTGGTGAAGAAGTCGAAGGCATGATTGCCAAATTTGGCGACGGCGTACGCCGCGCCATTCTCGCCGGTTTCGACGGCGTCGAAATCCATGGCGCCAACACCTATCTTATTCAACAGTACTATTCGCCGAACTCCAACCAGCGTGACGATGAGTGGGGCGGCAGCCGCGACAACCGCGCCAGATTCCCACTGGCGGTGCTGGACATCACGCATAAAATGGCCCGCCAGTACGCTGACGATGCCTTTATTATCGGCTATCGCTTCTCGCCGGAAGAGATGGAAGTCCCGGGGATCCGCTTCGACGACACCATGTATCTGCTTGAAAAACTAGCCGCCCGCGGCGTCGATTACCTGCACTTCTCGGTTGGCGCGACGCTGCGCCCGTCTATCGTAGATACCAGCGATCCGACGCCGCTGATTGAAAAATACTGCGCCATGCGTTCTGAAACGCTGGCGCAGGTGCCGGTGATGGGCGTCGGCGGGGTGGTTAACGCCGCTGATGCCGAACAGGGCCTCGATCACGGTTATGATCTGATGGCCGTCGGCCGCGCCTGCATCGCCTATCCGGACTGGGCTTCACGTATCGCCGCCGGCGAAGAGCTGGAACTCTTTATCGACAGCACCCAGCGCGAGGCGCTGCATATTCCGGAACCGCTGTGGCGTTTCTCGCTGGTTGAGGCGATGATCCGCGACATGAGCATGGGCGACGCGAAATTTAAACCGGGGATGTTTGTCGAAACCGTTCAGGACGATGCCAACGAACTGGTCATTAACGTCAGCCTCGAAAACGATCGCATTGCGGATATTGAGCTGGCCGCAAGCCCGGTGCAGAGCGTTGAATTTACCACCAGCTTCGAAGAGATCCGCGAACGTATTCTGACCGCCAACACGCCGCACGTCGACGCTATCTCCGGCGCGACCAGCCAGAGCGAAGCGGTGAAAAAAGCCGTGTCCAAAGCGATGCTGAAATCCAGCAAAGCGCTGGCTGCGGAAGAGGGCGGCAACGATGCCGCGCCGAAAAGCTATGACGTTGTGGTGGTGGGGAGCGGCGGCGCCGGTCTGGCTGCGGCGATTCAGGCCCACGACGAAGGCGCCAGCGTGCTGATCGTCGAAAAAATGCCGACTATTGGCGGCAACACCATCAAAGCTTCCGCCGGGATGAACGCCGCGGAAACCCGCTTCCAGCGCGTCAAAGGTATTCAGGACAGTAAAGAGTTGTTCTATCAGGAAACCCTGAAGGGCGGCCACAACAAAAACAACCCGCAGCTGCTGCGCCGTTTCGTTGAAAACGCGCCGCAAGCCATTGAATGGTTGGCGGACCGTGGGATTATGCTTAACGATATCACCACTACCGGCGGGATGAGTATCGACCGTACCCACCGTCCGCGCGATGGATCGGCGGTTGGCGGCTACCTGATTAGCGGTCTGGTGCGTAATATCACCAAACGCGGTATCGATGTACTGCTGGATACCTCGGTAGAAGAGATCCTGATGCGCCACGACGAAGTGAGCGGCGTGCGTCTTATCAACGATGAACAAGAGATCATCGACGTGCAGACCAAAAGCATCATCGTGGCAACCGGCGGCTTCAGCGCCAACAGCGCGATGGTGGTGAAATATCGTCCTGACCTCGAAGGCTTCGTGACCACCAACCATAAAGGGGCGACCGGTAGCGGTATTGCGCTGCTGGAGCGCATTGGTGCCGGCACCGTGGACATGGGCGAAATTCAAATTCACCCGACCGTCGAGCAGCAGACCTCGTACCTGATTTCCGAATCGATTCGCGGCGGCGGCGCTATTCTCGTTAACCAGCAGGGGAACCGCTTCTTCAACGAGATGGAGACCCGCGATAAAGTCTCTGCGGCGATTATCGCGCTGCCGGAACACTATGCTTACATCGTCTTCGACGAGCATGTGCGGGCGAAAAACAAAGCCGCCGACGAGTATATCGCCAAAGGCTTCGTCACTAGCGCCAGCTCGCCGCGTGAACTGGCGGAGAAGCTGGGGATGGATTACCATGCGTTCCTCGCTACGCTGGAATGCTACAACGGCGCGGTGGAAAAACAGCACGATGAAGCGTTTGGCCGCACAACCGCGCTGCGCGCGCCGATTAACGAAGGCCCGTTCCACGCCATTCGTATTGCCCCAGGGGTGCACCACACTATGGGCGGCGTGACCATTAATACCGATGGCGAAGTGCTGAATGTGGCGCAGCAGCCGATTCGCGGCGCCTACGCCGCGGGTGAAGTGGTTGGCGGTATCCATGGCGGTAACCGCATCGGCGGTAACGCGGTCGCGGATATCATCATCTTCGGTACCCTCGCGGGCCATCAGGCGGCGAAACGTGCCAGAGGATAATAGGTAATTGCTGATGCCGGGCTGGCTTAGCCGCCCGGCTTATCCCTTCTAAGGAGAGCCCAATGTCCGATAACCGCGTCTATAGCTACTCCGCCGTGTTGATGGGATCGCCCATCCTGCTCAAACTCTATTCCCACGATGAGGCGCTGGCCTCCCGCGTATTTCAGTTAATTAAACGCTACGAAGATCTGCTCACCGTGAACCGGGCGCAGTCGCAGGTGATGGATATCAACCATGCCGCCGGGCGTCATCCCGTCACCGTTAGCCGTCCGGTGTACCAACTGATTAAGTGCGCTAAAGCCGCCAGTATGGTGCGCGACAGCGCCTTTAATCTGGCTATCGGTCCGCTGGTTAAACTGTGGCGCATTGGCTTTCAGGGGCATAGCGTGCCAGCGGCGGCGGATATAGCGGCCCGGCTGCCGTTAACCCGCCCGCAGGATGTCATTCTTGATGACGAAAAGCAGAGCGTGTGGCTGGCGCAGGCCGGAATGGAAATCGACCTTGGCGCAATCGCCAAAGGATATATTGCCGACCGGGTACACGATTACCTGGGCCAGCAGGGGATCGAACAGGCGCTGATTAATCTCGGCGGCAATGTACATACGTTAGGGGAATGGGCGATTGGGCTGAAAAAACCCTTTGCTGCGGCGCAGGAGCTTATCGGCTCGATTGCCGTTAGCGGGCAGTCGGTTGTCACTTCAGGCACCTATGAACGCTATTTCGAACAGGATGGCAAACGCTGGCACCATATCCTCGATCCGCGCAGCGGCTATCCGCTGGATAACGAACTCGATAGCGTAACGGTCATTTCCGCGGATTCACTGGACGGCGATATCTGGACCACGCTGCTGTATGGCCTTGGCGTGGAGAAGGGCTGCGCGGCGTTGCGCCAGCGGGACGACATTGAAGCGATTTTTGTCACCAAAAACCGCGACGTGATTCTGTCGTCACCGCAGCGCATCCGCTTTCAACTGCTCGACAGCGGCTACCAGATTACTGACTGTACTGCTTGAGCAGGCCGTACTGCTCGGCGACCAGCCGATAGCGATACACCGGTCGGCCGGTCGCGCCGTAATGGATGGTGGTATAGAGAATATTGATCTGCGCGAGCCAGATCAGATACTTGCGGCAGGAGACGCGCGAGATATTCACCGCCGCCGCCAGCTCATCGGTAGAGAATTCCACATCAGGGTGGCTATCAATCCACTGGCACAGCGTGCGTAAAGTTTGCGCCGTTAAGCCTTTCGGTAGCTTACGCGCGTCAGCCGCTTCCGGCGTGCCGCCGTGCAACAGACGATCGACATCCGCCTGCTCGTAATAGGGCTGGCCGGTCATCAGTTTGCGTTTTTCACGCCATGCGGTCAGCGCTTCTTCAAAGCGCGAGAACTGAAAGGGCTTAATCAGATAATCCACCACGCCATAGTGCATAGCGGTTTGGACGGTGGCGGCATCGGCGGCGGAAGTTATCATAATCACGTCGATGGCGCGGCCGCTGGCGCGAATGGTCGGCAGCAGATCGAGTCCGCTATCCTGCTGCATGTAAACGTCCAGCAGCACCAAATCGATCGCCATCTGCGGGTCGTTAATCATCTCCTGGGCTTTGCCGAGCGTCGACGCGGTGCCGCAGCAGCTGAAACCGGGGATGCGCGCCACATACAGGCGGTTCAGCTCGGCAACCATCGCATCGTCGTCAACAATTAATACATTTATCACGCTTTTTTCCTTTTACTATCCCAGGGCAGGTGAACAAAAAATTGGGTAAATACGCCAGGTTCGGACTCGACGGACAACGTGCCGCCGAGTTCGTGGAGCTGCTGGTTGGCGAGGAACAGGCCGACGCCGCGATTTTCGCCTTTAGTGGAGAAGCCCTTATTAAAGATGGCGTCAATATTGGCCGCCGGGATCCCCGGGCCATCGTCGCTCACTTCGCCGCTTAGCCAGCCATCCTGATAGTGCAATAGCAGGCTCACTTCGCCTTCCTCCTGGCCGCTCATCGCGTCCAGCGCATTTTCAATCAGATTGCCTAACACCGTCACCAGTACGGTGACCTGTTTTTCATTGGGGCAATCCGGCACCAGGCTCTCTTCGGCGAGGTTCAACGTGAAGCCTCGCTCTTTGGCGCGCTGGATTTTACCAATCAGGAAGCCGGCGACCACCGGCGATTTTATCCGGTGCTGAATTTCGCCGATATCGGCCTGATAGGCATGGGCGGTTTGCAGCACATATTCTTCCAGCTTGTCATAGCTTTTCATATTCAGCAGGCCGAGGATCACGTGCAGCTTGTTCATAAACTCGTGCGAAGTGGTGCGCAGGGCATCGACGTAGCTCATCATGCCGTCCAGCCGCTGCACCAGTTGACTCATCTCGGTCTTATCGCGGAAGGTGCTGATCGCGCCGACGATGGCGTTCTGGCTGCGCACCGGGACGGTATTGCTGATCAGCAACAGGCCATTACAGCCGAGCGCACGGTCATAGATGGGCTCGCCGCTGCGCAAAACTTCCTGCAGGTCCGCCAGCAGCGGGGTGCGATCGATGCTTTTATCCGGCCCGCTAAGTAACATGCCGCGGGCGGCCGGGTTAATCAGCGTGACCTGGCCGCTGCTATCCACCGCGATCACGCCTTCTTTCAGCGAGTGCAGCATCGCTTGTCGCTGCTGGAATTGGGTGGAGATATCCTGCGGCTCCAGCCCCAGCAAAATACGCTTCAAGCCGCGCACCAGGCTCCAGGTGCCGATTGCGCAGACCAGCGCGCTGAACAGAATGGTCAGCAGAACGTCCCAGCGGCTATTGGCGATCTGTTTGTCAACTTTACTCAGCGAAATACCTACCACTACCACGCCTATCTGCTGATGCTGTTCATTGAATACCGGGGTAAACACGCGCAGCGCCGGCGCCAGTACGCCGTGGTTAATCGCCACGTTTTCCCGGCCGGCGAGGGTCGGGCGGATATCCTCGCCGATAAAGGGTTTACCGATGATGGCGCTATCCGGATGCGAATAGCGAATGCCGCGCATGTCGGTCACAATCGCGTAAAGCAGGTCGTTACGCCGGGTAATGGCCTGCGCCAACGGCTGAATAATATTGCTCTGCGGCGGCTCGCCGAGACCGCGCTTCACCTGCGGCATATCGGCCATGGTGCGCGCCACCGCCAGCGCCGTCTCTTTTAAGCCGTCGCGAGTGGCGTTACTGATTTGCATAAACCATAGCGCGTAGACCAGCAGCAGCACTGCGCCGATAACGCTGCCAATCATCAGCGTGACGGCGGTACTTAATTTCAGGCTGCGGGCGCGCTTGCGGGCGGGCGGCTGTAGCTCGGCTTCCTTCATGACAACCCCGATCGATTCGTTGAACGATCATTATCGCCGATAGGGCGGTTTTCATAAAGCCGTGTAATAACAGTAAAACCGGCGTACTGGGTATCCGCTGCCTGACATGCGTAGCCCTCATGCTCGGATAACGCGCAATCGCGCTGCGATTAGGTGTCGGGTGAACAAACTGTGACCCCCGTGGCGGTAAAGCCGTGAATGAAGGCTTTACACTGGCTGCATCAATCAAATAGCCGTGATGAATGAATGGATATGTCACCGCTATTGATTTCGCCGCAGTGAGTTCGGTTTTAAATGGAGGTTTTATGAGCAGTAAGCCAACCGCATCAATGCTAGAACGACGCCACCCGCAAACGCGCCATATCGATACGCTCGCCACCCTCGATATGCTGACCCTGCTGCAGCAGGATAACAAACAGATAGCCGTCGCCATCGATGCCTGCCTGCCGCAGATTACCCGGCTGGTGGATAACGCCGCGGCGACCCTGAGCCGGGGAGGACGGCTGGTGATCGTTGGCGCCGGGGCATCCGGGCAGGCGGCGTTGCAAACGGTTAATGACTATTCCCCTGAAGCCAATCACTCACTGGTGGCGATGATCGCCGGTGGCGAAGGGAGCGCGCTGCAGGCCGCCGAGCGGGCGGCTAACGATTATGACGCGGGCTTACGGGATATGCAGCTATTGTCCCTGAGCGCTAATGATATGCTGCTGGCGCTCACCGTCAGCGGCAAAACGCCGTGGGTGTGGGGAGCCATGCGTCACGCCTGGTCGCTGGGGACGCCGATTGCGATCCTGACGCAGCAGCCTGATAGCGAAGCCGCGCAGCTGGCGGATATTATGATTGCGCCGCAGACCGGGCCGGAAGCGGTGGCGGGTTATGGCAATCCGAAAGCGCAAATGGCGCAGCGGCAGATCCTCACCCTGTTAACCACCGGCCTTGCGGTACGCAGCGGCAAAGTGTTCGGCAACCTGCGCGTTGATCTACAGGCAACCAGCCCGCGCTGGGAGGAGCGGCAAATCGCCATGGTGATGGCCGCCGCAGAGTGTACGCGCGCGCAAGCTAAAGCCGCGTTGGCCAGTTGCAATCAGCATTGTCGGACGGCGATTCTGATGCTGATGACGGGGCTCGATGCCTGGCAGGCGCGAGATCTGCTCAGCGAAAACAACAACCATTTGCGTGTCGCCCTGGCTGAAGCGCAAGAGAAAACGCTCAGTAACGTTAATTAATCTCCTCGCCGCGCCGGTTTGTTAAATAACTAAATAAACCGGCGCTATATTTCTTATCGCCCGAATCATCCTGATTTTCCGTCGCTATTTTTCACAATAACTGCCAGCGAAATAAATAAGCTGCTTTTTTAAGTTAAAAAACTGTTTGATTAAAATGTCGAAGTGTAAATGATATTTTAAAATAAAGTAAAAGTGCGTTAATATGACGGCTCTTATTACACTTTTGCTACGCGATATTTCTATTATGCCTGCAATTAAAAAAACGATTATATCTATGACCGCATTAGCGATGTTCGTCAGTACGGCGACCTACGCAAATGGCGATACCTCGAAAAAAACTGACTTTCTGCTGATCGGCGGCGGCATCATGAGCGCCTCGCTGGGCACCTGGCTGCAGGAGTTGCAGCCGGAGTGGAAACAGGTGATGGTGGAGAAACTCGACGGCGTCGCGCTGGAGTCCTCCAACGGCTGGAATAACGCCGGTACCGGTCACTCGGCGAATATGGAACTGAACTACACGCCGCAGCGTGCAGACGGTTCTATTGATGTCAGCAAAGCGCTGGATATCAACGAACAGTTTATGATTTCGCGCCAGTTCTGGTCGGCGCAGGTCAAACGCGGTATTTTGCACGACCCGCACTCGTTTATTAATTCCACGCCGCATATGAGTTTCGTGTGGGGCGATAATGTGGATTATCTGCAAAAGCGTTATAACGCGCTGCAGCAGACCACCTTATTCCAGGGAATGAAATTCTCCACCGATCACGCGCAAATTAAACAGTGGGCGCCGTTGGTGATGGAAGGACGCGATCCGCAGCAAAAAGTGGCCGCGACCTGGACGCCGGTCGGTACCGATGTGAACTACGGTGAAATTACCCGTCAGCTGATCGGTAGCCTGAAAAAGAGCAGCAACTTCTCGCTGCAGACCTCTTCTGAAGTCACCGATTTTAAACGCAATGCCGACAACTCCTGGCACGTGACGATTAAGAACGTGCAGAGCGGTGAAGAGCAGGCTATCGACGCCAAATATGTCTTCATCGGCGCCGGCGGTGGCGCGTTGAAGCTGCTGCAGAAAACCGGTATTCCGGAAGCGGACAACTATGCTGGCTTCCCGGTAGGCGGCTCATTCCTGATGACCGAGAACCCGGAGCTGACAAAACTGCACCAGCAGAAAGTTTATGGTCAGGCTTCAGTTGGCGCGCCGCCGATGTCGGTACCGCACCTGGATGCTCGCTACCTCGATGGTAAGCGCGTGGTGCTGTTCGGGCCATTCGCCACCTTCTCCACCAAGTTCCTGAAAAACGGCTCGTTCTTCGATCTGCTGAGTACCACCACCACCAGCAACGTACTGCCGATGACCCACGTTGGTCTCGACAACTTCGATCTGGTGAAGTACCTGGTTAGCCAGGTTATGCTCAGCGATGATGACCGCTTTGCGGCGCTGAAAGAGTACTACCCGAACGCGCGTAAAGAAGACTGGAAACTGATTCAGGCCGGTCAGCGCGTGCAGATCATCAAAAAAGACGCGGAAAAGGGCGGCGTGCTGAAGCTCGGTACCGAAGTGGTGGTCGATCAGCAGAAAACGATTTCTGCGCTGCTCGGCGCATCGCCAGGTGCTTCCACCGCCGCGCCGATCACCCTGAACGTTCTCAAGCAGATGTTCCCGCAGCAGTTTAACTCGCCGGAATGGCAGAGCCGCATTCGCGCTATCGTGCCGAGCTACGGCGAGAAGTTAAACGGCAACGTGGCGCTGACCCAGCAGGTTTGGGATGACACCGCCGCGGCGCTGCAACTGACCAAGCCTCCGGTCATTCAGATGCCAGAGACGGCGCCGACCGCGACCGCCAAACCGGCAGAGACGCCGCGCGAGGCCTCGCCGCAGCACGATATGGCGCTGTAACGACGCATCCAGGCAGTGAACAAAAGGGAAGACCATGGTCTTCCCTTTTTTGCGTTATTTACCGGCTGAGGCCGCGCGCTGCCTGCAACTTTGGCCTCATAAAAGATATACTGGTTTGAATTGAAATAAGAAAATTAAACCAGGGGTGTGGAAGGGTTATGAAAGACGATATCAACCAGGAGATCACCTTCCGCAAGCTATCGGTCTTTATGATGTTTATGGCGAAGGGCAATATCGCCAGAACCGCCGAAGCCATGAAGCTCAGCAGCGTTAGCGTTCACCGCGCGCTGCATACGCTCGAAGAGGGGGTCGGCTGCCCGCTGTTTGTTCACAAAGGGCGCAACCTGCTGCCGCTGCAGGCGGCGTGGACGCTGCTCGAATACTGCCAGGATGTGATGAGTCTGATGAGCCGCGGGCTTGAGGCGACGCGCAAAGTTGCCGGCGTCGGTCAGGGACGGTTGCGCATCGGTACCCTCTATTCGCTGACGCTGGAAACCGTTCCGCGCATCATCATGGGGATGAAGCTGCGTCGCCCGGAGCTTGAACTGGATCTGACGATGGGCTCCAATCAGATGCTGCTGGATATGCTGGAAGACGATGCCCTTGACGCTATCTTAATCGCCACCAATGAAGGCGAGTACAATAATTCGGCTTTCGACGTGGTGCCGCTATTTGAAGATGATATCTTCCTCGCCGCGCCGGCGACGGAACAGCTGGATACCACTCAGCTCGCCGACCTGCGCGATTACGCCGATCGTAAATTTGTCTCGCTGGCGGAAGGGTTTGCGACGTATGCCGGATTTCAGGAGGCCTTTCATGTAGCCGGTTTTGAGCCGGAAATCGTGACCAGGGTGAATGATATCTTTTCGATGATAAGCCTGGTGCAGGCGGGCGTCGGGTTTGCGCTGCTGCCGGGGCGCATGAAGAAGGTTTACGAAAACGATGTGCAGCTGTTAAAGCTGGCGGAACCCTATCAGATGCGCCAGCTGATCTCTATCGTCTATTCACATCATCGCGAGCGCGATGCCGACCTGCTGGCGCTGGCGGCGGAAGGGCGCATGTACGCCCGCAGTATTAATCGCTAAGCCGCTGCGCCAGATGGCGGGCGACGTCTACGCCGCTGCGCTCCAGCGAAATTGTCTCGCCGCGCCAGCCCGCCTGCCGGGTCAGGCAGGTGAGCACGCCGCCGGGCGGCATCTCGATTGCCAGCCTTGCGTCGCGTTCATCAGCGGCGATCATCGCCTCCTGCCAATGCACGGTGCGCGCCATATTCATCGCCAGATCATCGGCGATCCGCTGCGGATCCCACAGCACGCGCGCCGTCGAGCCGCTTAAATAGGCGCGCTGAGGGCGCGTTAAGGTGACGTCGGCAAAGGCTTTTGCCAGGGCTGCGGCAGGTTTATCTAACAGCGCGCAGTGCGACGGCACGCTGACCGCCAGCCGTTGGGCTTTACTGGCGCCAGCCTGCAGCGCCAACTGCGCCACCTCGGCCATGGCTTCATCGCGCCCGGCGATCACGATTTGCGTTTCGGCGTTCAGGTTGGCGAGATAAACCTCGTGGCCCTGCATCAGCGCCTCAACCCGCGGGCGGGTCAGCCCCATAATCGCCGTCAGCCCGTAACCTTCGGGATAAGCCCGCTCCATTAAATCGCCGCGTAGCGCCACCAGGCGCAGCGCGCTGGCGAAATCGAGCGCGCCGGCAATCACCGCTGCCGGAAACGCGCCGATAGAGAGCCCGCTGACCATCTGCGGATCCACGCCCTGGCGCTGTAGTTCGCGCGCCCAGGCTACCCCGGCGATCAGCAGACAGAGTTGTACTGCACGGGTATGCTTTAGCGCGTCGGCGCTATCGAGAGTATCGACTTCATCCCCCAGCACGGCACGCGCCTGGGTGAGGATAGCCTCGCGATCGGGGATTGCCGCCAGCATTGCGGGGCGCTGGCCGCCCTGACCGGGAAAAGTAAATATAATCTTCATCAGTCCTCCCTGTGCCACGGCGTCGCGGTTAAGCGAGCGCCGCGGGATGTTTTCAGCAGCGCGCGGCCATCGCGCAGCCACTCATTAAGGGCGAAGGCGCCGTACGGTGTTTCTATCTGGGTATCGGCGCGGCACGGTAGTAGGGCCACCCGGGCCTGCCATTCCAGCAATGCCTCGCGGTCCAGCGGCTGCGGCGCGCGGATCAACAAATCCAGATCGCTTGCCGCATGCAGCACCGGGATTTCGGTTGCCAGCGCGTAGCCGGTACTGCCGGTGACGCCCCAGCCCCAGGGCCAGCGCTGTAAGGTGAGGGCGATAGCCGCCTGGACCGGCGGCTGCGAAACAAAAGGCGAATGGAGCAAGACCTCACGGTCAACAAGCATCTCCGGGGTGACGTTGCGCACGATATTGTGCGGCTGAACCCAGCCGGCGGCGCGCTGTTCGCGCTTCATGCCCCGCACCCCAACCGGGATGCGGGCCTGGCCGTCAACGTCGCGCCTCACCACCACCGGCAGCGCGGCTCGCCACTGTTGAGCCACCCATGGCTCGGCAATGTCTTCCAGGGCGCTGGCGTGGTTTAACCAAACTAAATCGTGGGGACGCGGCGTTGATGACATGGTTTACAGTCCTGAAGTCAAAGAGATAAACAGCGGTAGCGACAGGATACACAGAACCGAGCTTAACAGCAGCACGGCTTCAGCATCCGGAGACTGCACGCCGAAGCGGTTGCCGAAGACCACGCCGAAGAAGCCGGCGGCCAGCGCAATCATCAGGATCGCGGTAATGGCGATAGAACCGTGCAGACCAAGTAACATCACCAGACCCCAGGCAATAAACGGCTGCACCAGCAGTTTTACGATGGTTGATGTAGCGATCAGCGCATTGAGCTGCAGTTTACGTGCCGACAGGATCACCCCGGTGAGGAACAGCGCGGCGGCGGTGGCGGCCAGGCCCAGCGGTTTGATTGACGCCAGCAGCAGGTCCGGCATTTTAATGCCGATCGCGGAAAGCACCACCCCAAGCAGCGGGCCCCAGACGATCGGTTTTTTCACTGAACGCCACATCAGCACCGGCAGCATCGCCAGCGTAGAACCGCTGTTTTCACCCGCGGCGCGGGCTTTTTCACGCTCCAGAATCAGCAGGCAGAACGGGGTCATCAGTACCGAGCCGCAGGCGATAGAGACCGCCACCGACAGCGAGGTTGACGCGCCTTCACCCAGCACGCTGCCGAGGATCGGCAGACCTAACGCGGCATAGTTTGGCAGGGCGACGGTGAGGGTCAGCACCGCGGCATCCTGCGGCGTGCGTTTGAACACGCTGGTGGCGAGGAAGTAGATCGCGGCATAGGTGATCCACATTGCGCCGGTCAACACCAGCACCAGCGGCGACTGGGCGACGATACCGGCCCACGGCGTTTGTATCGTCGCGCTAAACAGCGTGGCGGGTAAGGCAAAATCCATTACAAAAATATTAAGCAGCGAGACGTTTTTGTTATCTACCATCCCGGCCTTACCGGCCCAAAAGCCCAGCAGCATAATGACGAAAATCGGGGCAAGAGCATGAATAATCACATAAGTCATAAATCACCTGTAAATAAAATAGAGTACTGGCGCGATTGTTATTTTTTCTAAAAGCCGTCCCTTCCCGGAGCGTTTATTCCGCGCTCCGGGAGACTGCTTCCGGCAGGTTTTCTTCTACTACTTACGTACGAACGTCTTACCAGCTGGCGCGCATGCGATCGCGAACCAGTTGCGAGCTGCGGCGGTTTTCCGCGCCCAGACGGCACTTCAGTGAGGTATCGGTGCGCGCGTCAGCGATGGCGTCGCGCAGGGTACGGCTGACCAGTGACAGATCGCCTTCGTCTGGCGCATCCGGATGGTTGATATCAAGCAGGGCGGAGAGCAGGCCGAGCGTAGCGTAGTTGCTGACGTCGTAGGCCATCGGCGGGATCGTCGCCGCCAGTTTCTCCAGCGCCTCTACGGTACGCAGCGTAATGCGCGCTGCCGATTCTTTACCCATCGCGTGAACCAGCACGCCGCTATCGTTAAAAGCGATCAGGCGGTTGGCCTGATAGCCGTGGGCCAGAAACGCCCCGGACATCGCTTTTCCGACAATCAGGCCAATCACCGGATGGCCGGCAAGACGGGCTTTGGCGTAGGCGCCTGCCGCCCCGGCCAGGGCCTGGTGGATGCCAAAGGCTTCTTCGCGGCGGCCATAGGCCTGGCTCGGGACATCAATTACCGCGACGATCGGCCGTTTCACAGGCTGGTCGGCGTCAGCGGCGATGGTTTCATTGACCACTTTCGCCAGCGTCCAGCCTTCCAGCAAGCCGACTTCGCCGCCGGCGGCGCGCGGGTAGTGGTTGTTGGCGTCAGACACCACGGCGATAAAGCGGACGCTTTCGCCATCAATCTGGCCATCTGCGACCTGCACCGAAGGGCACAGACCACTCATCAGCGGCGCGTCGGGCGCCAGTTTATTCAGCCACAGCGCGGCGCGGTTTGGGAACTGACTCATTATTTATCCTCCCGGGCAAAAAGCTGTTTAATCTGCGCGGTATCCGCCTGCTGGCGAGTATCGAACTGGCTCAAGCGACGCAGATAATCGTCATAGTTGTCGCTGCGGTGCTGTGCCGGTACGCCTTTGGCGATCGCCTCATTCATTGCGGTTTTAACGGCGTTAACGCCATCGTTAACCAGCGCGTCGACCAGCCCGCTGGCGGCGCGAATTTCGCCGCCGGTCATGCTCCAGATAAACGGACGGTTGCGGGAGTCGTACTCTTCAATGCCGGCTTCCTGCTCGATAACCTGCGGGCCGTTGAGGCCGAGACGGGCTTCACGGGTGACGATAAGGTAGCTGCACAGCGCCGCGGCGATGGACATACCGCCGAAGCAGCCGACGGTACCGGTAATAATGCCGACCACCGGGGTGTAGCGGCGCAGGTCGACAATCGCGGCATGAATATCGGCGATGGCGGCCAGACCGAGGTTGGCCTCCTGCAGACGTACGCCGCCGGTTTCGAGGCATAGTACCGCCTGGGTCGGGATACCGTTGCGGTTATCTTCCGCCGCCAGCTCCAGCGCGGCGGCCATTTTGGCGCCGGAGACTTCGCCCATACTGCCGCCCTGGAAGGTGCCTTCGATGGCAATCACCACTGCAGGTTGGCCGTTGATCGTGCCTTTGGCGACCACCATACCGTCGTCGGACTGTGGGACGATGCCCTGCGCGCCGAGCCACGGCGACATAATGCCTTCAAACGGATCCAGCAGTTCGCGGTAGCTGCCGTCGTCCAGCAGGGCGTGGGCGCGTTCGCGAGCGCGCAGTTCGATAAAGCTGCGATCGTTACGCATGAGCGGCCTCCTCAAATACTTGTTCAATACGAATACGAGCGACGCCCGGCGTGGCGCCGAAGTCGTGGATAATCAACTGCCCGGCGGGCAGACCGTTGATCAGGTTCAGCCTGTCGAACAGCGCCTGCCAGCGCGCCTGGCTGTTATCCACTGAGGTGGTGATCTGTACGTTGAGCGTGGCGCCCTGTGCGGCGGTATAAAGCACTTCCATATCGCCTGAACCTACGACTCCTGCCAATGCTTTGCCGCTGAGGGCGCGGTTGGCAGGAAATGACAATGTAATCTGTTCCATAACATCCTCTGAATGCGTTAGCCGGAAACCCGGTCGAGAAACAGGGTGGCGGCAAGGAGATCGGCCGCGCCACCCGGCGAGGCGTTTTGCGCCAGCATCTGCGCATCAAGGCGCGCCAGCGCGGCGCGACCGGCGACGCTGGCGCAACCGCCCGCCGCCAGAACCTCGCGGGCGCCTTGCTGCATGGCATGCAGGCCGTTCATGCCGGCGCGCGACAGCACGCAGGTATCGCTCAGCGAGGTCATGATGGCCATCAGCGCATCAAGGCGCGCCTGCTGCTCGCTGGCGCCTCGCGCCCGGCTCTGCCGCAGTTGCGGCAGCGCCAGGGCGGTAACATGCGGAAATCCGCGCTGCGCTTCCTCGCGTGCGCCCGGCACCTGCCAACGGCGGCTGGCGCGCAGCCCCTTACTAAAGCTTTTCGGCGCGAAACCGTCAGGCAGGCGGGCAAGGGCGGCGGCGGTCCCGGCGATCGCCTGTGATTGACCCTCTCCACCCAACATCGCCACCGCGCTGACCAGCAGGCCCAGCGCCCAAATGGCGCCGCGGTGGGTGTTAACCCCACCCGTCGCCATCATCATCTGCGCTTCACCTTCGCGACCGAGGCGGCCGACGGTTTCGCGCAGGGCGATATCAGCCGGACGCTGCCAGCTTTGCTGCGCCAGTGCGTGAAAGGTTGGCTGCAGGCTGCGGGCGGAGCGTTCCATCAGGTCCAGATTGAGATCCTGATGCGCGCCGTTGCCGCGACTATCGACCAGACCCGGTTTCGGACTCAGGCGGGCTTCGTCAATCAGACAGGCGCTGGCGGTATGCGCCAGCCAGCTGACGCGGCTTTCTGCGTGTAGGGGGGAGAGATTTTTCATTACCAGCTCCGGAATTTTGCCGGTGGGTTGTACAGTCCGTCGGACCACTCCACCAGCTCGGCGACGCTGCCGGCGGCCAGTAGCGAGCGGGTGGCATCGCTACGGCGAATGCCGATATCTTCCGGGTACACCACTTTGCCGCTCTGGCGCAGCGCGGCGACGCGTTTGGCGTCCACCCCGAGGCCAATATCGGTGATCCCGGCCACCGCGGCGACCATCGCCCGGCGCTCTTCAAGGCTCTCCGCGCGGTACAGGTAGGCGATACCCTCTTCGGTCAGCACGTGGGTCACGTCATCGCCATAAATCATCACCGGCGCCAGCGGCATGCCGGAGGTTTTGGCGACCTCGACCGCGTCGAGCGTTTCAACAAAGGTCGGTTTTACGCCGGCCTGGAAGGTTTCGACCATCTGCACCACCAGTTTTTTACCGCGCTGCATCGGGTCTGGTTCGGTGATCATATTGAGCCAGGCCGGGGTGGCGTGGCGGCGACCGTGGGGGTCATGGCCCATGTTCGGCGCGCCGCCGAAACCGGAAAGACGACCGCGGGTGACGGTTGAGGAGTTAGCCAGACCATCAACCTGCAGGGTCGAACCGATAAACATATCTACCGCGTATTGACCTGCCAGCTGGCAGAAGGCACGGTTGGAACGCATTGAGCCATCCGGGCCGGTAAAGAAGATATCCGGGCGGGCGCGGATATACTCTTCCATCCCCAGTTCGCCGCCGAAGCAGTGCACGCTCTCCACCCAGCCGCTTTCGATGGCCGGGATTAAGGTCGGATGCGGGTTCAGCGTCCAGTGTTTACAGATTTTGCCTTTCAGGCCGAGCTGTTCGCCGTAGGTGGGCAGCAGCAGCTCGATGGCGGCGGTATTAAAACCGATACCGTGGTTAAGCGACTGCACCTGATGCTCCGCGTAGATGCCTTTGATCGCCATCATCGCCATCAGAATGTGTTCTTGCTTAATCAGACGCGGGTCGCGGGTGAAGAGCGGTTCAATGAAGAACGGTTTGTCGGCGACCACCACGTAATCAATCCACGAGCCGGGAATATCGACGCGCGGCAGGTCGCATTCGTCGTCTACCAGTTCGTTGACCTGGGCTATCACAATGCCGTCGTGGAAGGCGGCGGCTTCGACCAGCGCCGGGGTATCTTCGGTACTTGGCCCGGTGTACAGGTTGCCTTTACGGTCCGCTTTATAGCCAGCGATCAGCGCGACGTTTGGCGACAGATCGACGTACAGGCGGGAGTAGAGTTCAATATAGGTATGGATGGCGCCGATTTCGAGCAGGCCATCTTCCAGCAGCTGCGAGATGCGCAAGCTTTGCGTGCCGGAGAAAGAGAAATCCAGTTTACGGGCAATGCCTTTTTCAAACAGGTCCAGATGCTCGCTGCGCCCGACGCTTGGCATAATCATATGCAGGTCGTGGATTTTCTGCGGATTAACCTCGGCGAGCATGCGGGAGAGGAAATCAGCCTGCTTCTGGTTGTTACCTTCCAGTACTACCCGGTCGCCAGGGGCGAGCAGATTTTCCAGTACGCTGACCAGTTGGTCAGTGGGGATGACTTTGCCGGCAATCTTCGTTTCGGCCAGCCGCCGCTGTTTTTCCGTCCGGCGACGGTTCCAGACCCGTCCCGTCGTTTGTTCAGCATTCATTGTTAACCTCCTGATTCGACAAATCGTTTCGTTTGTCCTGGTGGAAGTTAGTGTGCGATGCGCGGCGCTGTGCATCAATTAAGCACGCCGGCTAATCGTTAGCTTTAGAGTAATGATTGGATGTGCCCATTTGCGATGGGGATCAATAATAAAAAAGGAGTAACGGTCTAAGCGGAAAAGATGAAAGGAGGGAAGGCTGGCGGATAGGCCAGCCAGATTGCCGATTATTCTTTACTTAAGTCACTGAGTAAGAAGGCAATACTCTGCCCGCCGTTGGTTTGCTCAAGGGCGATTTTCACAATGATGGTCAACGGCACCGACAGCAGCATGCCGACCGGGCCCAGCAGCCAGCCCCAGAATATTAACGACAGGAACACCACCAGCGTGGAGAGCCCCAGCCCACGGCCCATGATACGTGGCTCGAGAATATTGCCGAACACCAGGTTGATAATCAGGTAACCGGCAGTGACGATCAGCGCCTCATACAGGCCGCCAAATACCATCACCTGCAGAATCGGCGGGATGGCCGCCAGTACCGAACCGATATTGGGAATATAGTTCAGCGCAAAGGCCAGTAGCCCCCACATAAAGGCGAAGCGGACGTCCAGCAGCGCCAGCATACCCCAGACCACCAGCCCGGTGACCAGGCTAATCGCGGTTTTCAGTACCAGGTAATGTGAGACGCTATCTATCGCCCGCTGAATGGCGCCCATTCCCTCAACCGGCCGCGACATTAGCTGCTGGAGCTTGGCGGGCAACTGCGGCACTTCCAACAGCATAAATACCACGGTGAGAAGCAACAGAAAAATGGACGACATCGCATTCGACAACTGGGTCAACAAGCTGGTAACCAGGGTCATCACCGCGTTGGGATCGATATACTTATTCAGCTCAATGGCGGAGACGGTAAAACCAAAGCGCTGTAGCCATGGGGTGACCGTCTTTAGCGGTTCGGCCAGCGACGTGCGGTATTGCGGCAGGGTGCGCGCCAATTCGTTAAGCGAGGTGCCAAGCGACGCCAGCAGTACCACCGCCAGCAGCACGATAGCGCCCACCAGTAGCGAAATCGCCAGCACTCGCGGCACCCGACAGCGTACCATCAGTTGGACCAGCGGATTGATCACCACCGCAAGGAATAGCGCTAAGATAAATGGGACGATAATGTCGGCGGCAAAACGGATGCCGGTAAGGATGATAACCAACATGCCCAGCATGATGACGATCTTGAGTCCATTTAGGGTGATGATGGGTTTGGCCATTGGGTTCCTTACGGTGAAGATGAAAACGTCCTTGATCATAGCGACTTTGCTATACACGTTTATGATGGAGATCAGTTTGAGAAAATACTAATTGAAATCGCGCATTAGACGTAAAGAATTGCAAATTCTTTGAGTTAATATTAACACTATGGTACAAATTTACTTGTGTTTAACTACCGAGGACAATTTTTTTCCGCAATGACGAGAAGCAACACCGCGGATAATTGTAATTTTATGAACAATCAGTTCAGCCTTTATTTTTCGACTCATCACGCATTACCCTTCATCCTTTCCCGATTTGCTGGCGAACAGCACTGGCGCTCCGCGCTATAGTCCCATTCTCTCTGCCTGAGCTGGCGCACCGCGCACGGCTAAAACTACGTCAGAATTTTTTCGGTTTACTCTCGTAAGCCGTCATGGATTGTATTCTCAAGCAGGAGAAGGGATTATGTTTTATTGGATTTTATTAGCCTTAGCTATCGTCGCTGAAATTACCGGCACGTTGTCTATGAAATGGGCAAGCGTCAGCGGCGGTCATACAGGTTATATTTTAATGCTGGCAATGATTGCGCTTTCCTATATTTTCCTGGCCTTCGCCGTTAAAAAAATTGCTCTCGGTGTGGCGTATGCGCTGTGGGAAGGTATCGGTATTCTGTTGATTACCGTATTCAGCGTGCTGCTGTTCGATGAAAGCCTGTCAGTCATTAAACTCGCCGGACTGGCAACGCTGGTCGCCGGGATCGTACTGATTAAGTCCGGCACCAAAAAGGCGGTAAAACAGCATGAGGAGACAGCTCATGCAACAGTTTGAGTGGATTCACGGCGCCTGGCTGGCGCTGGCTATCGTACTGGAAATAACCGCGAACGTATTGCTGAAATTTTCCGACGGCTTCCGTCGTAAGATCTACGGTATTCTGTCGCTGGCGGCGGTGTTAGGGGCCTTTAGCGCCCTGTCGCAGGCGGTAAAAGGTATCGACCTGTCCGTCGCTTATGCGCTGTGGGGCGGATTCGGGATTGCGGCCACCATTGCCGCTGGCTGGATCCTCTTTGGTCAGCGTCTGAACCATAAAGGTTGGGTTGGCGTCGTGCTGCTGGTGGCCGGTATGGTATTGATAAAACTGGCCTGATATGATGCCGCCTGCGTTCGCAGGCGGCAAATTCTGTTCTCTGTATTACGCTTAAAAAAGCAGATTCGGCATCTTTCTGTACGCCGCTATGAGGACAGCACATGATTCCTTTGCCTGGCTGGCGGAATATTCCCTCTGCCAAAATCCTTTCCATTCTGGTATTTCTTGCCGGCCTGGGCCTGGTCGTCTCTGTGATTTCTCTTTTCTATTTGTCGCAACATCTGGTCAGTATTAAAACTAATGAAATAGATAAACACCGTTCGATGCTTTCGGTAGAAGGCGCCGTGCAGACATCGGTGAACCGGGTGCTGTCATTGGTACTGGATAATTCGATTTGGGATGATGCGGTTAAACAAACCTATACGCCCCATCTTGATGCACACTGGCTGTATGATTCGTGGGGATCGGGTTTTAAGATTAATAATCTCTACGACGGCACTTTTATCCTGGATGAAAACTATCGCATCTTGTGGGGGGCTTTTCGCAGCGAGCCATTTACCGAATCCGATATTGGTTTTTTCGGCAGCGGGTTACAAACCCTTATCGAGCAGCACGCGGATGCGCTGAGACGCGGTAAAAATGCCTTTGCCGGAATCACCCGTACCCGCGCGGGCATTGCGTTTGTCGGTATCGGCTTGATTCGCCCGACAATCGGCCGCTTACCGATTTATGATAAAACCCGTCGCTATCTGGTGATTACCCGCCACATTAATCCAACCATGCTGGAAACCCTGGGGAACACTTTCCAGATTAATCGTCTGCATACGACGCAGTTTGCCGGCGAATACAGCGTACCATTACGCACAGAGGGCGGGGAGACGCTGGCCTATCTGAGCTGGCAACCGCGCCTTCCCGGTGCGGAAGCGGCGCGCGCCGCGTCAAACAGCATCAGGCTCATCGCCATTCTGGCGGCAAGTTTAATTTTGCTGTTTATCATGCTGAGTAGCCTGGGGCTTTACAAGCTGGCGCGCGGCGAACAGCAGGCGCGAAAAAATGCGCTGATCGATTGGCTGAGCCTTTTGCCGAACCGTCGGGCATTGATTGAACGTTTAAATGCGATGGGCGAATGCGGTAAGAATGAAATGCAGAGCGTGGTATTTATCGATCTCGATGGTTTTAAAGACGTCAACGATAACTACGGCCATGATACTGGCGACGCGCTGATTGCCCATATCGCCCGCGAATTACGCGATCGGGTTCCGGCGGGGGCGATGCTGGCGCGGATGGGCGGGGATGAATTCGCCATGACCATGAGCGGCGAACATGCGGTTAATCAGGCCTCAGCATTCGCCCTGGCGGTGCTCGAATTATTAAAAACTCCCGTTGCGCTCAGCGCCCGGAAAATATATATCAGCGCCAGTATTGGTATTGCCAGCGGGGTGCCGACGCAGTGCTCCAGTACTGAGTTGTTTCGCCGTGCGGACATGGCCATGTACCACGCGAAGAAAAGCGGTAAGGGAAGAGCGGCCTGGTATGATGACACCCTTAACGAAACGCGTCAGCACCAGCTGCACATTGAAAATGGTATCCGCGAAGGTCTCGAAAAAGGCGAATTTGATGTCTGGTATCAGCCGATCGTCAATGCCGAAACGCTGGTGATGGAAGGCGTAGAGGCCTTGCTGCGCTGGCCGCGACGTCCTGAAGGCCCGCTGGCGCCGGATGCTTTCATCCCCATTGCCGAAAGCAGCGGATTGATTTATGCCTTGGGCCAGTTTGCGCTGTCGCAAGCCTGTTACGATCTCGAGACGATGGGGGATTTACTCCTTTCCGTCAATATATCCCCGGCGCAGTTCCGCGACCCGGAATTCGAAACTCGGGTGATCCAAACCCTGGGACGCTGTCAGTTTCCTGCCCGCCGCCTGCAGCTTGAGGTAACCGAAAGCTACGTACTGGAAAACCCGGAGCGCGCTCGCGTGGCTATCGAGAACCTGAAATCGTTAGGTATCGCCGTCGCGCTGGATGATTTTGGCATTGGCTATTCCAGTATTGGTTATCTACGCAGCTGTCGTTTTGATAGCCTCAAGATTGATAAGTCGTTAGCCGGGGTGGTGGATGTCGACCCGCAGGCGGCAGAACTGGTGCGCGGCACGGTACGTATCGCTAATGCGCTGGGGATCACCGTGGTTGCTGAAGGGGTAGAAACTCAGCAGCAGCTGGCGCTGCTGCGGCGGGCGGGATGCGATCGACTTCAGGGATTTTATTTCAGCCAACCGATGCCGATCGATTCATTGCTTCAACTGCGCCAGCAGCAGGGATAATCACTCGTTAGCCAGCGCTTCCAGCTTGTCGAGAAAACCGGTCACGGCAATAGCCCGGTTATCGGCGCGATAGCGATCTTTCGGTCCCGGCGCCGAGCTTTGCACTGCAATGACCTGCCAGCCGTTGTCCGTTTTTAACAGCAGCGGAGAACCGCTGTCGCCCGGTAGCGTATCGCATTGATGTGATAGAACTGAGGCTTGCGCCCATCCCGTCACCAGACAATCCTGGTGGCTATAGAGGCTATCCAGATGATCTTCCGGGTAGCCGGATTGCGTCACTTTGCGGTCCGTTGCTTTCAGCGCCGCGGTCAGCGCTTCTTTATCACCGCGAAACACAGGAACAGGCGTAATGCCGCCGGGCGCGTAGCGCAGGACGATCAGGCCAAAGTCCCAGGGGGCTGCGGAAGAGGGGACAATCCAGCCATCGCCGTCCGCTTTAAGCCGTTTGCCTAGCGATGGGTCGGTACGGCCGTCAATCCCGTGAATTTCATAGACCCAACTGCCCTTACGCGAGATAAAACGCAACGCAACGGCCTTGTCCGGCTTTCCTTTCGGCGGCTGCAGCAAACAGTGACCGGCGGTGAGGGCCAGATGCGGCGAAATCAGCGTTGCGGTACACAGATTACCACTGGCGGTTTCTAACTGGCCGATGGCATCCCAGGGGGAACTGGCCGGATCGCTGACCGCTTTACGATCGTCATGGCCGAAAAAAAGCGTTTTGATATCTTTCGCGCTCATGCCGTCATCATCGGCGTGAGCAAACAGGGGAAATACACAAAACGAACACAGTAATAACAGTACGTCTCTACGCATATCACTCTCTGGGGAGATAATTATGTCTATTGAAAGTAGCAGGAGATTTAAGTTTATGAAAGTTAAGAATAATTTTTATTAAGCCAAACGGCAGTTAAAATGACTCCTGAAGACATTTCATCTATGCAAGAACCATGTTAATTCAGATGGTTAACGCATTATCTCTGCTGTTGTCATTTCCGCAGAAAGCGGCGTGCAACGCAACATAATTCGTGTATCGGAACGTACGTAAAACGACGGCAAAATAATCACTTTGCCTTACAGGACATTCGCAAAGCGCAATTTTTCGAGGATGTTTTAGTCGCCTTAAGATCGCAAAAGTTCATGGTCATTGGCGTTTTTTTACCATCTTCTCAATTATTTTCACTACGAAACATTTTCTCACTGTAAACATTGTCATTGGCGATTCCCGTTGAGTGAAATGTGAGGTTGACCCGGCCATCATAAGCGCAATGTCATTTCCCGTAGTGGGAGGGTGTATGTCTAAACAAGGTATTCGCGCATTAGTTTATGTTTCGCTGGTTTCTTTTTTTATGTGGGGAGCGATGGGCTATCTCGTGATTGAGGCGGTACGTGCCATGTAGCGTCACGCCAGCGCCACTGAGGTGGCGTTGGCTATAATATCTGTCAATGAATGCAAACTGGCGGATATGATGACTATCGATGAGAAGCAATTGCGGGCGATCATTACGGGGGAAAAAACCGAAGTGTCGCCCCCAGAACTGGCGAAGGAATTGCTGGCGGCGCGGGTAAAAATTGGCGAGCTGGAACGTCAACTGGCGACGCCGATTCGCTTACCTTTCTCCAGTGCGAGCCCGGTATGCGAAATTGAAGCGGGATATGCTGCGGGCGTCAGCGATTGCCGTCAGGCAATTCGTGAAGCCGGTTTTCCTATTGAGGGGGATGATTAGCGGCGCCTAATAGAGGAAAAAGCGGGTTGCCACCAGCGCGCATATTATCAGCAGTATCAGGATGAGCTCAAAACGATAGCGTCGCAGCATAGCGCTCTCCAGAAAAAAACGGCGCTGAAACAGCGCCGATTTATACAATACCAGACTAACCGAAACGATTATGCAGCCGGCTGAGCAGCAGGTTTAGCAGCGGTGTGTTTAGTGGTTTTGTGGTGTTTTTTCGCAGCCTGAGCTTTCTGCGCTACTGGTTTAGCGGCAGTTTTGTGGTGCTTTTTGGCAGCCTGGGCTTTCTGTGCAGCCGGTTTAGTGGCGGCTTTGTGGTGTTTTTTCGCAGCCTGAGCTTTTTGCTCTACAGCGGGTTTCGCCGCGGCTTTTTTGTGTTTCTTGGCTGCCTGGGCTTTCTGTTCTGCAGCCGGTTTGGCGGCAGCTTTGTGATGTTTTTTATGGTGAGTTGTCTTGGCAGTGGTGCTGTGAGTTGCAGCAGCAGGTGCCTGAGTGGTGCTTGCTGCATCAGCAGCGAAAGCAGCGGAAGACAGACCCATAGCAGCGGCAACGACCAGAGCTAATACTTTTTTCATTCTGATATCCTCGAAAAGGTTTCTTCATTTCAACCCCACTGCGGGGCCGTTGAAGTAACTATATGCTTGTCTTTTCGAGCTTTCCGTGAGTGTTTGGTATCGGCGTGTAACCATATGTACAACGCGAAGCGAACGGGTATAACGCGCCGGAGCAGGCCCCGGCGCGCAGGCTTAGAGATAACGCGCGGTAAGATGCTGGCGGAAATACTCACCGTTGAGATCTTCGCCGGTGGCATTCTTAATCAGCTGCGAAGTGGTAAAGCGGCTGCCGTGTTGCCAGATATTTTGCCGCAACCAGTCGAACAGAGCGTTAAAATCGCCGCCGGCGATATCCTGTGCGAGATTCGGTAACGCGCGTCTGGCGGCCGCCATTAACTGTGCGGCGTACATCGCCCCCAGCGTATAGGAAGGGAAATAGCCGAAACCGCCATCGGTCCAGTGAATATCCTGCATACAGCCGTCACGATAGTTGCCGAGGGTCGAAATGCCCAGCCAGCTCTGCATTTTCTCGTCCCACAGGGCGGGAATATCGTCTACTTCAATATCGCCGTCGATCAGCGCCCGCTCGATTTCATAGCGCAGAATGACGTGCGCCGGGTAGCTGACTTCGTCGGCATCGACGCGAATGAAGCCCGGCTTCACGCGCTGGTTCCAGGCGATAAAGTTTTCCGCGCTGAACGCCGGCTGGTCGCCAAAGCGCTGACGCACGGCGGGCAGCAGGCGGTTGAGGAAGGCTTCGCTGCGGCCAAGCTGCATTTCGAAGAACAGACTTTGAGATTCGTGAATCGCCGTTGAACGAGCCAGCCCAACCGGCTGATCGAGCCAGTTACGCGGGAGGTTCTGTTCATAGCGCGCGTGGCCGGTTTCGTGGATCACGCCAAATAGCGCGCTGAGTAGATCGTTTTCGTTATAACGGGTGGTAATACGAACGTCCTCAGGCACGCCGCCGCAGAAGGGGTGTGCGCTAATATCCAGGCGGCCGCCATCAAAATCAAAGCCTAAAACCCGCATTGCTTCCAGCCCCAGCTCGCGCTGGTCGTTGATGGCGAAGGGCCCCTGTGGCTCGAGCAGCGTCTTCTGCGCTTGCTTATCGACGACGTTTGCCAGCAGCGACGGCAGCCAGGATTTCAGATTGGCGAATAGCACGTCAAGACGCGCGCTGGTCATATCGGGTTCGAAAATATCCAGCAGGGCATCATAACGTGAACAGCCTTTCGCATCGGCACGGATCTGCGCCTCTTCGCGGCTGAGCTTAACGACCTCACGCAGGTTTTCGGCAAACCCCTGCCAGTCGTTAGCCGGGCGCTGGCTGCGCCAGGCGTGTTCGCAGCGGCTGCCGGCCAGCGATTTCGCTTCCACCAGGCTTTCGGGCAGTAGCGCCGCTTGCTGGTACTGGCGGGTCATTTCGCGCAGGTTAGCCTGTTCCAGATCGTTAAGATCTTCCTGCAGGGCGTTTTCCAGCCATTCACCAACCTTCTTATCGGTCAAAATTTGGTGCTGCAGCACCCCGAGCTCCGCCAGCGCTTCGCCGCGCGCGCGGCTGCCGCCGGGCGGCATCATGGCGAACATATCCCAGCCGGCGATGGCGGCAAGGTGAGAGAAGCGGGAGAGCCGTTGGAAAGTGCGGGTGAGCTGCTGATAGTTGTTGTTGTCAGTCATAGTCTCTGCTGGCCTGTGGCGAGTGAAATAAATCTGTTGTCAGTGGGTACACTAGCGCGTCGGGGTGATTTGGTCGAGTCGCTGGAACGACATTTTGCGTGCATCGAAAAATGCGCATGTGATAACCATAACGGACGGTGCGCTTCGCCAGCGGCTACACTGAAAACAGGCGCTGGCTGTCAGCGGAGGCGAGTATGAATCCGTTCACGTGGGTGTTTTTCGCACTGCTTTCTATGGATGCTCTCAGAGAACTGTTGGGGTTACCATCGGTGCTCGGGCTGTGGTGAACGGACGTGACCAATAAGGTCACGTCGTTTAACGATTATTTCAGGCGGTTGTGCAAACAGGCGCCGGTCAGCAGCGCGGCCATTAACAGCAGGGCGATAAAGCCGCCGACGCCATTCCAGCCGTAATGATGCCAGAAGACCCCACCGAGCGTCCCCGCAATACTTGAGCCAAGATAGTAGCTGAACAGGTATAACGAAGATGCCTGGCCGCGCGCGCGACGCGCCCGTGGTCCGATCCAACTGCTGGCGACCGAGTGCGCGGCAAAAAAGCCGGCGGAGAACAGCAGCATGCCGATGAAAATCAGCCACAGCGGCGAGAATAGCGTCATCAGCAGGCCAAACAGCATCACCGCAATAAAGAACAACATTACTGGACCGCGGCCATAACGCACCGTCAGCGCGCCGGCTTTTGGCGAACTCCAGGTCCCGGTCAGGTAAGCAACCGACAGCAGGCCAACCACCGCCTGATTCAGCGACCATGGCGACATCATCAAACGGTAGCCAATATAGTTAAACAGGGTCACAAATGCGCCCATCAGCAGGAAGCCTTCGAGGAACAACAGCGGCAGGCCGCGATCGCGCCAGTGCAGATGGAAGTTAATCAGCAGCGTTTTCGGTTTCAACGAAATAGGGCGGAAGTGGCGCGACTCGGGAAGAATACGCCAGAACATGATTGCCGCAGCGAGGGCGAAGGCGCTTATCACCGCCAGCGCCACGCGCCAGCCGAAGAAATCGGTAAAGACCCCGGTGAGCAGGCGGCCGCTCATGCCGCCTATCGAGTTACCGCTGATATAAAGCCCCATTGAAAACGCCACCACGCTTGGGTGGATCTCCTCGCTGAGATAAGTCATCCCTACGGCGGCTACGCCGCTGAGCGACAGGCCGATCAACGCGCGCATGATCAGAATACCGTGCCAGCTGGTCATCATCGTTGATAATAATGAGCAACACGCCGCCAACAGTAAGGCGGTGACCATTACCGGTTTACGGCCAATGGCATCCGACAGCGGGCCGGTAAATAGCAGGCCGATGGCGAGCATCGCGGTGGAAATCGATAACGAAATACTGCTGCTGGCCGGGCTTACGCCGAACTCGCCTGACAGCACCGGCAGAATGGGCTGCACGCAATAGAGCAGGGCGAAGGTGGCCAGTCCGGCGGAAAATAGCGCCAGGGTGACGCGGATAAACGCCGGGGTGCCGCGTTTAATAAATTGATTTGGCTGGGAAGCGACCTTATCCCTGACATCGCTCGCCGGCGCGGTGTCAGCGGTTGTTGTGTTACTCACGGAGAATTCCTTGCTTATATACAGCTGGATTACAAACAAACTGATGTGACCATTCAGCTCACATTTTTAGGGTATAAAATTGTAAATATTCCGTCTAATATATTAATAATCTCAAATAAGACGTTTTAAATATGAATATCGAGCTGCGTCATCTGCGTTACTTTGTCGCCGTGGCGGAAGAGCTGCATTTTGGCCGCGCGGCGGCGCGCCTGAATATCTCTCAACCGCCGTTAAGCCAGCAAATTCAGATTCTCGAACAACAGATTGGCGCGCGGCTGTTTGCCCGCACTAATCGCAGCGTCAGCCTGACGGCGGCGGGAGTGCAGTTCCTCGCCGATAGCCGACAAATACTGACGCAGGTTGAAGATGCCGCCGCTCGCGCCGGGCGCCTGCACCACGGCGAAACCGGTGAACTGCGTATCGGCTTCACCTCGTCGGCGCCATTTATCAAAGCGGTTTCCGATACGCTTTCCACTTTTCGTCGCCGCTTTCCCGATGTCCATATCCAGACCCGCGAAACCAACACCCGCGAACAGATCGTGCCGCTGAATGAAGGGGCGCTTGACCTTGGCCTGATGCGCAACACGCAGCTGCCGGATACCTTGTGCTGGGAAAGGGTGCTGCGCGAACCGCTACTGGCGATGGTGCCCAGCGATCATCCCCTGGCCCGTCAGCAATCGGTCAGTCTGCTTGAGCTGGCGCGCGAGCCGTTTGTCTTTTTCGATCCGCACGTTGGTACCGGCCTGTATGACGATATTCTCGGGTTGATGCGCCGCTACGGTACCACGCCCGTTATCACCCAGGAGGTCGGCGAGGCAATGACCATCATTGGCCTTGTGGCTTCAGGTCTTGGGGTATCGATCCTACCGGCCTCGTTTAAGCGGGTGCAGTTAAATGAAATGCGCTGGCTGCCGATTAGTGAACCCGATGCGGTGTCGGAAATGTGGCTGGTGTGGGCCAAACACCGTGAACAGGGTCTGGCGGCGCAGCGCTTTCGCGATTATCTTCTCGCTGCCGCCGCCCTGGCGAATTAAGACAAAAACGGGGTAAAAATGTGCGGCAAATCACAAGGCTAAGTAAAAATTTGACGTGCACCATCGAAGTGCTTCACCATAGCCAAAAGTTTATTTCGAAGCGCGAAAATAAAGGGAGTCAACGGTGGTAGCGGACAGTCAACCAGGCCATATCGATCAAATAAAGCAGACTAATGCTGGCGCGGTATATCGCCTGATTGATCAGCTTGGCCCGGTGTCGCGTATCGACCTTTCCCGATTTGCGCAACTGGCGCCGGCCAGCATTACCAAAATTGTTCGCGAGATGCTGGAAGCGCACCTGGTGCAGGAGACCGAAATCCAGGAGCCGGGGAGCCGCGGCCGCCCGGCGGTCGGGCTGATGGTTGAAACGGAAGCCTGGCATTATTTGTCGTTGCGCATCAGCCGGGGGGAAATCCACCTGGCGCTGCGCGATCTGAGCAGCAAGCTGGTGGTGGAAGAACAACTGGAACTGCCGCTGCAGCATGCGCAACCGCTGCTGACGCGGATCATCGAGCATATCGACCAGTTTTTTATTCGCCATCAGCACAAGCTCGAACGACTTACCGCAATCGCCATCACCTTGCCGGGGATCATTGATACTGAAAACGGTATCATCCACCGGATGCCGTTTTATGATGACGTGAAAGATATGCCGCTCGGTGAGGCTCTGGCTAATCACACCGGAGTGTCGGTCTATATACAGCACGATATTAGCGCCTGGACTATGGCCGAATCGTTGTTTGGCGCCTCGCGGGGGGCGCGCGACGTCATCCAGGTGGTAATCGACCACAACGTCGGCGCGGGAGTGATCACCGATGGCCGCCTGTTGCACGCCGGCAGCAGCAGCCTGGTGGAGATCGGCCACACCCAGGTTGACCCTTATGGTAAACGCTGCTATTGCGGCAATCACGGCTGCCTGGAAACCATCGCCAGCGTCGAAAGCGTGCTGGAACTGGCGCAGATGCGCATGGCAAAATCCATGAGCTCTATGCTGCATCAACAGCAGTTGAGCGTTGAATGGTTATGTCAGGCGGCGCAGCAGGGTGATTTACTGGCGCGGGATATCATTACCGGCGTTGGCGCTCATGTAGGGCGTATTCTGGCTATCATGGTCAATCTGTTTAACCCGCAAAAAATCCTTATTGGTTCGCCGTTCAATCAGGCGTCTGATATTTTGTTTCCGGCAATTTCTGACTGTATTCGGCAACAGGCGCTACCGGCCTATAGTCGTCATATCGCGGTTGAGAGCACTCAGTTCTCAAACCGCGGAACGATGGCTGGCGCGGCTTTGGTGAAAGACGCCCTCTATAACGGATCGCTCCTTATCCGACTGTTACAGGGTTAACATTTTTTCATAGTCGCACCAAAAATTGCGCTATCTCAATCTGGGCCCCGACGGCTTCGCGTAGACTTTTCCCACTGTTGATTATTTCTCTTATGTATTTTTCGTATACACAACTTTGGGGTTAGTGATGTTTAAGCGTTTCTTTATAACAGGTACTGACACTGCTGTCGGGAAGACGGTAGTATCCCGCGCGCTGCTGCAGGCACTTGCTGCCAGCGGTAAAAGCGTCGCCGGGTATAAGCCTGTGGCGAAGGGCAGCAAAGAGACGCCGGAAGGACTGCGTAACAAAGATGCGCTGGTATTACAGAGCGTGTCGACGCTGTCGCTGCCGTATGATGCTGTCAATCCCATCGCGTTAAGCGAAGAAGAAAGCAGCGTGGCGCACAGCTGCCCGATCAACTACGGCTTACTCAGTGACGGCCTGCAGCAGCTCAGCGGCAGAGTGGATCATGTCGTAGTGGAAGGTACCGGCGGCTGGCGCAGTCTGATGAACGACTTACGCCCGCTCTCCGAGTGGGTAGTGCAGGAACAACTGCCGGTAGTGTTGGTGGTGGGCATTCAGGAAGGGTGTATCAATCATGCTCTGTTGACCGCTCAGGCGATCGCCAACGATGGTCTGCCGTTAATCGGCTGGGTCGCCAACCGCATTAACCCTGGCCTTGCGCACTACGCTGAAATCATCGATGTGTTGAGCAAAAAGCTGCCTGCGCCGCTGATTGGCGAGCTGCCTTATCTGCCGCGCGCCGAACAGCGCGAACTCAGCCAGTATGTTGACTTAGACGTGCTCGGCAACGTGATGGCGATAGATCGAATCCCGGCGTAACGTTCGCGACACTACCGAAGCCAGTACGCAGGCGATCAATAAACCGGGCAGCAGCACATACTGCCCGGTCATCTCACAAATCATCAGCGTCGACATCATCGGCGCATGCGTTGTCGCGGCGAGAAACGCCGCCATTCCGGTTAACCCAATCATAATCGCTATGTTCTGATCGTTATCTAACCACAGCCCGCTAAAAGTGGCGAATAGCATTCCTATTGCCAGCCCGACGAATAGCGTCGGGGTAAAGACGCCGCCCGGCGCGCCGGAGCCGCTGCTGGCCAGCACCGCCAACAGCTTACAGATAAAGACGATGATAATGACGCTAAATAGCGGCGGCGATAGCAGATAGCTTTGCACCACGCTATAACCATTGCCCCACACCGCCGGGGTAATAAGCGATAACATGCCAACGATCAGTCCCCCCAGCGCCAGCTGCCACGGCGGCGACAGTTTCAGCCTCACGAAGCCACGGTGGCTGTAGTCCATCAGCCAGATGAACAGCGGCCCGCACAGCCCGGCCAGCAGGCCGGTTGCCAGCATTAAACCGTAATGCAGCGCGGTCAGGTTTTGTTGCAAGATGACGTGGTACAGCGGCGCGGTGCCGCCATTGAGTAAATTGGTCAGCAGCAGGGCGATCACCGCTGAAATGACCACCGGCCCGAGCGAGGCCAGCATCAGGGTGCCGAAGAGGATTTCGGCGATAAACAGGCTCCCCGCCAGCGGCGCATGATAGGCGCTGGCCATCCCGGCGGCGGCGCCGCAGGCGACCCACAGCTTCCATTCAGCGCGCGGGGTAAAACGGCGGGCAAACAGCGAGGCGGCCAGCGCGGCCAGCAGGATCATGGCCCCTTCGCGGCCAATGGCGCTGCCGGTCACGACCACCAGCAGCGATGCCAGCGATTTGACGAGGCTTGCCGGCGTATCGAAACAGCCATCGCCGGTTTCCAGCGCTTCCATGTAATCGGTCGGGGCGTGCGGACGCGACACGTTGCGCCGTTGCCATAACCAGAGTAATGTCCCCGCCGCGATTCCGCCAAGCGCCGGCGTCAGCAGCCGACGCCACCACGGTAGCGACTGCGCGGCGTTCACCAGACTGCCGCTATCATTACCGAGAAATAAAGTTTCCAGTGCCACCATCGAGTGGCGAAACAGCGCCACGGCCAGCGCCGCAAAGATGCCGACGAGCGTGGCGATGATCAGGCGACGGAACATCACCTGCACATCAGGGTAGTTATGAAGACGATGCATTAGCGGGAATGAAATTGGGAGTCATAGCGTTATTGTGATAGGGAATAACCTTAGATGCAAAAGCTATAAGTGCCGCGCCGGGGATCGACGCGGCGGGTGAGTTAACGATACAGCTGCTTTTCCGCCACCGCGATGGGCAAATATTCCTGCCAGTTAGCCAGCGTCGACTGCGCCAGTTGGCCCAGCGCCCGATAGAACGGATGCCCGGCGTTTTCCATAAAGACGCTCAGAAAACGCCCGGACCACGGCAGTAGATGCCAGGCCAGCAGTTGCGCAAACAACTCATCCTGATTTGTTTCACACAGCCATGCGGCCAGCAGCAGCATTGTTCCGAAGTGGTCTTCGGGTTCGTTGCGCTCAAGATCCAGCGCAATACCGCTGGTGCGCATCCACTCGCGCAGCGCAAGCGTTGAGTCGCCGAATAACACCGACTCTTTATCCAGCCACACCGAACCCCACGGCGGAGCGGGAAGCGCCCATGGACCGATAAACAGACGCTGCCAGGCTTGCGGCAGCGCCTCGTCGCTGCTGGCGGCGAATTCCATTGCCAGTGAATCGGAGACCGGGAACGGCCACTGCGGCTGCCAGCTACCATCGAGAAAAGCGGCGACCAGCGGCGCGTTTTGCTCGCTATTCGGCGCATAAGAGAACAGCGCGCCCAACGTGCGGGCGCTTAGTGCGACGGCGTCGCGATTTGGGATCTGCATCATTACCCTATTCCTTACTGCGGCGCGCACAGGCGCGCCGTCTTGTTAACCCGCAACCGCCATACCCACGGTCATATGCAGGCCATAAAACAGGCCGCGGCCTATACACTCCGCGACTAAAACCATTATCAGCCCGATCAATAACCCGGCGGCGCGCGGCGGCTGGCGGCGGATCAGCGGACACAGCCAGCAGCCGAGACCGAGCGCCAGCAGGATCAGCCGTAGAACCTGTAGTCTGCCGTAATCCGGTAGCAGGGCGTTCGCCTGTTGTACTGAACTGTGGATCGTGCCGAGATCCGCGCTTTGCAAGACAACAACGGCCACGCTGATGATGAGTGCGGCCACGCTAATAGCGGCAAAAAACCAGCCGTTGAAATCGACTTTCGCCAGCTTTAGCAGCAGGGCAGCGAACAGCGGACCGGCGAGCAGTACCGTCAGGAAGAACGCGCTGGTGGTGTAGCCATTGTACCACGTTGGCACGGTGTCAATTTGGTAGACCCGGGTCATCGCCATCACAAATAGCAGCCCCAGCAACATGGTGAGAAACAACCAGATTTTGCCAAGTGCTGAGGGCATTTTTCCCACCGCCGCCAATAGCCACCAGAATCCGCCGACGATGAAGAAGAGGGCGCCGCTGGCGATTTCATTACTGAGCGCTGAAGCGCCAACGCGGTTCAATGAGTTAAATGCCCGTAGCGGCGAGCCGAGATGCATGACAGAAGCAAGAAAGCCTATTCCCATCAATAGCCAGATAAAGAACATGCTGCGCACCAGCCGCTCTCGCGCTTCGCGCTGATCGCAGAGCGACACCCAGCCCAGGCCGCTGACAATAACCGCGCCAGCTACGCATTGCCCCAGTACCGTAAACAGAACCAGCGGCCATTCATGCCATCCATTTCCCATTTTAGACCTCCTTCGGATTGGCCAGATAGCCGGTGGTATCGCCGCACGGACGGCTGTTGGCGTTTGGTTTTATCACAATGTTCGGCCTGGTGAAGTGCGCCGACGGCAGCGGCGCCACGGCGGCCAGTTGGCCGTGCTTTTCACGCAGTTCGGCAATCGGCCCGAAGTCCAGCGCCCGCAGCGGGCAGGACTCGACGCAAATCGGTTTCTTGCCTTGTGCCACACGCTCGTGACAGCCATCGCATTTGGTCATATGCCCTTTAGCGGCGTTGTACTGCGGCGCGCCATACGGGCAGGCCATATGGCAGTAGCGACAGCCGATGCACACCTCTTCATTGACCACCACAAAACCATCTTCGCGCTTGTGCATCGCTCCGCTCGGGCAGACCTTGGTGCACGCCGGGTCTTCGCAGTGGTTACAGGCGATGGAAAGGTAGTAGGCAAAAACGTTCTGATTCCAGGCGCCGTTGCCCTCATGCCAGTCGCCGCCGGCATACTCATAGATACGACGGAAGCTGACGTCCGGCGTCAGGTTCTTGTAGTCTTTACAGGCCAGCTCGCAGGTTTTGCAACCGGTGCAACGGGCGGAATCGATAAAAAATCCGTATTGAGCGCTCATGGTTTACTCCTTAAACCTTCTCGATTTCGACCAGGTTGGTATGCTGCGGGTTTCCCTTCGCCAGCGGTGAAGGCCGGTGGGTGGTGAGGGTATTCATGCAGGCGCCGTGGTCGACGCGATCGCCAGCCATATTGGCATCGTGCCATGCTCCCTGACCCATCGCCGTTACCCCAGGCATAATACGCGGCGTAACTTTTGCCGGAATACGCAGTTCGCCGCGCTGATTAAAGACGCGCACCATGTCGCCGTTTTTAATCCCACGTTTTTCGGCATCGATGGGGTTAAGCCACACTTCCTGGCGGCAGGCCGCTTGTAAGACATCGACGTTGCCGTAGCTGGAGTGGGTACGCGCCTTATAATGGAAGCCAAACATTTGCAGCGGGAATTGGCTGCGCAACGGATCGTCCCAGCCTTCAAAGGTGGAGGCATAGACCGGCAGCGGGTTAATGACTTCGTCTTTTTCCAGTTGCCAGCGGGCGGCAATATCGGCGAGGCGGCTGGAGTAAATCTCAATTTTGCCGGAGGGGGTTTTTAGCGGATTCGCTTCAGGGTCGCGACGGAAATCGCGATAGGCGACGAAATGGCCGTTCGGGTCTTTACGCTTGTAAATGCCCATTTTCTTGAGCTCGTCATAACCCGGCAGCGCCGGATCTTTGGCGACCATTTTGCCGTACAGATACTGTAACCACTGCTCCTGAGTTCGTCCTTCGGTGAAGCGCTGATGCACATCGTCGCCAAGGCGTTTTGCCACTTCACTTAAGATCCAGTAGATAGGTTTGCGTTCGAACTTCGCCGTGGTGGCGGGCTGGATGAAAATCAGATAGCCCATATTGCCGGCATAGTCGTTAGGAATGATATCTTCTTGTTCGACGGTCATCAGATCCGGCAGCAGAATATCAGCGTATTTTGCCGACGAGGTCATAAAGTTTTCGATAACCACGACCATCTCGCATTTGCTCTCGTCCTGCAGGATATCGTGGGTTTTATTGATGTCGGAATGCTGGTTAATGATGGTGTTGCCAGCATAGTTCCACAGAAATTTAATAGGGACCGTCAGCTTCTCTTTGCCGCGCACGCCGTCGCGGGTGGCGGTCATCTCCGGCCCGCGAGCGATAGCGTCGGTCCAGCTAAAGCAGGAGATGGCGGTTTTTACCGGATTCTCCAGCACCGGCAGGCGCTCAATGGTGATGGTATAGGTCGATTCGCGGGCGCCGCTGTTACCCCCGTTAATGCCGACGTTGCCGGTTAAAATCGGCAGCATGGCGATAGCCCGCGCGGAGAGTTCGCCGTTCGCCTGGCGTTGCGGGCCCCAGCCCTGGCAGATATAGGCGGGTTTGGTCATACCAATTTCGCGCGCCAGCTTAATGATGCGATCGGCGGGAATACCGGTAATACGCGAGGCCCACTGCGGCGTCTTGGCGGTAGCGTCGTCCCCCTGGCCGAGAATATAGGCTTTATAGTGGCCGTTGGCCGGGGCATCGGCCGGCAAGGTTTTCTCATCGTAGCCGATGCAGTATTTATCGAGGAACGGCTGGTCGACCAGATTTTCGTTAATCAATACCCAGGCGATACCGGCGACCAGCGCCGCATCGGTACCGGGACGAATCGGGATCCACTCATCTTCGCGCCCGGCCGCGGTATCGGTATAGCGTGGGTCGATGACGATCATACGGGCGTTAGAGCGCTCACGCGCCTGCTCCAGGTACCAGGTGATGCCGCCGCCGCTCATGCGGGTTTCCGCCGGGTTATTGCCGAACATCACCACCAGTTTACTGTTTTCAATATCCGAGGTGCTGTTGCCGTCGTTGCTACCGTAGGTATAGGGCATGGCGCAGGCGATCTGCGCCGTACTGTAGGTGCCGTACTGGTTGAGCGATCCGCCGTAGCAGTTCATCAGCCGCATTACCGGCGAGGCGGAAGGGGAAGAGCGGGTCATATTGCCGCCGACAATTCCGGAAGAGTAGTTAATATAGACCGCTTCGTTGCCGTACTCTTTTACCACGCGTTTCAGACTTTCTGCGATGGTATCCAGCGCTTCGGTCCAACTAATGCGCTCGAATTTTCCTTCGCCGCGTTTGCCGACGCGTTTCATTGGGTAGTTTAGACGATCGGGGTGGTTGATACGCCGGCGAATAGAACGCCCGCGCAGGCAGGCGCGAACCTGATGATCGCCGTAGATATCGTGGCCGGTATTATCGGTTTCCACCCACACCACTTCGTCGTCGCGGACGTGCAGGCGTAGCGCGCAGCGACTGCCGCAGTTAACCGAGCAGGCCCCCCATACGGTTTTTTCTTCTGCTCTGGTGGCTTGCTGCACGGCGGCGGCCGCGGCGCGTAGACTGAACGGCAGCGACAGACCGCCGGCAGCCAGGGCCAGTGAACCGATTGCTGAGGATTTTATGAGGTTGCGACGGCTGACGCCGCCGGGATGTTCTGGGTAGGACATTGTGCTCACTCCATGATTTTTATTATGCGAAATGCCGCTGGCAACAGCGTGGTTGCTGGCGCATGGGTGAGGAATAATACTTAAATAGGGGTAGGCGAATCTTATCTCCGGTCAACCAGAGATAAGATCCTTCACTCGAAAGCGGCGGTTATTGCCCGTCTGAATCGGTGGCCGCCGCGTCGCCGTTGCGGGTATAGATTATCTTGAAGGTGTCGTTAGCGCAGTGGCCCACCACCTGAGCGCCGGGTTGGTCAGGCTGATCGTTCGGTACAATGGCCAGGCTAAAACCAGAAGCCGGAACGCCGTTGTTGATGATCTTTTGCTGGATCTCGCCTTTTACCCGCTCGCAGGAGTCCGGCGCTGCCAGTGCGGATGCCGAACCCAGTAGCAGGACCGCGCATAACCATGGGGATAGTTTCATCATAAGCTCCTTATTGATGTCATCCAGTTTTAAGCATAGCAGAATTGGTGTAAACAATTGTATTTGCTAAAATGATTGGAATGTTCCCAAAAAGGTAGCGGCTGTGAATAAACTGTTTTTGCTGATCCCGGCGGCGTTGCTGCTCAGCGCCTGCGATAAGCCGTCAGCGCCGGCGGCGTTTACCCCGGAGATGGCCAGTTTTTCCAATGAGTTTGAGTTCGATCCGCTGCGCGGCCCGGTTAAAACCTTTACTCAGATCCTGTTCGACGACCAGGGCGAAATGGTGAAACGGGTGCGTGCCCAGGTGTCGGCAGAAGGCTGTTTTGATCTGCTGGATTTTACCGACCTCGAAAACAAAACCGGCGCGACGCTGGTACTTGACGCGAATTACTATCTGGATGCGCAAACGCAGGAGAAACGCCTGCGGCTGCAGGGGAAATGCCAGCTCGCCGAGATGCCGGCGGCGGGCGTCAGCTGGGAGACCGATGACAACGGCTTTGTGGTGACGGCTCGCGGGAAAGAGAGTACTTCCAGCTATCGCTACGACAGCGAAGGTTATCCGCTGGGCAAAACCACCACCGCGAAAGATGAGCGCTTCAGCGTCGTATCGACGCCGTCCACCGATCCGCGTAAAAAGCTCGATTACAGCGCGGTGAGCGTATTTAACGACCGCGCGTTAGGCAAGGTCAATCAAACCTGCGACTATGACGATCATGACAACCCGATCCGCTGCGAGATGCAGGTTGTCGATGAAAGCGTCCAGCCGGCGGTGACGCGACACTACAGCATCAAAAACAGTATCGACTATTACTGAGCCGTGGGCTTGAGTAGCGTCTGGCCTTGAGGACGATGTTTCTCAAGGTACTGATGCTGGAACAGGCACATGCGAATAGTATTGCGGTATTCGCCGTTGATAAAGAACTCGTGAATCAGCTCGCCTTCGACCATAAAACCGAGTTTGCGGTAGATGTGGATCGCTTTTTCATTTTCTTTATCGACAATCAGATACAGCTTATACAGATTCAGAACGGTAAAGCCGTAGTCCATTGCCAGCTTAGCGGCGCGCGTCGCCAGCCCTTTGCCCTGATATTCCGGGGAGATGATAATCTGGAACTCGGCGCGACGGTGAACGTGGTTTATCTCCACCAGTTCAACCAGCCCGGCTTTTTCGCCATCGCATTCGATAACGAAACGGCGTTCACTTTGATCGTGAATGTGTTTGTCGTAAAGGTCAGAGAGTTCGACGAAGGCCTCGTAAGGTTCTTCAAACCAGTAACGCATTACGCTGGCGTTATTATCAAGCTGGTGGACGAAGCGCAGGTCTTCGCGCTCAAGCGGGCGGAGTTTGACGTGAGGGGCGTCAGACATGGGAAATCCTGTGTGCATGAATAGAAATAGAGGATGGCGCCCACGGGCGCCGGGGAATTATGGCGTAATAACGCGACCGGTACGGCGGTCAAGACAGCGCAGGGTGTTAGGTTCCCAGTAGGCGTTGACGTTGGCGCTCTTCTGGCAGTTATCCTGCGCATCGAAGGCGACGTCGGTTTTGTCCCACTCTTTCTCCGCGCGTTTATTCACCTTCTGCCGTAGCGAGCGGGTATCGTTCCACTGCTCTTTTTCCATTGCGGCTTGCTGACGGCTCTGCGCGCTGTCGCCGGACTCGATCACCAGTTTGTCGGTTTGCGCGAAGGACGAAGCGGTATAGACCATTGCGCTTGCCGCCAGCAGGGCGGTCAGGCACCAGCGTTTATTGCGTGTCATTTTCATCACGATTTCCTTTGAGTGATAAAAAGGGTTAACCAGTTGGACAAGTTTACTACAACTCGCTACCTACGCCTACCTGACAAAATGGCATGGGTTCAGGCACATTATCGCGTACACTGGTGCAACAAATTGTCTCATTTACCAAACTTTAATGCTGAAAACCACGTTACTTTTCTTTGCTACCGCGCTGTGTGAAATCATCGGCTGTTACCTGCCGTGGCTATGGCTGAAGCGGGGCGGTTCGCCGCTGCTGTTGATCCCGACTGCGATGGCGCTGGCGATGTTCGTCTGGCTACTGACCCTGCACCCGGAGGCCAGCGGCAGAGTGTATGCCGCTTATGGCGGCGTCTACGTCTGCACCGCGCTGCTGTGGCTGCGTTTCGTCGATGGTGTGAAGCTAAGCCACTTTGACTGGGCGGGGGCGGCGATTGCGCTGTGTGGTATGCTGATCATCGTTGCAGGCTGGGGGCGGGCATAACGTCGCGCAGCAGGATAAAAAATCGCCCTTTGTGATCTTTCACGCTAATTTTAACCTTAATTCTTGTATGGTAGAAGACTAGTTGCCTTACTTACCTTAACCGCATCGTGCTGTTTATCGTAAGAGGCAATTATGGCTACACAAACCCTTGCCAGCGAAGCTGGCGCCAAACCCGTGCGCATTGGTCGGGTACAAAAAGTTACCCTGACGCTGCTGTTTATCGCCGGTATCGTCAACTTCCTCGATCGTTCGTCATTAAGCGTCGCCGGAGAAGCCATCCGTGGCGAACTCGGGCTCAGCGCGACCGAATTTGGCGTACTGCTCTCCGCCTTCTCGCTATCATATGGTTTCGCGCAGCTGCCCTCGGGGATTTTGCTCGACCGCTTCGGCCCGCGGATCGTATTGGGGGCGGGGCTGATTTTCTGGTCGCTGATGCAGGCGCTGACCGGGGTAGTGAACTCCTTTAGCCATTTTATTTTACTGCGCATTGGCCTCGGAATTGGCGAAGCGCCGTTTATGCCGGCGGGGGTAAAATCCATTACCGACTGGTACGTACAAAAAGAGCGCGGCACCGCGGTCGGCATTTTTAACTCGTCAACGGTGCTTGGCCAGGCGATTGCGCCGCCAGCGCTGGTGCTGATGCAGATAGCCTGGGGCTGGCGCACCATGTTCGTGGTTATCGGCCTTGCGGGGATCGTTGTGGGCCTGTGCTGGTACGCGTGGTATCGCAACCGCGCGCAATTCGATCTGCAGCAGGAGGAGCGCCAGTATCTGGCGGCGCCGGAAAAAGCGCGCCCAACGCTGGTATTCAGCGAGTGGCTGGCGTTGTTCAAACGGCGCACCACCTGGGGCATGATTTTAGGCTTCTCCGGGGTTAACTATACCGGCTGGCTGTATATCGCGTGGCTGCCGGGTTATCTGCAGGCGCAGCAGGGATTGAGCCTTGCGAAAACCGGCTGGGTGGCGGCGATCCCGTTCCTGGCCGCGGCGGTGGGCATGTGGGTCAATGGGCTGGTGGTCGATGCGCTGGCGCGCCGCGGTTACGATCTGGCAAAAACGCGCAAAACGGCCATTGTGGTTGGCCTGACGCTTTCTGCGCTCGGCACGCTGCTGGTGGTGCAATCAAACTCGCCGACCCAGGCGGTGGCTTTTATCTCCATGGCACTATTCTGCGTCCACTTTGCCGGGACCTCGGCCTGGGGGCTGGTACAGGTGATGGTCAGCGAGAATAAAGTCGCGTCGGTGGCGGCGATTCAGAACTTCGGCAGCTTTGTTTTCGCCTCTTTTGCACCGGTCGTCACCGGTTGGGTGGTGGATACCACGCACTCCTTCAACCTGGCCTTGGTTATCGCCGCCTGCGTGACCTTTGCCGGCGCGCTGTGTTATTTCTTCATCGTAAAAGACCGCATCAATTAATCGCTAACGGGGGCGCCAGTCGCCCCCGCAACCACATCCGTTTGTGATCCTTCGCATCTTTTTTAAATATCATACTTGTATGGTAGTAGGTCTGGTGATTTAATTTTGATCACTAACCGCACAGATGTAAGGAATTACCCATGAAGATCGTTGCCGCCGACGTGTTCGTTACCTGTCCAGGGCGTAACTTCGTCACCTTAAAAATCACCACCGATGAAGGGATTGTCGGCCTCGGTGATGCCACGCTAAACGGCCGTGAATTGTCGGTCGCCTCATACCTGAAAGATCACCTTTGTCCGCAGCTGATTGGCCGTGATGCTCACCGCATCGAAGATATCTGGCAGTTCTTCTACAAAGGCGCTTACTGGCGCCGCGGCCCGGTGACCATGTCGGCGATTTCCGCCGTTGATATGGCGCTGTGGGATATCAAAGCCAAAGCCGCCGGAATGCCGCTTTACCAACTGCTGGGTGGCGCCTCGCGCGAAGGGGTGATGGTCTACTGCCACACCACCGGTCATTCCATTGATGAAGTGCTGGACGACTACGCCCGCCATCAGGAAATGGGTTTTAAGGCGATCCGCGTGCAGTGCGGTATTCCGGGGATGAAGACCACCTACGGCATGGCCAAGGGCAAAGGTCAGGCATACGAGCCGGCGACCAAAGGCGTGTGGCCGGAAGAACAGCTGTGGTCAACGGAAAAATATCTCGATTTTACCCCTCGGCTGTTTGCCGCCGTGCGCGAAAGATTTGGCTTTAACGAGCACCTGCTACACGACATGCACCATCGCCTGACGCCAATCGAGGCGGCGCGCTTTGGTAAAAGCATTGAGGAGTATCGCCTGTTCTGGATGGAAGATCCGACCCCGGCAGAGAATCAGGCGTGCTTCCGCTTAATCCGCCAGCATACCGTCACGCCGATTGCCGCGGGCGAAGTCTTTAATAGCATCTGGGATTGCAAACAGCTGATTGAAGAGCAGCTCATTGATTATATCCGCACCACCATTACCCACGCTGGCGGGATCAGCGGCATGCGGCGCATCGCCGATTTTGCTTCGTTGTACCAGGTACGCACCGGTTCTCACGGGCCGTCAGATCTCTCTCCGGTATGTATGGCGGCGGCGCTGCATTTCGACCTGTGGGTGCCAAATTTCGGTGTACAGGAGTACATGGGCTATTCCGAACAGATGCTGGAGGTCTTCCCGCATAGCTGGCGTTTTGACAATGGCTATATGCATCCGGGCGATAAACCGGGGCTGGGCATCGAATTCGACGAGAAGCTGGCGGCGAAATATCCCTATGAACCCGCCTGTCTGCCGGTGGCGCGCCTCGAAGATGGCACGCTGTGGAATTGGTAAGGAGAGAAAAATGAAGAGCATTGTTATCCAACAGCCAAACGCGCTGGCGATTGAAGAACGGCCGCTGCCGCAGCCGGGAAATGGAGAAGTGCGGGTAAAGGTGAAACTGGCGGGAATTTGCGGCTCAGATAGCCACATCTATCGTGGACATAACCCGTTCGCCAAATATCCCCGGGTCATCGGCCACGAGTTTTTCGGCGTGATTGATGCTGTGGGCGAGGGGGTGACGGATAAAGTCGTGGGCCAGCGGGTGACGGTTGATCCGGTTATCAGCTGCGGCCACTGTTATCCCTGTTCGGTCGGTAAGCCCAACGTCTGCGCTTCGCTGGTGGTGCTGGGCGTCCATCGCGATGGCGGTTTTAGCGAATACGCGGTGGTACCGGCCAAAAATGCCTGGCCGGTGCCGGAGAACGTGAGCGACCATCATGCGGTAATGGTTGAGCCCTTTACCATTGCGGCGAATGTCACCGGGCAGGCTAAACCACGCGAACAGGATATCGCGCTGGTCTACGGCGCCGGGCCGATGGGGCTGACCACCATTCAGGTGCTCAAGCGCGTCTATAACGTGCGGCAGGTCATCGTTGCCGATCAGATCCCCGAGCGGCTGCAGATGGCGCAGCAAAACGGCGCCGACTGGACCATTAATAATAAGGAGCAACCGCTGGCGCAGGCGCTGGAAGCGCAGGGTATCCGGCCAACGCTGATTATCGACGCCGCCTGCCATCCGGCGATTTTCGCAGAGGCCATCGCACTGGCCTCGCCGGCGGGCAGGATCGTATTGATGGGCTTTTCTACCGAACCTTCAATGGTGGCGCAGCAGGGGATTACCGGCAAAGAGCTCACTATTTATTCTTCCAGACTCAATGCCAATAAATTCCCGCTGGTTCTTGAATGGTTGGCAAACGGCTTAATTAATCCGGAGCGGCTCATCACCCATCAGTTTGCCTTTGAGGATGTTGTCGATGCCATGACGTTATTTGAAGAAGATCGCAAGCATTGTTGTAAGGTGTTATTAACCTTCAACGCATAAATATAAATAACCTCGCTGTATCCTACTTTAGAGATTATTATTATGACGACAGCTAAAAAAGAGAGAAGCACCTCGGATCTAATTCGCGCCGCGGTATCCGGTTGGCTTGGCACGGCACTGGAGTTTATGGATTTTCAGCTTTATTCTTTAGGCGCCGCGCTGGTCTTTCATGAGATATTTTTCCCGGAGCAGTCGGCGGCTATGGCGCTGATATTAGCGATGGGAACCTATGGCGCAGGATATATTGCGCGGATAGTTGGCGCTTTCATATTCGGTAAAATGGGGGACCGCATCGGGCGTAAAAAGGTTCTGTTTATTACCATCACCATGATGGGAATTTGTACCACGTTGATCGGCGTTTTACCTACCTACGCGCAGATTGGCATTTTTGCACCGGTGTTACTGGTGACCCTGCGTATTATCCAGGGACTGGGGGCGGGCGCTGAAATTTCCGGCGCCGGAACCATGCTGGCGGAGTATGCGCCAAAAGGCAAACGCGGCATCATCTCTTCTCTGGTAGCGATGGGCACCAACTGCGGGACGCTGAGCGCCACGGCCATCTGGGCGATAATGTTCTTCCTGCTCGATCGCGAACAACTCATCGCCTGGGGCTGGCGTATTCCGTTCCTCGCGAGCGTCGTGGTAATGATCTTTGCCATCTGGCTGCGTTTGAATCTGAAAGAAAGCCCGGTATTTGAACAGGTCAACGAAGCCGATGAAATTCAGGCTAAAGCCGCCGCCGCGCAAAACACGTTCGGCGCAATGTTAAAAAGTAAATCATTCTGGCTGGCGACCGGTTTACGTTTTGGTCAGGCTGGTAATTCCGGTTTGTTGCAAACATTTCTCGCGGGATATCTGGTACAGACTCTATTATTTGATAAGGCTATTCCGACCGATGCCTTAATGATTAGCTCAGTGATTGGTTTTATTACTATTCCGCTGTTAGGTTGGTTGTCAGATAAAGTTGGGCGCCGTTTACCTTATATTATCGTTAATATTTCGGCCATTATTCTGGCCTGGCCGATGCTGGCCATTATTGTCGATAAAAGCTATAGCGCCAGCACAATTATGCTATCGCTGATTGTCATTCATAACGTGGCGGTGCTGGGCTTGTTCGCGCTGGAAAATATTACTATGGCGGAAATGTTCGGATCGCGTAATCGTTTCACCAGAATGGCTATCTCAAAAGAGGCCGGCGGTCTGGTGGCGGTGGGATTCGGGCCGGTGCTGGCCGGTATCTTCTGTAACGTAACCGGTTCGTGGTGGCCGATTGTCGCGATGCTGATCTGCTATTCAGCTATCGGTCTCATCTCGTCCTTGCTGATGCCGGAAGTGTGCGACCGTGACCTGAGTCTGGACCACGATGCGGCGGACGCCGGTACGCGCCAGGCGCTGAGCGCGAACGGCCAATACGCGAAATCCTAATCTCATCGTTAACGCTATCCAGCCGGGTTTATTCCCGGCTCATTCCCACCATTGCGCGCAGGATCACGAAACGCGACAGCGCCGAATCTTCTTGTATGGTAGTTGATGGAAATCAAAGATGTCATACCAATTGCGTGCGATGGTTTACCTCACCAAAACATTCTGTTTGAGAATGATTTATCAGTCATCATAAAAATGAGAGACACCATGGAAAACACGCTTTTAAACGCCAGGGCAACGCTTCCTTCTTACGATCGCAGCAAGCTGGTTTCTCGCATCGTTCATCTCGGTTTTGGGGCTTTCCACCGCGCCCATCAGGCGGTGTATGCCGATATCCTTGCCGCCGAACACGGCAGCGACTGGGGCTATACCGAAGTGAACCTTATTGGCGGTGAGCAGCAGATTGCCGATTTGCAACAGCAGGACTTGCTCTATACGGTGGCTGAAATGTCCGCCGATGCCTGGACCGCGCGCGTCGTCGGCGTGGTGAAGCAGGCGATGCATGCGCAGGTCGATGGCCTGGAAAGCGTGTTGGCGAAAATGTGCGAGCCGCAGGTGGCGATTGTCTCGCTGACCATCACCGAAAAAGGCTACTGCCACTCTCCGGCCACCGGCCAGCTGCAGCTCGATAACCCGCTGATTGCCGCCGATCTGCAAACTCCACACCAGCCGAAATCGGCGCCGGGCGTGGTGGTAGAAGCGCTGGCGCGCCGTCGCGCCGCCGGTCTACCGGCTTTCAGCGTGATGTCCTGCGATAATATGCCGGAAAACGGCCACGTAATGCGCAACGTAGTTTGTGCGTATGCCCGCGCCGTTGATGACGAACTGGCGCAGTGGATTGAGCAGAACGTGACGTTCCCTTCCACAATGGTCGACCGCATCGTTCCGGCCGTGACTGCAGATACGCTGGATAAAATTGAACAACTCACCGGGGTGCGCGATCCGGCTGGTGTGGCCTGTGAACCGTTCCGCCAGTGGGTTATCGAAGATAACTTCGTGGCTGGTCGTCCGCAGTGGGAGAAAGCCGGTGCGGAGCTGGTCACTGACGTGGTGCCGTTTGAAGAGATGAAGCTGCGTATGCTCAACGGCAGCCACTCGTTCCTTGCTTATCTGGGCTATCTCGCCGGTTATCAGCATATCAATGATTGCATGCAGGATGATAACTACCGCCGCGCCGCGCAGGCGTTAATGTTGCAAGAGCAAGCGCCGACGCTAAAAGTACAGGGCGTCGATCTGGCGCGTTATGCCGGTTTGCTTATTGAGCGTTATAGCAATCCGGCGCTTAAGCATCGCACCTGGCAGATTGCGATGGACGGTAGTCAGAAGCTCCCGCAGCGTATGCTTGATTCCGTGCGCTGGCACCTGGCGCATCACAGTGATTTCAGCCTGCTGGCGCTGGGTATTGCCGGCTGGATGCGCTACGTGAGCGGCGTCGATGATCAGGGGCAGGCGATTGAAATCAGCGATCCGCTGCTGTCGGTAATTCAACAGGCGGTGCAGGGCAGTAAAGAGGGTAGCGAACGCGTGCAGGCGCTGCTGGGTATTAAGGCCATTTTCGGCGATAGCCTGCCGCAGGAAGCGCGTTTTGTCGATGCGGTGACGGCGGCGTATCTCTCTTTACAGATTCACGGCGCGAAGGCGACCGTTGCCGAATGGGCTAAAGCCCAGTAAAAAACCATCATTCCACTAGTAGCCCGGCAACGTATAGCGTGCCGGGCTATTTTTGTATTAGCAATACGAATACCTTTTGATATTTCCCGCCTGTACATCACTCTAAAAATCTATAATTAATTATACATTGCTGAAATTTATTTTTATCTCTGAAGTATTTATTTGGGTGATTGATCGTATTCCCATACGTTTAAATATGGCAGAATAAAATCATCCCAACGGTTTCTTCAGGACTAAGGAGCTCAGGCTATGTACAAAAAAATACTGTTGCCGGTCGATGTTTTTGAAATGGATTTAAGCGATAAGGCCGTTCGTCACGCCGATTTTTTAGCATCTGCCGAAGAGGGTGAAATCACGTTGCTGAACGTGCTGCCTAACAGCACCAGTTCTTTGCTGCGCGGCTTTACGGCGGATATTCGTAAATTTGAAGCCTATATGAAAGAGGAGTCGGAAAAGAAAATGCGCGATCTCTCGCGGTTGTTTTCTACCCCGGCTTCGCGGATCCATACCCACATTGTTTTTGGTAATGTGCGTGATGAAATATTAGCGCTGAGCGAAAAAGAAAAGTTTGACGTTATCGTTATTGGCTCACGTAAACCGGGTATTTCAACCCACCTTCTTGGTTCAAACGCTGAATCCGTTTTACGCTATGCCAACGTTCCGGTGTTAGTGGTGCGGTAATCTATTTTACGGCAGCTGACGCAACGTTGGCTGCCGCTTATCCCATTATTCTTCGCTGAACCACTCGCTATTTTCCTGACGAATTAACAATACCGACTCGCTAATCTCATGCAGGTGGATATTCATCGCCTGTTCGACGGCATCAAGATCGCGTTTTTCCAGCGCATGAAAAATATCGAGATGCTGACGCAGCAGCATATCCGGCGGGGTCACGTGATCGAGACTCATATAACGAACCCGGTCGATGGTCGCTTTAATATTTTCAATGGTGTCCCACGCCAGCTGGCAGTCGGCGATAAGAGACAATTTCTGGTGAAATTCGTCATCAAGCTGGAAAAAATCATTGAGCTGCTGACGCTCTACCGCCACCCGCTGCTGGTTGAGGTTTTGCTCCAGCTGATAGAGCTGTTCATCGTTGATCATCGAACCTGCGCGGCGTACTACCGCGCACTCAATGGCCTGACGCACGAAACAGCCGTTGCGTACCTGGGTCATCGAGATTTTATTCACATAACTGCCGCGCTGTGGGCGGATCTGAATCAGCCCGTTTTCCGCCAATTTGATAAAGGCTTCGCGTACCGGCTGGCGAGAGACATCAAATCGCACCGACACCTCTTTCTCCGACAGCGGCGTTCCCGGCGGGATCAGGCAATGGACAATATCCCGGCGAAGGATGCGATAGATTTGCTGATTGACGGGCTGGGTCGGATTCAGTTGCGTTTCTGCGGCCATTGATGATTACTTTTTAATGGGTTATGAGCATTATTTTACTCGTTTTTTACCGTTCCGCCCAGACCTGGCCCGCAGGCCAGGTCGCAGAGGACGTTAGCCCTGACGATGGACGCTGAGACCGGCAAAGCTCTGGCTGACCGGCATCATTTCCAGCGTGTTTATGTTGACGTGTTTCGGCAGATTCGCGACCCACCACACCGCTTCGGTGACATCTTCCGGCGTCAGCGCCTGGGTGTTCTCATAGGTTTTACCGGCTTTCGCATCGTCGCCTTTAAAACGTACGTTGGAGAACTCGGTGCCGCCAACCAGGCCCGGCTCGACATCGGTGACGCGAATCGCAGTGCCGTGCAAATCGGTGCGCAGATTCAGGCTGAACTGGCGCACGAACGCTTTGGTCGCGCCGTAGACGTTACCGCCCGCGTAGGGCCAACTGCCGGCGGTCGAACCGATATTAATAATATGGCCGCGATTACGCTCAACCATCCCCGGCAGCACCGCGCGGGTCATGTAAACCAGGCCTTTATTGTTGGTATCGATCATGTCTTCCCAATCTTCAACGCTGGCGCGATGGGCGGGTTCCAGACCTAACGCCAGGCCGGCGTTGTTCACCAGGACGTCGATAGCCTGCCACTGTGCAGGCAACCCGGCGATCATCTCTTCGATGGCGGCGCGATTACGCACATCGAGTTGCGCGGTATACAGGTTATCGCCAAGCTCCTCTTTGAGCGCCTTCAGGCGTTCTTCACGACGCCCGGTGGCGATTACTTTGTGGCCGTTAGCGATAAAACGACGAGTAATACATTCGCCAAATCCAGCAGTTGCACCAGTCACCAGAATAATCATCTTACTGTTCCTCAACGCTTTTTGTGTTGTCATAACATAGCATGCGATAACGCCGCGCGGTAAAGGAAAATCGTATCGTCATCTGTTGGTATAACGCGCTGGCAGGATAAATCATTGCGACCAATCAACGAGTTGCCTAATCTTAGTGGATACCCGCGTTCAGGAGAGAATGATGACGGACAATAATCCCTTTTTACACGTCAGCCTACTGCCGTACCAGGCGCCGCATTTTGATTTGATTGAAGATAGTCATTATCGCCCGGCTTTTGATGAGGGCGTACGGCGCCAGCGCGAGGAGATCGCGGCGATAATCAATAACCCGGCGCCGGCGGATTTTGACAATACCCTGGTCGCGCTGGAGCAGAGCGGTCAGTTGCTGGGGCGGGTGACCCGGGTCTTTTTCGCGATGGCCGGGGCGAATACCAATCCGCTGATACAGCAACTGGACGAACAGTTTTCCGCCGAGCTCGCCGAGCTTGGCAACGATATCTGGCTCAACGATGCGCTGTACCAGCGAGTCAAACAGGTTTGGCAGCAGCGCGATGCCCTGAGTCTGGATCCGGAGTCGCGTCGTCTGCTCGAAGTGAGCTGGCAGCGTTTTCAGCTGGAGGGAGCCGCGTTGGCGCAAGAGCAGAAAACCGCGCTAAAAGCATTGAATACCGAGGAGGCGTTGCTGCAAAGTCAGTTCCAGCAGCGTCTGCTGGCGGCAGTGAAGTCCGGCGGTCTGGTTGTTGATTATCTACACCAGCTTGACGGACTGGCCGCGGATGAGATTGCCGCCGCCGCCGATGCCGCGCGCGACAAAGGCCTGCACGACCGTTGGCTGCTGGCGCTGACCAATACCACCCAGCAACCGGCGCTGCAGGCACTTGCCGATCGCCAGACCCGGCACAATTTGTTCGCCGCGGGCTGGACGCGTAACCAGAAGGGCGATGCCAACGACACCCGTGAACTGGTTTTGCGGCTGGCGGAAATCCGCGCGCGTAAGGCCGAATTGCTGGGCGTCGCCGATTACGCGAGCTGGTCGATGGCCGATCAAATGGCGAAAACGCCGTCTGAGGCGCTTGCCTTTATGCGCCGCATCGCGCCTGCGGCCCGCCGACGCGCCGAACAGGAGCTTGCCGACATCCAGCAGGTTATTGATGAAGAGGGCGGTGATTTTCAGGCCGCGGCCTGGGACTGGTTATATTACGGCGAGCAGGTGCGGCGCGCTAAATTCGCCATCGATGAAGCGCAGCTAAAACCCTATTTCGCTCTGGACCGGGTGCTGGAAGATGGCGTTTTCTGGACCGCCTCCCAACTGTTTGGCATCCGTTTTGTCGAACGTTTTGATATTCCGCTTTACCATCCCGATGTGCGGGTCTGGGAAATCTTTGATGCCAACGGCGAAGGCATGGCGCTGTTTTACGGCGATTATTTCTCGCGTGATAGCAAAAGCGGCGGCGCCTGGATGGACGTATTTGTCGAGCAATCGACGCTGCGTGCCCAGCATCCGGTGATTTACAACGTTTGCAACTACCAGAAACCAAAAGCCGGCGGCTGCGCGCTGCTATCCTGGGATGACGTCATCACGCTGTTCCACGAGTTTGGCCATGCGCTGCACGGCCTGTTCGCTAACCAGCGTTATGCGAGCCTTTCAGGCACCAATACGCCGCGCGATTTCGTCGAATTTCCGTCGCAGATTTACGAACATTGGGCCCGCGAGCCGCAGGTCTTCGCCCATTATGCGAAGCACTACCAGACCGGCGAAGCCATGCCGGACGATCTGCGAGACAGCATGTTCCGCGCCTCAACGTTCAATAAGGGTTATGACATGAGCGAACTGCTGGCGGCGGCGCTGCTGGACATGCACTGGCACAGCGTCACCCCGCAGGGGCTGCCGCAGGATGTCGATGCTTTCGAACAGCAGTCTCTGCGCGAGGAGCAGATGGATCTGGCGGCGGTTCCGCCGCGCTATCGCAGCAGCTATTTCTCACATATTTTCGGCGGCGGTTATGCGGCGGGCTATTATGCCTATCTGTGGACGCAAATGCTTGCCGACGACGGTTATCAGTGGTTTGTCGAGCAGGGGGGATTAACCCGGGAAAACGGTCAACGCTTCCGCGAGGCGATCTTATCGCGCGGTAACAGCTGCGATCTCGAAGCGCTGTATCGCGACTGGCGCGGGCACGATCCGCTGATCGAGCCGATGTTGAAAAATCGCGGTTTGTAGATACTGTGCTACCCGCCGCCGCCAGGGTTTTTCCCGGCGGCGGCGCATTGCGCCTTGTTCGGGCAACCAAAACGCACGGCATGCTACTGTCACCAATGTACATTTTGCGACCATTCTCAACGCCCGGAGCAACAAATAAGAGTTGTTAAGATTCACAATTCCACTTTTTTCCTTCATCATTTGTCGGCCTTTACTACTAATAATGCGTACTTACAAAGTGCAATTTGTTTTTTTTTATATTCCTGGCCGCTATGAACTATAAAAAAGTACTTACGATGATGTTTTTTCCTGCGGCGCTTGGGCGTGGCCAGGGACTTGTTCAATGACATTTTTGACCCCACTCGGGAGGAACACAGTGCACCCGTTAATTAAGGTCATGCTGGTGGGCGGCAAAGCAGATGGTCTGCTGGTCAGCGTCGCCGACACCGCGACGGAAGTTTCCGTCACGCCTGCGCAGTACGGTGCGCCATCCGGGCTTCCGCTGAACTACCGGGTTGTGTCGCAGGTTATTGATAATGAACGCCTGTTTTTCGGCGTGTTTAGTGATACACACCTGGATGCCGATAAGCTCGCCAGAGTCGCGCTGACGCGCGGGATGAAAAAATCGCTCAGTTGAGCGTCGGCACGCCTGAGGAATGGCATGATTAACCGTATTCGTATCAATAATTTCCGTTCAGTCAGAGAGATTGAACTGGAACTGGGGCCGCTGAATATTGTGTTTGGCCCTAACGGTTGCGGAAAATCGAATATCTACAAAGCAATCCATCTGTTAACCGCCTCGGCTAACGGCCAGTTCTCCAGCTATGTCAGCGAGGAGGGCGGGCTGGAGAACATCATGTGGTCAGGCAAGCAGGCGCCGACCGACCGCCACCCACGGCGTCTGCAAATCGCCTGCCTGACCGATGAATTTGAATATGAACTGCAGGTCGGGTTTCCGGAAAAACTGCCGTATCCGACGCAATTCATGCTCGATCCGATCGTTAAAGAAGAGAATATCTGGCTGTCGGGCTTTAACCGCCGGCCATCATCGCGTGTACTGCAGCGGAAAAACCAGGCGGCGTTCCTGGTCGATGTCAATGGTGAAAAAAGTACCTTCACCGATACCATTTACGAAAACGAGTCTATTTTCGGCCAGCTTGGCGAGCCGCATCGTTTTCCGGAAGTATCGCGCGTGCGGGAGACCATGCGCCGTTGGCGTTTTTACCATGAGTTTGCCATCGGCAGGCTTTCACCGCTGCGCCAGCCGACGGTCGGCTACCGTTCGCCGGTGCTCGATAGCGATGGCGGCAATCTGGCGGCGGCATTTCAGACTATCGTCGAAATTGGCGCTGAGGAGTTGCTGCATGAAATCCTCGGCGAAGCGTTCCCCGACTGTACCTTTTTCTGTGAGAACGACAACTCGCGGTTCGTGATGAAGATGAGCCGGGAGGGGATTTATCGGCCTCTGCTGGCGGCGGAGATGTCTGACGGTACCCTGCGTTTTTTATGCCTGGCGGTTGCCTTACTCAGCCCACGACCACCGGCCTTTCTCGCCATTAATGAGCCGGAAAACAGCCTGCATCGTCAGATGTTCCCGGCGCTGGCGCGACTGATTGTCGAAGCATCACGCTATAGCCAGATCTGGCTCACCAGCCACTCGGCGGAACTGGCGCAATTGATCTCGGCGCGTGCGCAGAGCCGCATCTACGAATTGGAAAATAACGGTGGGCAAACGCAAATTAAAGCGGCGTTGCCGTCATCCCTGACGGAACGTTAATCTCTCAGGCCGCGTTGTTATACTCTGCCGTGGGCAGCAGCGTCTTACCGCCTTTTAAGGTAAATAGCGATACCAGGGTAAAGCTCAGGGTGATTGAGCCGAGGATCAGGTAAGCCTGGTGAAAACCCACGGTGTCGTACATCCGCCCGACCCAGGCCGAAAGCACTACGCCGGAAAGCTGTTTCGACAGGTTAAAGCCGATTAAAAATAGGGTGGCGGAAAGCTTAGGGTTAAATGCGGAAGAAATATATTTGAAGGTCCCGACCAGCAGGAACGGTAATTCAAACATGTGCAGCATTTTTAAAATGACCACTTCCACCGCCGAAGTCGCAAATGAAGATCCGAGAATGCGCATCGACATAATTATACCGGCGATCAGCAGGGCGTTTTTCGCGCCGATGCGGTTAATAATTGCCGGGGCGCAGAACATAATCATCGCGTTGAGTAATTCACCGCCGGTGGTGACAAAGCCAAAAACTTCGGTCCCGCGCTGCGGCGTGGCGAAAAAGCCTTTAAAAAAGTTTGCGAACTGCTGGTCAAAAACGTCATATACGCTGGCGACGCCCACAACATAAATAATAAATCCCCAGAAACGCGGCATTCGCAGCAGTTCGGCCGCCGTACGCAGAGAAAAGGCCTGGCGGTTGGCGCCGATGGCGTCAATAACCTGCGCGCTGCTGCTGGCTTCTGGGCGCGATAGCCATAACAACACGCCAAGCACCAGCGCAAAACCGGAGGCTATCCAGAAGGTTATATTAGGATCAATACCGAACAAGATGCCGGTAATTGACGCGCACAGGGCCCAGCCGACGCAGCCCGAGACGCGCACTTTGCCGTATTCAAAACGGTTGGCGCGGCTGACGCGTTCAATATAGGCCTCGACCGCGCCGGAACCGCTGGAAAATACCACGCCTAAATAAATGCCCCCCACCAGCGCGCCGGCGATAATGTTCATTTGCAACAGCGGCGAGAAGACAAAAATAAAGAACGGGGCGAATAAAATAAGCAGTACGGTAATGGTCCACAGCAGATGTTTACGCAGCCCGAGCTTATCCGAAATCAGGCCAAACACCGGTTGGAAAATAATCGCGAATAGCGAAATGGAGGAGAAAACAATCCCTGTTTCGGTTTTCGTTAAATGGTTTACTTCCGCCAGCCATACCGGGAAAAAGGGAAAGTAAGCCGACATAATGAAATAGTAAAAGAAAAAGAACAGCATGAAATAGATAAAATTGTGCCGTTCGCGGGGCGTGAGTTCAGAGAGTTTCATATCTTATTATACCTGTGCGGTGGGGGCCGAGGCCCCCGTTATTATTGACAATGAAGCGTAACCTGATAGTACCAGTGGGTTTCGAGCAGCAGCCACTGTGGCAGAACGCTTGGTGTCCAGGAATCATCGCCGCCAACGCCCATATGCTGGCCGTCGAGGGTGATCCAGACGCCTTTTTCCGGCGTCATGCGATGCCAGTGATCGGTCGTCATCAGCTGTTCCGTGCTGTACGGCTGCACCGAAAAGTGGAACAGGCCTGCGACGTGCCAGTATCCCCAGTCCAGCGCTTTGCAATCGCAGCGCAGACCGTTTTCGCTGGGGAAGATATAGGGCGTGCTCATTTCGCTTAGCGGCAATCGCCAGCGCGAAAAACAGGCGCTACTTTTGCGATCCGGATAGTTTTCGTGCGGCCCTAATCCCAACCAACTGACCTCAGCGTGTTGTTCGGCGACCTGGAAGCGCAGCCCGACGCGCGCCAGCGGCGGTAACGTGGCGGCACGTTCGCCATCAACAGTGAGCTGGAGCTTGCCGTCGGCGGTGAAGGTCATGCGCCAGTGGCTGGCAATGACCGTCTCCTCGTCGCGCAGATAGTGCCAGTGGCTATCAACGATCACCTCCCGTGCCAGCTGTTGTGCCTCGCATTTTACGCAGCGGGTCGTCAACGAATACAGACCGGCACTCTTCCAGCGTTCGACCCAGGCGTTCGGATCGATACGTTCGACTTCGCTGACGCCGATATCATTGTCCAGCGGCGCACGGACAAACTGATCCTCCAGCGGGGTCAGCAGCTGCTGTTCTCCCGCGCAATACCATTCGCTTAAACGCCCGCTCTGGCGATCGATAACCCAGCGCTGGGATCCGACGCTAACCTCGTAGATCGCGGGGTTGATGGTCAGGACCGGCGCCGGGCCTTCGGCGGAGGTCTCAGCAAGCGCCAGCGGCGCGGTAAGCGCTAGCTGCTGCCAGGCGACGCGGTGACCGGGCTCAGACCATGACGTCGCCTGCGGCTGGATCACCTCGAGCAGCAGCCAGACATCGCGGGCGCCGCGCGGCAGGGCCAGGCTGTCGCTAAGAATCAATTCTGCCCGCCCTTGCGGCGGCAGCACCAGCGCTAAGTCGCCGCTGGCTATCGTTTTTCCGGCGCATTCTACCCGCCAGCGCAGCGTTTCGTTGTCGGTGGCGCGGAACAGGTATTCGCTGGTGATAGCAATGCACAGTGGATTTTGTTCCAGCAAGGCGAACTGGAAATACTGTTGCGCATGTTTGGCCTCGATAAGCGAAGGATGAGCGCGCCGGTCGGGGAATACCAGGCCATTCATGCAGAACTGCCGGTCGTTAGGCTTATCGCCGAAATCGCCGCCATAGGCCCAGCCGACGCTACCATCCGGGAATGTTTTTTCGATTGCCTGGTCGGCCCAATCCCAGATAAAACCGCCCTGCAGGCGAGGATAGTCACGGAAGGCTTGCCAGTAATCGGCGAAATTGCCAAGGCTATTGCCCATCGCGTGGGCATATTCGCAGAGGATTAGCGGGCGTTGTTCGCCAGGCATACCGATCCACTTTTTGATCGACCATTTGGGCACCGCCGGGAAGGGCTGGTCGCGCTCGACGCGGGCGTACATCGGGCAGATAATATCGGTGGCGCTGCTATCGGCGCCGCCGCCTTCATACTGTACCGGACGCGAAGGATCGTTGTGCTTCAACCATTGGTACATGGCCTGATGGTTGTCGCCGCAGCCGGACTCATTACCCAGCGACCAGATAATGATCGAGGGATGGTTGCGGTTGCTCTGGACCATACGGGTGACGCGCGCGCTGTAAGCGGCAAGCCAGGCCGGATCGTCAGACAGCCGATTCATCGGCACCATGCCGTGAGTTTCGATATTGGCTTCGTCCACCACGTACAGGCCGTAGCGGTTGCATAGCTCGTACCAGCGCGGCGCGTTGGGGTAGTGCGAACAGCGCACGGCATTGAAATTGTTCTGCTTCATCAGCAGAATGTCCTGCACCATATCCTCTTCGTTGACCACCTGGCCGCGCTGATGATGATGTTCGTGGCGGTTGACGCCGCGGATCAATAGCGGCTTGCCGTTGAGCAACAGTAGCCCGTCACGGATTTCTACCTGGCGAAAACCAATATCCCAGCCTTCCGCTTCCAGCAACGTCTCGCCGCGCCATAGCGATACCACCGCGCGGTAGCAATGAGGCTGCTCGGCGCTCCACAGCCGCGGGCGTTCGATGTCGAGATTGATGATTGCCCGCTCGCCGTAGCTGCCGCGTTCATCAATAATCGGCGTACCCAGCGGCTGGCGCTGGCTGGCAAGGCGCGTTTTGCCATCCCACAGCGCAACCTCCACTTCCAGCGCCGCCAGCGCTTCAGACGCGGCCTCGACGCTAAGTTTGACCTGCAATTGCGCATCGCGATAGCGCGCATCGAGCTGCGGGGTTAATTGCACATCGCTGAGGCGGGCCTGCGGTTTATGCAACAACCAGACTGAACGGAAGATACCGCTCATGCGCCACATATCCTGATCTTCAAGCCAACTGCCCGCGCTCCAGCGCATCACCATCACGCACAAGCGGTTGGCGCCTTGCTGCAGATACGGGCTTAAATCAAAGGCGGCGGGCAGGCGGCTATCCTGGGAGTAGCCAACCCATTCGCCGTTGCACCACAGATGAAAGGCGGAGTTGACGCCGTCAAAGATAATTTGCGTTTGCCCTTCGGCCCGCCACGCCTCATCGACGGTCAACTGCAGCGAATAGCAGCCGGTAGGATTGTCTTCGGGCACCCGCGGCGGCACGGTATCAATCGGATAGCGGACGTTGCTGTATATCGGCGCGTCATAACCCTCCATTTGCCAGTTTGAGGGCACCGGCGTCGGGCGACTGTCGGGCAGGTCATGCTGCAGCCAGCTGGCATCAACCTGAAACGGACTGCGGGCATAGGAAAATTGCCATTCGCCGTCCAGTTGACGACGGCGGTCAGAATGGCGGTTGTCGCGCGCCGCATCGGCATCGCGCCAGCTGGCAAAAGTGGGATGTGCGGGCAGGCGGTTGAGGTGGGTGATAGTCTGGTTCTGCCAGTCCTCGCGGGCCAGGACTTCGTGAAAAGCGGGGCCGCGAGCGGCGCCTGAATCATATCGTTGCATACGCATACCTGACGGATAATGGTAATAAATGTTATTCGCTAAACAATCTCATCGGGTTATCGGGTATTTTTTGCAGGCCCGCAACGTTGGCGAAAATGAAACCCATTCACGATCACGAATCGCGGCGCAAATAGCAGATTTCTGTCGTAAGGAAGACATAAAATGTTAGCGTAAGACATTAAGCCATTTTCACTGACAGGAGTACGCGATGCAGCGCCGTTCAGCCACTTTAGAAGATGTCGCCCGCGAGGCGGGCGTTTCGCAGCAGACGGTTTCGCGGGTGGTGAATAACCCACAGATAGTGGCGCAGCGCACCCGTGAAAAGGTGCTGCGCGCGATGCAGACGCTTCACTATGTGCCTAACCGGTCAGCACAGCTATTGGCGGGCAAAGCGGCAGCGTCGATAGGGCTTATCACGGCATCGTTGACCTTACACGCGCCGTCGCAAATTGCCGCGGCGGTGAAACGGTATGCCGGTGAGCAGGGGCTGGAGGTCGCCATCGCCATGCCGGCACAAAGTGATTATCCGGCACTGCAGGCGCGGCTGGATGAGTTTCGCGCCCAGCATATTCGAGGCGCCATTATCAGCCTGCCGCTGGAGAGCAGCGTCGCCGAACGGCTGGCGGCGGAAAATACGGATATCGCCTGCCTGTTTCTCGATGTCTCGCCGGAGACGGATGTCTCCTGCGTGCGTTTCGATCATCGTGATGGCTGCGGCGCCTGCGTGCGCCACCTTTGGGAATTAGGGCATCGCGAGTTTGGCCTGTTGGCCGGGCCGGAAAGCTCGGTATCGGCGCGGATGCGCCTTGGCAGCTGGCGCGAGACGCTACACCGGCTGGGGGTCAGTCAATCGATTACGGTGTTCGGCGACTGGAGCGCCGCCAGCGGCTGGCAAAAAACCTTTGAGTTGCTGCATAAAAACCCGAAATTAAGCGCGATCGTGGTCGCCAACGATCAGATGGCGCTCGGGGTGTTAAGCGCGCTGGCGCAGCTTAATCGGCGCGGCAGCCAGGCGATTTCGGTGACCGGCTATGACGATACGGCCGATAGCCTTTACTTTCAGCCGCCGCTTACCACCGTCGCCCAGGATTTTGATCTGTTAGGCCGCCGGGCGGTGGAATTACTGATGCAGCAGATGGCGGCGCCGACCGGTCGCCTGCGCGAACTGCTGCCGGCGCGGCTGGTGGTACGCCAGTCGACGTGGCCGCTCGCGGCGCAGGACAATACCGCGCCGCAGATCGCTGAACTCAAAGCGCTGGTAGAGAAGCTATGAGTACGTCTGCGGTTTAAGATTTATTGAACAAGGGCGTGCTAGCCTGCGAGTCAGACGTAGGAACTCACGACGCTTTTCTACGAAAACGCTAAATACAATCTACGATCTATCCATGCAAGCATTTATTCACCGCCAGTCACATGGCGGTTTTTTTTGCCCATTCCCCCGGTCTCGTCGCTTTTCGATTTTATTATCTTCTGCTGGTTGTTGATGATTTGCGCTGATGGCGGCGTAAATACGTTGTTTTTCATAGCGTGGGTCTCGGCGATTCCCAGGTCCGTATTTTTTAAGGCAGCATAAAATGCTGATAGCTATCGGGATGGAAAAAATGGCCAGGGCTAACCATACTGATGACATTGTGACAGGAAGTGGTGCTTTCAATGAACGATGATTTTCAGGCGATTAAGAACGAATTTGCGAAGTATGCCGATGCGGCGCAAGGGACCGCGGTGGCTTTTGCCATGTATGAAGATTTAGCCCGACGGCTGGCAACTTACTTCCACAACCTCGATCAGCTTAACAAACGACGTTTTCTGCTGAAGCTGGAAGAGGGGGAACGCGAAATTGGTACCCAGGGCAGCTATGACTGGTATGGGGCGCTGACGCGCTTTTCATCGGCTGCGCATTAATCCAGCCACCTGATTTTTCGCTTTAGTGCAATGAGGCTTTATGAAATTCCCTGGCGTACCGGAAAATGAAGAAGAAAGACTAAAATCGCTGTATCTGGCGGACTTGCTCGATACCCGTGATGATGAGCGTTTCGAACGCCTCACCCGGCTGGCTAAAAAAATTTTTCAGGTGCCGGTGGTACTTATCAGCCTGCTCGACCGGGAACGGCAGTGGCTGCTCGCCTGTCAGGGGCTGGGGATTCGCCAGACCCGGCGCGATATCTCTTTTTGCGCCCACGCCATCTTGCAGGACGGCGCCTTCATCGTTAACGATGCGGTCAATGACGATCGTTTTTATGATAACCCGCTGGTGACGGGCGAACCCTATATCCGCTTCTACGCGGGCTATCCTGTCCATCTGCCCGATGGCGCCGTGGCCGGTACGCTATGCCTGATTCATACCACGCCGCGCGAGTTTAACGATGAAGAGATCGCCGTACTCAAGGATCTGGCGTATATCGTCGAGGATGAGTTCCAGGTGATTGGCATGGCGATGACCGACAGTCTGACCGGCATCGCTAACCGGCGCGGCTTTTACCGCATCGGCGATAAACGTTTCCGTATGCTTACCAGCAATGCAACGCCGTTTAGCCTGGTCTTTTTTGATCTCGATAAATTCAAACCCATTAACGATCTGTGGGGGCATGCGGAAGGTGACGAGGTGCTAAAAACCTTCGCGGCGTTTCTGGCGCAACATCTGCTGCCAGGCGAGGTTGTCGGCCGTTTAGGCGGCGATGAGTTCGCCGCCATCATTACCCGCAACGGGCGTGCCGACACATTCTTGCAAAAGCTGCGTGAGAGTGTCGATCATTACAACCAGACGTCAGGAAAACCCTATAACATTAATTACTCTTACGGCGAGCTACAGAGCGATGTCAGCCGTTATCCGATGCTCGGGGATATGCTAAAACAAAGCGATGAAGTGATGTATTCACGCAAGCGTAGAAAGACCTTATAAGCGGCAGTAAACAGGCGGTGGGGATGATGTGGCAGGCGTTCAAAGAAGTGACTTAAAACAGAACGCCCCCTGGTGCAACAGCAGCAGGGGGCGCTTACGGGTGGGGATTATCGTCGTTCATCAGTCATCCCATTTGTGGCTTAGATACGCGGCCAGAAAACCAAAGAACAGGATTGTTCCCAGTACGGCCATAAAAACATGCATGTTTCCCAGCATGGTCTACCTCCATCTTATTTATGCGCTAATGTTGTCCTCATTGAACAGGGTTTACGGTTGTTGAAGAGATAATATCCTGGTCAATCTAAACAAACGATTAACCAGAATGGCGTTAGGGTATATGAAATAAATTAACGCATCAGATGGCGCGTTCGAGCACAAATAAATAGGCTTCGCGCGACCAGAACAGGGCGCTGCGGCGGCGCTCGACCGCCATGGTTTTGACTTCCCAGCCCTGCTGCGTGTACTCAGTGAGGAACCGGCTCATTTTATCGGGATCGGCTTTCGCTTCGCCAAAAAACATACTGCCCAGCAGCCCCTCTTTATAGATAACGACGCGACACTCTTTTTTCATCAGCTTAATCCTTGCAGGTGTAAATCAACGACGCGAATAATTGTCGCTGGCCATCTTAATATTATCACTGACGGGTGGAAAACTTTTTTCGATATTGCAGCGGGCTCACGGCGAAATGCTGGCGAAAGTGATGACGTAGCGTACTGGCATTAGCGAAACCGCAGATTTCGGCGATTCTGTCGATGCTGAGGCGGCTGTCGGTGAGCTGCTGGCGGGCGCGAAGCAACCGCTCATCGAGCAGCCAGCGGGCCGGTGATTTGCCGGTCGCCTGTTGAAAACGGCGCAAGAAAGTGCGCGAGCTCATATCCATCCGTTGCGCCAGCGAGGCGAGGGTATGGCTCTCAGCGAGATGCTGATGCAGGTAATCAAACAGCTGGCCGAGGCGCTGGCTTTCACGCGCTGTAGCCACCGGGCGAATCACCTGCTGCGCCTGCCCACCGTCGCGGTGCGGAGACACCACCAGCCGTCGGGCGACGATATTCGCCGCTTCATGGCCGAAATCTTCGCGCACCAGATGCAGACAGAGATCGATGCCCGCGGCGCTGCCGGCGGAGGTCATCAGCCGCGCATCGCCAACGTACAGCACGTCTTCCACCACCTCAATCAACGGAAAACGCTGCTGCAGCCGGGCAGTATAACGCCAATGGGTGGTGGCCTGCCGCCCATTGAGCAATCCGGCGGCGGCGAGCACAAACACCCCGGAACAGATAGAAACGATTCTGCAGCCGCGCGCGTACGCAGCCGCCAGCGCCTGGCACAACGCTTGAGGAACATCGCTTTCTATGCCACGCCAGCCGGGCACCACGATGGTGTCCGCTTCATCAAGCAGCGCCAGCCCGCCATCGCTGACGATACGGATACCGCCGGTGGCGCGAAGCTCGCCATCATCGACGGCGGCGACCGCGAACCGATACCAGCTTTCCCCCATTTCCGGGCGCGGGAGGCCAAAAATCTCCACCGCCACGCCGAATTCAAAGGTACACAGGCCGTCATAGGCCAGAACGACGACTTTTGGTGGTGACAGTGTCACATTGCGGGTTGTCAGGATTTCAGCGTTTTCTGTCATCAATAGGGGCGGTGGTCCGGGTACGGTGGTGGTTAAAGTAGTGTTACCACAGACAAGGAGAATACGCCATGAGTGTTGTAAGCCAATTTACACCAGCCGCCCCGGTCGATGCCGCTGCCTGGTTTGCCCATAAACTGAGTTTCGAAACCGACTGCGCGGATGTCCATCACGCCATGCAGCACGGCGAACAGGACTTTGTGCTACTGCACGTGATTGGCAGTCATGATGTGTTTGCCCGTCGCCACCTGCCTGGCGCGCTGCATCTGCCGCATCGCGAGATCAATGCCGCGCGAATGGCGCAGTGGCCCGCGGAAACGCTGTTTGTTGTCTATTGCGCCGGGCCGCACTGCAACGGCGCGGATATTGCCGCCTTAAAGCTGGCGCAGCTTGGCAGACCGGTAAAAATGATGCTCGGCGGCCTGACCGGTTGGGCGGATGAGGGGTTCGCATTTAGCGTCAGCGAAACGAGCAACATGAAATAAATTCAACAGCCATGAATTTTTCTCGTTTGCCGATGCTCTCTCCGCATGACAGTATCTGGACATATAGACATCCAGAAGTCTAAAAATTCAAATAATGAATTATCACGGCGGGCAACTACCTGCCTGCCGTTAAGGAGAGAACATGCAACGTCACCAGGCCCCGTTCCGCGCAGATATTGTCGGCAGTTTTTTACGTCCTGACGCTATTAAGCAGGCGCGCCTGCAGCTGGCGGAAGGCAATATTGATGCCGGCCATCTGCGTGAAATTGAGAATGAAGCCATCCGCCAACTGGTTCAGCAGCAGTGCGATTGCGGCCTGCACGTGGTGACCGACGGTGAGTTCCGGCGCGCGTGGTGGCACTTCGACTTCTTCGACGGTCTGGAAGGCGTGGAACGTTACGATTCAGAGAAAGGTATTCAGTTCAACGGCGTACAGACCAAAGCGCACGGCGTGCGCGTGACCGGTAAACTGGGCTTCGGCAACCATCCAATGCTGGAAGATTTCCGCTTTTTGAAAAGCGTCAGCGGCAATGCGCAGCCGAAAATGACCATCCCCAGCCCCAGCGTGCTGCACTTCCGCGGCGGGCGAAAAGATATCGATAGCACCGTATACCCGGACCTGGCCGAATACTTTGACGATCTAGCAACCACCTGGCGTGACGCGATCCGCGCTTTCTATGACGCTGGCTGCCGTTATCTGCAACTCGATGACACCGTCTGGGCCTATTTATGTTCAGACGAACAACGCCAGCAGGTACGCGAGCGCGGTGACGATCCGGACGAACTGGCGCGTACCTATGCCCGGGTGCTGAATAAAGCGCTGGAAGGGAAACCGCAGGATCTGACCGTTGGTCTGCACGTCTGTCGCGGTAACTTCCGTTCGACCTGGATTTCAGAAGGCGGCTACGAGCCCGTGGCGGAAATTCTCTTCGGCGGCGTCAACATCGATGCGTTCTTCCTCGAATATGATAATGACCGTTCCGGTGATTTTGCCCCGCTGCGCTTTATCCGACCAGGCCATCAGCAGGTGGTTCTGGGGCTGATTACCACCAAGAATGGTGAACTGGAAAACCCGGAAGGCGTGAAGGCGCGCCTGCAGGAGGCGGCGCAGTATGTGCCGCTGGAGCAGATTTGCCTGAGCCCGCAGTGCGGCTTTGCCTCCACCGAAGAGGGCAATTCGTTAAGCGAAGCCCAGCAGTGGGATAAAGTGCGGCTGGTCACAGGGATCGCCGCCCAGGTCTGGTAAAGAGATAGCCCGCATTAAGCGGGCTTTTTCTATTTGCGCAGCAGGCGCTGTAGGCGTGCCTGTCGCCAGTGGCGGATCCACCCGGCAAAGACAAACAGACGTAATCCCCGTAGTAGCAATAATGCACCCCAGACGATCGCCACCCACACTGACCAGTAGACATCCGGTTGGGTGAAATGATTAATCACCAGCAACAAAACGCAAACCGTGACCGCCACGCTTAGCGAGCGGAAAAAACGGCTCTCCTGATGCAGGCGGCTTTTCGCTTCTTCGATCCGTAAATCGAGCGACGCTTCGTGACCGACAGGCGCATCGTCGCTGAGTTCGGCCACATTTATCTCAAACACTGCCGCCAGGGCGCTCAGGGTTTCTAACCCCGGGCGATCGCCGTTTTCGATCCTCTGGATAGTGCGAACGCTGACGCCAGCCAGTTCGGCAAGCTGTTCCTGGGACCAGGCGCGCTGCAGACGTAATTGTTTGACGCGGGTACTGCTGTTCATGATGTTAATCTCCGGATGGGAACCTGAGACCAGTGTGGTTTTTTAGCCTGCCGGGCGCCACGACAGGCACCCGACAGACAGACGACAGCAACCCGACAGCCGCATGACGCGCGGTTTACGCCTGTACGGTTTGCCACGGACGCACGTTCATGCCGCGGAAAATCATCAGCCAGGCGGCGACTATCGCCAGCATTAAAATGAAGAATAGCGACCAGTGCGGCAGATGGGTGAGGATTATCCCGGTTAGCATCGGATTGAACGCCGCGCCTAACCAGCCTAACGACTGGGCGGAAAAGTAGCTGGCTTTCATACCGGGTGGGGCAATCTGATCGATCAGCATATATTCGCCCGGCGCATAAATAATTTCGCCAAGGGTAAAGATGGCGGCGGAAATGCCCCACATCAGCAGATTATTACCGGAGAGGATAAACCCGCCGAGACCCAACACATAGCACAGGGTGCCGAAGGTCATTAGCGGGCGGATGTTTCGCGCCGAAAGCCGTCGCCCGACGGCATATTGCAACGCGACGACCACCGCGGCGTTGACCGGCAGCACTACCGCGACCACTTTTTCCGCGAAGTCGCTGGTGCCTGCGGCCAGCACATACTGCGAAATGCAGGAGGCGAAAGAGCCGCCGACAAATGACGCCAGCAAGCCGGAAAAGGTAAACCACAGCAAGGCGCGGTCGCGCAAAAGCACCGACGGCGTCCACTGCGGCGTGATGCCTTCCGCACTGGCGGCAGAGGTGCGCTCGACGAAGAGCTGAATAAACACCAGCGGGAAGGCGGCGCACAGCGCGGCCAGCCAGAAAGGCAGGTTAATACTCTGCATTACCAGCAGGGTGCCTATTGGCGGCCCAACGGTCCAGCCGATATTGAGGAAGGTATAGTTGAGCGAAAAGATGCGCGCTTTTTTCTCCGGCGTCAGCACGTCGGCAAACCAGGCTTTCAGTACCGTGGAGAAAACCGAATAGGCGCAGTTGATCAATGAGAAAAAGAACACCACCAGCGCCACGCTATTGACCGCGGGGATGGCGATAAAGCCCACGATAAACGCCACGATGGCGATCAGCATATAGCGTTTTTTGTCGAATTTATCGGCAAGAATACCGAAGCCCATGCTGAAGATAACGCCGACGACCAGCGCGACGGAGAGCGCATAGCCAATGACATCGACTTCCAGCTGGAACCGACGGGTGAGATAAATCGTCATAAAAGGAAGCGTTGCGCCGCGGCCGATGGTTAACAGCAACGACGACGCCAACAGCGCTACCGTTGAGCGCCTGATGGTGGTTGTCATTTTTTCCTTGCCCGATGAAGTGTTTTATTTTTGTTGTGCCCGATCACAAATAGCATGCTAACTGAGCCTTGTATAGCGGGCTCCGTGTCGGAAAGTGCCTTCAGCACCTGCTAAAAATAATGATCTGTTCGAGCGGCGGGAATTTGGTTACTTTGACGGTGGTCATCGTTGACCAGGAAGACAGGGGCTTCGTATGACGCGCAGAGATGGACTGCTGGCAATGCTGGTAGTGGTGGTGTGGGGGCTTAACTTTGTGGTGATTAAGCTCGGGTTACACAATATGCCGCCGCTGATGCTGGCGGGGTTACGTTTTTTGCTGGTGGCGTTTCCGGCGCTGCTGTTCGTTGCGCGGCCCAAAATACCGCTGCGTCTGATGCTGGGCTACGGCCTGACCATCAGTTTCGGCCAGTTCGCCTTTTTATTCTGCGCGATTAACCTCGGTATGCCGGCCGGGCTGGCTTCTCTGGTGCTGCAGGCGCAGGCCTTTTTCACAATCGTGCTGGGCGCTTTTGTCTTTGGCGAGCGGTTACAGGGAAAGCAGGTTGCCGGTATCGCGCTGGCGATTTTTGGCGTATTGGTACTGGTTGAGGCCAGCCTCGGTGGCCAGCACGTGCCGCTGGTCGGTTTTATGCTGACTCTGGCGGCGGCGTTTAGCTGGGCCTGCGGTAACATTTTCAACAAGAAGATTATGTCTCAGCAGCACAGGCCGCCGATTATGTCGCTGGTGGTGTGGAGCGCGTTGATTCCGGTTTTACCGTTTATGCTGGCGTCGGGTATTGTTGATGGGCCGCAGGCGATGGCGGCAAGCCTGGTGAATATCGACGCCACGACCGTGCTATCGCTCATGTATTTGGCGTTTGTCGCCACTATTGTTGGTTACGGTATCTGGGGAGCGCTGCTGGGACGTTATGAAACCTGGAGGGTGGCGCCGTTGTCGCTGTTGGTGCCGGTGGTCGGGATGGCCAGCGCGGCTCTGCTACTCGGTGAACGGCTCAATGGCCTGCAGCTGTTGGGGGCGGCGCTGATTATGGGCGGGCTCTACATTAACGTGTTTGGTCTGCGGCTGGTGCACCCGGGCGCGGCGCGGGATAAAAAAGCCCCGCGTTAGCGGGGCCCAGGAGATATCAGAACAAGTGGAGCATTAGTTGTAATACGGTACGCCCAGCTCATCCGATTTATCATTGCCGGCAGCCATGTGATTAAAATCAAACGGCGAGTCGTTATGTTCCGAAGGAATAATCATCGCATCCCGGTTATTGTGGCGAACCGGAGTGGTGGTTTGCTCCGCGTAACTCTGGCCTGCAGCCAGCGCCATTAGCACGATGGCGGCGGTAGCGAATAATTTCATGATTTCCTCGATACGTCTTTATGCAGGCGATTAACAACAATAATTATTTAGCGGCATCAGGTAGCGGGATTCTCCCGGAACGTTGGTGATGCGATATTTGTGCGGCGGAACATCGAAGTAGTTTTTAAACGTTCGCGTCAGCGTCTGTTGCGATTCAAAACCGTAACGTTCAGCCAGATACAAAATTGGCTCGTTGCTCTGCTTGAGTTTTTGCGCAATCTCCGTCAGCTTACGACTGCGGATGTACTGGCCCAGCGAGTGGCCGGTCTCTTTCTTGAACATTCTTTGCAGGTGCCATTTGGAGTAACCTGAGCGCTCCGAAACTTTCTCCAGCGACAATGGAGATTCCAGGTTCTCTTCGATCCACGACAAAATACTATGGATAGTGATGGCGTCGTTATTGCGTCTGGACATCATCTTACCTCTTCTTATTACGGCAGGACTTTCTTGAGCAGTTGCTCAAGCATGACCACTTCGTCTGCCGTTAGATTTTTTGTTAGTTCCTGGTGCAATTTTTGACCCACAACCTGATGACAGTGCTCACAAAGGGCTGCGCCTTCTGGAGTCAGTTGCACCAGAATGCCGCGCTTGTCATTGGGGTTGGGCAACCGTTCTATCCAGCCTTTGCAGACGAGTCTGTCGAGCATGCGCGTCATTGCGCCTGGATCGACCGACAGAACGGTCTTCAGCTCAACGGGTGTCGTACATACCTCGCAGCGAATGGAACAGAGCACCCGAAATTGGGTAGCGGTGATATCCATGGGTGAAAGGTAGTCGTTGAGCAGTCGATCTTTTTTCTGGTTAACCATCTGGATCAATCGGCCGAGAGGGATCATCTCGTTGAACAGATTGTTGGTGTTTTCCATGATAGTTGCCCAGGCAATTATTTAGTTGCGATGGATATTATTGCCGTGGCAATCATAAGTCAACATTATGAATTCGCCGATGCCACGATTTGCTAAAGAACGATAATTTGATGGTGGTCACTTTTTTCCATTTTACTAACGCTTGTTATTTTTTATAAGCGTGATTTTTTCATGGGGTGTGGCATCTGCGCTGCTGCTGTCGATATACTCACGGGGTGAAACTGTACTGAAAAAATGATACTTAACGGGATGTTGACTCACTATGCTGGAACTCTTTAAAGCAATAGGGATCGGTCTGGCGGTGATTTTACCGCTGGCGAACCCGCTCACCACCGTGGCGCTGTTCCTCGGCCTGGCGGGCAATATGAACAACGCCGAGCGTAACCGGCAATCGTTGATGGCATCGGTGTATGTCTTCGCGATCCTGATGGTGGCGTGGTATGCCGGCCAGGTGGTCATGAATACCTTCGGTATTTCCATTCCCGGTCTGCGTATCGCCGGCGGGCTGATCGTGGCTTTTATCGGTTTTCGTATGCTGTTTCCGCAGCAGAAAGCCCATGATTCGATGGAAGCGAAGATCAAATCGGAAGAACTGCAGGATGAACCCACGGCGAATATCGCCTTCGTGCCGTTGGCGATGCCTAGCACCGCCGGGCCGGGCACCATTGCGATGATTATCAGCTCCGCCTCGACGGTGAAGCACGGCGTCGATTTCCCTGATTGGGTAGTATTGGCGGCGCCGCCGATTATCTTCGCGCTGGTGGGGATCATTCTGTGGGGCTGCCTGCGAAGTTCCGGGGCAATCATGCGGCTGGTGGGGAAAGGCGGCATAGAAGCGATTTCCCGCCTGATGGGTTTCCTGCTGGTCTGTATGGGGGTTCAGTTCATCATTAACGGCGTGCTGGAGATTATCACCAACTATCACGCCTGATCGCGATAACTTTCTGAAAGGCCCGGCGACGTGTCTGTTTCGGGCCTTTTGGGGATAGGATGTCGGCGCCGCGGGCGGCATTGACCGCCCGCGTCGTTATCATGAGTGATGCGCTTGCTGTTCATCAAGCGGCGTTGGCCAGCGGCGAAAAATCATCACTGCCCAGACCAGCGCCACCAGCGCCGGCACTGCGCCAACGTAGCCTATCGCCGACATCGACAGCTGCGTACTCACCTGGCTGCCGACCAGCGCGCCGGCGCCAATACCAATATTGAAAATACCCGAAAACAGCGACATCGCGACATCGGTAGCATCCGAAGCCAGCGCCAGCACTTTCACCTGCATGCCAAGGCCGATGACCATTATCGCGATCCCCCAAAACACGCTGAGCAGCATCAGCTGGTTGGCGTTCCGTGAGGCGGGTAGCAGCAACAGCAGGCATATTAGCAACAGGCCGATAGCGGTGGTAATCAGCCCTGAAGCATGTTGATTGCCCAGCTTGCCGAAGATAATACTTCCGATAATACCTGCGCCGCCGAGCACTAACAGCAGTAGGGTGGCGAAGTTACCGCTAAGACCAGCGACGGTTTGAACGAAGGGTTCAATATAGCTGTATGCCGTGTAGTGGGCGGTCACCACGATAACCGTCAGCAGATAAATGCCGAGCAGCGCCGGACGGCGGAACAGCACCGGCAGGCTCTTCAGCGAACCGGAATGTTCGCTTGGCAGCGCCGGCAATAGTTTAGCCAGGCACACCAGCGTCGCTAAAGCGCCAAGACCAATGGCCAGGAAGGTGGTGCGCCAGCCAAAATATTGTCCGACGATACGGCCAATAGGGATGCCGAACACCATGGCCAGTGCGGTACCGGTGGCGATAAGACTTAGCGCCTGTGCGCGCTTGCCGGGAGGGGCCATACGGATAGCCAGCGCGGAAGTGATCGACCAGAACACCGCATGGGCGAACGCAATGCCAATTCGACTCACCACCAGCACCGTGAAGTTCCACGCGAAAAATGACAATACGTGGCTGGCGATAAATAAGACGAACAGGCCAATGAGCAGGCGACGGCGCTCCATTTGGCTGGTCAGCAGCATGAACGGCAGCGACATCAATGCCACTACCCAGGCATAAATGGTCAGCATGATCCCGACCTGGGCCGTTTCCATGCCGAAGCTGTCGGCGATATCAGACAGCAAACCGACCGGAGCAAATTCCGTGGTATTAAAGATAAAGGCGGCAATTGCCAGCGTGACGACCCGCAGCCACGCGACTCTGCGTGAGACCGTATTTGTAAGCATAAATTCCGGGCTGGTAGTAATGAGAAGAAGAGAAGGCGATCTTAAAACGAATGCTGCTGAAAATACAATCACTTTGTGATCTGTGTCTCATTTTATGCTGACACCTGTGCCTGCTAACAACTTAATTTTTCAGCTAATAGTGTGCACCCGCGCTTTCTGTGTCATGTTGATAGACGATAAAAAAGGGGAGCACGATGAAAGAAATTAGTTTTTACCTGGTCGATGCCTTCAGCGATCGCAATTTTGGCGGCAACGCGGCGGCGGTATGCCCGCTCAGCGAATGGCTGCCTGATGAAACGCTTTTAAAAATGGCGCAGCAGCATAATCAATCCGAAACGGCGTTTTTTGTTCGTACCGACAGCGGCTATGAGCTGCGCTGGTTCACGACCCTTGATGAGATTAATCTCTGCGGTCACGCCACCCTCGCAGCATCGCACGTGATTTTTGAATATCTCGATCACCCTTCGGCAACCATCGTATTCAGCACCCGTTTTGTCGGTGAGCTGCGGGTGACGCGCAGCGGCGATTGGCTGACGCTGGATTTCCCCGCCTGGCAAACGACACCGGTGCGTGACGTGCCGCCGGCACTGTTCGCCGGGTTGGGTATCGATGATGCGCTGGAGGTGCGGGAAGGGCGTGATTACCTGGTGGTGCTACGCGACCGGGCGCAGGTTGAAGCGGTACGACCGAATATGGCGCTGCTGGAGACGCTGGATAAGCGGATTTGCATCAGCGCCGCCGACGAGGAGTACGATTTTGTCAGCCGCTTTTTCTGTCCCGGTGATGGGGTGCCGGAGGATCCGGTAACCGGTTCAACCCACAGTATGTTGATCCCCTACTGGGGAGCGAAGCTCAATAAAACAGACCTGTTGGCGCGGCAGGTGTCGGCGCGCAGCGGCGAGCTGCGCTGCCAGTGGCGCGATGACCGCGTATTGATTAGCGGCCAGGCGACCACCTATCTGCGCGGCACGGTCTATTTGCGCGAAAGTTAACGATAGTTTCCCCGGCTGACGCAGCGCTTAGCCGGGCAATCCTAACTAAGCGAGGCGCCGCCGCACATTACCAGCTCTTGTCCGGTCATGGCCGCGGCCTCTTCGCTAAGAAGCCAGCTCACCAGCGACACCACTTCCTGTGGCTTAATCAATCTACCGAGCGGCGGCGTCTTCGGCGGCGAACTCTCCCGCCCTGGCTGGCGCAGCATTGGCGTATCGGTGGCGCCGGGGGCGACCACGTTAACGGTAATGCCCGCCGCGGCAAGTTCCGCCGCCCAGCTTCTCGCCAGCGCCACCAGCGCCGCTTTGGTTGCCGTATACTGAGAACGGCCTGCCGCTCCGCGAGAGGTTCGGCTACCCAAAAGGATAATCCGACCGCCGCGGCTCATAACGGGCGCAAAGCGGTTGGCTAAGGTCTGCGCTGCATCCACATGCAGACGCCATAACGTCTCGCCACGCAGTGCGTCAAGTTCTCCTAGCGGCGCCGCCGCCATCATACCGGCGGCATGGATAATCGCCTGCGGCGTCGTCGGTACCGACGACAGAGCATCAACCAGCGCCTGGCGGTCGCTTACATCGACTGCCAGATGCCTGAAGGCTTCATGAGCGAACGGCGGCGCGGAGCGGCTTAGCCCGAGCACCTGCCAGCCCTCCGCCAGCAGTTGCCCCACAATCGCCGCGCCGATCCCCGAACTGGCGCCTGTGACCAGTGCCTGCTTCATGGCGCCTCCAGCATGCTGCGCGGTACTTTAAACACCGCTTTCCTCACCGGGGCGGGTGTTGCAAAGGCGCATAGCGCCTGGTGTGGTTCGCCGGGCAGAAAGACCGCGAAGTCGCCGGCATGCAAATGCAGCGTGACGCTTTGCGGCGTCTGCTGGCTGATAAAGAGATCTGGTTTGCGTTGTTCATCGTCGGGTTGGCCGCTGTACAGCGTACCGGCATGAATAGTCTCCTTTCCGCTTAAAATGACCTGAATATCGGCCCACTGGTGGTGGTATTCGGTATGTCGCTGTTCTGCCGCCTGGGTTTGCGCGGTGCCGATGGTGCAGTACCAGTCGCTATCAGCAGGCTGAAAGCGACCATCTTCACGGGCTGTCAGGGCGGCAATAGAACATTCAGGACGGCTGAGGATTTGCCGTAACGCCAGTGGCAACCCCGCCTGAGGCAGGGCGTTCAGATTACCGATGATCATGCGATTTCTCCTTTCACCCACTGCGGCGACACGCGGACATACTTGATGGCCTGCCGGTACCAGGTATAGGCAATGTGTAAATTACCGTCTTCACCCTGTTTAATACTGGGGTAGGAGAATTCGCGGTTCAGTTTTTGTTCGGAATTGTTGGTCATACAGTAGCCGTCGCCCTCATCAAGGTTGCGCATCCATGGCCAGCTTTTACCGCCGTCAGCGGAAATCGCCACGGTCATTGGCGCACGCGGCGCGCCCCAGAAGGCGGTTTTGCCAGTGCGTTCAGGCTCTTTACGACCGTCATCATCTTCTATTTCATCGTATAACGATGCCCGACGCTCGCTGGCGCCTGCTGCGCTCATGTTATTGAACACCAGTGCCAGATCGCCGTTGCTCAACGTGGTAGCCTGAATGGACGAGTTATTGTTTGGCAGCGTGGTGGGGATCGGCGCTGACCAGCTTTCGCCAGAATCTGTCGACCGGCTGTACCAGATGTGATCGGCCCAGCGGCTGCGGAAGAAGGCGGCCAGCGAGCCATCGGCCAGTGGGGTGATATTCATATGCACGCAGCCGAGGCTCTGCGGTACCGCCACGTCGCGCCAGCTCTTGCCGCCATCGGCTGAGATTTTTACCGCGCTCACATCATCGTTACCGACCCATTTCTCCCCCGGCCGGGTACGACAATAGAAAACCGGCAGCAACCAGTTACCGTTGGGCATCACGCTGATGGGTTGCCGAATAAAGGTGCCGGGTTCATCGAGCAGGGTGGCGATTGCTCCCCAGTGTTTTCCGCCATCGCGCGACTGGCGATAACGCACAATAGCGGTGTCCTGATTACCGGCGTGCTGCGCGGTCCATAACAGCCACAGCACGCCATCTGGAGCCTGAAAAAGCACCGGGTTTTGTTCCGAACGCTGCGGATCGTCGGATAACTTTACTGCTTCGCTCCACGTTGTGGCGCCCGGCGCTAAACGCGCCCCCCAGACTGAAATATCCGCTTTTCCTTCCTGTGAACCCCCGAACCATACGCACAGCAGCGTGCCATCGGGCAGCGGCAAAAGATTGGCGGCATGGTTTTGCGGGCAGCCGGAGGGCAACATTGCCCATGCCAGATGAGGATCCTGTTGGTGTTGGCGAATTACGCCGTCAAAAGTTGGGGTGGTGGTCATTTTTACACTCCACGTTGTTCAATGGGGGCCGGGGATGATTGTTGCGCTTTATTGGGGATCAGGCGGTCGATCACCATAATCAGGGCCGGGGTAATCAGCGCGATGTACATGTTATTGATGCCGAACGGATCGCCGAGCAAATACCACGCCGAAGTCACCACGCAGGCGCCGATAAGGCCAGCGTTCGCGCCGCGGGCGCTCTTAAAGAACGGCGCATAGAAGGCGATGACCGCGACGACGGTGATAGAGAGCCTGATGGCGCGGGTAAAGAAGGAGAGCTTCAGCACTTCTGGTACCAGCAGCACAAAAATAAGCGGCAGAAAACCGATGATCAGCGAGGCCCAACGGGTGGCTTTAAACTCCTGCTCCGGCGTTGGATTGCGCCACGGCACGTAAAAATCTTTTACCACCAGCGAGGCAATCGCCAGGGCAACGGTACTGACGCTAACGAAAATTGAAGCAACAAGTGACGTTGTCACTAACCCGGCAAGCCACGGGTTCATATCTTGCAGGAACACCGGCAGGGCGTACAGGCTGTTGATTTCCGGGTGTAAAAACTTCGCCGCCACGCCGATAATGGCGATCGCGAAGGCGATAGGCAGGCAGAAGAAAAAGGCAATCCAGGTAGAGCGTTTCGCCGATTTTACGTTTTTTGTCGAGCTGATCGCCTGAATGACAAACTGGGTACAGAAGATGGAGCCGATGGTGCCGATAAGCCAGGCGCAGATCGTGCCGGCGCCAAAATTACCATCCCAGGTCCAGTAGTAATCTGGCATTTTCTCGATCATTGGCGTAAAACCGCCGGTTTTTGCCAACGCGAAACCCATAATAATAAGCAGGCCGGCATATTTTAAAGTGCTGTGCAGCATGGTGACCCAGGCCACGCCTTTCATACCGCCAAAGGCAAAATAGAAAGTACTGACGATGGCGGTAATAAACGCCGCGAGGGGTAAATTGATTTTTAATACCGTGGAAATGGCCGCCGCGCCGCTGACGTAGTTACCGACGTTCACCAGCAACAGGGCGTAAATCATAATAATGGAAATAATATTCTTGGTGCTGGTGCCGTATTTCTCGGCTATCGCCCCGGAAATAGTAATTTTGCCAGTGTTATAGATGCGCTTAACCAGTATCAGGCCAAATAGGGGAAAGCCAATGGCGGCGCCCAACACCGACCAGGAGGCGGCAATGCCGCTCTCAAAGGCGGCCTGTGCGGTTCCGATAGTGGACTTGGCGCCGATATATTCCGACATCAGCAGGATACCGACAATAAAGGCCGGCATCGCGCGCGAGCCCTCCATAAAATCCCCGGAGTTTTTACTTCTAATACGGAACGTCAGCCAGGTGGTAAATAAGATATAGGCGATGACAATGCCAACAATAATAAAGGTATCTTCAGTGGTAAAATGATTCATCTTAGCCTCTCTTTGGGCGTACGAATCCTGGGCACGCAGGTGCCCGGTCTATTTTGTTGAAGAAGCGCAGCGCTTAATTAAGATACTGCGCGATGATTCCACGTATTTGCTGCAGTTGAGATGCGCTAAACTGCACCGCGTAGCGGCTATCGCCGACCTCATGGCCCATCAGCTGCAATGCTTTTTTCACCGCGGCGGGGGAAAAGGCGACTTTGTAGAGATCGGTACGCAGGCCGGTGACGTTTTCCTGCGCCAGCCTGGAGGCTTCAATTTCGCCTGCCTGGAAGGTTGACCAAATCGCGTTAATCTCCCGTGGCGCAACGTTAGCCAACCCGGAAATGCAGGCTGAACAACCGTCAACGAAACCCTGATGAATCAGCGAATCCGGCCCGTTCAGGACATTAAAACCGTCGATATCCTTCACCGCATCAAGAAAGCCCTTAAGACTCTCATAACTACCGGCGCTATCTTTGATGCCAATGATGTTGCCATGCGCAGCCAGCTGACGCGCGGTTTGCGGTTCAATGGTGTTACCGGTGCGCGCCGGGATGTTATACAGAAATACCGGTACGCTTAGCGCATCGGCGATCGCCGTGTAGTGGCTTACCAGCTCATCTTGTTTTAGCGGCACGAACCACGGGGTGATGACGGACACCGCGTCCACGCCTGACTTTGCTATCTGCTGGCCAAGACGAATGGTTTCCCGCGCCGACACTTCGCCAATATGCGCCACCACCGGCGCGCGTCCGGCAACCGCCTCGACGCAGGTTTCGGCAACAGCTATTTTTTCCGCCTCATTGAGGACGAAAAACTCGCCGTTGGTTCCGCCGCAAAAAATGCCATTACCGGCGGCCAGCTGACGTTCTACCTGTTGGCGCAGCGCCGGCAAATTAAGTTCACCGCTGGCGGTAAAGGGGGTAACAATGGCGGTTAACACGCCGCGAATGGAATGATGCATTTATTTCTCTTCTCCCTGATGAGATGACTGTGGAAACAGCGTCTGGTAAATCGCCTGGACTTCGTCCTGGTTCACGCTGCATGGGGCATTATTCATTAATCGTTTTACTTCCAGCGCCGCGGCGCTTAGCGTTTCAATACTCTCTGGTGGTACACCCAGCGCGGCGAGGTTGTCCGGCAGCGCCAGGCGTTTCACCAGTTGCGCCAGCCAGCAGACCAGCGCATGAGATTTCTCTTCGTTATTCAAAGTCAGATCGGCGTCCGGGATCAGATCCCAGACCTGGGCGAATTTATCCACCGCGTGCGGGCGTACGACCTGCATACAGGGGGCCAGCAGAATGGCGTTCGCGACGCCGTGCGGCAGATGCCAGGTGCCGCCAAGCGGGTAGGAGAGCGCATGCACCAGATGCGTACCGGCATGATTGATAGCCACGCCGCCGTAGTACGAGGCCCATAGCATCTCCAGTTTCGCCGTAAGATCCTGCGGGTGGGTTACGGAACGCTCAATATGCCGCACCAGCTTATGCAGGCCGATTAAGGCGGCGTTATCGCTCACCGGGTTAGCGACGGTTGAAGTAAAGCACTCCAGTAGATGACACAGCGCATCGATGCCGGTGGAGGCGGCAATGGCCGCAGGCATACTGGTGGTCAGTTCCGGCAACAGAGCCACGAAATCCGGCAGCAGTAGCGGGGAGATAATCCCCACTTTGGTATTACGCTCGGGAATAGCCAGGATGGCGTTTGGTGTCGCTTCCGAGCCGGTGCCTGCGGTGGCGGGTATCAGCAGCGATGTCAGACGCAGGCGCGGTTTCTCGCCGTCGATCAGCGCGTTGAGCGCAGGGGAGGCGGGATGAAGTAATACCGAGAGCAGCTTCGCCACGTCGAGGACGCTGCCGCCGCCGATACCGACGACCATCTCCGGTTGCGCTCCCGCGAGTTGGTCAACAATTTGCGCCACGTCATGTTGGCTGGGCTCTGCCGGTACGGAATCCACGATCCTCACCTCAACGTTATTCTCGCCCAGCAGATGTTGGATCTGTTTGGTCGCTGCCAACTTACCAACGTTCGCATCGGTGACCAGTAAAATGCGCTTTTTACCTGCCAGCACTGGCTTCAGGGCTGATATGGCGCCCGCGCCGCTGATAATCGTGCTGTTAATCGTCGCCACGTCTCACTCCTCTATTGTTATGATTGAATTCAATCAACATGCTTAGTGTTCACTCATTTCAATGAGCAAAAGTTATAATTTATACGGACGTTTAATAACTTGAGCTTGCTCACATTTAATCAAATATGATTGAATATAATCATTAACGATTCAAATAAGCGATGAAGGAAAGAGAATGAGCTGCGGCGATAACCCTGTTCTGGTGCTGGCAGATGACTTTACCGGGGCCAATGATGCTGGTGTCAGTCTGGCGGAAGCGGGCCTGGCGGTTGAGGTGGCCTTTAACGCCGGCCATCAGTCCACCACCCGGGCGTTGGTCCTCAATAGCGATAGTCGGGCGCTTTCCAGGGCGCAGGCTGCAGAGAAAGTGAACGCAGTACTCCGTGATGCGGCAAATTTCGCCGCCGTCTGGCAGGTGAAGAAAATCGACTCCACCCTGCGCGGCAACCCCGGCGCGGAACTGGAGGCGATGATGCGTGCGCGGAGCTGCTCTGTCGCGGTTGTCGCGCCTGCCTTTCCGGGGGCAGGGCGTATAACCCGCGGGGGGCGCTGTTATGTCCACGGTGTAGCGCTTAATGAAACAGAATTCGCCAGCGACCCCAAAACCCCGGTCACTAGCGCCGATATTGGGCAATTGCTCGCCATGCAGAGCCAGCTGCCGTGCCGTTCGCTTGACGTGCGACAGCTGGCAGCCGCCCTTGCGGAAGAGAGCGACCAACCACGGGTGTTGATTATTGATGCCGAAGAAGACGAGCAGCTGGATGAGGTTATCGCCGCGGTAGCCAGCCGCGCGCGGCAAACGCTGCTGGTGGGCTCTGCGGGGATCTGCGAGGCGCTGGCGCGCTATCTGCGCCGGGATGCGGCCGGGCCGTTGCTGGCGGTGGTCGGCTCCATGAGCGAAATAGCACAGACTCAGGTCGCCGCTTTGGCCGGCCATCCGCGGGTCGAGCGGATCGGGATTGATACCGCCCGCGCCTTTAACGGCGACGCCCTGGCCGATGCCCGGCGAATCGCCGCGGTGCTGGCGGCAAGTCATCATTGCGTGGTTACCACCTGCGCGGACAGCGCTGCCCGGCACGGTATTGAGGCGCAGTGCCGTGAACGCGGGGTGAGCCGCGCGTCGCTGGGAGAACGGATCTGCGCTTATCTCGCGCAGGTCACCCAACTTGCCGTTGAGTTACATGCGCCCGGGGCGCTTTATCTGTCCGGCGGCGATGTCGCTATCGCCGTCGCTCATGCGCTCGGCGCGCAGGGGTTTTATATAACCGGCCGGGTGGCGCAATGCGTGCCGTACGGCCATTTTCTCGGAAGTCGCTGGCCGCGTCCGGTGATGACCAAAGCAGGGGGATTCGGTACGGAGACCACGCTGCGGGATGTCGTGAATTTTATTGAGGAGAAACTGAGTGTCTAACATGATTGCGGTAACGATGGGCGACCCGGCGGGCATTGGTCCGGAAATTATTATTAAATCACTGAGCGAAGGGGAACTGAGCGGTGCGCCGGTAGTGGTCGTGGGCTGCGCGCAGACGCTGCGGCGAATCCTGGCGCTGAACATTACCCCGCGTGCGGAGTTGCGGATTATTGAGCACCCGAGAGAAGCGCTGTTTTCACCCGCGACGATTAACGTGATTGATGAACCGTTAAGCGATCCGCAGGCGTTGCGGCCAGGCGAAGTCCAGGCACAGGCCGGCGATTTGGCGTATCGCTGCATCAAGCGCGCCACCGCGCTGGCGCTGGCTGGCGAAGTCAAAGCTATCGCCACCGCGCCGTTGAATAAAGAGGCGTTACATCTGGCCGGGCACCATTTCCCTGGACACACCGAACTGCTGGCCCATCTGACGCAGACCAAAGATTATGCCATGGTGCTGTACACCGATAAGCTCAAGGTGATCCACGTTACCACCCATATCGCGCTGCGGCGTTTCCTCGATACCCTAAGCCAGTCGCGGGTGGAGACGGTTATCCGGGTTGCCGATGATTTTTTACGCCGCGTGGGGTATTCGCAGCCGCGCATCGCGGTAGCCGGAGTGAACCCGCACGCCGGTGAAAACGGTCTGTTTGGCGATGAAGAAATCCGTATCGTCGCCCCGGCCGTCGCGGCGATGGAGGCGCAGGGTATCCATGTTGTCGGACCGTGCCCGCCGGACACCGTCTTCATGCAGTGTCACGAAGGCATGTACGATATGGTGGTGGCGATGTATCACGATCAGGGGCATATTCCGCTCAAGTTGCTTGGATTTTATGATGGGGTGAATATCACCGCCGGGTTGCCGTTTATCCGCACTTCCGCGGACCACGGCACCGCCTTTGATATTGCCTGGACAGGTAAAGCGAAGTCTGAGAGCATGGCAACCTCCATTGAGCTCGCCATGCAAATCGCACAGGAATAACATGAAGGGATATAATCGGTTAGAGCAGATTATGGACTTCCTGAAAAGCCATAATCTGGTAACGGTCGACCAACTGGTTGCGGTAACTAACGCCTCGCCGGCGACCATCCGTCGCGATCTGATTAAACTCGATCAGGAAGGGGTCATTAGCCGTACCCACGGCGGCGTGACGCTCAACCGATTTATTCCCACACAGCCGACGACGCTGGAAAAAGCGCAGCGTAGCCCTCAGGAGAAATACGCCATCGCCAGGGCGGCGGCGTCGCTTATCAAGGCCGGCGATGCCATTGTGCTGGACGCCGGTACCACCATGATTGAACTGGCGCGACAGATTACGCATCTGCCGCTGCGGGTCATCACCAGCGATCTGCATATCGCGCTGTTTCTGGCTGAATTCAAACAGATTGAGGTGACGATTATCGGCGGGCGCATCGATGACAGCAGCCAGTCGTGTATTGGTGAGCATGGGCGACGCTTGCTGCAGAATGTGTGGCCGGATCTGGCATTCGTCAGCTGTAACGGTTGGGATTTGCAAAAGGGCATTACCGCGCCGACGGAAGAGAAGGCGGCGCTGAAGCGCGATCTGATCGCCAACGCCCGGCGGCGGATCCTGCTGGCCGACAGTTCGAAATACGGCGCCTGGTCGCTGTTCAATATCGCGCACCTCGACTCACTCACGGACATCATCACCGATGCGCATTTGCCAGGGGAGACCCGTGATGCGCTCCAGGAACTCTCGCCGCGGCTGATTATCGCCGATTAACGTCCGGCCATCATGTCGCGCTTGCCGCCTGACGGTCCTCGTTCAGCAATTCAATAAATGCCTCCAGCTGGCGCGTCTTCGCGCCGCGTCGCCACACAAGCCAGGTCGTCAGCCAGCGCCACTCTTCGGCGAGCGGCCAGGCGGAAACCTGCTGATGGCCTGGCATACTCTCCAGCATACTGCGTGGGATCAGCGCCAGCCCAGCGCCGGCGATTACGCAGGCTAACATACCGTGGTAGGACTCCATCTCATGGATCCTTCCGGGCGTCGCTCGGTCGGCGTGAAACCAACTCTCAAAATGACGGCGGTAGGAGCAGTTGGCGCGAAATGCGTAGACATTCGCGCCGTTGACCTCGCTGGCGCGGGTTACCGGCGCATGGCCATAAGGGGCGACGATCATCATCTCTTCCGGGAACACCGGTAGCCCCTCCAGACCGGGATGAACCAGCGGACCGTCGACAAACGCCGCGCTGAGCGTGCCTTCCAGTACTCCGTCAATCATGGTGCCGGAAGGGCCGGTGGACAACGCCAGGTGGATCTTCGGGTAACGCTGGTTGAAAAGGGCTAACGTGGTGGGGATGCGCACCGCAGCGGTACTTTCCAGCGAGCCGAGGGAAAACAGCCCCTGCGGCTCATCGCCGGCGACCACCATCCGCGCTTCATCGACTAACGCCAGGATTTGCTGGCTGTAGCGTAAAAAACTGTGCCCGGCGGGCGACAGACGCAGCCGTTGATTTTCGCGAATAAATAGCTCGACGCCGAGGTCGGCCTCCAGTTGGCGAATGCGGGTGGTCAGATTCGACGGGACGCGATGCACCTTCTGCGCGGCCTGGGTAATACTGCCGGTACTGGCGACGGCGTTAAACATCTCAAGTTGGGTAAGGTCCATAGTATTCTTCTTTTGTGAATGTATTGCTTAATATTATTCATTTTCAATGAAAGGAAGAGTAGGCCACACTATCCACACTTCGCAATCCCTACAGAGAGAATAACCATGAATTTATCTGCCATCCACGCGGTTTCCGTGAACCCGACCACTGGTGAAGTCGTGTCGTCTCTGCCGTGGTCAACCGAACAACAAGTGGATTCAGCCATTGCCCTGGCGCAACAGGGTTTTCGCCAGTGGCGCCAGGTAACGGTCGCCGATCGCGCCGCCGCGCTGCGTAAAGTCGGCGGCGCAATGCGCGCCCGCGGTGAAGAACTGGCGCAAATGATCAGCCTTGAAATGGGTAAGCCCATCGCCCAGGCACGCGGCGAAGTGAGCAAATCGGCTAATCTCTGCGACTGGTATGCCGAACATGGCCCGGCGATGCTGGCGACCGAAGCCACCCAGGTAGAAGATAATAAGGCGGTGATTGAATACCGGCCGCTGGGGCCGATTCTGGCGGTGATGCCGTGGAACTTCCCGGTCTGGCAGGTTCTGCGCGGCGCGGTACCGATTCTGCTGGCTGGGAATAGCTATCTGCTGAAACACGCGCCGAACGTGATGGGCAGCGCGCAGCTGCTGGGCGAACTGTTTGCCAAAGCGGGTCTGCCGGCTGGCGTCTTTGGCTGGATCAACGCCACCAATGAAGGCGTCTCGCAAATTATCAATGATGATCGTATCGCGGCGGTCACGGTGACCGGTAGCGTACGCGCCGGGCGGGCAATCGGCGCTCAGGCCGGCGCAGCGCTGAAAAAATGCGTGCTGGAACTCGGTGGTTCCGATCCCTTCATCGTGCTTAACGATGCCGATCTGGACGAAGCGGTGAAAGCCGCCGTTGTCGGCCGTTATCAGAACAGCGGGCAGGTCTGCGCGGCGTCGAAACGCTTTATCGTTGAGGCGGGTATCGCCGACGCTTTTACTAAAAAATTCGTGGCCGCGGTGGCAGCGCTGAAAATGGGCGACCCGCGCGACGAGCAAAATTATATCGGCCCGATGGCGCGTTTTGATTTGCGCGATGAACTGCATCAACAGGTTGAAGCCACGCTGAAGGAAGGGGCGACGTTATTGCTTGGCGGCGAGAAAATCGCTGGCGCCGGCAACTACTACGCGCCAACGGTACTGGCCAACGTGACCCCGGAGATGACCGGTTTCCGTCAGGAGCTTTTCGGGCCGGTGGCTACCATCAGCGAAGCCCGCGACGCGGCCCATGCCCTTGAACTGGCTAACGATAGCGAGTTTGGCCTTTCGGCAACCGTCTTTACGTCAAGCAGCGCGGAAGCGGAGCGTTTTGCGCGTGGTCTGGAGTGCGGCGGGGTGTTTATCAATGGCTATAGCGCCAGCGATGCTCGCGTGGCGTTCGGCGGCGTGAAGAAGAGCGGCTTTGGTCGGGAACTGTCGCATTTTGGCTTGCATGAGTTCTGCAATATTCAAACCGTATGGAAAGACCGTCGCTAATCGACGTTAGCGCCTGACGTCCGTCGCCGCGCTCTGCTATACTCGCCACCCGAATTTCGATGGTGGGCAAGGAGCCGAGTGTGGCGACGGTTATTAATAATGCAATGCTGGATGCCGTTCTGGCAGAAATCAGGCCGCTGATAGGGCGCGGCAAGGTAGCGGACTACATTCCAGCCCTGGCGCGCGTTAGCGGCAATAAACTGGGCGTCGCCATCTGTACGGTTGACGGCCAGCACTATAGCGCCGGCGATGCCCACGAACGTTTCTCGATTCAATCTATCTCGAAGGTGCTCAGTCTGGTGGTGGCGATGAACCATTATCAGGAAGAGGAGATCTGGCAGCGCGTCGGTAAAGATCCTTCCGGCCAGCCCTTTAACTCTTTACTGCAGCTGGAGATCGAGCAGGGCAAACCGCGTAATCCTTTTATCAACGCTGGGGCGTTGGTGGTCTGCGACATGCTGCAAAGCCGCCTGAGCGCGCCGCGTCAGAGAATGCTGGAGATCGTGCGTCGGCTGAGCGGGGTGGACGATATCGCCTATGATTCGGTGGTCGCGCGCTCCGAGTTCGAACACTCCGCGCGTAACGCCGCCATCGCCTGGCTGATGAAATCCTTCGGCAATTTCCATAATGATGTCGCCACGGTGCTACAAAACTATTTCCACTACTGCTCGCTGGAGATGAGCTGCGTTGAGCTGGCGCGGACCTTCCTGTTTCTCGCCGATCGGGGGATTGCCCCGCATCTGGCGGACCCGGTCATCGCACCGATTCAGTCGCGACAGGTTAACGCGCTGATGATGACCAGCGGCATGTACCAGAACGCCGGCGAGTTCGCCTGGCGTGTCGGGCTGCCGGCAAAATCCGGCGTCGGCGGCGGCATTGTGGCGATCGTGCCGCAGGAGATGGCGATTGCAGTGTGGAGTCCTGAACTTGATGAAGCGGGTAACTCGCTGGCGGGGATCGCCTTACTGGAAAAACTCACCCAACGTTTAGGAAGATCGGTGTTCTGATGTCTGCAATGGAAAATCTGTTCGCCCGGCTTGGGCGTTCAACATTCCGCTCTCGCTTCCACCTCGGGGTGAAAGAGCGGCAGTATTGTTATGATAAAGGGCCAGAGATTATCGACAGCCACGCGGCGGATTTTATCGCCAAACGGCTGGCCCCGGCGCAGATTGCTAATGACGGCAAGCAGACGCCGATGCGCGGGCACCCGGTATTTATCGCCCAGCACGCTACGGCGACCTGCTGCCGCGGATGTCTGGAAAAGTGGCATGCGATCCCGCGCGGGCGTGAACTGAGCGGCGAGGAGCAGCGTTACGTCGTACAGGTGATTCACCACTGGCTGGTGATGGAAATGAACGCGATTACCAACCGTTAACCGATAACGCTCAGGCATGGCAGTATGCCTAACAAATATTCTCATGCTATGATAATCCGCTAACTAATTATTTACATAATAATTGCCTGAAACAATTAGACGGATAATTACTGAATGTCTTCACTGTCGATTCGGTCATTCACGCTATTTCGCGAGGATCAACCGGTGCGCGATGCGCTGGTGTTATTCACGCTGACGATCCTGCTGCACTTTATGGGCGCTATGTTGCGTCTGGTGCAGGAGCTCTCGTTCTTTTGGCCGCTCAACGCCGTTATGGCAGGTATTTTCGCACGCTACGTCTGGCTAAATCGCAGCTATTTTTACGCTATTTGTTTTGCCGCGATGCTGGTTTATGACGGCCTGACTTCCCGTTGGGGCATGGGTTTTGCGTCGCTGCTGATTAACTTCTCCAATATCGTCTTCATCGTCATTCTGGCGCAACTGGTGCTGTGGGATAAGCGGCGTGCCGATTCGATGCCGGGGCCAATTAACGCTCTGAATCTTTTTTGTTATTGCCTGCTGGCGGCGTTGGTGTGCGCGGCGGTTGGCGCGTTGGGCTCGGTTGATGTTGAACGGGCGACTTTTATTCCGCAACTGGCGGACTGGTTTAGCGAGCAGTTCTCGACCGCGGTCCTCATCCTGCCGTTTATTCTGACCCTGACGCTGCCATCGGTGCTGGGCCGCTTTCGCTTTAGCCAACTACTGCCGGTGATAGCGCTGGTGCTATCGATGGCGCTCGGCGTGGCGGTAGGCGGCGCCGGAAGCCTGACTTTCCCGCTGCCGGCGCTGATCTGGTGCGCGATTCGCTATCCATTGCCGCTGACCTGCCTGCTAACGTTTATTACCGGTATCACTGAGATTCTGCTGGTGGCAAACTCGCTTATCCATCTGTCGCCGGATGCGCGTCCGCAGCCGTGGCAGCTGTTTTCAACCCGTCTCGGCATGGCGGCGATGCTGATTAGCCCGGTGATCGTGGCGACCAGCGTCGAGGCTATCAATAACCTGGTAAAACAGCTGGCGCTCCGCGCTGATTTCGATTTTCAGACCCGGGTTTACTCTCGTTCCGGTTTGGGCGAGGCGCTGAAACGCCAGGCGCCGCACCCGGATAAACAGCTCTCGGTGATGGTGCTGGACATCGATGGTTTTAAACGGGTGAATGATACCTGGGGCCACGAATGCGGTGACTGCGTGCTGACCCAGTTTGCCCAGCGCGTACGTGAACTGGCGGGCGAAGAGGGAATGGTGGCGCGTATCGGCGGGGAAGAGTTTGCCGTTGCGGCGCTGCTCGATAATGCTCAACAATCCCATCTGCTGGCGGAAAAAATTCGTCAGGGGATTGAGTCGGAAACGTTCACCTGGGGGCAGCAGCGTATTCGCCTGACGGTGAGTCTCGGCTTGCAGTGCCGCGAAGTCGGTGAAGGACGGATCGCCGAGCTGTTTAATCAGCTGCTGATGGAAGCGGATGACCTGTTAGTCAACGCCAAGCAGGCCGGGCGCAATCGTGTTTGCGTGCAGGCGCTGCCTGACGGCGTATGATAAGAAAATCCAATGGTCTTTTTGCTTGAGTTAAATATTAGTTAAAAACATAGTGATGTGGTCATTTTCAGGGAGCAACCTATGGCCACACCTATATCACTTCGCACGCTGACGCGTGAATCTATTCTTGAATCCCTTCCGCAATTAAATGAAATCCTCGCCAGCTGCGTGAACGGCGGGGCTTCGGTCAGTTTTATGCAGCCGTTTTCACCGGACACCGGCGAGCGCTTCTGGCAGCGGATGGCGCAAAGCGTCGCTGCCGGCGAGCGGATTGTTCTGGCGGCCGAAAACCAACAACGGCAGATAGTGGGGACCGTCCAGTTGATTATCGACCAGCCGGAAAACCAGCCGCACCGCGCCGATGTCGTCAAGCTTTTGGTTCACCAAAATGCGCGCCGGCAGGGGATCGCCGGGTTACTGATGAGCGAGCTTGAGGCTATTGCACTGGCGCACGGGAAAACCGTGCTGGTGCTGGATACCGCCACCGGCAGCGGCGCGGAGAGCTTCTATCAGCAGTGCGGCTGGCAAAAAGCGGGAGAAATTCCGCAGTTTGCCTTAATGCCTGACGGGGAAATGACGGGCACCACGCTGTTCTATAAGATCCTCCCGGCGACAGAATAATGCGAAGAGGTTTGATCAAAACGGGGTTTTGCGAAGCATAAAACCTGATAACTTATTGGACCAATTACTCAGGTTGTATGACTACTCTAAGAGGGAACCCATTGTGAAAACCTTAAACCGTCGAGATTTCCCCGGCGCGCAGTACCCTGAACGTATCATCCAGTTTGGCGAAGGTAACTTTCTGCGCGCGTTTGTTGACTGGCAAATTGACCTGCTTAACGAGCATACTGACCTGAATGCTGGCGTGGTCATCGTCCGACCCATCGCCAGCGATTTCCCGCCGTCGCTGAGCACTCAGGACGGCCTCTATACCACGATTATTCGCGGACTGAATGAAAAGGGCGAAGCAGTCAGCGATGCGCGTCTTATTCGTTCGGTAAATCGCGAAATTAGCGCCTACGCCGACTATGACGAATTTCTGCGCCTGGCGCACAATCCGGATATCCGCTTTGTCTTCTCCAACACCACCGAGGCGGGTATCAGCTACCATGCCGGGGACCGTTTTGACGATGCCCCGGCGGTAAGTTATCCGGCGAAACTGACCCGCCTGCTGTTCGAACGCTTCAGCCATTTTGCCGGCGCCGCCGATAAAGGCTGGGTTATCATCCCTTGTGAGCTCATCGATTATAACGGCGAGGCGCTGCGTGAACTGGTGCTGCGCTATGCGCGTGAATGGGCGCTGCCGGAATCCTTTGCCGCCTGGCTTGCAGAGGCGAACACCTTCTGTTCAACGCTGGTGGACCGCATCGTTACCGGCTATCCGCGCGATGAAGCGGAGCAGATTGAAACGCAGCTTGGCTATAAAGATGCCTTTCTTGATACCGCCGAGCACTTTTACCTGTTCGTGATCCAGGGGCCGAAATCGCTGGCCGCCGAACTGCGCCTCGATAAATTACCGCTCAACGTGCTGATTGTTGACGATATCAAACCGTATAAAGAACGAAAGGTAGCGATTCTCAACGGCGCGCATACCGCACTGGTGCCGGTGGCCTGGCAGGCAGGTCTGGACACCATTGGTGAAGCGATGAACGACGTGGAAGTCTGCGCATTTGTCGAAAAAGCGATATATCAGGAGATTATCCCGGTTCTCGATCTGCCGCGCGATGAGCTGGAATCATTCGCCAGCGCGGTAACAGGACGCTTTCGCAACCCCTATATCAAACACCAGCTGTTATCCATCGCCCTCAATGGCATGACTAAGTTCCGTACACGTATCCTGCCGCAGCTGCTGGCAGGGCAGAAGCAAAGCGGTAAATTGCCACCGCGCCTGACTTTCGCGCTGGCGGCATTGATCGCCTTCTACCGCGGTGAGCGTAACGGTGAAGTCTACCCGGTTCAGGACGACGCGGAGTGGATCGCACGCTTTCAGACGCTGTGGGCGCAGCATCGCGATGGCCAGCTTTCAACGCAGGATCTGGTAACGTCGGTGTTGTCGGTAGAATCGCACTGGCAGCAGGATCTGACGCAGGTGCCAGGACTGACGGCGCAGGTAACGGCTAATCTGGATGCTATCTTACGTGACGGCATGCGCAGCGCCGTAAAACCGCTGTGCTAAACGCTCCTCTGCAATGACCCGGCATGCTGCCGGGTTAATCTCTTTCATTAGTTACAACATTCTGGTTGTTGTTAGCAGTAAACCGTTGCAGTAACATCGTACCGACATCGCTTCGCAGCGGGGAAAGGGATGAAATGTGCACTCGGCGCTTGAAGTCATTTTCAGAAAGCAAAATAATGACTTAACGATGATGTTTAGCGTGCGGAGATCCCATCAATGAATATAGACATACGTGAACCTACTGACCGGGATTACAGCGCCTGGCGAGTGTTATGGGAGGGGTACACGCAGTTCTATAATAGCCCGCAGCCGGAAACCGTCACCGAACATACCTGGCGACGTCTGCTGGATCCGCAGTCTCCGGTGATCGGTCGGGTAGCCGTGGTTGAGGGCGAGGTGCTGGGGTTTGCTATCTGCGTACTTCACGAAGGCACCTGGGTAACGACGCCTGTCTGTTATCTGGAAGACCTGTTTGTTGCACCAAAAGCCCGCGGGCGGGGAGTCGCGAGAACGCTGATTCGAACCCTGCAGGCTGAAGGTAAAATTCAGGGATGGTCGCGGCTGTACTGGCACACCCGTCACGATAATCCTGCACGCCGACTGTATGATGAATTCACCCCTGCGGACGATTATGTTCGATATCTGATGAAGCTCTAGCTGTGCGACACAGGAGAAGCAGCATGGAAAAACGAATCGAAACTACCGTTAATCTGATTATGTTTCTGTCGTTACTGGCCACCGCCTGGGATCTTTCGCTGGTTCACGACTTCCCCTGGTAACATGCAGCGGCGCCGTCAGGCGCCGCTGGTACCGAACCTATTTGAGGTAATCTGCCATATACTCTTCGATCATTTCGCTGAAGCTGTGGTTGGCGCTAAACCCAAGACGCTGAGCATAGCGCGTGTCGAAATCGCCGGGCCACGAATTGACAATGCGTTCAATGGCGGCATCGGGCGTGAAGGTGATACGCTGCGCGACTTCACTGCCGGCAACCTGGCGCAACGCCACGATCATCTGTTCGACGCTGACCGACAGCCCGCAGAGATTAATCACCCGACCGTCCGTCAACTGTGCCTCAGCCAGTTCGTGCCCGTGAATTAAAGCCTTAATTGCGTTACGGGGCGACAACAGCCACAGACGGGTATCCGCTGTGACCGGGCAAACGGCGGATTCCCCATTAAGTGGCTCGCGGATAATACCGCTGGCAAAACTCGATGCCGCCTGATTGGGCCTCCCCGGGCGCACGACGATGGTGGGCATGCGCAGGCTTCTGCCATTAAGCCAACCGCGACGGCTATAATCCGCCAGTAACAGATCGCAAATGGCTTTTTGCGTGCCGTAAGAACTCTGCGGCAACCATACCTGTGAATCGCTCACTTTTTCTGGCAAGTCGCCGCCGAATACCGCCACCGAACTGGTGGTCACCAGTTTGACGCTCTGCGGCAACTGACGCAGGTGCTCGAGCAGTTGGCGGAAGGCATCAACGTTGATTTTCATCCCCAGCTCGAAGTCCTGTTCCGCCTGGCTTGAAACGATGGCGGCTAAATGAAAGACGCTATCGACCTGAGCGGGAATCGCGCTACATAACCATTCGCTATCGCTGATGTCGCCGGTTAATACCTGTAAACGGCTATCGTCAATCCCCTGGAACGCCACGCGGTCGATAGCGATCAGTCTACCGATTTCTTGGGTTTCGCCCTGCGGGCCGCTTAGCGAACCACGCTGAAGTAGCGCCTTGACCAGTTGGGAGCCAAGAAATCCGGCGGCGCCGGTGACGGCAATCGTTAATTTATTATTCATGGTGATTTTCTCAATATTATTAATGGTTAACCATACGGGCAGGAATACGGAATATCGCCGCAGCGCCGATAAACAGCGTCGCGGATATGATTAAGGTGCCGGTTAGCGTCGAATGGGTCATATCGGTGAGCAGGCCCATAATCCACGGGGCGACAAAGCCGGCGAGATTGCCAAAGGAGTTGATTACCGCGATACCGACCGCGGCGGAAGCGCCGCCAAGGAAGGCCGTCGGCAGGCTCCAGAAGAGTGGTAGGGTGCTCAATCCGCCGGCGGCGCCAATTGTTAAACCGATCATCGCAATCACCAGATCGTGGCTGAACAGCGCCGCAATAATCATCCCCAGGCCGCTCATGACGGCGATGGCGGCGAGATGCCAGCGACGTTCTCTGCGTTTATCGGCGCTGCGCGAAGCGGCAATCATGGTGACTATCGCTGCGGCATAAGGAATAGCGGTTAACAATCCGACTTTCAGCACATCGCCTTCACCGGCGTTATGAATCAGCGTTGGCATCCAAAAACTGACGGTATAGAACCCGGCAATCAGGCAGAAATAGATAAAAGTCAGTAACCACACCTTCGGATTCTTCAAAACAGCCAGCATCGAACCATGCTGTTCGGTCTTATGGCTGCCATCGCTGCGCAGTCGCGCCTCGAGCAACGCTTTTTCGTCATCTGACAGCCATTTCGCCTGCGCAATGCGGTCGGTCAGCAGAAATATCACCAGCACGCCAATGAGCAGAGATGGCGCGCCTTCAATAATGTACAACCACTTCCAGCCAGCGAGACCGCCGTACTCATGAAAATGGCCCATAATCCACCCGGAGAGCGGAGCGCCGAGGATCCCGGAAAGCGGTACGGCGGTAGCAAAGAGGGCGAACATCCGCCCGCGGCGATAGCTGGGGAACCAGAACGAAAGATACAGAATTACCCCGGGATAAAAGCCAGATTCCGCCACGCCTAAAAAGAAGCGCACGGTATAAAACTCCAGCGGCGTGCGCACAAATGCCGTCAGCGGCGCAATGAGCGCCCAGGAAATAAGTAAACCACCAAGTAACCGTCTGGCGCCAAAGCGATGAAGGATCATATTACTGGGAATTTCAAAAAAGAAAAAACCGATGAAAAATATTCCCGCACCGATACCGTAAACGGTGTCGGAAAATGCCAGATCGCTCGACATTTGTAATTTAGCGATACTGACGTTGATCCGGTCAAGATAGGCCAGAATATAGCAAATCATTAATAAGGGCAGCGTGCGGCGGACGACTTTCTTCCACACTAACTCTTCATTTATGGCAGGCGCAACGCCCTCCAGGCTCAACGCAGAGTGGTTTGACATAGTTCTATCTCCGAAAAATGAGCGCGCATCGGCGCTCACTGAGGCATTGATATTATGTAGGTTTTAGTTATTTAACCAGGCTTGCGCCCAATCCAGTCCGACTTGCGTTCCGGCGCGAGGACTATATTCCGCGGCGACGTAACCATCATATTTTTCCTGCTCGAGTACGGCGAAAATCCATTGATAATCCACTTCGCCGTCAATCGGTTCCTGGCGCGCCGGTACCGACGCAATCTGAATATGGCCGATATACTCTTTATAGTTTTTCAATAAATACGTTAGATTGCCATCGACCTGCTGGGCATGGAAAATATCAAGCTGCAGTCGAATATTGTCGCGGTCCGCCTGGCGAATATATTCCATCGCCTGATATTGGCTGGAAAATAAATAACCCGGACGGGTGGCGGGCGATAAACCTTCAAGCAAAATGGTGATGTTATGCGGTTTGGCCAGATCCGCCGCGTAGCGTACGTTGTCAATAAACGTGTCCGCACAGTGCTGCCGATCGAACCCTTCGGTGACGCCCGCCATAACATGTATCGCCGGGCACTGCAGAGCCGCAGCATAGTGAATGGCTAAATCAATGGCTTTGCGGGCTTCCTCTTCACGGCCAGGTAAAGCCGATAATCCCCATTCGCCGCGTGCGGTATTGCCTGCCGGAGTATTAATGCCGATAAGCTTGAGGTGATGTTTCTCTAATTCGCGGGCGACGGTCTCTACGGGATATTCGTAAGGGAACCACATCTCAACGGCATTAAAACCGGCTCTGGCCGCCAGGGAGAAGCGCTCCAGAGGCGGATTTTCGCCGAATAACATCGATAAATTGGCAGCAAGTTTCAACATTATTGCATTCCTCGAAGCACAGTCATTTGTTGATGATCGAGATAGTTCACCGGGCTGTTTTTCAACGTGAAGAACAGGCGGGCGGACGCTTCCATCTCTTCCAGATTGTCGGCGGCATCGCGTAGCGATTTACCCACCACCACCGGGCCATGATTAGCCAGCAAAAAAGCCTTATGCTGCGCGGCGCGTTCGCCGAGCCATTGGCCAATCTGCGGATCGCCTGGGCGGAAATAGGGGACCAGCGGTATTTCGCCGACCCGCATGACCACATACGGTGTACAGGCCGGCAGGGTATTAGCCGGGTCCAGGTCCTGCAGGCAGGATAGGGCCGTCAGGTAATGGCAATGCAGATGGACGACGGCGCGACACTGCGGATTGTTGCGGTACAGCGCGAGATGAAAACTCACCTCTTTTGAGGGTTTTAAACCCGAGAGCAATTCACCGCTCAGAGTCACGTGCGACAATTCTTCGGCGTTAAGCTCGCCAAGACAGGAGCCTGTCGGGGTGGCCAGAATCGTGCCGTCAGCAAGCTGGACGGAAAGATTGCCAGCCGAACCGGTTGCATAGCCGCGATTAAAGAAAGAGCGAGCGATAGAGACCATCTGTTGGCGTAAGGATGACTCGTTCATGCACAAGCCTCCGCGGTCTGCGCGCGGGCAAAGAAATTGTCATCGCCAAAATTACCCGATTTGAGCAGCAGGATAAGCGGCCGGGAATCTGCCTTGATCCATGGAACGCCGGGTGAGACCGCGGCGCCAATAGTGAAATGGCGAATATCAAGCGCTTGCGTTACCGCGCCGGAGGTCTCTCCGCCCGCGACGATGAACCGGCTCACGCCTTGCTGCGCAAGTTGTTTTGCTAATTGAGAAAACAGCGTCTCAACGATCAACCGACTTGGCTCGGCGCCATAGCGCTGTTGGATGTTGTGCAGCTCTGCGACCGAAGTCGTGGCGTAAACCATTGGCGCCATGGCCGCGTCGGACTGCTGGTGCAGCCATTCAACGATCTGACCGCAATACTCATCAAGCGTCCAGCGTTTATCAAGCAATCCTGCCACGTCCACGGCCAGCGTTGGCGCCAGTTGGCGGTATTTTTCCACCTGTGCCTGAGTTCTCATAGAGCAGGACCCGGATAATACTACCGTACAGGCCGCTGGCGTGGTGACGCTAAAGGGAAGGGAAGGCTCCGTGGCGTTGGCCCAGCAACGCGCGAGACCCGCGGCTAAGCCGGAACCACCGGTAACCAGCTTCATATCGTGCAACGCTTGCCCCTGAATTTGCAGATGTTTCTCGTTTATTGCGTCCAGCGCGATATAACGATAACCCGAGGCGGATAAAGTTTGGATCTCGTCGCGCACGGCTGCCTCGCCGGACTCCAGAATCTGCACATTGATAAGAGCGCATGTGCCGCGAGACTGGCGTTCCATCAAACGGCGCAGATCGCTGTCATCCATGGGATTGACCGGATGATTGCGCATACCGGACTCCTGTAGCAGGCGGTCTTCTACGAATAAATGTCCCTGATACACCGTACGACCGTTAATAGGCAACGACGGAGAGATCACCGTGGTTGCGACGCCCAGCGCATCCATTAAGGCATCGGTTACCGGGCCGATATTCCCCTTTCTCGTGCTATCGAAGGTGGAGCAGTACTTAAAATAAAAGCGATCGCACCCCTGTTGTTGCAACCAGTGCAGCGCATTCAGTGACAGCGTCACAGATTCTTTGGCTGAAACAGAACGTGATTTCAGACTCACGACTAATGCGCGAGCATCGCCCTGGTAATCTTCACCGGGGACGCCGCTAAACAGGCTGGTCGCTATTCCGTTATTAGCCAGAAAACTGGCGATATCCGTCGCGCCGGTAAAATCATCGGCAATTATGCCTGCTCTCATATCCTGTCCCCTCATACAGCGAGTGTTAATTTACGGTATTATCTGTTGTTAAATGTTAATATCAATGATTGAGGTGATGAATACAGCGATGACGATCACAATAAATAACATTTATTATCTATTTTTCACATTAACTGGCACTGTTAATCCGGTGTACAGCCCTGGATGATGTGATAAAATGTGAAAATATGAGATAGCGAGACACCATCAGGAGAAATCGATGCTGCCATTGGAGAGACAAGAGAAGATATTGGAAATCATTAAAGACAAAGGGGTGGTCAGCGTCGTCGAACTGGTCGAGGCGCTGGGCGTGTCGCATATGACAATCCGGCGCGATATTCAGCGCCTGGAGCAGCTTAACGTGCTGGCCAGCGTATCGGGGGGTGTGGCACTTCCGCAACGAACCCGCCTGCTGAATGAACCTTCGCATCGCGATAAAACGCTTATGTTTCCCCAGGAAAAGGAGGCTATTGGTCTGGCGGCGCTTAAGCATATTCCCGCGAACAGCACCGTCTATCTGGATGCCGGGACCACGACGCTCGCACTGGCCGAAAACCTGGTTGAGCGTCAGGACTTGCTGATCATCACCAATGATTTCGCCATTGCCAATTTGATGATTGAACGCGGGCAATGTGAATTGATCCATACCGGCGGACGCTTATGCCGTGAGAATCAGTCGACCGTTGGCCACCTGACGGCAAAAATGCTGGAGAACCTGTTTATCGATGTCGCGTTTATTTCGGCGTCATCATGGAATTTGCGCGGACTGTCGACGCCCAACGAAAATAAAGCCATCGTGAAACAGACCGTGGCGAAGGTAAGTGAAAAATGTATCCTGCTAAGCGACTCATCAAAATATGGAAAAATGGCGAATTACCTGATCCTGCCGCTGAGCGAGCTTGATGTCATCATCAGCGATGACCGGCTGAGCGGCAGTGTAGTAAATCAGCTGAATGCGCTTAACGTTGATGTCGAACTGGCGACTACGCGTTAACCAGGAGTCGGGCCACAATAAACAGCCGCGGGAACAATAACAGCACTTTCCCGTTACACTGTAACGGATAATGTTGTTGTAACAGCGTCAGATAACGCTCTAAAAACACGTTCTTTTCTGCTTCATCAAGATTCTGCAGATACGGGCGCAGACCGGTTGCCTGCAGCCAGTCAACGATCGCCTGGTGCGATTCCAGAGGGTGATAATAGGTGGTGCGCCAGATGTCCACCTCGCAACCGCTGTTGCTCAGCATGTCGTAATACAGCTGGACGCTGGGGAGCGGCTGTCGGCCACTTTCCGGAAATCCCAGCTCTTCAGCGACCTGACGCATCAGGGTATGAGAGGGCTCTTGCCAGTTATCCGGCATCTGAACCGCCAGAACGCCGCCATCGCTTAACTGGCCGGCCAGTCGCGGGAACAGCGTTTGATGGTCTGTGAGCCATTGTAAAGAGGCATTGGCATAGATCACGTCTGCGGGCTCAGATGGCTGCCAGTCTTCTATATTTGCGGTGATAAACTCACAATCGGGAAGCGCTTGCGCCGCCTGTGCCAGCATGGCGGCGGAATTATCAACGCCAATAATTCGCGCTTCAGGCCACGCTGCACGCAGTAAGGCCGTGCTGTTGCCTGGACCGCAGCCCAGATCCACAGCCAGCTTGACCGGCTGTTGCGCAATACGCGCCGTTAACTCAGCCGCCGGTCGGGTGCGCTCATCAGCAAATTTCAGATACAGCGAGGGATTCCAGTCTGCCATAGATAACCTCAAGTTAACGATCCGCGTCTATCAGCATAGAGGACGTAGCGCGGTTGTGAAGTTGTTTTTTAGTGACAGGGTCACTTTTTTCGGGGCGAAAGGTGCGGCGCTCATCACACAGATTGCAGGGTTTCTTCGTTACACTGGTCGTGCATATATAACAGGGATGAATGAAATAATGGCCTTAACCATCAGGGTATTACTGGAAAATCGCCTTGCGGCGCACGCCGATCCGGCGTTGACAGCCAAAGCAGGACTTAGCCTGCTCCTTGAGGATGAAACCAGCAAAGTGCTGTTTGATACCGGCCCTGACGGCAGTTTTCTTAAGAATGCGCAGCGGATGGGGATTAAACTGGATAACTTGACCGCGACGGTATTATCACACGGCCATTACGATCACTGCGGTGGCGTCCCCTGGCTGCCGGAGGGGAGCCGAATTATTTGTCATCCACAGCTTAGCCAACCGCGCTATGCCGCTATCAGCCTTGGCCGGCACGTACGCAAAATCAAAAAACTCTCGCTTGAGCTCGACTATTCCCGCTTTCGCATGGAATGCTACCGGCAGCCGTTTGCCATCAGCGAACGTCTGTTGTGGTCCGGCGAGATTGTGGTAAACCGTCCGCAATCCTTTGGCGTTTTAGCCAGCTCGCCGTTGACGCCTGATTATATCGTCGATGAAGGCGTCCTTATCTATCTTTCTGACCACGGTCTGGTCATCATCTGCGGCTGCGGACATCGTGGCGTAGAGAACATTGTGCGGCATTGTCAGAATATCACCGGTATCGAGCGGGTCCACGCATTGATCGGTGGGCTACACCTGCGCGCCGCATCCGTCGCCAGGGTCTGGCAGGTCCGAAGTTATTTACAACAGCTGCAGGTGGAGAAAATTTTGGCCTGCCACTGTACCGGCGCCTGGGGAAAACTGTGGCTCGCCGGCGCACAGGCGCCGGCTACAGGGGATATTTTGCAGCTAGCTTAATAAGGATCAGTCGGCATCTTTCAGCATTTCGGCGCGCCGGGCGGTGGCATAGACGAATTCCAGCATCGGTTCAAGGTCTGTATCATGACCGGCCTGGATAATTTTTCCGCGTAGCCATTCGATTTCGCTGGTGATATCCGGGTGAAAAATGTTGTTGTCCTGCGCTTTACGCAACCATTTGAGAAGAAAGTTATTTTTCCCTCTCGCTCCGCCCGATTTCTTCGTTTTTACGTGGATTTTCAGCGCGACCAGAATGCAGTAGTAAAAATGGACGCGCTGGTTGAAACTTTGATGCATGTCGGTATTTCCCGCCAGGGTAAGCCGCTCGCCGCATCAGGCGACGAGTCGAATGGAGCCAGGTCACGGGGGGATCGTTTTGTTGACGACCTCTATCACTGCACCCGTACCGCCCGGCATCCAGGACTGGATGCTCGCGGAATGGTGGCACGGATATTAAAGCGTCGTCAATTATTGATTAAATTGTTACCAGTATCATGATTAATCGGCATACATCATACGTTCGTCCTGGTCTGTTGCAGACGAACCCGAAGCAGCAGGATAAACGCCATGGCGACGACCACCGCAGCCAGCAGATACAGCGTATCAAGCGCATAATAACCCGCCACCCAACCGGCAACCGGGCCGGTCAAACCCAGCGCCAAATCGAGAAAGGCTGAATAGGTACCCAGCGCCGTGCCCTGGTTTTGTTCTTCTACCTGTTTCACCGCCTCGACGCCCAGCGCCGGGAAGACCAGCGAGAAACCAGAACCGGTGAGGAATGCGCCAATACCGGCGACCCACGCCGACGGCGCCTGCCAGATAATCAATAATCCAAGACACTCCACTACGAAGCAGACAAGCGACACCGGCACGCCGCCGTAGCGGGTAATGGTGTTGCCAAGGATCAGGCGTATACAAATAAAACCGATGCTGAAGAGAGAGAGGGTGAAGGCCGCGCCTTGCCAGTGGTGAGCCGAAAAATAGAGGGTAATAAAGGTGGCGATGACGCCAAAGCCGACAGTCCCAAGCGCCAGTCCCAGCCCGTAGGGCCAGATTCTGCGCACTACCACATGGAATGGCGCTCTCACTCCGGCGGTTACGCTGACATCCTGTCGCGTGCGGGCAAAGAGCAGGCCAATTAGCGCAACCAGCACTACCACTACGGCAAAACCGCTGATGCCAAAATAACTATTGAGCATCACCCCCAGCGGCGCGCCGACGGCCATTGCCACGTAGGTCGCGACGCCATTCCATGAAATCACCCGCGAGGTGTGAATCGCGCCAACGGTTTTAATGCCCCATAACGTTGCCCCGGTGGCGGTAAAGCTTTCTCCCACGCCGAGGAAAACCCGGCCAATCAACAGGGCGCTGACGGCGAGAAGCGGTATAGCTTGCAACATCACCGCCGCGAGGGTGAAGAGTCCGCTTAACATGCAGCAGATGATGCCGAGACTAACGACCTTTTTTGGCCCCCAGATATCGGTATAGCGGCCAGCATGCGGGCGGCTTACTAGCGTTGAAATGTACTGCAGGCTGATAACGACTCCGGCGATTAGCGTACTGTACCCGAGCTGATAGTGGATGTAGCCGGGAAGCACCGCCAGCGGCAGGCCGATGGAGAGATAGCAGATACAGGTGAAAACCACGATGGAAATAATTCGCAGGTTAAGCTGAGTGGTGCTGACAGAAGTAGTCATAACGCTAAGTGTTTAAAACAAAAGGGAGGATAAGCATAGCGCAAGCGCGGTGGCCACGGCGAGCGGGCGAGCATTTTATGCCAACGCTCGGTTCATTTATTGGCAAAATGACCGATAATATAGCTATACAGATGATAAATAACGCCCATATTATTTCTTAGAGTGATACCTGAGTTTGAAAGGGAAATGGATGAGTGGCCAGTCTTAGGATGGAGCACGGCAATCTATTTGCTTCCCGGAGGTCATCGCGATGAAAAAATTACTTATATTGCTCATTGTTTTTGCTGTATCCGCCTGTTCAGGAGGTTCCTCATCATCCTCGGGGATGGCGCCGGGTCAGGGCCTTGATTCGCAAACCTGCATGAACGACACCATTGATGCTAACAGCGCCTGCGGCCATTCGGTTGCGCCACAGTTTAATTGATAGAAGACAGCCTGAGAGAGGAATGCGCCTCAAATCAGGCTGCCGACTATTTTAACGGGCAAAGCGCTTCGAACCGATCACGCAGAAAATAATGCCAAGCGTGACAACAACCATCAACGGGCTCACTGATTCATGAAGGAGCAGTGCCGCCAGCGCCAGGCCGAAAAAGGGCTGCAATAGCTGGAGTTGACCGACCGCCGCAATACCGCCGATTGCCAGTCCCCGATACCAGAAGATAAAGCCTACCAGCATGCTGAATAACGAGACATAGGCCAGCGCCGTCCATGCAGACGCACTGATACCACTGAAGCTGATGGGAATCGTTAAGCCGCAGGCTAGCACCATCAGGGGCAGGGACAGGAGCAGCGCCCAACAGATGACCGCCAGCCCGCCAAGCTCTCGGGTGAGGCGCGCCCCTTCGGCATAACCCAATCCGCAGACCACTACCGCCGCCAGCATCAGCAGATCGCCCGCGACGGAGATCCCGACATTACCGGCCAGCGCGAAACTGGCCACCAGCACGCTGCCCAGCAGCGAGAATCCCCAAAAGGCAGGGCGCGGTCTCTCACCGCCGCGGATCACCGCGAAAATCGCCGTCGCTAGCGGCAATAACCCAATAAAAACAATTGAGTGGGCAGACGTCACCCGCTGCAGCGCTAGCGCCGTCAGCAGCGGAAAACCGATGACCACGCCGCCGGCAACCAGCGCCAGTGAACGCCATTGTCCCGCTTGCGGGCGCGGCAGGCGTAAAAGCCAGATCAGGCCCAGCGCAAGCACCCCGGCAATCGCCCCACGGCAGAAAGTCAGGAAAAAAGGATCGAACTCCTGCACGGCGATGCGGGTGGCGGGTAGCGAGCCGCTAAAAATAGCGACGCCGATAAAACCGTTTATCCAACCGGATATAGAAGTGGAAGCGCGACGGTTGTGCACGTGTGACCTCTTTGTAGTGATAGTTAATGTGGTTGACCGGGTCGATAGTAGGTCGCACAATCCATGACAATCAAATAATTGTCATGGATACAATGACGATGAAAAACCGCTATAAATCTCTGGTTGATCGCTATGCGGCAGCCATCCGCAGCGGTGCGCTGGCGGCTGGCTGCCAACTGCCGACCCATCGGCAATTGGTCGTTGAACACGGAATTTCGCTGGCTACCGCGACGCGGGTCTACCGTGAACTGGCGTTAATGGGGCTGGTCAGCGGCGAAACGGGACGCGGCACTTTTGTGCGTGAACTGAGCTTGCCGCCGGGGCTGGGTGTCGATCAGCACGCCATTGCCCCGGACATGATCGATCTTAATTTCAACTCTCCGGCGTTGCCGGAACAAACCGTTCTCCTGCGCGAGGCATTAAAAAAACTGTCTGGCGCGGGCGATCTGGAGGCGTTGTTACGCTATCAACCGCACGCCGGACGCATGAGCGAACGGGAAATAGTGGCCCAGCATCTTAACAGACAGGGTATGGCGGCCAGCGCCGGGCAGGTCGCTATCGTTAACGGCGCTCAGCATGGGCTGGCGGTCACGCTCGGCGGCCTGCTGCGTCCCGGCGATGTGGTTGCGGCAGATGCATTGACCTATCCGGGATTTCGCGCTCTCGCCAGGCTCTATCAACTTGAACTGGTTGCTATCCCGCACACAACACAAGGGCCGGATCTCGACATGCTTCGCAGCCTGTGTGAAAAACGGCGGGTAAAAGCGATTTACACCATGCCGACGCTGCATAACCCTCTCGGCTGGGTAATGAATCTGGCGCAGCGTAGTCAACTGGTTGATATTGCCCGCCAGTTCGATTTGTTCATCATTGAGGATGCCGCCTATGCGTGGTTGATTGAAAACGCGCCGCCGCCGCTGATGTCGCTGGCGCCTGAGCGTACGGTCTATGTGTGCGGTTTTTCAAAAAACATCGCCACCGGTTTACGGGTTGGCATGGTGGTATGCCGCGAAGCGTTAATGCCGGCGATAGAGCGGACGATCCGCGCCACCAGCTGGAATACGCCGGCCTTAACGACGGCGCTGGTCTGCGGCTGGATCCAGGATGGGACGCTGGCCCGGCTCGAAACCATAATGCGCGCAGATGCGCGGCGGCGGCAGGCCATCGCCCGTCAGGCGCTGGCTGGCTTACCAATGATTGGCAATGAAAATGCCTGGTTCCTTTGGCTGCCGTTGGGCGAGGAGATCCGCGCCGATCGCGTCGTGAAACAGCTGCTAACCATGAATATCGCTATTTCCACCGCCGAACCTTACAGCGTCAGTCGTGATGTGCCGCATGCTTTGCGTCTGGCGCTGGCGTCACCGAGCCTCGATAAACTGAGCGCTGCGCTGAAGATAATGCGGCCTATTATCGAGTACGGCGTTTAACGACCGTGCGCTTTTGACAACCATCCTTCGTCGCTAACCGAAGTATCCTCTGGTTGGTGCTTTTACTCTTTGCCCTGGCGCGGCGGCTTGCTCGTCGCATCATGCTAATACATAATAAAAAGAGAATTAAATTTAAATAATATTCTCTTTTTGAGATTAAATTGTGCAAGGGGTAACGCAGATGCGACAAATCAGGCCGGAGATAAACGCTTTCTTATTAGCGCTGGCAGGGGCGACGGTATTAATGATTGGTATGGGTTACGGCCGCTTCGCCTTCACCGGGATCCTGCCGGTGATGTTAAGCGATCAGATCCTGACGCTGCGTCAGGGGAATCTGGCCGCCTCCGCTAATTATGCCGGGTACCTGCTGGGGGCATTGTTACTGGCGAAGGCAAAGCCGGAGCAGGCGACCAGAATGAATATTGTCTCGGTCATTCTGACGCTAATTTGTCTGGCGCTACTGGCCTGGCTGCGTTCGCCGCTGGCTATCATTATCCTGCGCGGGTTGGCCGGGGTACTCAGCGCGGTAACGCTTATCTCCGCCTCGTTATGGCTACTGCAACATATGAAACATCATAACGGCGCGCCGGTACTGTTTGCCGGTGTCGGGATGGGGATTTTTTTGTCGGCGGAGTTTATTGCCGCCGGTAAAGCGCTGGCGTTTAGCAGTCAGCAAATCTGGCTACTGTGCGCCATCACGGCGACGATGCTGTTTTTATTCGCCTTGCGCGGATTATTAAGCCCGGCGGATTCGCTGCTGGCGTTAAACAGCAGGCCCGCAACAACGATGCCGAGCGACAATGGGCGCACGAGCGATGCGGTAAAATTGCTGCTGATTTATGGCCTCGCGGGCTTCGGCTACATCATCACCGCGACCTATTTGCCGCTGTTTTTGCACGGCGCGCTATCGGGTATCGACCCGGTGCATCTGTGGGCGGTATTTGGTCTCGCGGCGGTACCTTCCTGTTTTATCTGGCACCAACTCGTACTGAAAATTGGCTATCAGCGGGCATTTTGTAGCAATCTCGTTATCCAGGCCTTCGGCGTGGCCTTACCGGCGTGGAGCCACTCATTCACCTTTTGTTTGTTGAGCGCGCTGCTGGTTGGAGCGACCTTCCTTGGGACGGTAACCATTGCCTTGTCAGAGGGCAAGCGGCTAAATCAGGCGGTAAAATTTAATATGATCGCCGCGCTAACGGCGACTTACGGCGTCGGACAGATAATCGGGCCGCTGGTCGCCGATGGTTTATACAGCCTGACGGGATCGTTTAACCCTTCACTATTGACGGCCAGCGGCGTGTTGCTGGGAGCCGCCGGGCTGGTTGCCTGCGGCCGGCGCCAGCAATAACTGGCGCAGGGCGTCGAGAATCGGCGATACATACCCGCGGCGCCAGATAAGCTGGGTGGCGGCCTGGGTGACGTATTGCGTCTGGCAGCCTGCGGGTAGGGTGAGCAGGGCCAGAACGCTTTCCGGGAGCAAACAGGCGTAGCGACCGGTGGCGACGTTGGCCATCATAGCGTGATAGGAGCTGACATCGACGATGTCCACGTGTGCTCCCGTCTGCTGCAGATACTCGATGCCGCGCTGGCGGTAGGAACATCCTGCCGGGAAGGCGGCAAAACGGTAGTTGCGCCCCTCGACAGGGGCGATAAGGACCAGTTGTTCGATAAAAAGCGGGAGATATTCAAGCGTCTGTGGGCATTGAAGGCTGCCGTCCGGACCGGCCGGCAGTGAAACCAGCGCACAGTCCAACGTGGAGTTTTCGACCAGTTCAGTCAGCTGACGGGTGGGCATGGTACGCAATGTCAGGTCGGCGTCCGGGCAGCGTTGCTGAAACAGCGGCAATATGGCCGGCAGGCGGCTGGCGGCACAGGCTTCCATCGCGCCGAGCTTTAACGTTCCCGCGGGCCGTGCCGGGTGCAGCGCCAGTTTGGCTTCTTCGGCAAGGCTTAAAATTCGCCGCGCGTAGCTGAGGAAGTTTTGCCCGGCGGGAGAAAGCAGCATCTTCTTGTTTCCGCGTACGAAAAGCTCGGCTTCCAGCTCCTCTTCAAGCTGCTGAATGCGCGTGGTGATATTGGACTGCGCGCGACCAAGTTGTTTCGCCGCCTGAGTGACGCTTTGGGTTTCGGCCACCAGCTTAAAGATCAGTAATGTGGTGTGGTTCATATTTTTCTTCTCAATATGACAATATTGTTGATCTTAACATCTTAAAAAGAGATGGTTAATGCCTCACATCGCAAATTGCACAGGATCGCCAATGAATCAGCATTTACCGCGATTACTTAATATTCGTTACCCGATTATTCAGGCGCCGATGGCAGGGGTGTCGACACCGTCCCTGGCTGCAGCGGTAAGCAACGCCGGAGGATTGGGTTCGCTGGGGCTCGGCGCGTCGACGGTTACGCAGGCGCAGGCGCTTATTGAACAAACCCGGCAGCTCACCGATCGTCCTTTTAACGTCAACCTTTTCTGTCATACGCCGTCGCGCCGCGATGCCGTTCAAGAAGCGCAGTGGCTGGCGCGGTTGGCTCCGGCGTTTGCCCGTTATCACGGCACGCCGCCGAAACAGCTTAACGAGATTTATCAGACCTTCCATCAACATCAATCCATGCTCGATATGCTGCTTGAACAGAAGCCGGCGGTGGTGAGTTTTCATTTTGGCGTGCCGTCGTCAGAGGTTATTCGCCGCTTCCAGCAACAGGGAACGGTGACGATGGCGTCCGCCACCTGCGTCGACGAAGCGCGATTAATTGCGCAAGCGGGTATTGATGTCGTTATTGCGCAAGGGTATGAGGCCGGTGGCCATCGGGGGATTTTTGACCCACACGGCGACGATCGTCAAATGAGCACCTTCACTCTGCTTCAGGCTCTAAAGCAGGCTGTCGATTTACCCATTGTCGCCGCCGGCGGCATCATGCATGGGGCGGCGATAGCCAGCCTGATGCAGCTCGGCGCGTCGGGCGTTCAGCTGGGAACCGCATTTTTATTGTGCCCGGAAGCGGGTATAGATAGTGGATATCGACAGGCGCTCACGCAAAATAGTGACGTTGTCACATTTTTGACGGCGGCTATTTCGGGTCGGCCAGCACGCTGCGTTAAAAATAGCTGGCACGAAATCGGCGAAGGAGAAATTCCCGCCTATCCGCTCGCTTATGACGCCGGAAAAGCGCTGGCGACGGCGGCAAAAGCGCAGGGCGATCATGGTTTCGGCGCGCACTGGGCGGGACAAGGGGTGGCGATGATTCGCGAAATGCCGGCGGCAGAGCTGGTCAGGGTTCTCGTGAAGGAAGGCGGCCTGCAGTAGCCGCCTGAGAATGAGAGCTTAGCGGCGATGGGCAAGCTGTCGTACCAGCCTGTCGCCGATCATTTGTACGCCCTGGACCATCACCACCAGAATCAGCACCGTACCGACCATCACCTGATCGTTAAAACGCTGATAACCGTAGCGAATCGCCAGGTCCCCAAGACCGCCGCCGCCAATGACGCCCGCCATGGATGAAAAGCCAATCAGCATCACGATAGTCAGGGTGATCCCGGCAAGCAGGGTCGGTAGCGCCTCCGGCAGCAGCGATTTAAAGATAACGTGCCACAGATTACCCCCCATCGACAGAATGGCTTCAATGCGTCCGTAATCCACTTCGTCGAGCGCGTTTTCGGTCAGTCGCGCGAAGAACGGAAAAGCGCCGATGGTAATCGGCACGACGGCGGCGGTGCTGCCTAAGGTGGTGCCGATAATCAAACGCGTGAAGGGGATCAGCGCAATGAGCAGTACAATAAACGGCAGCGAGCGGCCAAAATTGATAATCGCCCCCAGCAGCGCATTCAGTTTCGGCATCGGCGCCAGGCCGTTGCGCCGGGAGACAAACAGTAACACGCCGACCGGCAGGCCGATTAAAATGGTAAACAGCGCCGCCAGCCCTACCATATAGAGGGTTTCCAGGCTGCCTTCCCATAATAAGGGCCATAAATCTTCCCAGCTCATGCGACTACGCATAAAGGCCTCCCGTGAAAGCCGTGGCGGGCGAGGAAATCCTGCTCCGCCTGCGGATTATGCAGTAACGACTGACGTAATCTGGACCACGGCGCCACCAGCAGATCGGCAATTTTCCCGCTCTCGATGACTTCGCCATGCTCCAGCAGCGCCGCGTGATCGCACAGCGTTTTGACGACTTCCAGCTCATGGGTAATAAGCACGATAGTCAGATTGAGCCGCTGATTGATATCGGCCAGTAACGCCAGCACCGAGGCGGTGGTTTCCGGATCGAGGGCGCTGGTTGCTTCATCGCATAGCAGCACATCCGGGCCGGCCGCCAGCGCGCGGGCGATGCCGACGCGCTGCTTTTGACCGCCGGAAAGCTGGGATGGAAAGGCGGTTGCTTTATCCGCCAGTCCCACTAACTCCAGCAACTCGAGCACGCGTTCGCGGCGCGCACGTTTGTCGACACCGGCGATTTCCAGCGGAACCGCGACGTTGTCAGCCACGTTGCGGGCATGCAGCAGGTTGAAGTGCTGGAAGATCATTCCGGTGCGCAGACGGTGCTGACGTAAACCGGCTTTGTCTAACTGAGTGATATCCTGCCCGTTCACCACAATTCGGCCCGCAGAGGGCCGTTCGAGTAAATTGAGACAGCGGATCAGCGTGCTTTTGCCTGCACCGCTGCGCCCGAGAATGCCATAAATCGCGCCTTTCGGGATCTGCAGCGACACGTCGTTTAACGCCGGTCGGCCTGTTCCGGCATAGGTTTTACTCAGCCCGACGACCTCAATCATGATTGCGGCGCAACCGGGATAACCGAGCCGTTATAGTTTTTGCGAATAAACTCGGCAACCTGCGGCGAGGTGAGATCTTTGGCCAGCGCTTTAATGCGTGGGTCATTAGCCAACTGCGGCGTCGTTACCAGGATATTGGCGTAAGGGTTGTTGTTCGCGCTCTCCAGTCCTAACGCATCTTTCGCCGGTACCAGTCCCGCCTCCAGCGCGTAGTTGCCGTTAATGACCGCTAAATCGACATCGTCTAAGGAACGCGGGATCTGCGGCGATTCAATTTCGAGGATCTTCAGATGTTTGGGGTTTTCCACGATATCTTTCGGGGTGGCTAACGTGGTCGCCGGGTTGGTGAATTTAGCGCCGAGTTTGATTAACCCCTGGCTTTGTAGCAGGAACAAGGCGCGACTGAGATTGGTGGTGTTGTTCGGCACCGCGACGGTCCCGTTTTCCGGGACGGAATTAAAGTCTTTGTGCTTACGGGAATAAATACCCAGCGGTTCAATATGCACCGTAGCGGCGACGGCAAAGGTCTTACCCAGCGCTTTTTCCTGATCCTTCAGATACGGAACGTGCTGGAAGTAGTTGGCATCAACGTCGCCATTCGCCAGCAGCTCGTTGGCGTTAACGCCGCTGGTGAGTTCGACCACTTTGATATCGAGGCTGGGATCGATTTTTTTGATGTAATTGAGGATTTCAGCGTGTGGTACCGGGTCAGCGGCAACGCGCAGCGCGGCAGCCTGGGCGGATGTCCATGCCAGAGAAAGAGATAAAGCGACCCCTGCCAGTTTGAATGCGGCATATTTCATATTGTTATCCTTATTAAATTAAACGATCAGTTGCTCAGTACGTTCGCGAAAAACATCCTGGTAATAACGTTCGGCGACATCCGGGTGGGAACGCAGCCGCCCTTTGAGGTAATTCCAGCCAACATCCCGCAGCAGCGGATTTTGCGGATCGCTATCCGGGCCGAGCGCTTCCTGCGCCAGATGGGCGGGCAGGCGGTACACCGGCACCACGGCATCGAGCTGCGCGCCAAGAAAGAAGGCGATTGAGAGGCGTTCCTGTTCTGCCGGCGGCGAGACCACGCGATGAACGGTGGCGCGCAGGTAACCGTTAGTCGCCAGCTCAAGTAGCTCACCGATATTCACCACAAAGCTGCCCGCGAGCGGCGTGGCGTCGATCCAATGGTCCGGCGCGACTTCCACCTGCAGTCCTTTTTGCTCGTCCTGTAACAGGAAGCTTAAGAATCCGGAATCTTTATGCGCGCCGACGCCTTGTGCGCTTTTGGTTTCACGCTGACCGGGGTAGCGAATCAGTTTGATATGTTCATTCGGCTTCTCGCCATACAGCGCGTCAAAGGCGTCGGCAGGTAACTGTAGCGCTTCGGCAAACGCGCGCAGCAAGGTGATCCCAACGCCGGTCATCGCCTGCTGCCAACCCAGTAGGGTCGGTTTCAGCGACGGTAGCGCGGCGGGCCATAAGTTCGGTCCCTGCAGACGCTGCCAGCGTGGCGCGTTTTCGGCGAGAGTTAAAGCCGGGCGTTCGGCGCCGATGTCAAACTGTTCGCGCCAGTCTGGCTGGCCGCGAGTGAGCTCGGAAGCCGCGCGGTTATAGCCGCGAAAGTGCGGGGAATGAATCATCGCCACCTGCTGCTTTTCGCTATCATCAAGAGCAAAAAAGCGTCGCGCCTGGCGTTGAACTTCAGTTTGCAATCCGGCGTCCACGCCGTGATTAATAAGATAAAAGAAACCAATATCGCGAGCGGCCTGGCGGAGGTCGGCAAGAAAACCGCTCTTTTCAGCAGGGTTGGTATAGCGGGCCAGATCGAGAATCGGCAAAGTCGTGGCGTTCATTGTGTTCTCCGAGAACGGGGTACGGGTCATTGGCTATGAAGTGATTCTGGGTTCGGCAACAACAACGGCGCATGATGATTTCCTCTGTCGGGTAGATGCGCTCAGCTTGCCTTAGCGCAATTTTTTCGACCAATAACGTTCTTTTCTAATTTATGACCGCGGTGGGTTCAGTGCTTTTGCGAAAAACAGATAAGGAGAGGGGTTTCGGCGTAGCCGTTATTTAAAAAAAGTGGCGGGATGTTGCATGATGCCGCCGCGGTCCGTATGGTGAGCGAAATTTTTCATGCAGGAAAGACAATGCACACGTCAAAAGATCCGCTTCACGGCGTGACGCTCGAAGCGTTACTCACTGACCTTGTGGCCAGATATGGCTGGGATGAACTGGCCCGACATATCAAAATCAACTGTTTCAAAAGCGATCCGAGCATTAAGTCGAGCCTGAAATTTCTACGCCGCACGCCGTGGGCGCGTAAAGAAGTGGAAAACTTTTATCTCGATTCGCTGGAAGGGCTCATCGACAAACCCGCCGACGCTGGCCCGTGGGCCAACTGGCAGAAGAAATAACGCTTATCAGGTTACCGCTTGTTCATTGACCCCATTGCGTAGCGCTCCCGGCGCTTTGCCGGTAATGCGTTTAAAGGCGCGGCTAAAGGCAGCGAGCGAGTTGTAGCCGAGGCGGAAGGCGACTTTTTCCAGCGCTTCGCCTTCATGGCTGATGTACTGCACCGCCAGGCGCATGCGTAATTCTGTCAGGTAGCGGGCCGGCGTGGTACCGGTGGCGGTGAGAAAACGTTCGGCGAACACCGAACGCGACAGGCCGGATTCGCGGGCTAAGTCTTCCACCTTCCAGTTGACGCCGGGCTGCTGATGCATAGCATATATCGCGCGCGATAGCTTCGGGTCGCGCAGTACCTGTACCCAGCCGGTAGCGTTACCGCAGCCGCATTCCACCCAGGCGCGGACGATCAGCGCCGCGACGACGTCGGCGAGACGTGCCAGAATGCCGGCATAGCCCACCTGACGCGTCAGGGATTCACGCTCCATTGCCGCCAGCAGCGGCTGGATTTCCGGGCGGGCGCTTAACAGGCTACTCACTAACATTACCTCCGGCATGGCCCGAACCAGCGGCTGCATTCCGCCTAATTCAAAATCCATACAGGCGCTGAAGATAACCGCATTCTCTTCGGTATTAACACAGCCTGCGTTTTTGATGCAGGAAACCGTCCCGCAGACCGGTTTGCTGTCGAGCTCCATCACATTCACCCGCGCGGCTTTGCTATCTGAGAGCAGGGCGTGCGCATCGCTATTGGGAATAAACACCGCATCGCCGCTCTCAAGCGAGAACTGTTTACCGTTGCTCATTTGTAGCAGCAGCGGGCCGCGGCTGACAAAATGAAACTGCGCTTTGCCAGGAACCGAATTAAACTCCACGCCGAAAGGACGCGAGGTTTCAATCCGTCGGTATTTCACTCCCGACAGTCGCATGCCCTGTAACAGCTCGCTGGTCAGATCTAAGGTTTGCTGGCTCATCGTTTTTCCGGACGAATAATCAATAATTGCAGAGTATGTATCATATATCGTCTTAACGGAAGCCACTAAGCTTGGCGAATGTTAATGATTCTGGAGAGATGTATATGAGTTCTTGCATTGTCGCTGAAGAGAGCGCGATTAACGCCCGCCCGGCGTGGCGCGCCGTGTATGCGCTGGCGTTGGGGGTCTTTGGCCTGATCGTCGCTGAATTTCTACCGGCCAGTTTACTGACGCCGATGGCCAGCAGCCTGGGCGTGAGTGAGGGGATGGCCGGACAGGCGGTGACCGCCACGGCGTTAATCGCTCTGGTGACGGGGTTATTGATTACCTCCGCTACCCGCAATATCGACCGTCGCTGGGTACTGATGTTCTTTTCCGTATTGCAAATCATCTCCAGTCTGATCGTGGCCTTTGCCGGTTCACTGGAGTTCCTGCTGCTGGGACGCTTGCTGCTTGGTATCGCTATCGGCGGCTTCTGGGCGATGTCGACGGCGACGGCGATGCGGCTGGTTCCGGCGGCGATGGTGCCGAAAGCGCTGGCGATTATCTTCTCGGCGGTGTCGATTGCCACCGTAGTGGCGGCACCGCTGGGTAGCTATCTTGGCGCGCTCATTGGCTGGCGTAACGTCTTTATCATCTGCGCCGTACCGAGCCTGGTTGCGCTACTGTGGCAGCTATGGGTACTGCCGTCGATGCGCCCGGAGAGTGCTGGCAGCTTTAGTACGCTCTTTAAGGTACTGCGGCGGCCGGGAATGGTTGGCGGCCTGCTGGCTTCGATTTTGATTTTTGGCGGCCACTTCGCTTTCTTTACCTATCTGCGGCCGTTTCTCGAAACCGTGGCGCTGGCAAGTGTAGAAGGGGTGTCGTTGATTTTGCTGGGGTTCGGCGTGGCCAACTTTATCGGCACCTCGCTTGCCGGGCATCTGTTGGCGCGTAGTTTGCGTTTGACGCTGGCGCTGGTGCCACTGGCGATGAGCTTGCTGGCGCTGATGATGGTGCTGTATGGTCATATTGCGCTACTGGATGGCCTGTTGGTCGCCCTGTGGGGATTTGCATTCGGCCTGGTGCCGGTGGCCTGGTCAACCTGGCTTGCCACTACGGTACCGGATGAAGCGGAAAGTGCAGGGGGATTATTAGTCGCGGCGATCCAGCTGGCCATTAGCGCCGGGGCTGCCGGCGGTGGGGCAATATTTGATATCAGCGGCGCCAGCGGCGTATTTACCGGCAGCGGGCTGTTATTATTAAGCGCCATGCTGATTGTCTTTATTGGCGTCAGGGTGACGCCGCCGGTCAGAAACAATTAATGATTAAACGCGCCGACTGGCGCGTTTATTTTTCTTCGGGCGCAGCGAGTACTCATTTTATTATTATAAAACGAGCGGCTAATTGATGAGTTGAAAAACTTCTTACGTTTTCCCGCGTGAATGCGGTTGCTGGCCTCAGCGTTTTGTCAGGTGGTTTCCATCACAGATTGGGCGCTATGTTATTAATTATTCTATTAAATAGCGTCTGTCAGTTGGTCAACGATAACTTTACCGCTGTTATCAAATTGGGTAATACGAAAATTAACGTTCCACGAGCGGCGAGTATTAAATTTATCAAACAGGGAGACGCGGCCTTTTTTCTTACCCTCTTTATTGAGGATCACCCACTCAGTCACTTCGGTATACTGCTGGCTAGGTTGATGACCGCTTTGTTGTTCAACTAATTGGTCTTCAGAATCCAGTTTTAAATAATCGCGTAACATTTTGCACCTCTTTGTTAATGTTTTTTTAACGTTACTCCTTTTTTTGATTCTTTCAATCTGAGTTTTTAATCGATGTGTGTGACTATTAGTTGGCGATCTAGCTGTTATATTTTTGCTAATCACTCTGCTGAATCCCAGGCTATTGTAACCATTCAGCACCAGACCGACCTACGGAAGCGAAGCGATGAATGCCTCATCCAGCGGAAAGAGGCCCGTTGGATGTGGCATTGATTACCCGGTTTTTGGGATTGAGGTTATTCATCGTGCTGATGAATATTACAGCACCGCTACGTACTTAATACCGTTATTGTTCTGTTTTAGCCTTTCCAGCGCCTGTGGGATCTCGTCGAAACTGACGCTTTCTATCGGCGGCATCATCAGTTCGCCGCGGCCAATTTGCTGCAGCATGTTTTCCCCGGCCTGACGTAATCGACTCCACTGCCTCTGGGTACCGTAAGGATGGATTGCCGCCAGCGCGACCTCATGCAATGAGATACTGGTAGTAAACGCCGGTAGCGGCGCGTGCTCGAGCCGGTCTTGTATACAGACCAGATGGCCGTAGTAGCCGAGCAACCCGGCAAGCGAAAGGGCATTTTGCTGATTTACGGTATCGAAAGCGGCATACAGCGATTTACCCGCCAGCGCGCGTTTTAGCTCCTGCGGCCAGGAAGTATGGTGATAATCAAAGGCCTGAATCACCCCACGAGCCAGTAGTTTCGGGTGATGCGTGGCGCTGGCCGTGACGTAGACGTTAGCGCCGCTCTCAATCAGTAATTGGCTTAGCAGACTACCGGCAGCGCCGCCGGCGCCGCTGACCAGTACATTCTCGCCAGCCGGAAGGGGGATCTTTTGCGCTGCCTGCCACGCCGTCAGACCAGGGCATGGTAGCGCCGCAGCGGTGAGGTCGCTGATATGATCGGGAACTGCAATCACCGCCTGGGCGCTGACTAACGTATGGCGGGCAAAGCTACCGTCAAAACGAAGGTCGGTGTGATACATCACACGCGTGCCGGGACGAAGGTGGCGGGCGTTGCGGCCAACGGCGGTAATCACCCCCATACCGTCGACGCCGGGGATCTGATCCTCCTGCCAGGCGTCGGAGAGACCGGCCATCAGCTTCCAGTCGACCGGATTAAGACCAATGGCGCGGTTCTCGATCAGCACCTGATCGTCAGCGGGCGTGACTAATGTTTTCTCATGGCGTTCAAGCAGAAGCGGGGAGGCGTGCTTTTTCCACAGCCAGGCGTCGGTTTTTATCATTGTTTCTTCCTCTGGTGTTGGTGAGCTATCCATTTAAACAAAATCAGAACTCAAGATAATTCCATAATTAGCAATTATCTATTGCGATTAGTGCTGTTTATCGCAATAGCATTCCATGAAACACTTTGCTCATATTTTCAACGTGATACCGCACGGCGGTTGACGGAGTGACCCATGAGCATCGAAAAATTAACCCAGCAGCCGCTAACGATTGGCGTGGAACTGCCGCTGGACAATGACTGGTCGACAAGCGGACAGCTAAAACGGCAGCGCGACGGGCGACCGTTTGGCGTGCCGGATATGAGCGAGCACGCGCAGCGCATTAAACTGGCGGATACGCTCGGGTTTCGCGCTGCCTGGATCCGCGATGTTCCGCTGTACGATCCGCAGTTTGGCGATGCGGCTAACGTCTTTGAAGCCTTTACCTACCTCGGCTATTTATCGAGCCTGACGCAAAATATTTTGCTGGGCACGGCGGCGGTTGTGCTGCCGTTACGTCAGCCATGGCTGGTACGTAAAGCCGCCGCCACGGTGCAGGCGCTCAGCGGCGACCGGCTGCTACTGGGCATCGCCAGCGGCGACAGGCCGGTCGAATACCCGCTATTTGGTGAAGACTACGCCAGCCGCGGCGAGCGTTTCCGTCACGGCGTGAGCGTGCTGAAGGGCGAGACCGATCGTCAGCTGGAGCCGGGCCTGGAGTTGCTGCCAGCCAAACCGACCCCGCCGCTGCTGGTTGCTGGTTTGGCGCAACAAACGGCGCAATGGGTAGGCAGTAATATGGATGGCTGGCTTGCCTACCCTGGCCAGCCTGACGAGCACGTTAGCCGCGTCAAGCTGTGGCGCCGGGTAGCGGGCGAGAAACCCTATATCAGCTTTATCCACCTGGATCTGCAAGATGACGCCAATGCGCCGATTCAGCGCCATCGTTTCGGCATCAGCAGCGGCCGCCATGGTCTCATTCAGGAATTGAACGCGATGCGCGATGCCGGCGTGAACCATATCGGTCTGCATTTTCGTCGCAACCAGCGTCCGCTGGCCGAGACGATGCAGGAGATTGGCGAACTGGTGCTGCCGGCATTCCATTATTAAAGTACGCCGTCACCGCCGTCTGAACACCAGACCTGGCCGGAGGCATACGAGCAGGCATCAGAGGCGAGAGTCACATACAACGGGGCGATCTCAACGGGTTGCCCTGGCCGCCCCAGCGGCGTATCGCCGCCAAAGTTTTGCACTTTTTCCGCCGGCTGTCCGCCGCTTGACTGCAGCACCGTCCAGTACGGGCCGGGAGCGACCGCATTGACCCGGATCCCACGCGGCCCTAACTGCTTGGCCAGCGATTTGGTGAATGCCACCAGGCAGGCTTTGGTCTGGGCGTAATCCAGCAAAATAGGGCTCGGTTTAAAAGCCTGGACCGAAGAGGTGTTGATAATCACGCTTTGGGCTTTGAGGTGCGGCAGCGCGGCTTTGGTTATCCAGAACGGCGCATAGACGTTGGTTTTGAAGGTTGCATCGAAATCGGCGGTGGTGAGTTGCTCAATTTTTTCACAGTATTGCTGACGACCTGCATTGTTCACAACAATATCCAAACCGCCAAGACCGCTTACCGCTTTTTCCACAAGCGTTTCACAGAAGGATTCCACGCGAATATCGCCCGGTATCGCCACCGCCGTACGGCCTTCCGCTTTGATAAGCGCGATGACGGCGTCCGCATCGCTCTGTTCTTCCGGAAGATAGTTAATGGCAACATCCGCGCCTTCGCGGGCAAAGGCGATAGCCACGGCGCGACCAATACCGGAGTCTCCGCCGGTAATCAGCGCTTTCTTACCCTGTAGCCGTCCTGACCCGCTGTAGCTGACTTCACCATGATCCGGTGTGGGTTCCATTTCGGCGGCCAGGCCGGGAGGCGTTTGCGGTTGATCGGGGAAAGGGGGTTGTGGCCAATGGTTGGTACGCAGTTTGTCATTATCCATAGCAATCTCCTTCACAGAAAAGAGTAATGATAGAAGGTATGCGGACGCTACGATAAATGTAAATCCCTGCCCAATGGACATATTCCCGCTTTTCCTTAGCCAACTTACTGATATAAGGCGATTTATATATAACCTTTCGCTGGGTTATTTTTCAGATTATTCAGCGAAATATTTAAAAACAGAATATTTAACTTTATTTACAGTTCTATTTTCTCATGCTCAATTCGTGGTGATTTTTGGTCTCGCCGTCGCGTTTATTTCTTCTGGTTAATATGATCTTAGCGATGGTCTGGTTATTTTTTCCGCTCCGCTATTTATTTTTTAATTAATTTCATAGCAACTGTTAATATATTTTATTTAATTTGCATTTTTCACTTATTGCTCCAGACTTAATTCTCGACGGCGATGATTTAGAGCGTTAAATCATCTTTTACTAACCAAGCTAAAAGGTAAACGTTATGGCAGAACACAGAGGTGGTTCAGGTAATTTTGCAGAAGACCGGGAAAAAGCATCTGAAGCCGGACGTAAAGGCGGACAGCACAGCGGCGGGAATTTTAAAAATGACCCGGAACGTGCATCCGAAGCCGGTAAAAAAGGCGGTAAAAACAGCCATGGCGGCGGCCGTAAATCCGGTGATAGCTAGCTTGTGAATATAAGTGATTTGATCTGGTAACTGCTGTTAAAAATACCCTGCGGGTCATCCGACCCGCAGTTTTTAAAAGGTGTGACTTATGAAAATACAAACCATTGAAGATATTTTTATTCATTTATTATCGGATACCTACAGCGCGGAAAAACAGTTAACCCGCGCGCTGGCTAAACTATCCCGCGCCAGCGCATGTGAAGAGCTACAAACGGCATTCAGCGCTCACCTTGAGGAAACACAGGGCCATATAGAACGTATTGATAAGCTCCTTGAACAAAATGATCAAATTCGCCTGAAACGGATGAAGTGTGTGGCGATGGAAGGGCTTATCGAAGAGGCCAACGAAGTGATCGAAGCGACGGAAAAGAACGAGATCCGCGATGCTGCGCTGATAGCCGCCGCGCAGAAAGTTGAACACTATGAAATTGCGGCCTACGGTACGCTGTGTACGCTGGCAGAGCAGCTCGGCTATAAAGCCGCGGTGAAATTGCTGGCGGAAACGCTGGAAGAAGAAAAAGACGCTGATATGAAATTAACGGACATCGCCGTTGGACACGTCAATCAGGATGCCCAACAGTCCGCTTAATCCTATCTAAGGCATCAGGCAAAAAAATGAGTCTTAGTCCGGTTGTAATAAAAAGGTGTCATCTCGTCGCGGCGATAATGTGGTTTGTACTGGCTATACCGTCGGTAATATGGTGGAAAGACAGTGTCCTGTGGGTCATCATTATTAGTATTTATGCAAATATTGTCGGCCACTTATCAGGGTATAGCGCAGCACGAGCCGACCAGGCCGCAGAAGAAAATGAAGATAAGGCTGAAGAGTAATTATCTTTTTATAAAGAGGTTGTTATGACTGATATTGAAAACTATCACGATTGGTTGCGTGACGCGCACGCTATGGAAAAGCAGGCCGAATCGATGCTTGAATCGATGGTCAAACGCATCGACAGCTACCCGGAATTATGCACCCGCCTTGAGCAGCATCTTTTTGAAACCCGTCGGCAAATTACCGTACTGGATGATATTATTGCGCGCAATAATATTTCCCGCTCGGTTCTTAAAGACTCAATGAGTAAAATCGCCGCGATGGGACAATCTATTGGTGGAATGTTTCCACAAGATGAAGTAGTCAAAGGTGTGATCAGCGGTTACGTTTTCGAGCAGTTTGAGGTCGCCTGTTATACCTCCTTATTAACCGCCGCGCAAAAGGTCAACGATCATGATTCGATTGCGGATTTAGAAAGTATTTTGGCGGAAGAGAGAGGTATGGCCGAATGGTTGCTGCAACATATTCCGGATATTACGGAGCAATATATTATCCGCTCTGAAACGCCGGGTTTTGATGCTAAGCGTTAGCGGTAAAAGGTCTGTAAATGATTCGTCTCCTTGCTATCTTGTCGCGTATTAACGATAGCGCGCCGCCGCTAACGGCAGCAGGGCGGAATATTACGTTAGAGATAAATTTTGACGCGCACTGTCAGTGTCCGTCGTTGACCCCGAGGCAGCGAATGATGGTAGATAAACTTGCCACACGTCCGAAGCCTGCGCAGAGAAAATAAGAGCTTATACCTCGGGTATGTTTCTGGCGCTCGTGATGTTCTACTGATACGAGGGGGAATAATGCCTCGCCAACCGTGGTTTCAAAACGCTGTAATTTATCAGGTTGATACCTCGCTGTTTTATGATGCCAATGGTGATGGCTGTGGCGATCTGGCCGGAATAAGGCAAAAACTCTATTACTTACGTAGCTTTGGGGTGACGGTATTGTGGTTAACCCCCTTTTATCTGACGCCATTTCTCGATGACGGTTACGACGTGCAGGATCATCTGCAGCCCGATCCGCGTTTTGGGCAAATCCGTGACGTTATTCAACTGATTGATGACGCGCGGGAACTGGGGATACGCGTAATCATCGAGTTGGTTATCCAGCATACCTCTTCGCAACACCCCTGGTTTCTGGAGGCGCGTAAAAACAGACATTCTCCTTTCCGGCCATATTATCTCTGGGCCGATTCGCCGCCCGAACAGGACGACCCGCCAATGTTTCCCGGTGTCGAAAAGAGCGTCTGGCGCTGGGATCAACAGGCGGGACAGTATTATCGTCACATGTTCTATCGCCACGAGCCGGATCTCAATCTGGTGCACCCTCCGGTGATAGACGAAATTGACAATATTGTGCGTTTTTGGCTACGCGTTGGGGTGAGCGGTTTTCGGCTAGACGCCGCCTCACACCTGGTTAAACAAGCCGGAAATGGCGACGAAGAGCAGGGGTACTGGATATTGGCCCATCTTCGGCAACTGGTTGAACAGACCAATCCTGAAGCCATTCTGCTCGGTGAAGTTGACGTGGCAGTGAACGATTACCGTCACTATTTCGGCCACAGCGATCGCCTGCAACTGGTGCTTAATTTCTGGCTGAACAAATTTTTTTACGTCAGCCTCGCCCGGCAGAGTGCGAAGCCGCTCGTTAGCGCGCTGCAAGCGATGATTAAGCCGCCGCCCGGTTGCTGTTTTGCTAACTGGTTACGTAATCACGATGAGCTCGACCTGGAGGGTATTGAGGACGCAGACCGGCAGTTTGTGCTGCGCTGTTTCGCCCCCAAGAAGTCGATGTCAGTCTATCAACGTGGCATTCGCCGCCGCCTGGCGCCGATGCTGGAGGGCAATATCCGTCGGCTGGCGCTTAGCCATGCGGTGTTACTGTCGCTGCCTGGCGTGCCTGTGATGCGCTATGGCGATGAAATCGGTATGGGCGAGGATCTGTCGCTGAAAGAGCGTTATGCCGTGAGGACGCCCATGCAGTGGTCAGCCGGGGTCAATGGGGGCTTTTCCACCGCCGCGGCGGAAAAATTACTCGTCAGGCCGGTTGCCAGCGGCCCCTGGCGATATCAGCAGGTCAACGTCGAACTGGCGTTGCGTCAACGCCACTCGTTGCTGCAGCGAGTGCGGCAGATGGTTCAACTGCGCGCCGAATACCATGAGCCGGGGGCCACCCCCTTTGAGCTGGTATCCGGCGTGCCGCCATCGGTGTTAGCGCTGCGCTACCGCAGTCAATCTCGCGATCTGATGATGCTGGCGAACTTCAGCGAACGCCCGATAGAGGTACGATTGCCGCGTCAGGAGACAGGTTACTGGTCCTGCGTGCTGGAGGACCGCCGTTATCGCGATAGCCTTACCGGCGGCAAGGTCTGCCGGTTACAGCTTGCCGATTATGGTTATCGCTGGTTTAGCCGCCAGCACGATTAACGGCGCTTGCGCGGGCGGCGTAGTAGTCCGCGTAATATCATCAGTCCAAATGCGATCCCAACGCCGGAGGCGACTTTACCAGGCAAATCGGCGCTGACGTTAAATGAGCGCTGGCGAGCGCCAGCGCTAAATGTCCCGCGGGTGCTGTGCTCGCCCCGCACGGCAGAATAGAGATCGTCTGGCTTTTCGCTACGTTTCGCTTGCGCTGTCAGCTGACCTTCCCAGGCTTTGTTAACCATCAGGCGGTCGAGTAGTGAAGGGAAGAAAAATTGGCCAACGATGGATTGAATGGTGCTTTTACCTACCCACAACTCGCGAACGGGGCGCTGAACGACGCTAAAAATCGCCTCTGCCGCCACCTCCGGCTGATAAACCGGGGGAACGGGCTGCATCTCTTTATCCATTTTATTTCTTGCCCAACCAAACTGCGTCGTATTCATTCCCGGCAGTTGGACCATGGTTAATTGGATCCGGCTGCGTTGATACATCAGTTCGGTTCGCACAGCATCGGTAAATCCGCGAATCGCCGCCTTCGCGCCGCAATACGCCGATTGCAACGGGATGGAGCGCCAGGCAAGCGCGGAGCCCACCTGGATTATTATCCCGCGGTTTCTGGGGCTCATCACTTCCAACGCGGCGCGTGTGCCGTTGACATAACCTAAATAGGTCACCTCCGTCACGCGGCGAAATTCCTCATCACTCATCAAATGGAAGGGCGCTAACACCGTGGTCATGGCATTATTGATCGGCGCCGAGCTGGGTTTCGATTTCCGCCGCGGCCTGCCGCAGCGAACGGGCATCAGCGACGTCAGCGCTGATAACCTGCGTCCGGACGCCGTACTGTCGACATGCGTTTTCGGCCTCCTGTAGCCCACTTTCATCGCGCGCAATAATCGCCACATCATAGCCTGCCTTAGCAAAACGTAGCACCGTCGCTTTACCGGCGCCCGCGCTGCCGCCGGTGATAACCATTACCGCCATAGTCGCCTCAATTGGTCTGAACATGGCATTTCGCCATGGTGTATTGGTCACTGAGTACTTGAGTATTATTGATTCATTGCTGGCCGGTGGTCGGAAATATCCGAGAGTACTTATTATGGCTAACAAACGACATTATTTATTATGGCAATGGCCAAATTTCATGGTAACGCTACAATTTATAATTCAATGCCGCAAAGTTGGAGGTGGTATGTATATTAATCATGTTACTGAAAAAGAAGAGGACGACCCGACACGGGCTCCTGAGTCAGGCGATAAACAACCGGAACGCGATAAGTAACGTCTCTACGCTTCGGTCGGAATAATTGAAATCTGGCCATTACGTTCGAGGATCGCAAATTTAATCTTCTCAAGTTGATATATACCATGGTGCTGTCGCGCGGCGAGCAATATGTCATCCACAGAGATATTGACCATTTTCATTTTATCGTCAGCGACAACACCATTTTCTACGACGATCGTCGGCGAACCATCAAGATAATTCTCAGCCTGCGAAAAGCGCTTCTTTATATAGCCAAATAAAATATCCACGCTGACCAGCGTGACAATAGTCAGCATTGAACCGGTAACAGAATAGTCGGTGCTGAGCATGGCCTGCTGGGTGGCCTCACTGATAATCAACAGTAAAATCAGATCAAAACTGGTGAGTTGCATAAGCGTTCTTCTACCAGCAACTTTAAATATAATCAATAAGATAAGATAGATTGCGACGGCTCTGAGCACCATTTCCATCGTTGTGACTCCTAAGGAAAGACAAATTGGCTAAAGGTGACGGCAGGTTGCCGGTTCGCCTGTAGTGTCGTGGAAAGTTTGCCAAATGTTTTTGGCGTGATAGATAACCACAGCGAGAGCGGCGCGCCACTGCTATTTTCATTGTAAACCAGTATCAGATGACCGTTAGCGCTGTACATTTTATCGGGCTGCGGTCGAATATCACCAATTTGGTAATGGCTTAATAACGTGGGTGAAAAATCCACTGAGGTATGAGCGAGGCCACTGTTTTTTATCTGAACATTGACTTCGGTTTCGCTCATTAGCCTGGCAAAACGGTCATAGTCTACCGTTAACGATGAAGCGGAATTCTCATGATGGGCGGAGCTCAGGAAGCCAGATGAAAATAAACCGCATAATGCAGCAATGATAATAATGGCGAGAAAAACCACCCCATAGCGCCGGAAGTTATACTCGAAGCGTAACGCCTGTAGATTCTCGTTTATCTCTGGCGGATCCTGTTGATTATTGTCCATCTTTCGGCTCCAGCATGATGTTTATATTTAACGATACGATAGCGACGTTGTTATTTTAGCTGATATCAGAATTATTGACGTTGTTAAAATCGCTATCCGCGGCCAGACTTTAATAACAGTCATGCTGACATAAAAGGTGAAATAATGAGGAAAAAGCTAATCGCGACACTCTGTTTGTTACTCACCGCTGGCGTCTGGGCTGAAGAGAAGGGCGGTTTTAAAAACGATGCCGCACCGCCGCCGCCGCACCAGCTGGACGACGGCTATCGCGGTATGGAGGATGGCCGGATTATGACCATTGAGCAGGCGAAAACCATGCACGACGGCGCGACTATTTCCCTGCGCGGCAATGTGATTAAGCATGAAGGCGACGACCGTTATCTGTTCCGTGATAAAACTGGCACCATTGCGGCCATTATTCCGGCAGCCGTTTTTGATGGTCAGGACATCAAGCCAGACAAACTGGTGAGCATCAACGGAAGCCTGGATAGTAAAATGACGCCGCCGCTGGTGCGGGTTGATAAGCTGCGCAAACAAGCGCCCAATTAACCGGAGAGCCTGAGTATGAGCAGAGCGCATCACCATGAACTCGATAAACGCGGTAAACACCCGGCGCGAGAAGAGCCGGGTAAACACGGCGAGATCCCGCGGAAACGGGATGATAGCGACGATCACCGAAGCGATCCCTATCATCCGACGGAAAACGCCAAAGCGGTATGTTTCTGCTGAGGGTAATGAAACCCCGCGCCGCGCGCGGGGTTAGCGTTTACTCACGTAGCGCGTTTCGCCAGTCAGCGATCAGGTCTTGCGGATCTTCAATACCTACCGAGAGTCGAATCAACTGCGGCGTTATGCCATTCGCCAGCCGCTGTTCCAGCGGAATGGAGGCGTGCGTCATGCTGAATGGCTGGCTCACCAGGCTTTCCACACCCCCCAGGCTTTCCGCCAGGGTAAATAACCGTAGTTTTTTGATGATGCGCCCGGCGTAGTCATCATCTCCTTTGACCACAACGGAAATCATACCGCCTGGCAGGGCCATCTGTCGGCGGGCCAGATCGTGATGGGGATGGCTGGCGAGCCAGGGGAACCACACTTTCTCGACCTGCGGCTGCTGCTCCAGCCATTCCGCCAGCAGCAGAGCGTTGCTGCTATGACGTTCCACCCGTAGAGCCAGGGTGCGAATGCCGCGCAGCGTCAGGAAGCTGCTGAATGGGTCAAGTACGCCGCCGACGGCGTTTTGCAGATAGCCCAACTTCTCGGCCAGCGTCGGATTGTCGCCAACCACCGCCAACCCGGCGACGACATCCGAATGACCGTTGAGATATTTGGTCGCTGAATGCACCACGATATCAAAGCCCAGTTCGATAGGGCGATGGATGATCGGTGAGGCAAAGGTATTATCGGTGACGCTGATAATGTTATGTCGACGGGCAATCTCGGCAATGGCCGCAAGATCCGCCAGCTTGAGTAACGGATTGGTCGGCGTTTCCACCCAAATCATCCGCGTATCAGGGCGGATCGCGGCTTCGATGCCTGCCAGATCGTCAGGTTTGACCCAGGTCACTTGCAGACCGGCGCTACGACGGCGAACATTTTCAATCAGCCGGTATGTGCCGCCATAGACATCATCTACCGCCACCAGATGGCTATCCTTATCCAGCAGTTCCAGTACCGTGGAAATGGCCGCGAGGCCTGAAGCAAAAGCAAAACCCCGGCTACCGCTTTCCAGCTCTGCAATGGCCGTTTCCAGCGCGTGGCGGGTCGGATTGCCGCTACGCGAATATTCATAGCCGGTATGCTGGCCCGGCGCGGGCTGGGCAAAGGTAGAGGTGGCGTAAATTGGTGGCATCACCGCGCCATGCTGGTCGTTAAAAATGCCGCTATGGACGCTGAGCGTCTGTAAATTTTTCATGTTCGTTCCTTATTGTTCCAGTCGGTTACGCCAGGTGGTCAGGACGTCGCTACGGGTAATCAGGCCGATAAACCGATCGTTATCGGTAACGACCACGACATGTCCACGGTCGAAGATATCTTTAAGCGCGCTTTCCGGGGCGTGCTTATCCAGGGTTTCGACATGGCGGGTCATCGCCTCTCTGACCGGTAGCGCGAAACGCCGGCTGTCGCCCTGGACGTGGCTTATCAGATCCCATTCATCGACGATGCCAACCACGTGGCCGTTTTCCAGCACCGGCAGCTGGGAGAAATCGTACAGGCGCATACGAGCAAGGACGGCAGCCAGCGTATCGTCGGGCGCGGCGGTGACGGTTGCGCCTTCGTCATGACGCAGGGCAATAAAATCGCTAAGATCGCCGCGCGTCGGACGGCTTAGCAGACCTTGCTGGCGCATCCAGTCATCGTTGAACATTTTCGACAGGTATTTGTTGCCGCTATCGCAGGCGAAGGTCACCACCCGTTTAGCGGTGGACTGCGCCTGGCAGTATCGCAGGGCTGCTGTCAGCAGGGTGCCCGTTGACGATCCGGCGAGGATACCTTCCACCTGCAGCAGCTGCCGGGCGGTGGCGAACGCTTCACGATCGGTCACGCGCCACGCTTTGCGTACTTTCTCCAGATGGGCGAGCGGGGGAATAAAATCTTCGCCGATCCCCTCCACCAGCCAGGAGCCGGTTTCACCGTATTGCCCGGTCTCTACCTGATCCGCCAGAATCGATCCCGCAGGATCGGCAAGAATAAATTCGGTTTTCGGCGAATGTTCCGCAAACCATGCCTGCAAACCACCCAGGGTACCGCCTGAGCCGACACCAACCACCACGGCGTCAATGTCGCCATCGAGTTGCTCAAACAGCTCCGGCGCGGTAGTGGTGGCATGAGCCAACGGGTTGGCTTCATTATTGAACTGGTCAATATAAAACGCGCCCGGCGTTTCATCCGCCAGACGGCGGGCGTAGTCCTGATAATAGGCGGGATGACCTTTGTTGACGTCCGAGCGGGTTAACTGCACGGTGGCGCCCAGCGCACGCAGATGGAAAATTTTCTCGCGGCTCATTTTGTCCGGCACCACCAGGATCAGTTTGTAGCCTTTCTGCGCGGCAATCAGCGCCAGCCCCAACCCGGTATTACCGGCGGTGGCTTCAATGATGGTGCCGCCGGGGCGCAGTTTTCCCTGGCGCTCGGCTTCATTAATCATCGACAACGCCACGCGATCCTTTATCGAACCGCCGGGGTTTTGGTTTTCCAGTTTCAGGAACAGGCTGCACGGGCCGGTATCCAGTTTATGCAGTTGTAACAGTGGGGTATAACCAATCAGGTCGCTTACAGAGTGAAAGAGTGACATAACCATTTACCCATTCGTATCGAGATAGCTGAATGGTAGAACTGTAAAAACGGCATTTTAAAGAACATAAATCTGCCGTTTAGCGCAAAATGGAATATAAGATGCTTTTTAGCCATCCAGAAGGAAAGCAGGTTATCCGCCCGGGCGTATCGATTGCTGGAATAACGGTTTTTTGTCTTGTTTTTAAGCAAATTAGCCGCTGGCGTTGGCTGGTCTATGCATTTTCCGGCAAAGCATTACTGAAAATTATCGATAGCTTGACTCTCCAGGCATAGCGATTATAAATAAATTGACTCTGCCGATACGGCAAGGCTATGACCGTCACTGGCTTACCACCTGGACCGATAAGGGAATACTGATGAAACTGTGGAATAAAACGCTGATTACCTCTGCATTATGCCTGGCGTTGTTTGGCTGCGATGACTCATCGAAAGTCGACAATAAACTGGATCAGGCCAAAGATAACGCGGAACAAATTAAAGATGCGGCTGCCGATAAAGCGCGGGCCATTAAGCAAGAAGCGGATAAGCAGATCGACGACATCAAAACGCAGGCCAATAATGAAGCGGATAGCCTGAAAACCCAGGCCAGCAGTATTAAATCTGAAGCCGACAAGAAGGCCGACGCGATTGCCCAGGATGCGAAAAATAAAGCGGATGCGGTAAAACAGGATGCGCAGCAAAAAAGCGATGCGATCATGAAAGAGGCGGGAAAAATTAAAGATAACGCTATCGTTGAAGCCAACCAGCTTTCCGCCGATGCCGCCAATAAAACCAAAGAAATAAAAGAGAGTATCGCGCCGGAGCAAGCGCCAGCACAGCAGGCGCCGGCCGGCCAACAGTAAATATTTGAGTGCTTACCGCGGCGGTATTGTCGCCGCCGCGATGCGTTTCTCAGGAAATAAACAGACTCAGTAATAACACCATCAACAGACCCACCACCGAGTTGATTAGCTCCAGTAAGCCCCAGGTCTTAAAGGTATCGCGCATCGAGATACCAAACGTTTCCTTAAAGAGTAAAAAGCCGCCGTCATACATCAAAGTAATGGTATTACTACCACAGGCCACCGCCAGGCACATCAGCGCTGGATTAAGATGAAATGCGGTAACCATCGGCGAAACAATCCCTGCTGAAGTAATTGCCGCAACGGCGCCCTGGCCGGTAAGAATACGAATAATAGCGGTAATCAGCCAGGCGATAATAAACGGCGACAGCGGGACGTGGCTCATCATCGTAACGATATGGTCGCCGACGCCGGAATCGATAATAACCTGTTTGAGAATGCCGCCGGCGCTGATGACGAACAGGACGTTGGCAATTCTGGCGACCGAGTCCGTGACGCAGTGGTTAACCTGAACGGCGTTCATACCGCGGCGGCAGCCGAGCAGCCAGATTGCGGCGCCGGTCGCCAACAGCATGCTAATTTCCGCGCTACCGAGGAACTGGAAGAATTTTCCCGCAGAAGAGGCCGCGCCAAACAGCGACTGAATCAGCGAAGACGCAATCATTAATATCGCGGGGATCAGCGGAATGGCAATGCTGACCGCAAACGACGGCAGCGCGTCGGCAGGTTTCTCCTCCTGCGGTTTAATCATGGCATTCAGCTTCATCTCGCGGATACCTGGAAGCCAGGCGGGTAACAGGATCCCCGCACAGAACAGCGCCGGGATGATCACGATAATGCCATACAGATAAACCTGAACAATATCCGCCTGGAAGGCGCTGACTAATGCAACCGGCCCCGGTTGTGGCGGGAATAAACTATGTCCCATGGTGGCGCCGACGACCGTCGGAATAACCAGTTTCATCCACGGGATATTGGCTTTGCTGGCGATGTTAAGAACCAGCGGCATAGCAATCAAAAACGCCACTTCATAAAACATGGCAATGCCGAAGATAACGCCGATAAACATCAAGCCGACCGCCAGATAACGGGTACCGCAACGCCTGATGACCGTATCGGCGATCTGCTGGCTGGCGCCGGATTCAGTCATAAATTTGCCGATGATAGCGCCGAATATAATGATCAGCGCCAGGTGTCCCATTATTCCGCCCAGTCCTTGCTGAACCATCGAGACGATTTTATCGAGGGGCACGCCTTCCATAACGGCGACGAACAGGCCGGCAATTAATAAGGCGAAAATATTGTGAACTTTGTATTTCAGATTCATGATGACCAGTAGCGCAATACCGACCACCACCCATAGCAGAGCCAGGGCTGGAGACATGGCATCCTCCCAACAGAGATTTTATTATTTTCAGTGCCGGAGAGTTCCGGCACCTGGGTGACGAGCGGATCAGGCGTGCTGGTTTTCCAGCGCTTCCCATAATCCCAGTAAGTAAGTGGCGCCGAGCGCGCGATCGTATAAGCCGTATCCCGGACGGCCGGTTTCTCCCCAGATAAAACGGCCATGATCGGGGCGAATATAGCCGTCGAAGCCGTTGTCGTGCAGCGCCTGCATCACCCGGTACATATCGAGCGAGCCATAGCGGGTAGGGTGCGCCGATTCGTAGAAATCTTTGTCTTTTATGATTTTAATATTTCTGACATGAGCGAAATGAATGCGCCCGCGCTGGCTGAATTCCGCGAGGATTTGATAAACATTATTTTGCGGCTCCTCGGCAATAGAGCCGGTACATAAGGTAATCCCGTTTGCCGGTGAATCCACCGCGCGACACAACCAGTCGAGATCGTCGCGGTTTTTAATAATGCGCGGCAGACCAAAAATAGAGTACGGCGGATCGTCAGGATGAATGGCCATTTTCACGCCGACCTCTTCGCAGACCGGGATAATTTTCTCCAGGAAATAGAGCAGATTTTCTCGCAGTTTGTCATCATCGACCGCTTTATAGCTGTCGAATAACGTCTGTACCTGCGCTAAACGTTCGGGCTCCCAGCCCGGCAGGGCATAGCCGTTGGCGTTGCTGAGCACTTCCGCAACGACCTGTTCCAGCGTTTTATCGATGCCGGCTTTTTCAAAAGCCATCGTTAGCGAACCGTCCGCCAGCCGGTAGTTCATGTCGGTTTTCATCCAGTCGAAAACCGGCATAAAGTTGTAGCAGATGACCTTAACGCCAAAGGCGGCGAGGTTACGGATCGTTTGCTGATAGTTGGCGATATAGCGCTCGCGCTCCGGCAGCCCGATTTTAATCGCGTCGTGAATATTCACGCTTTCGATAACTTCCATCGTCAGACCGTTAGCGTGGGCCTGCTCGACTAACGCCTTAATTTTCTCCCGTGGCCAGACTTCGCCAACCGGTACGTCGTACAGCGCGCCGACCACACCTTCCACTCCAGGAACCTGACGGATCTGCTCAAGAGTGACTTTATCTTCGTCTGGCCCAAACCAGCGCATCGTCATTTGCATGAAAACTTTTCCTTACCGCGTTGTTTGTAGTCTACTACCATACAAGTTAGATTAAGGATAACGACAATGCGGAGAGGGGGACATGATCGAACTCACAAAACCATACATCGGATGAATTGCACACGCTGACGTAATGCTCATTACAAGATGCGTAAAATCGGGTAAAGGGGGCGGTTAACGTGGCGGCATCAGGTAGAATTACTATGCTTAGAGACGAAGTCTCTTTTTTAAGTCGTTAATTTTGTTTGTATGGAGAGTGTATGGGTTTCTGGAGAATCGTATTTACTATCATCCTGCCGCCGCTGGGCGTACTGCTGGGTAAAGGCTTCGGCTGGGCATTCATTCTGAATATAATTCTGACCTTGCTGGGCTATATTCCTGGCCTTATTCACGCCTTCTGGGTACAAACCCGCGATTAATTCCTGTCAATAATTTAGCGGCGCATTCGCGCCGCTATCGTTCATAGCGTGAAGCTTCAGCGATTAGATTTTAGCGTGCCTTTCAGCCCATGCGGTTCTGAACGCAGGTATTGCGGCGGCACGCTAACCTGGGCCCCCAGAGCCGCCGCAGCCTGCCACGGCCAGTGTGGGTTGTAGAGCGCTGCGCGGGCGATGGCAATCAGATCGGCGTCGCCGTTTTGCAGTGCATCTTCAGCCTGCTGCGGTTCGGTAATCAACCCTACGCCAATGACCGGAACGTTGATCTGCTGGCGGATTTCATGGGCGAACGGTAACTGATAGCCAGGACCGACCTGAATCGCCTGCTGCGGCGACAACCCGCCGCTGGAGACGTGAATATAGTCGCAACCCAGCGCTTCAAGCTGCTGGCTAAAGACGATGGATTGCGCCGTATCCCAACCACCGTCCACCCAGTCTGTCGCCGAAAGCCGTACGCCGACGGCGATATTTTCGCTGACCGCCTCCCGTATTGCCTGGAAAACCTCCAGCGGGAAACGTAAGCGGTTTTCCAGCGAACCGCCGTATTCATCTGTTCGCTGGTTGCTCAGCGGCGAGAGGAATTGGTGCAACAGATAGCCGTGGGCGGCATGCAGCTCTATCAGTTCAATTCCCAGGCGTTCAGCGCGCCGCGCGCTATCAACAAAGGCTTGTTTAAGCCGCGCCAGATCGTCATGGCTCAGCGCTTTCGGCGCCCGGTCGCCGTCATGAAATGCCAGCGCGGATGGAGCGACGGTTTGCCAGCCGCCGTTATCCAACGCCAACTGACCGCCGCCAAGCCAGGGGGCAGCGACGGAGGCTTTGCGCCCGGCATGCCCCAGCTGGATACCGATGCGGGTTGTTGAATAGGCGCGAACATCTTCCAGTACCCGGTACAGGGCGGCTTCGGTTTCATCATCCCACAGGCCGACGTCCGCCGGGGAGATGCGACCCGCGGGCTCAACGGCGCTGGCTTCAATAATCACCAAACCGGCGCCGGAAAAAGCCAGCTGTCCAAGATGAATGCGGTGCCAGGCGGTTGCCTTGCCGTTTTCGGCGGAGTACTGACACATCGGGGCGATGACAATCCGGTTTTCCAGCGCCAGTTTACCAATTCGCGCAGGGCTAAATAGTTGACTCATATGTACCTCGTAAGCGTTGTGCTACCTGATAACCTGTAGTTGTAACATGCCTGGATGGCGGTCTCTTTTCCGTTGTTGCGCTTAAGACGCGGTTAGTCGTTATTCGCATGCTGATGGATCACCACTCTTCATGACTGAACCACAGCTTGCGCCGGCGGCCGCTGGCCTGCTGTGAAACCGATCTCGCCATCGCGGCGCCGATTTCCGCGCTGGCGACGAGGCCCTGAACGAAAGGGCGGTCATGCATCAACCACGGCAGCGCGCCGAAGGCAATGCGGCCGCGAGCGCACGCCGGCGCCTGCAGGGTGTAATCATCACCGATATCCGGGATCTCATCACCGCAGGCGAGAAGTTGCTGGCGCAGCGTCGGGAAAGGGATGTCTTTACTCTTCAGCGCCTTTTGGCCTCTGGCGTCAATAAAGACGTCAAATTCGCTGCGTTGGTTGTGATGGTGAATGACCGTCCGTTGTGGTTGAACTTCCAGTTGATAATCGGCCCCGAGCGGCAAAATACTAATCACCCCGGCCTCACGCAGCGCCAGCAGGCGGCGAATCGATTCCGATGGAATGGCCGCGTAATTATCGATAAATACCCGGGCGAGCCCTGTTTTAAAGCGTTCGCGGTCGCGTTCGTTAAGATGCGGCGTAATCATCTCAATCACTTCATGCAATCGCAGAATGGTATACCGCCACGGCACGGTATGCTGTTGTTGTTTGTTGCGTTCCACTTCCTGCAAATTGGCTTGCGCCCAGGCAAAGGGATCGTGTCGTTTTCTGTCGATAAACCAGGCGTCGCTGAACGTATCCGCGGTGAGCTGGCGTAAGCCTATCTGCTTACACCAGTGCGGCGCGGCGAGTTCCAGCTCCCTGACGATAAGCTGGAATACGCGATCCAGCAATCCCTCGCTCCCCTCAGCGATGGCCGTTTCCAGCCTCTGATGGGTGACAATTTCCAGCGGTTCATAGGGGATAGGACAGTAGAAATCTGCCTCGGGCAGGATGCCGTTTCGCGACATCAGGGTGATATGGAGTTTATGACTCACGTCATTAAGCCGAAAATGGACGCTCTCATCAGCGTCAGTCGTAAAATGGCCATGCTGAATGACGACGGCGACGGCAGCATCAATGCCGCTGAGTGAAGTCCCCATGATACCGACCCGGCAGGGGGCTATCTGCGCCTGCATCAAACCGCTCCAGGGGCTGGGATAATATTCGCGGGAAGAATCATCGTCCTGCGGCCAGAGATGACCGGTGGCGATAACGGCAAAATCCGCGCGTTCCGCTGTGGGCGCGTGATTAATCCACAGTTTGACGCCATCCTGTTCCGCCTGGAGATCGGTAACCTCGCAGGATTCGCGCACGCTAACTTTGAAACCCGCTAACCTGGCTTTCTCCAACAGCGCCAGGAACCGATCGCGATAATAGTCGCCGAGGATCACGCGCGGTAAAAATTGCCGCTCATGTAAGGCCTCACGCTCAATGCCATACCGGCTGAGCCAGTTTTCGCTCTGATTTTGTAGCCACGTCAGATAGGTAATATAGATGGGGGGGATTTCGATACTGGCGATATTCGCCAGCATTTGCGCTGAGTTATGCTCATCGTTATAAGGCATGCCGACGCCAGCCTCTTCACCCTGCTCGTAGAGCACTATCTCCAGCGGCTCACCCCGTTCAACCAGGGAATGAAAAGTATAGATCCCGGTCGGCCCAACGCCGACAATCGCCACTTTCTTCATCGTTATCCTTCCTTTGGTGTGGTTCCCGAACTGAAAGATAAGTGTGGTAGAGAAAATGACGAAAGGTGGAGTTATTTAGGCAACGCGAGGAAAAGTGTGCGTTCCTGGGTGGTGGAGGCTTTGAATCCGTGGTGTAAATAGAATCTTTTCGCGCTATCGGTCAGGGCATGGACCATCAGGGCACGTACGCCAACATTTTCGGCAACGCGATAACTGCGTAACAGCGCATCATGGAGTAAATCAGCTCCCAGCCCCTGTCCGTGATACGCGCAGTCGATCGCCAGGCGGGCGAGAATGATGACCGGGATAGGATCGGGCATATTGCGCCGCAGGCCGCCAGTGGCTTCCGTGTGATTAACGCTGCCGGTTGCTAACGAATAAAACCCCACCACCTGATGGCTCTCTTCCTTGCAGACCACAAAGGTTCTCGCGGCGCCCTGAGCCTGGTTTTTCAATCCTCGCTGTTTCAGCCATTGATCGAGAACCGTTTCTCCACAACAAAATTCCGCGATCTGATGGTGTGAAGATAGCGGTGCAGGCGCGCTTATTTTTCCCATTGTGGTTTTCTCGCCAGCAATTTATCGAGAGCGGGGTTAGCTTCAACCGGCGCATCCAGCATGTCGATAAATTCGGCGTATTGCTCATCGCTTAAGTTAAACACCCGGCGGTCGAGAATGACGTTTTCTGCCGCCTGGCAGGCCATCTCAAGAATAAAGTCGGTCCGTGATTTGTGCAGAATTTCGGCAGCCGCATCAATCAGCGCCCGCTGGGACTCCTTCGCCCGGATGTTGAGTTGGATATCTGATTTCATCTTCTTTTCCCGTATAGCAATTGGTATACAGCTCATTGTAGAACAGGTGTATAGCAAATGCTATACATTCTGTCTGCACGGTCTATCAGGGGACATATACTTAATTTGAAACAAATTAGCATGCTAATTAACTTGCAGCCATACGATTATTGGGTGTATTTAACATATGAGTAACTTAAGAAACTTTACATTTACATATGCAGTTGGCCCCGCATGTTCTTTCGGCTAGCTGCTACATCTCCAGGCCGCTGTGCCAGGATAGGGATAACACGATGTTAGGCTGGACTTCACTACAGCGCAATGCCGCCATTGCCAGCTTCTTAAGCTGGACACTTGATGCCTTCGATTTTTTCCTCCTCGTCTTCTTACTGAGTGACATTGCCCAGACGTTTCATGTTGGGCTGGAAAAGGTCACGCTGGCGATACTACTGACGCTTGCCGTACGGCCTATCGGCGCGCTTATTTTTGGCCGGCTCGCCGAGAAATATGGCCGTAAGCCGATCCTGATGTTGAATATCATCTTCTTTTCGATTTTCGAGTTGCTGTCTGCTGCGGCGCCATCATTAACGATTTTTCTGGTCTTAAGAGTGCTGTATGGCGTGGCGATGGGCGGTATTTGGGGCGTGGCGTCGTCGCTGTCAATGGAAACCATTCCGGACCGTTCCCGTGGACTAATGTCGGGAATTTTCCAGGCCGGTTATCCGTTTGGCTATCTGATTGCCGCCGTCGCTTATGGGCTGCTATTTGAATTACTCGGCTGGCGCGGGATGTTTGTCATCGGCGCTGCGCCTATTTTGCTGCTGCCGTTTATCTGGTTCTGCGTGCAGGAGTCACCGGTATGGCTGGCGTCACGAGAGAGAAAGGAAAGCACGGCGCTGCTGCCGGTACTGAAAACGCACTGGAAACTATGCTGCTATCTGGTGGTACTGATGGCAGCGTTCAACTTCTTTTCCCACGGTACCCAGGACCTGTATCCGGTATTTTTGAAAGTGCAGCATGGCTTTGAGCCGAAAACGATCAGTATTATCGCGGTCACTTACAATATTGCATCGATCATCGGCGGGGTGCTGTTCGGTTCGCTTTCCGAGAAGATTGGTCGTAAAAAGGCCATTATAACCGCCTCGTTGCTGGCGCTACCGGTTATCCCGCTGTGGGCATTCGCTAGCGGTTCACTGATGTTGGGAATCGGCGCATTCCTGATGCAGTTCATGGTTCAGGGCGCCTGGGGCGTGGTCCCGACCTATCTGAATGAACTGGTTCCAGCGAATACCCGGGCGGTGCTGCCGGGCTTTGTGTATCAACTGGGTAATCTTATTGCTTCGGTTAATGCGACTTTGCAGGCCACGATCGCGGAACATCATGGTCAGAACTATGGACTGGCGATGGCAATTGTTGCCGGTACGGTAGCGATCATTATCGCGATCCTGACCTTCTTTGGTCAAGAAAGTCGGGCGAAGAAGATAAGCGGGGCGGTTGGGCAAAACGCCATGCAGCATGTGAGTCGGTAATGCTCTGTGGCTGAAAGAAAACTGGCGCTTGAAGATCAAGTCGCCAGTTTTTTATTATGCGTGGTCTGGTTGCCAGGCCTGAATAGATTCAGTCATCGGCTTACAAAATCCCATGTTTCCTCCAGGAATAGCACTGTTATCGAGAGACATGATCATTTTGGCCGCATCGGGGCCGTCATTAAGTTGGCAGATAACTCCATAAGCAGAGGCTGGTTGAAAACCAAAGCGAGGGTAATAGTCAGGATGTCCCAGTACGGTCATGAGTTTCTCGCCAGCGTCGCGTGCGGCTTCGATAATCGCAATGACTAGGGCGCTGCCAATACCCACCTCTTGATATGCCGGATGTACCGACACTGGGGCTAACGTAACCGCCGGATGTAAACCCACACTGGCTCGCGTGCAAACGGCATGCCCCACGATTGTTCCTTGCTTATCTCTCGCAACCAGTGAAAGAGTCGGGATCCAGGCGGCGTCCTCTCTCAGCTTATTCACCAGCAATGCCTCTTCGGCTGAGCCAAAAGCCTCAATAATGACCTGTTGAACCAGGGGAATATCCTGGGGGCGTTCAATATCAATATTTATCATAATAAATTACCATGTGGTTGTAGATTGGCGGCCATGGCTCGATTGAACGTTCTGGAATGAGATTACTGGGGGAGACGTGGAGGCGAGACGCCATTCATGCTGTTTACAATCCGTAATCATCATGCACTAAAACGTACCAATACAAAGCGTTGGCATATATGTTTAAGCGCGGTGTAATCAGCCACCCCAGAATCGAAAGGGCATACCGATTATCAGATGATTACATTCTCCAGCATCAATACCTCTGTTGCGATGAGTTATAAAACACGCGAATGATAACACAACCCATCATTAACCACTACATGAGTGTGGGCTTGGGGAAGCATTCTCTAAAGCATAAATATATCGCGGATAACCTCTGGCGATCCGCGATGACCCATATCAGTGACTACTGACGAGCCCAGTTAACTGGCGTTCAGTTCATTTTCAACCGATTGCAACCCGGCAATCGCGCAGGCTTCGTCAAAATTTCCCCCCGGCGCGCCGCCGACGCCAACCGCGCCAATGACCTGATTGCCCATCTTAACCGGCACTCCGCCAGCTAATAGCAGAAAACCGGGTATATCGCGCAGGTTCGCGGCTCCGGCGTTGGACTGAGAACCTTTCATGACATTGCTGGTGGCATTTTTAGTGGTTAGCGCGGTGAATGCTTTCATGCGGCTGGCTTCGACGGTGTGTGGGCCGGCATTATCCATTCTCTTCATTAATAGCGGCGTACCGGAACGGTCGACCAGCGTGACGGCGACGTTATAGCCGTCTTTGGCGCAGGCCTGTAGCGTACTTTGCGCGATTTTATTCGCGAGCTCCACTGACAAATTTTTCTGGCTGAGAACGCCCGTTGCGGCGCTGGCGGTCGTGACCAGGCTGCCGAGCAGGATGGCGCTAAGAAGGATACGTTTCATGGTGATGCTCCGTCGTATTGAGTGGCGATAGGCCAATACTAGGGGGTAGGGAGCATGGCGACTATTGCCGCGAATACCGAACGTACCAGGTATTTTTACTTAGAACCACTGGCGATATCAGCATAAACCTTCAACAATTTGGGCAGCGAGTTAACTTCAAGTTTGCTAAAAATATTGGCGCGATGCGCTTCGACGGTACGCGGCGATAGCGAGCATAAACGGGCGATTTCTTTACTGGAGTAGCCCTGGAGCAGCTGCTGGAGCATTTCATGCTCACGGGCGGTAAGGGTGGCGAGTTTTTCCTGCAGCGGCAGTAATATTTGTTGTCGTTCGAGATGCGCTTTTTGCTGCGCCATCGCTTCGCCGACCACTTCGAATAACAGGTCGGCATCAATGGGTTTGGTTAAAAATTCAAAGGCGCCATTTTTGAAGGCGCGACGACATAAATCAATATTACCGTGCCCGGTCATAATAATAACCGGCAAGGTTAGACCTAGCTGGCGCCACTCATCGAGCAGCGTCAGCCCGGTTTTCCCCGGCATGCGGATATCCAGCAGCATACAGCCGGTTAATTCGGCTAGATTCCCTGCCTGATGTTGAAAAGCGTGTGCGCTATCAAACGCCTGCGTCTGCCAGCCAACGGTTGAGAGCAGCAGACTTAATGAATCGCGTATTGCCGCATCGTCATCAATTAACCAGATGTACTGCTCCATTACTTCTCCTCATTGCGCAGCGGAAACCATAACCGGAAGCAAGCGCCTTGTCCGGTGATATTGCTCGCTTCTATCTTGCCATTAAGACGCTGAACAAGGGTATCCGCAAGGGCCATGCCGAGTCCCACACCATCAGTACGGGTGGTATAAAACGGTATAAAAACCTGCTCCAGCGCTTCAGATGATAACCCTGGTCCGCCATCAGTAAGAGTTAAAGCGATACCGTTATTTACCCGCACGGCTTGCAGATGAATCCACGCGCTACCTGGAACATTTATGCTTTGTGCCTGAATGGCATTGCTAACGATATTATGCAGTATTTGCTCTACCCACAGCGGCGGCGCAGGAAGCGCGGGTAGGTCCGACGGAAAATGGCTGGAGATACGAACTTTACCGGCGCGGATCTCATTATCCAGTAATTCGCACACGCGTAGCCACAGCGACGGAAGGTCCACCGGCTGATATTCGGCGCGCTTGCTGGTTAGCTTAAGACGAAACTGGCTGAGCAGGGCGTCAATGCGTTTTATCTGCAACACTGAGGCCTCAAGCAGTTCGGGGATCTTTACGGGATCGTTTTTTTTAATCAGGCGCACTGCCGCCTGGTTATAGCTCATAATGGCGGTTAAAGGTTGATTAAGCTCATGCACGATACCAGCGGCCAGCTCGCCCATGGTGTTAAGGCGAGTCAGTTCGCCATAGCGGGTGCGTAGATCGGCGATATCCCGTCGGCGTTTATTGGTTCGATACTGATTAACAAGATAGATAATCACCGCCCAGAACAGTGCCGGTGAAAGTATCAGCCACCACGGCAGTTGATGCCATTGCGGGTTATCACCTGCGCTAATGAGCAGAGGTTGTGTTGGGCTGGCGACAGTTTTCTCCCAGCGCCACCAGGTGTTGGTAGATGCGGTACCGTCCTCAAACAACGTGGTACCGTCCCAACGAATGGCAAGATGTTTGAATGTCTTTTTCTCATTGAGACTGTTAAGTAGGGTGTTCAAATCAATCAGCAGAGAGATGCCCGGAAGATTCAGCCAGTAGCGTGCGGGGCTTTGCGCGACGATGGGGCGTCGCGGCTCCAGGGAATCATAGCGCCGCCATTGCACGATCTGCGGCAGGATCTGCTGGACTTCGGCGGCATTTTGACCGGACGGAAGCAGGGGGATGATGGCATCGTGCTGCGACACCTTTACCGTGATTTCGCGATACAGGATGCGGAAGTCGGCGGAGCGCGCGTCATATTGCTGTTGAAGAAACCAGGCGCCAAGCCCCGTTGCGCTTAGCAGTGTAAGTGTGAGCCAGCAGAGGATTTTTATCATACTGTATTTTTTACATGATGTTTTAATTGCCAGCGCCAAATTCGATTATGCAAATAAAATGCTGAGGTTTTTACAAACATAACACTGTTAACGAGTTTGATGCTGCCAGCGCTAAATAATACACCAACCAAAGCGCTTATAAGCAAGCCGGCATGCCCGCCAAATATGAATACCAAAGTGAATGCGTAAATAAGATTTCCCGCGGCTAGCGCGGCGGTCAGGAAAATTAGAACCAGATAAAACTTAAGCGCAGCCAGAAAACCTCGAGAGAACAGCGTCATCGACGGGAAGATCAGCAGACAGTAGAGTAAACCTGTGGGGATGATACCAGCAAAAACAGCATGCGCGGGCCAGGAAAACCATTGAAAGATGGCCCCCCAAAGCGTTATCTGCGGCATAGCGAAACTTGCCACGCTTAACAACGCGCTTGAGATAAAAGGCACACCTGCGGTATGCAAACCGACAGACGTTCCCATACGCTCCATCAAGTCCATTTTCGCGGACTCTAGCTGCTTAGGATCCCGCTCCTTTATTCTTTGCTCAACGATGGTACCCAGTTTGAGACTGTCATTAATATATTTCATTACGCCGTGCATTAGCGCCCTAATGGTTTATCTGATACGCATAGTACAACTTAGAGGTAGGCTTTAACAATTTTATTGTGCGGCGATAAAAAATGAAAACGTCGCCTGCCAGCGATTAAGTGTGACGCTGGCAGGCGTGAAGATGATAGTGCAAGGTTGTGAGTTAGTCTGGCGAATTATTTACTCAACAGTTCTTCATATTGCGCCTGGAATTGCGGGGCGTTCATTGACCCATCAAAGAGGCTATAGGTGATATAACCTTTATTAAGCCAGCCGGAATCGGTATCGTTCTCTACTGTCTTTAACGATTCCGGATTGATGGTTTGTTTAGCGCGTCCATCAGGCAAAATATCATAACCAATCTGTGGGGTAGGGAACATCTCATTTTCGACATAGTGCACGCCTTTAATTTTTGATTTTGTCAGCGGCGGATAGTTAATGCTTAAGCCCGACCCTTTAGGCAATAAAGGTGTGCCAGAAACCTGTTTATGATTCAGCGTTTCAACAACATCAACCACATAATCCACCGCATCAGGCCAATATTTATGTGTACTTGGCCATTTATTCTTCATTTCATCTTCGGTAAAGATATACCCAATGCTGGCCGCAATCGCCGGGAAACCATAACGTACAGCCCTGGCTGCCGCACTTACCGTCCCTGAATTGACCTGAGCCATTCCTGTATTCGGGCCATCGTTGACGCCAGAGATAACCAGGTCCGGCGGATTATTAATGAGTAATCCCCGTAAGCCAAAATCAACCGCATCGGCGGGTGTTCCCGGGAAGCAGTAGCGTTTATCAGCAGCCTTCTTTACATCAAAGATTTTACCCGTTTTGAAGGTAATGGCTGAACCGATGCCGCTCTGATTGGTGGCTGGAGCAACCATCCACACATCAAAACCTTTTTGCGTGAGTTTTTCCTGAAGCGAAATACTGCCCGTGGATTCGCAACCATCGTCGTTGACAATCAAAATTTTTAGCGGTGCGGCGCTTGCGGTAAAAGCGAATGCAGAGATCAGCGCAGCGGCAATACATGACTTGTTCATCTTAACTCCTGTTATTCATGAGGGTAACTAAAATGCAAAAAAAAAACCTAAGGCCGCTCCTGCAACGAGTACAGAAACGGCCTTAGGTTTTGCCTGAAACAGTAACAATCCCAAGAGAGTTTAAAATACGTACTGCAGATATTAACGTCCAGATGGGAATACGGTTGATATGAGGAGGATCACAATTACATAAATCATCTCTATAGATTAGGTGCAATTCAAAAACATTAGTGATAGGGTCGACAGTAGCTGGATTGTTACTGTTTCAACAGGCAAAACCTACGTTTTCTTCTCCACCTCAATACCAGGGGGCTGAAGAGTACGTAGGTTTTTTTTTGGCTATGAAAAAGGACTCTTTAAAATGAAAAAATTATTTCTGGGTGTCTTAATGGCAGTTACTGCCATTACCAGTCCTCTGCTGATGGCGAACACGAATGATAAAAATGACCAGCAGGAGGTCATCAATATTTATTTTGCGCGCCATGGTAAAACGCTGCTTAATTCGTTTGACCGCGTGCAAGGTTGGATTGATTCCCCATTGACGAAGGATGGGGTGCAGGTTGCTCAATATTTAGGTGAGGGACTCAAAGGGATAAAATTTGATCGTTTTTATTCCAGTGATGCGGGACGGCAGCGCGAAACCATGGCAGTGATTCTTAAACAGGCTGGCGTAACGGATTATCATTTAACAGAAATGACAGGCCTGCGAGAGGCGTTTTTTGGTGGTTTTGAAGGCGGTTATAATGTCGATATGGCCAATGCAGGCGCACACACGCTAGGAATGACGGACAGCAAAGCGCTTTTTAAAGCGATGAAAGCAGGCACGCTCTCGGTAAAGGAAAGCCAGAACGCGCTGGCCAAATCCGATCCTAAACAGCTAGCGGAAAACTATGAGCAAGTAAAAGTACGGACACAAGCTGCGCTGGCAACTATTGTAGAAAATGCTCAAAAAGAGGGTGATAAAAATATTCTGGCCATTTCTTCAGGCACGGCGATTCAGATAATGATTTCCGATCTGACGGACGACCCGGCCAAAAATCTGCCATTGTCGAATGCTGCAGTGGTGAAAATCACGTATCACGATGGTAAATACAGCGTGCCAGAAATTGGCACCATGAAATACGTTGAAGCAGGCAAAAAATCACTAAATCACAAATAATCTTACAGTTTAGTTTTCCGCCATAAATAAGCTATGGCGGATCTTTTCTCAGGAAATAAAAATGTATAAGAACATAACTTCCGCGTTAATAGCGTGCGGGCTGGTTACGCCTGTATGGGCCGCTACAGACGCTATTTTTGATGATCCTTTTTTTACTGACTCACAGCTCACTGTCTCTGCAAAGAATTACTGGAAATATCTTAAGGAGGAAAATGCCAATCCTAAACATGTACACAACGCCTGGGGGCAGGGATTTTCAGCAGAATACCAGTCTGGTTATTTTGCAGATATTATCGGCTTCGATGCATCGTATTATAGTGCGATAAAGTTGGGTGCCAGCGACTATTTCAACTCCCGCGGCGTGCTTTATAATAATGGTACAGGTAACAAAAAAAGCAACGCCGAAGGGTATTCCAAGTTCGGCCAACGTAACGTGAAGCTTAACTACACGCTTTCTGGGGCTCAGTTAAACGCGCGCTGGGGATGGCAGATGCTGAAAAATTATGGCGTTATTTCAATGTCAAACCGGCTTTCTCCAACAACGTATTCCGGCGTAAGCAGTGCTGTAAGCTATGGCCCATTTACCATAAGAGGGGCGTGGCTTGAAAATTCCATGGACAGAAACTCACCAGATAAAAAGCGATTCCAGACCAATACCGGTGAATATATTAGCCATCTGGCAAGCGGAGAAATTCTCTGGCGGGGAAAAAATTTCGATGCACAGTATGCTTATGGTGAGAGTAAAAACTACCTGCAACGGCACCTGCTGTTTACGCAGTTTCGGGCGGATTCGCAGCTAACGATTGGAACACAAGTCTACGGCACCCACGCGATGGAAAGTTATCGCGCAATGCCTGCGAGCAAACGGGATTTTGACAATAACGCCTGGCATTTTGCGCTGGACGCGACCTGGAAAGGTGAACGCTGGAATAGCAAAATGGGCATTGGCTACACCAATGCTAAAAAAGCAGGTGAAGTCGGGTTTTATCCACGCCACATGAGTAAAAATTCCCGGGGAACGTTTATTTCTATGGCCTACGCTGGCGATGATTACATGCGGGATGGGGAACTGGTGCTGGCGAACATCACCGAATATCGATTAACGCCAGAATTAGCCGTTGGCCTGGCGGGAAACATCGGGCAATTTAACTATAAAGGGAATCACGTGCGCACCGGGGAAATCAATGCCTTTAGCCGTTGGGTTCCAACGCAGTCCATGTTTAAAAACTTCACCTTTTGGGCGATGTTCGGGCCGGGATGGTCATATAAGACGCAAGGTAAAACGCCAGTCCTTACGGACGGTCATTATACACGTACAAACACGCTGTCGTCGGAAGTGATCATGGAATATCGATTTAGGGTATTCTGATCGCGATGGTATGCAAGACGAAGCGAAACCGCTCGGAAGCGATAGCGAACGATGAGCGGTGTTGATAACGATTTTTAAGCGCGGTCAGCAAAAGTTGTTGTCCGCGATTAATCTGATAACTGGAGATTACCGTTGGCCAGTAGCCATGGGAAAAAAGCGACATGTCAGAGTGAGGATATCATGAGGCTGGAAGTCAATCGAAACAGAAAGAACGACGATAGATGACTGTCAGTATGAGTCTGAATCAAGCGTAGGCCAGCAAAAACCAAAGCAAATCCACACGGCAAACGCCGTTATCGGACACAATTCACATTGGTGCGCATAATGTATATTATGTTAAATTCATCCAATCACACGTACCGATGTCCTCATCAGCCAATGACCTAACGATTTGAACCACCCCTTCTTAATTGAACAAGCAACTTGATCAAAACGAGTCGATGCAACAAATTCAAGATACTATTTGGTTCAGAGAGAATCACCTCAATCAACCGCCATCCCAACTGGCTGTTAAGTTCATTGGGAGTCACCTGACAGAGCTGGTAACTGACATCAAAACCATCTCAGGAGGATGTATGTTTAAAAAATCTATCGGTGCCCTTTCATTGTTTTTCGTTCTGACCCCCGCCGTTTTTGCGGGCAATAGCGAAAGCGAACTGTTGAATAAAAAGAATGTCATTGATTTTTATAATAAAGCTTTGAACGATAAAGACTTCTCCTCCGCCAGGCCATATCTCGGGGATCGCTATGTACAGCATAACCCGATGGCAAAAGATGGCGTGGAAGGCTTCGAGCAGTTTATCGCTTTTCTGAAGAGTAAATATCCCGACTCGCATAGTGAAATTAAGCAGGCGTTTGTCGACGGAAATAATGTGATTCTCCACGTTGAAGTGACCGGTCGTGAGCCTGGCGTTACGCGGGCTATCGTGGATATCTTCCGCCTCAACGAACAGCACAAAATCGTTGAACATTGGGATGTTACCCAAAACGTCCCGCCAAAAACCGCCAGCGGTAACGGCATGTTTTAAAATCCGGGCGGGATCCTTCTGCTAACGCTCTCGCTTTCCCTTATTCTCGCCCTTCCCTTGTAGGCAGATTCACTAAGCGTAAAAGGAGAATACCGTCGGTATTCTCCTTCGTTTATGCGTTAATCACCCCGACATATATAAGTGGGATAATGTCGGTCCTGGATCAGCCACACCGATGGCGAAACCTCGGAGATGGTCAGATAGTAACGCGCGGTCGGATTGGCGAAGCTTCCCCATTGCGCATCCGGCGTGTTGTCATTGTGCCTGCGCCAGGTTTTGGTGTAGCTCAATACCACCACTTTATCATCCTCACGCCGCGACCAGATAAAATCGACGTCTCTGTCGATGATCATGCTCTGGCCATTTGCCCAGGCGGCCCCTTTATAGGCTGTCAGACCAGTGCCGTCGCGGTGAAAATAGAACTGAGCAACGGTATTAACCCGCACTTCACTGGCCTTACCTTCGTTGCGTATAAAATTAAATATGGTACTGCAGGCTAGTACATCCCGTTTACCAACCCCGTCAGAGCAATAATAAAACACCATTGCGCCACCTAATAGAAAAAGGCTGAGGCCGCCGATAAGTTTAATTTTCATTTTTCAGCCCCACTTTTATAGCGAATGGTTTTACACAAGCTGTCTTTATTGACCGGGCATGCGCCGATAAACACTTCATCCGCCGCGACAAGGGAAAAACGCGCGCTGAAATAATAGACACTGTACGCCTCTCGCTGGCACGCCACGCCGTTTTTATCCAGCAGCTCGGCTAATTTCGATAACACCAGCGGTCGCCCATGATCGTTAATAAGCCAGACGCTACATTTTGCAATTTTTTGCTCAACGGCCTTTAGCCTTACCGGCGTTGTTATATTCTGCTGTTGGCGAATAATTATGCCAATACCGAATACCGACGCTAATAATGCCGTGAATATCAGCCACCATTTCAGACGTGGTGGTTGCTTCCTCTTTTCAGCTTTTTGAAACTGGGGTTCGGGTGCGCTGGTGTCAATGTTTTGCGCAGGTTGAAAAATAACATCCGCATCAAACCGAAAACCATATCGCGGTATGGTTACAATCAACTCATGATGTTCTCCCAACGCCTGGAAACTTTTGCGTAACTCACTTATCGCTTTGTTGAGATTATTTCCCGAAGGCGTAAAACCAAATTCCTGCCATACGCGGGTAATCAACTCCTCACGGCTAAGTTCGCTTCCTTTATGACGAATAAATTCCTGTAACAAACGCACGGCCGGTGCCGAAAGCGTTAATACGGATTCAGGTTGTCCAACAACACTAACTGTGTGAGCTTCAGGATCAAATAACAACGAATTGTTGCATATAAAAAACATATTTCACTCTCATCTGTTGCCGCTTGCTTTTAATCCTTGTAACAGCAGGCAAGAAAGCCCTTCTGAATTAGCTTATTTTTTCATCAGTGGGAATTTTCTTAAGCCTCTTAGGATTTGGCATTTTCTTTTAACTATACAACTTTAAAGCCAGGATTGCAGGATAAAGAACTGTATTTTTTGAGTTAACTAATACAAATTTTCACAACCTGCTGTTCCGGTTAAAGTTTCCCTGTCCTGAAGCGATACGAAAGCAGACGGTGTCGTGGTGTTAAAGTCGTACATGAACTCAGAGCAGGCAGAATGAATGTGAAAGTAAAAAACAGAGCAAACAAGTCCACTGCGCTTTATCTCGCTGCCCTGTCGATGTCATTTTTCGCAGAAATGACACAGGCCAATATGAGCGTTTACCCGATGGAACTTAACGTCGACAGTTCCGGGACGGCCCAAATCAGAGTGGCCTCTAAAAGCGATGATATTCAGTTCATTCGGGTGAGGCAAAAGAAAATTCTTAATCCGGGTACGCCACAGGAAAAAGAAGTTGAGATGGCAGCCTGGAAAGACGGTGGCGTTGTCGTTACCCCTGAAAAATTCGCCTTAGCGGCAGGCGCTTTACGTATCGTAAGGCTCGTTTCTCTGACGCCGCCTGAAAAAGAGAGTACCTGGCGCGTTTATTTTGAAGGGGTAAAACAGCCGGATAGTATTCTGCCCGCAGCATCCGCGGGAACGCCGGCTTCGGCCAAACTCGGTGTTAACGTTATCTGGGGAGCATTGGTTCATTTGGCGCCGGAAAAGCCGGTGGTTTCTCTGCGAATAAATCCCGCGTCAGGAACTTTAAAAAATGATGGCACGTTGCGAGTACCGCTGAAAGAAATTGGCGTATGCGATACAAGCGATAAATGCCGATGGATTAGAGAAGATGCAACTATTTATCCGGATACTGAGCGAAAATTAAAATCACTCACTCAGAATCACGGCCAGAAATATAAATTCCGCTATTTCAACTGGATTAATAAAACAGCTGAAGAAGCAGACTTGCCCGTCGTGCAATAACACGACATCACTGTCAAAACCACATGTGGTTTGTTTAAAGAGCTAATGGAGCTCGTTTATAAATATGGAGATATCAATGAAGAAGTATATTAAACCTCTGATGATCGTTGCTGCGATGTCTACTGCGTTCAGCGCAATGGCTATTCAGAAGGATATTACGGTTAATGCCAACGTCGATTCCCAGTTGGATATGACCCAGGCCGATAATACGCCGTTACCTGCCAGCATCGATATGCAATATCTGCCGGGCCGTGGGCTGGAAAGCTACCGTCTCAATACCAAAATCTGGTCGAACTCAGCCACCAGCAACGTCAAAGTCCGTCTGGTTAGCGCAGCGAATCTGACCAATGAAGATGGCGCCGAGACGGTACCGATGACCGTAAAACTTGGCGATAAAACCCTGAACACTACCGATGCAGAATTTACCGGCAGCGAGCTGTTCCCGGGCAGCGTTGAAAACGGTTCTGCGGTCCTGCCGCTGATCATCTCTCAGACCACAAAAGGCATTCTGAAAACCGGTCAGTACAGCGGCGTGGTGAGTCTGATGCTGACTCAGGCGACCACCGCGGAAGGCGGCGCGTAACCCCACAATACGTATAAGGAAGTACATCAGAGGGCGCCTGCCCTCTGATGTCAGGATGACGTCGAGGCTCGTTCATGGCTTTTCACAGAAATGCTCTTCTTTTTGTCGTTTTGTTACCTGCTTCCGTTCAATTAGCCAGCGCCAGTATCGTCGTACCTGCGGGTTTTGAAGATCTGGCGAAAACGCAGCGCCTGTGGACAGAAGTCAGTCTGTATGGCGCGTCGCTTGGCCTGTTTGAAGCCGATATCACGCTTGAAACGGTAACCTTTGTGGCGCCGGAAACGCTCATCGCGGCAATTAAGCGTCAGTTCAACGATGATCCTGCCTTGATCGCCTCTGTGACCGGCGCCCTTTCCTCTCCGCTTGCGCGTAACGGCAATCTCGCCTGCAGCAGCAATGGTTCCGCGGCGGGTTGCGATTTTATCGACACCAAAAGCGTGGCCCTGATTTATGACGAGAATAACGCTCGCATAAACTTGTTTTTCGACAGGCGGTATCTACCGAAACAAACGGCGGAAAATCAGTGGTATCAGCCTACGCGCAATACTGAGAACGCGCTGATCCACCAGCAAAATATCAACTTCGTGGCCGATGAAGACTATCAGTCGATGACCGTGCAGGGAAACGGCGCGCTGGCCATGACTGAGAATGGGTATTTTAACCTCGACTGGACCTGGCTTGGGCAGCGCTCTCGCCATCAACAGCAGCAGGAGATCACGGTCAATAATGCCTGGTTCCGTCAGGATCTGTGGCATGAATATTACGTTCAGTTAGGTGAAATGGATACGCGCGATCTCTTCAGCGCGGCCGGCGGCAATATCAACCTCAGCCAGCTACCGCTTGGAAAAATTCGCGGTCTGCGTACCGGCTCGACGCGAGCGTGGATCAACCCCGTTCAGCAGTCCAGTGGAACGCCCATTACCGTGCTGCTTTCCCATGATGCCCGTATCGATGCGCGCCGAGGCAATCAACTGCTGGCCAGTTTTTATCTTAATGCCGGGGCGCAAACTCTGGATACCCGTTCGTTTCCGGACGGGAGCTATACCGTGACGCTGGCGATTTATGAAAACAACCGCCTGACCCGTACCGAGCAGGTTCCGTTTACCCGCACCGGCATCACGCCATTCGACCGCGTCGAGTGGTTTATGCAGGCCGGTGAAACCGATAACGACGATATGAGCGACGAACGCAGCGCCGTGGCGCAAGCGGGCATTCGCCTGCCTGTAACTTCTACGCTGGCGATCACCAGCGGCGCAACGGTGAAAAAGAACCAGCGTTTTCTGGAGAGCGCGGTTGACTGGAGTCGCGGTTTCAATACCGGCCCCATTGATGGCGTGCTCAGCACACGCTTTAGCTACCTTTATGGCAGCCAGGGCCAACGCGGCAATATCCAGCAAATCAGCTATAACGATGGCTTTTCACTGAGCTTCTATCGTAACGCCTTATCGGCTGATAACTGTGATTCCAGCAGTACAGGCTTTGACGCGGTGAATTGTTGCTACAGAAGTCTCTCGGTGATGTTCTCCGTTCCGGTCGGCTCGTGGTATGCCAACCTCGGTTATTCCGATAACCGCAATGAAGGCCGTTATGTCTCGCGGCGTGAATTACCAAATAGTGACGATCGGCACGACAATGGTTTGCCCTGGGAATCGGTGTACATGACCCGCTCCCGTTCGCAGGCGTGGCAGGCCGGACTGAGCAACGCGTTCAGCACCCGCGGGTTGAATATCAACAGCAGCATAAACCTGTTTATGCGTAACGACCATTCTGGAGATGGCAAGGATAAAGGCGGCTTCCTCAGCGTAAGCCTCTCGCTGGCTCATAACCGTCAGGGCGATGCCTCCAGCTACACCTCCGTGGGGGCCACGTGGCAACAGCAGAAGCATGAAAAAAATCAGCTCAACTATAACCTCGCGCATAACTGGTACACCGATGCGCGCGGTGAAAACGAATATGGTCTTAACGCATCCGGGATTAACAGCGACTCGCTAAATACTTCGGCCTATACCCGTCAGGGCGGCCGATTTGGTAACGGAAGTTTGACCGTCAGCGATTCGTGGGATCGCCAGGATCATCGCCACCGGTTCAGCAGCAGCGGTAATTACAGTTCTACGCTGGCGCTATCTCGTTCTGGCCTGTGGTTTGGCCGCTGGGGGGACGGACGCCCGGCGTCAGCCATTGCGGTCAACGTCGCAACGCCGGAAGCGTCACCTGATTCCCGCATTGCCGTTTCGCTTGATAACAGCGGTAGCGCCGATATCCCGGCAAACGCCCGCGCGTTGTTCGCCCTGCCCGGCTATCAGCAAACCACGCTGACTATTAATGAGTCGACGGACATTTCCCACGGCGCCAACAGTGAAATTACGCAGGGGTCGGGAAGCAGAACGGTATTTATGGTGCCTGGAAAAATGCTGCACAGAGAGGTGCAAACCACCACGCGTTATACCTGGCTTGGCCAGTTGACCGATGAACAACATACGCCGTTTATCGGCGGCATGCCGCTTAACGTCAGCGGCTGGAGCGATTTAGGTAATGGCGGCTTTAGTGCGGAAAGCGACAGCCTGATCCAGTCGCTCTACCTGGTGAAACAACAGCAGTTTTACCAGTGCGCGCTGAAGGTGAAGACCATGCGAGACGTCGTGCGCTATGTCGGCACGGTGACCTGCGAAGAACTGACTTATTCCGCGTTACCGGAAACCGTGCAGCAGCAGGCGCAACTGCTGCTGGCTGGCCGTACGCCGGCGGTCAGCCCAACGGCGATGAATAACTCTACTCTCTCTACAGGAAAATGATGTGATAACGCGTCTTTTGATTTTACTGCTTGCCTGCATCTGTTTTACCGAGGCTCAGGCCGGTAGTCCTGCCGGCAGGAATACCAGCGTGGCGTTCGCCTTCGATCGCCAGTCTCCTCCTGCCCGCCTGGATATCTGGCTACACGAGTCCGGCGGTTATGATACGAGCGATCCGCAAAAATGGGGACGAAATACCCTGACCTGCCAGTCACGTACCGATACAACCTATGGCGCCTGCATGACCGCGCCGGTATGGTTTTCGGCGAATCCGGCCGCGCCCTATCCGATAAACCTGCGTTTTACCCACGCAATAACCAACAAAACGGTGGACGTAAAAGTCTATGGCGAACACCGTATGTTTATCAATAACAGAACCTTTGTTTTCGCCAGCTACGTAACGGGCGGTACAGTAGATTTGCCAGCATGGAACAGTGCGCCCTATTTTGATTTTTACATCGTTCGTAGCGAATTAAACAAACTCGATCAGGCCGGTATCTGGACGGCAACGCTGAAACAGAATTTGCGCGAATGGGGCACCACCGACTGCGGCGGCAACTTTAATGACGTCAATGTTGGCTGCCCAGGCTACCTCACTCTTGCTAACTGGCAGGCAAACCTGCGTATTGAGGTGGTCGACCCGGGCAACCAGCAGATTTATTTACCGGCATTTCCGCACTCCACGCCGGTGGTGAACCTCAACCTCACCAATTTCCCGGGCAGACCCGGCGGCAGTGAGATTAAGGGCGAAAACTCGCTGGATATGTGCCTCTATGATGGCAATAACAGCACCAGCTCACGGGCATTTCTACGCTTCGAAGACGATGGGCTTGACGCGACCGGGCGTGCCGAAGGGGCGTTTTCTATCCGGCGACGGGGAGGCAGCCAGACAGACCCAAGAGATCGTCTCGATTATCAGGTGCTGGTGACCAACCCGACCACCGGCGCAACTGAAGTTGCCGCTAACGGTAAAACGTTGACCTGGGAGGGTACCAGCAATCGCCGCTATTTGCGCCAGGTTGTCCTGCCGGGCGGCCGCGAAAGCGTGTTATGCATCCCGGCGCCCATTACCCTGAAAACCCCCGCCTTTGCCGCCAGCAGCAAAAACGCGGGTGACTATACCGGTACGTTACGCGTTATCTATACCCCCAGTACGTTATAAAGAGGCCACTGTGAGCTACGTTGTTCTTGATAATAATCGCTTTTATGCGGAGGGGCTGCGTTACGCCCTTCTCCGTCGTAACGTTATGATGGAAGTGCATAGCGGCACGGTGCAGTGGCAGCCCTTACTGTTAGAGAGCACTACGCTGGTTATTCGCTGCCGTTTCTCCATCAGCGGCACGCATCAGTCGCTGGTTGATATTTTGCTTTCCCTGGAAGCCCATTGCTGGCGAGGAACGGGCTATCTGGTGTGTAATGAAAAAAGCTGGGGGCTGGCCACCTATCTACGCAAGCGTTTTGAAACCTTAACGTTGCACATCATCGATGACCGGATCTCCGTGGCGGATGCCGCCTGGCTGTTATCTAAAGAGCCAAGGCGGATCCGCACCCTGCGCTGCTGCCTGACCGAGATGGAATTTAACGTCCTCGACAGGCTGGTTAAGGGGCAGTCGGTAAGATATGTCGCGCACATGACGAAGATGAGTGAAAAACAGGTCTCGACCTATAAATGTAACGCCCTGAAGAAACTCAATGCGAATAATCTTCTACAGCTTCTGGTGTAACGACTTGTCCACGCGGCATATCGCCACAATTTTCTCTCTGAGCCAGCGGTGAGCGGGATCGCGTTCCATTCTCGGGTGCCACATTTGCGAGACGGTAATCCGCCGGCTTTTAAACGGCAGCTCAAAAAGATGTACCTGCTCCATGACCTGCTGATTAACTAAATAGAGAGCGGGGATCATGGCGATAAGATCCGATTGCAGCGCCACGGAAAGCGCGGTCGGAAATCCGGGGACGACGCTGGCGATTTTGCGTTTCATGCCGAGTTCGGCCAGCACATCATCGACGGACCCGTGCAGCGTACCTTCTGGTGAGGCCACCACATGACCCCAGGCGACATAATCCGCCACGGTTATCTCTCTCAGGGCGGCCAGCGGGTGCTCCTTTCGCACCACCCCCACAAACCGATCTTCAAAGAGCCGTTGCAGTCGTATTTCAGGCCCCATATTGCTCTGGACGCCAATCTCCAGATCGACCAGCCCTTCCCGTAGATAGCGTGACGTTTTTTCGGGCTTAGGCGCAAAGCGTAGACAGACATTGGGCGCGGCTTCGGCTACTGCCGCAATGAGCGAAGGGCCAAACGCCACCACAAAACCATCGTTTGCCCTGATGGTGAAAAGACGCTCCAGATTTTGTACGTTGAGCGCTTCGGCCGCTGGCTGCAGCACCGCCTTCGCCTCGAAGACCGCGCGACGGGCGCGATCGCGGCTCGCCTCCGCCCACGGCGTCAGCACCATGTTACGCCCGGCGCGAACCAATATCTGATCCCCGGTGACGTCGCGTAACCGGCTTAGCGTGCGGCTCATGGCTGACGTACTGAGATTCAAACGACGTGCCGCGCCCGCCACGCTGGCTTCGTTCAGTAATACATCGAGTGCAATCAATAAATTAAAATCGGGGTCTGACATGACCACAACTCCTGGAACATTCAGATAAGGCGTTTCATGCAACTATAGAATGTAAATGGTGCGCCTTCCGCCCGGTAAAAGCCATCTTTATAGTTTCGTCATCCAGATATCCTCTGCAGGAGACAACACGATGACACTATTTTCCAGCCAACCTGGCGATGACGGCCTGCCAGGCCCGGCGCGAGCGCGGGTTATGGCCGCGGTAATGACCACCACCTTAATGGGCGTCTTTGATGGCACTATGGTAAACATTGCTCTGCCGTCGATGGCGCAGGAACTACAGGCGTCAGCCAGTACCGCCGTCTGGTTCGCCAACGGGTATCTGCTGGCGGCGGCGATGACGCTGGCGATATTCGCCGCGCTGGCGGCGCGCTTCGGCTACCGCCCGGTGTTTCTGGCCGGACTGACGACATTTATTGTGGCATCAGCAGGTTGCGCGCTGGCGACGACGCCTGAGCTGCTCATCGGCATGCGGGTGCTGCAGGGGATCGGCGGTGCGGCAACGCTCAGTATCGCACCCGCCATATTGCGCTCCGTTTTTCCGGCGCGACTGCTGGGGCGTATTCTCGGGATACACGCCCTGCTTATCGCTTCAAGCTCCGCGATCGGGCCGGTGCTGGGCGGCACGATCCTGCATACTTTGAGCTGGCAATGGCTGTTTGCAATAAACGTGCTCCCCGGTACCGTCGCCTTACTGCTGGCGGTCAGAGCGCTCCCGCGGCCGACAGTTGACAGGCAAGCCGCTTTCGATACTCCCGGAGCGATATTGTCGGCGCTGCTATTGGGTTCAACGATCATGGCGGCGAATAGCATGCAGAGCGCTTCGCAGCATATCGATAGTCTGTACTGGACGTTGCTCGCAGCGATAAGCGGCACCGCCTTTATCTGGCGCATCCGGCAGACGGACAACCCGCTGCTGCCGCCTGCGATGTTTAAAAATGAACGCTTTACCCTTTCGGCCTTTACGTCGCTGATCGCCTTCGTAAGCCAGGGGATCACTTTTATTGCCCTGCCGTTCCTGTTCCAGAACGAGTATGGCTATAGTCCGGTGCTCTCGGCGCTGCTGTTTACTCCGTGGCCATTAGGGATAGTGCTGATCGCACCGCACGCCGGCCGCTGGGCGGACTCAATCTCCGCTGCGCTCATCTCGACGCTGGGACTGATGATTTTTGTCGCGGGTTTAATCCTTCTGGCGATGCTGCCCGCCACGCCCGCCGCGTGGGATATCTGCCTGCGGAGCCTGGTATGCGGTATTGGCTTTGGCTGCTTCCAGAGCCCGAATAACCGGGAAATGCTGTCAAACGTGAGTCGCGAACAGGCGAGCTATGCCTCGGGCGTTTTATCCATCATGCGCACGTTCGGGCAGTGTCTGGGAGCCGCCGTGATGGGCGTACTGTTGGCAAAAGACGAAAGTGCCGTTCATATTGCGCTGTGGATCGCCGCCGCGGCCTCGGCGTTGTCGGTGGCCGTTAGCGCCAGCCGACTGCGGAGAATAGCTTTTCCTGCGGGAGCGGAATAAGTTTGCGGCGCATCCCCGAAAAGAGGATGCGCCCGTTAGTGATTTACCCGGCAAGTTTTATCACCGCCCGGCTGAAGGCATCAATCGCCAGTTCGACATCGGCTTCGCTGACCGATTCCGCCGGATGGTGACTAATTCCCCCTTTGCAGCGCACAAACAGCATCCCCACCGGCCAGCGCTCCGCGATAGCAATCGCGTCATGTCCGGCGCCGCTTGGCAGCGTCAACGCCGTGCCCTGTACCTCGCATAGCGCTTCGGCAATCACCGACTGTAATCGCGGATCGCAGGCGGTTGCCGCAATGCGGTAGAACTCCTCAGCGGCAAACTGCAGGCCGCGACGCCCGGCAATCTCTGCGGCTGCCGCCAGCAATGAACCCAGTAATGCATCCAGCGGCTGATCCTGCGGACCGCGGATATCCAGAGTCAACGCGACTTCGCCGGGGATCACATTGACCGCTGCCGGCGAGCAGCGCAATGTCCCGACGGTGGCGACCAGGTTGCCTCCCTGCTGGCGCGTCGTGCTCTCAATATACAGCATCCACTCCGCGGCGGCGGCAAGCGCGTCCCGGCGCTGGTCCATCGGCACCGTGCCTGCATGACCTGCCTCGCCGGTAAAACAGCAATTGAGCCGCCGCGCGCCGTTGATCGCCTCGACCACGCCGAGTGCCGAACCGGCCTGTTCCAGCCTCGGCCCCTGCTCGATATGCAGTTCGAGATAGGCGGTAAAATCTTCCGCCGGGCGCGAGGCTGAATGGACGCGTGATGGATCCAATCCGGCGTTGACCATCGCCTGCGCCAGGCTAATGCCTTCGGCATCGCGTTGGGCCAGCCAGGTTTGCGGCCAGCTTCCCGTCAGACCCTTGCTGCCCAATAGCGTGATACCAAAGCGTGTTCCTTCTTCATCGCAGAAGCCGACGATTTCGATGGCCTGCGCCAGGCGGCGCGCCTGATTATGTAAGCTCTGCACCACTTCAATGGCAGCTAACACCCCCAACATGCCATCATATCGCCCGGCATTGCGTACCGTATCGAGATGCGATCCGAGCAAAATCGCCGGCGCCCCTTCTTCTCTACCTTCATAGCGCCCACAAATATTACCGACGCTGTCCTGCCAGACAATCATGCCTGCCTGGCGCATCCAGTGGGCAACCTGCTGATTAGCTTCGAGATGCTGTGGCGAAAGGTAAACCCGCGTCAGGCCTTCCGGCGTTTCGCTTATCGCCGCTAATATCTCTGCCCGCGCCATCACTCGCGCTGCGGCCAGGTTCATAGCGGTTTCTCGCTGCGATAATGATCCCACGCCGCCTGCATGGCTGCCCCTTGCGTGGTGGGGAATTTCAGGTAATTGAGTACTGATTCCAGCGCGTTGAGGGTAGTCATGACGCAATCTTTGCGCGCGTTGTAACCCATTGTGCCTATACGCCACACTTTGCCGTGCAGCGGGCCGAATGAGGTGCCAATCTCAATGGCGAAATCTTGCAGCATCAGTTGGCGTACCTGGTCGCCATTAATGCCCTGTGGGATGATCACGCCCAGTACGTTATTCATTTTGTGTTGCTGGTCGCCAAAGATTTCCAGCCCCATAGCCTGAATACCTTTTACCAGCGCGTCGCCGTGCAGTTTGTGGCGGGCAATGCCGTTATCGAGCCCTTCTTCAAGAATCAGGCGCGCGCATTCGCGGGCGGCGAACAGCGCGGATGTCGCTTCCGTATGATGGTTAAGGCGCTCTGGCCCCCAATAATCCATCACCATTCCGAGATCGAAATAGTTGGAGTAAACCATCTCATCGACGCCATCAAGGTGCTCGGCGGTACGGATCCCCTGCTCAACGCATTTACGTCGACGGATAGTCTCTTCCATCCGCGGACTCAGGGTAATGGGCGAGGTGCCGGAGGGGCCCCCGAGGCACTTTTGCATTCCCGCCGATACCGCATCCAGCCCCCAGGCATCGGTCTCCAGCGCATTGCCGCCCAATGAGGCGGTGGCGTCGGTATAAAACAGCACATCATAACGACGGCAGATCTCGCCCAGCTCCGCCAGCGGCTGCAGCATGGTGGTCGAGGTGTCTCCCTGCACCGTCAGCAGCATACGTGGACGCACCCGTTTGATCGCATCTTCAATCTGCTCGGGAGAGAACACGTCACCCCACGGCACCTCAATGGTATGCACTTCCGCCCGGCAGCGGCGGGCGATTTCACATAACAGATGGCCAAAGCGGCCAAATACCGGCACCAGCACTTTGTCGCCGGGGCGGATCGCGGAGATCAGAATGGCTTCAATCCCCGCCCGTGAGGTGCCATCCACCAGCATGGTCCAGCGGTTGCTGGTGCGGAATACCCCGCGGTATAACGCCATAACTTCGTTCATATAGTGCGTCATAGCCGGATCGTATTGGCCGATAAGCTGGCTGGACATCGCGCGCAGGACGCGCGGGTCGGCGTTGATCGGCCCCGGCCCCATCAGCAGACGATGCGGAGGATTGATTGGTGAAAATTGAGCGATATCCATCGTAGATTCCTTTATTAATTCAGTCCGCGCACGGAAGAGATAAATTGTTTGAGTTCATTGGTTTGCGGCTGGCTGAACAGCGTTTTGCTGTCGCCCTGCTCCCAGACTCGCCCCTGGTGCATAAACACCACCCGGTCGCCGACTTCACGGGCAAAATTCATTTCATGGGTAACCAGAATCAGCGTCATTCCTTCCGCGGCCAGCTGTTCCAGCACTTTGAGCACCTCGCCCACCAGTTCCGGATCCAGCGCGGAGGTGATTTCGTCACAGAGTAAAACTTTTGGCGACATCGCCAGCGCGCGGGCGATAGCTACCCGCTGCTGTTGCCCGCCGGAAAGGCTGGAGGGATAGAAATCCAGCCGATCGCCAAGCCCGACTTTAACCAGCATTTGCTGCGCCAGTTCGCGGCACTCGGCGGGCTTTATTTTCAATACCCGCCGCGGCGCCAGCATCACATTTTCCAGCGCCGTCATATGCGGAAATAAATTGAAGTTCTGGAATACCATGCCAACGGAGCGGCTAATCTCCCGCGCCTGCGAATCGCTGTCGGTAATGGTCATGCCGCCGAGCTTAATACTGCCTTCCTGGTACCCCTCCAGCCCGTTAATGCAGCGCAATAAGGTGCTTTTCCCCGAGCCGCTTCGGCCGATGATGGAGATCACCTCCCCCATATTGATATCGAGATCGACCCCCTTCAGCACGTGATTATCGCCGTAGAATTTCTGCACCTGATTAATGGTGATGAGCGGCATTGAATTTATTCTCCAGATAGCGGCTGTAACGGGACAGCGGATAACACAAGATGAAGTAACCCAACGCGACCAGCGCGAAAACCTTAAACGGCTGATACGTCACGTTGGTGAGCATGGTGCCAGCCTTGGTGAGCTCGACGAAACCGATAATCGACGCCAGCGCGGTGCCCTTTATTACCTGTACGGCGAAACCCACGGTGGGAGCGATGGCGATACGCACCGCCTGCGGCGCCACCACGCGACATAACGTCTGGCTGAAATTTAATCCCAGGCAACGCGATGCCTCCCACTGTCCTTTCGGCAAGGCCCGAATACTGCCGTACCAGATATCCAGCAAAAAGGCGCTGGTATAGAGGGTCAGCGCCAGCGCGGCGGCGGTCCATGGCGACACATCGATCCCGAATAACGCCACGCCGAAAAAGGCGAGAAACAGCTGCATCAGCAATGGCGTCCCCTGAAATAGCTCGATATAGCCGCGAATGAGGCGCTGCACCCACAATTTACCCCGCAGGCGCAGCAGCAACAGCGGTAATGTCACCAGCGCGCCGCCAATAAAGGCCGTCAGCGATAGCAGCACGGTCCAGCGTCCGGCCAGCAGCAGGTTGCGTACGATGTCCCAGTCGGTAAAGGTTGTCATCATGCCTGTACCCTCAGCCATCTACGTCCAGCCGCCATTAGCAGCTGGCGCATCGCTATCGATAACGCTAAATAGAGACCGGTCGTTACCAGATACACCTCGAAGCTCAAAAACGTTCGCGACTGAATTAAGTTGGCGGCAAAGGTCAGCTCTTCATAAGAGACCTGCGATACCACCGACGATCCGAGCATTACGATAATGCACTGGCTCACCAGCGCCGGGTAAATACGCTGCAACGCCGGCGGTAAAACCACCTGAATAAAGGTCTGACTCCGGCTGAGCCCCAGTACCCGGCCGGCCTCCCACTGCCCTTTTGGCGTCACCTGGATCCCGGCGCGGACGATCTCCGTACTGTAAGCGCCCAGGTTGACGATCATCGCCAGCAGCGCCGCTTCGCCCGCCGTCATCTTCAACCCCAGATTCGGCAGGCCGAAGACAATAAAGAACAGTTGAACCACGAACGGCGTATTGCGGATAACCTCAACGTAAGCCCCCCATATCCGACTCAGCCAGCTTGCCCGCCCGCTACGCAGAGCGGCACCGATGATCCCGATAGCCAGGCCGCCGAGCGTGGCAAGTACAGTGAGTTGGATAGTGACCCAGAGTCCCGCCACGAGCTCCGGCCAATAAGGCCAGAGCGCGGAAAAATGTAATTGCTCCGTCATCGCTGTACCTTATGCGGCAAAGTCGCTGGGCAACGGCGCTTTCAGCCACTGCTGTGATAACGTATTGAGGGTGCCGTCCTTAATGCCCTGCGCGATTAAGGCGTTCACCTTTTCCTTCAGCGCCGGTTCATTTTTTTTCAGGCCAATCACGCACGGTGAATCCTTAAGCATAAAGTTGGCGACCGGGGCTTTCGCCGGGTTTTGCCGTGAGATAGCCGCCACCACCAGATTACCCGTCGCCACGTATTGCACCTGACCAGAAAGCCAGGCCGACAGCGTGGTGTTGTTATCTTCGTAACGCTTAATCTGCGCCGCTTTCGGCGCAATGCTGGTCAGCACCATATCTTCCACCGCGCCGCGGGTCACGCCGATGCTCTTACCGCTCAGTTCGGCGGCGTCTTTCAGGGCAGCGCCCTGCGGGCCGAAGACGCCAAGGAAAAACGGCGCGTAGGGTTGGCTGAAATCAATGACCTTTTCACGCTCGGCGTTCTTACCCAGGCTTGAGATCACCAGATCCACTTTATCGGTCTGCAGATACGGTACCCGGTTGGCGCTGCTCACCGGAACCAGCTGCAGTTTTAGCTTCATCTGCTTTGCCAGATAGCGTGCCATATCAATGTCATACCCCTGTGGCTGGAGATCGGTGCCGACAGAACCAAACGGCGGGAAATCCTGGGGAACGGCGACGCGGATCACGCCGCGTTTTTCAATATCCTGGAGTTGGTCCGCGTGTGCGGCGGTGATTTGTGTCAACAGACAAGCGACCCCGGTCAGCGCAATCAGCAGTTTTTTCATCATCATTACCCGTTACGTTAGTATGAAACAAAAGATTCTTTAAATAAACTTCTGCAACTAATGTGCCAGATACGGACAAAAGAAATTTGCGCTGCCTAATCGGCTTTTAGCGAGAAATGACGCGAATATTAACCATGGCGGTAAGAAGAGTCGCCCTTCTCCTTACCGCACTTTGGCACCAAAAAGGTGCAAAGCACCAGACTGGCTCCCCATTATCGTTGTTCAAGCTCATCCAACTGCTGGTATAACGTGGCGATGTCATGAATGCGCGGGCGACCGCTATCGAGAATTTCATGTAGCAAGGCGTTCGCCAGCAGGTTGATAAGACTATTGGCCGACGCGTAGCTGTCGAAAGCCGAAACGCTATCCAGCGGGGCGCATAACCGCCAGCATGCCAGCGGAAACAGGCTATGCGCCTGAGGCTCGCAGATTAGCAGTTGCGGAACTCCCCGCTGTTGCAGTTGCTGCATCAGGGGACGAATAATCCGCGGCCGACGGCGAAACGCCATCACCACCACGATATCTTCCGCGCACAAATCGACCAGCTCTTCACTTAGGCTTTGCCCCGGTTGCGGCAGCACCACCACTTGCCCACGCGCCTGAAGCAACTGCTGGCGCAAATGCAGCGCCAGCGGCCAGGAGTTTCGCATGCCAATAATGACGACGCGCCTGGCCTTGACCAGCGCGTTAATGGCTTCGGCAAACTGTCGGGCATCCAGCGCGTTTACCCACTGCGTCAGGTTTGCCATCTCTTGTTTATAATGCCGCGCCAGCAGCGTATTACCCTGCACCGCCTCGCGATGATCGGTCAACGGCATCCCGCTCTGGCGTAACGTGCGCAGCTCATCGCGCATATCGCGATACTTTTCATATCCCAGCCGTTTAAACAGACGGCTTACTGTCGCTTTTGATACTCCGCTCAGTTGGGCCAGCTCGGCGCTGTTGTAGCTAATCAGGTCGTCAAAGTGGTCGACAATGAAATCCGCCACCCGCTGCTCCTGGGGTGACAACGACGCATATTGCGCCTTCAGCCGTTCATCGAGTTGTTCCATAGCGCCTCTGTAACTTTTGTTTCACTGAACTATACCGCTAACATCCTTCACAATGCATGCCACAATGAGAAAAGAAAAAGAAAACCGCAACATTGAAACTTTCTTTTCAAAGTGGAACAGCTTTTGCACGGACAGCATTTGCAGCAGTGGCTGCATGATTCGTTACGAGGATAAGTTATGCAGAGTCATTTCTCGACCCAGGGGATGGCGGTCGCCCCCCATCATCTGGCTAGCCAAAGCGCGCTGTCCGTGCTGCGCGAAGGCGGAAGCGCAATAGAAGCGATGGTCGCCGCCGCCGCGACCATCGCGGTGGTCTATCCGCATATGAATGGTATTGGCGGCGATGGGTTCTGGCTGATCGTGCCGCCGCAGGGCGATCCGATCGCCATTGACGCCAGCGGCGCCGCTGGTTCACTGGCGACGCCGGAAGCTTATGCCGGGCTAACGCACATTCCGCATCGCGGCCCGCAATCCGCCCTGACCGTCGCCGGCACCGTCAGCGGCTGGGATGAGGCGCTGAAAGTTTCACAATCCCTGACCGGTAAATCACTACCGCTTTCGCGCCTGTTACAGGACGCGATTGGCTATGCTGATAACGGTATTCCGGTGACCGCGTCACAAGCCAGCGCCACCGCTGGAAAGTTAGATGAACTTCAGCGCCAGCCGGGCTTCGCTGAGACCTTTCTGGTCAATGGCCGCCCTCCTGAAAGCGGCAGCCGCTTTTGTCAGCCTGCGCTGGCCTCCACGCTAAAACGGCTGGTTGCGGAAGGGCTCGATAGTTTCTATCGCGGCTCGCTGGCGGAACAACTGGCGGCCGGCATGGCCCGTTACGGCCTGCCTATTACGCTTGACGATCTGCGCCAGCATCGCGCGCGTCGCCCGCAACCACTGCGGTTACAGCATCAACACGGTGAGTTATGGAACCTGGCGCCGCCGACGCAGGGGCTGGTATCGCTGGCCATCCTCGGCATCACTGACCGGCTGGCGATGGAGCAGGTCGACGATGCGCAGACCATCCACCGTATCGTGGAAGCGACAAAACTGGCCTTCAGCCTGCGAGATAAACATATTACCGACCCGCTGCACCTGGATGTGGATATTCAAAGTTTGCTGTCCCCGCAGGCGTTACAACCGCTGGCGGAGAAGATCGACGACCAACGCGCCGCGCCATGGGGCGCTGGCAAAGGCCCCGGCGATACTGTCTGGATGGGCGTGATGGACAGTAGCGGGCTGGCGGTCTCCTTTATCCAGAGTCTCTATCATGAGTTTGGCAGCGGCGTGGTACTTCCGGACAGCGGTATTGTCTGGCAAAACCGCGGTGCGTCGTTCAGCCTCGACCCGGCGCATTTGCTGGCGCTGGCGCCGGGCAAGCAACCCTTCCATACCCTTAATCCCGCCGCCGCACGCCTGAACGATGGGCGGGTGATGGTTTATGGATCAATGGGCGGCGACGGCCAGCCGCAAACGCAGGCGGCGCTGTTCACCCGCTATATCCTGCAGAACGTCCCGCTTCAGGAGAGTATTTCTCGTCCGCGTTGGCTGCTTGGGCGCACCTGGGGACAGACTTCGGACTCACTAAAAGTAGAAGGCCGCTTTGCGCCGCAAACCCTCGCCCGGCTCAGGGAACTGGGGCATGAGGTTGAGGTACTGGCCGACTTCAGCGAGGCCATGGGACATGCCGGGGCCATTGTCCGCCATCCTGGCGGCCTGTTTGAAGGCGCATCTGACCCGCGCAGTAACGGCGCCGCCGCTGGCTATTAGGGGGAGAAGCATGAAACAAACCGAAAAAGAGTGGCGCGACTGGCTTCGACAGATGGAACAGCTCCTCGCCCTTGAACTGGATGAATCGCGCCGCGCTGAGCTGCTGGCGCAATTTCGCCGCATTGCCGATATGGCTGAACCGCTGATGGCCTATCCGCTCGATCAGCGTCTGGAAATCGCCGGAGTGTATAAAGCATGAAGCTACATCAGATGACCATTGCCGGGATCCAGCAGTCGCTGAGTCGCGGTGAATTTAGCGCCAGAGAGCTGGCTCGCCAGACGCTTGATGATATTGCGCAAAGTAACCCACTGCTCAATGCCTGGACGACTGTCACCGGGAAACGGATGCTCGACGAAGCGGACGCCATTGATGCCCTACGGCGCACGAATCAGCCGCTACCTGCGCTGGCAGGCATTCCCTACGCGGTCAAAAATCTGTTTGATGTCGCGGGAGAAACCACCCTCGCCGGCGCGCAACTGTTCAGCAATAACCCGCCTGCCCGCGTCGATAGCTGGGCGGTAAGTCAGATCCATAGCGCAGGCGGCCTGCTCAGCGGGATGCTGAATATGGACGCCTATGCTTACGGTTTTACCACGGAAAATAGCCACTATGGCGCGACGCGCAATCCGCACGATCTTAACCGCATTGCTGGCGGATCCTCCGGCGGCTCAGCGGCGGCGGTCGCCGCCGGGCTGGTTACTTTCTCGCTCGGTAGCGACACCAATGGTTCAATCCGCGTTCCGGCATCCCTGAGCGGGATTTTTGGTCTCAAGCCAACTTTCGGCCGTCTGTCGCGTACCGGCAGCCACCCTTTTGTTCCCAGCCTCGATCATATTGGTCCGTTTGCCCGAACGGTAGAGGATCTAGCCACAGTCTACGATGTTCTGCAGGGGCGAGACGTTAATGACGGTTTTCAGGCCGAACGCGGCGTCGCCCCCGCCACGCCGCATCTGCGATATGGCCTCCAGGGGCTGCGTTGCGCGGTTTTAGGCGGCTATTTCAGCCGCTGGTGCGATGACGATGCCCGCGCGGCGGTGGCTCGGGTCTCCCGCTATCTCGAAGCCTCTGAAGAGTTTCTCTTCCCCGAGGCGGAGCTGGCGCGCGCTTCTGCTTTTATCATTAGCGCTTCTGAAGGCGGAAACCAGTACCTGCCAGCCTTACGGCGCGAGCCGGAGCGCTTTGAACCGCACTCGCGCGAACGTCTGCTGGCGGGAGCGATGATCCCTTCAGCCTGGTACCTGCAGGCGCAGCGCTTTCGTCGCCACGCTCAGCAGCAAGTCGCGTCGCTATTCACCCATGCCGACGTGCTCATCGCCCCGGCAACACCGTGCAGCGCCACGCTTATTGGCGAGCAGACGATGGAGATCAACGGCGAGTCTTTACCGATACGCGCCAGCATGGGCATGCTCACTCAACCAATCTCCTTTATCGGTCTGCCGGTGGTGACCGTCCCGCTACGTACCGCGACAGGGCTGCCTGTCGGGGTGCAGTTAATTGCCGCGCCGTTTAATGAACAGGCTTGTCTGCGTGCCGCCTATGCGCTGGAAGCGATGGGAATGACCGATTCCCGCCCGGTGGAGGTAGCCGCATGATCGCGTCGCAAGAAATCAATCTCCCGCAGGTGGTCAGCGAAGTGACGGCGGCTTTTTATCGCTATGAACAGGCGCTGGTGAGTAACGATATCGCGATGCTGGATGCGTTGTTCTGGCACGATACGCGCACGGTTCGCCTCGGCGCCGGGGAGAATCTTTATGGTATTGATGAGATCCGCGCCTTCCGCGCCGCGCGCCCCGCCGCAGGGCTTGCGCGGGAGTTACGCCATACGGTGATCACCACCTATGGAGAGGATTATGCGGTATGCAGTACCGAGTTCACCCGTGAAGGCAGCGAACGTATCGGCCGTCAGCAACAAACCTGGGTTCGGTTTGCCTGTGGCTGGCGTATCGTTGCCGCACAGGTTAGTTTGATGGGACATTGATGCCGTTGTTTGTCGTCCCCTGCTTGCGCTGCGCTTAGCAGGGCTACCAAATCGCATTGTGCAGTAGTCCCGGTAAGCGGCAGCGCCACCGGGGATTTTGAGGCTACCAACACCGGCAGTATAAATTAAAGGCAGGCCGCACGGACCGTAGGTCGGGTAAGGCGTTAGCCGCCACCCGACAAATAACGGCGCAATGGGCCTGCCGCTATGGCTGGTACGGATGCACCTGCCGCCAGTGGTCGGCAATCTGCTGGCGGGTACAAATCCACACGCGCTCATGCTGCTGCACGTAATCAAGAAAACGTTGCAGAGCGCGAAAGCGTCCAGGGCGGCCCAGCAACCGGCAGTGCATGCCGATAGACATCATTTTCGGCGACGTTTCACCTTCCGCGTACAGCACATCAAAGCTGTCTTTCAGATAGGTATAAAACTGTTCAGCGGTATTAAACCCCTGAGCGGTGGCAAAGCGCATATCGTTAGCATCGAGCGTGTAAGGCACGATGAGGTGCGGTTTACGCTGCCCGTCGGCGCAAGGCACTTCCGTCCAGAACGGCAAATCATCGCCATAATAGTCACTGTCGTAATCAAACCCGCCATGTTCCACCACCAGTTGCCGGGTGTTAGGGCTATCGCGCCCGGTATACCAGCCGGTGGGCGGTTTGCCAAACAGGTCGGTCAGCACCTGCACCGCTTTATGCAGATGGTCACGCTCCTGTTCAATCGCCATATGCTGATAGTGGATCCAACGCCACCCGTGGCTGACCACATCATAGTTGGCCGCTTTGATCGCCGCGACGATATCCGGATGACGCGCCAACGCCATCGCCACGCCAAATACCGTCAGCGGTAACCCCCGCTCCTGAAAGGCATGATGGATACGCCAGAAACCCGCGCGGCTGCCATATTCATACAATGAGTCCATCGACATATGGCGGTCGGGATAGCTGGCAGCGCCAATGATATCGGAGAGAAACTGTTCGGAACCCGCATCGCCGTGCAGGACGTGATTCTCGGCGCCTTCTTCGTAATTAAGCACAAACTGCACCGCGATACGCGCCTGGTCTGGCCACTGCGCGTGCGGCGGTTTTCCCGCGTAGCCGCGCAAATCGCGCGGATATAATTCTGCTGCAGGTATCATCTCCCACCCCTTCATTTAATCATTAAACACGGCGAATTTACCGCTAAGCGTTTTACGTTCCGGATAAGCTAAATCGCCGTGCTTGCTGGTTGTCAGGCCTAGCGACACCAGAGATTCGACCATCTTCACCGCCGCGCTGACGCCATCAATAACGGGTACCTGAAGTTCCCGGGTCAGTTGCTGCGCCAGGGTCGCCATGCCGCCGCAGCCCAGCACGATAGCGCCGCAGCCATCTTCCTGTAGCGCCTGAATACAGCGGGCGCGTACTTTTTCCTGCGCCACGCCGCTGCCATCTTCCAGCGCCAGCACCGGTAGATCGATCGCATGCAGACCGGCGCAATGCTCATGGAAACCATACTGATGTAGCAGGTGGCGAGCGATAATCAGCGTGCGCGGCAAGGTAGTGACCACCGAGAAGCGGGTAGCGACCAGCGTCGCCATATGCATCGCCGCTTCGGCAATACCAATAACCGGCCCCTGGGCCAGTTCACGGGCGGCAAGTAACCCCGGATCGCCAAAACAGGCGATAACATGCCCGGAAACGCCCTGCCGCCGCCCGGCTTTTATTTGCTCCAGCACGCCGACGGCGGCGATAGCTTCGTCAAAATGCCCTTCAATCGACGGCACGCCGTCTGGTGGACAGACCGCGACAATATCGGTTCCTGGCGACGCCGCGGCGCGGGCCGCCTCGGCGATAGTTTGCGTCATACCGGGATCGGTATTGGGATTGATGACTTGTATACAGATGGTGGACATTACCGCTCCTTATAACCGGCAAACAGCAGGGCGAAATCGGGGACTGACTCCCCCGTGCGGGAAAAACATAAACTGGCGACGATGTGTTCAAAGTGATGGTTGAGCGCCTCGGTCAGCGCGGTCAGCGCTTTTTCGCGTAACAGGCCGACAAGGCGCTCGTGGTCATCGCAGCGGCACCCTTGCCGCCACGGCGCGCCCCAGGCGGCAATCACCAGCGATGAGCGTTGACTGAGCCGGGTGACCATCTCCGTTAGCACCTGGTTGCCGGAAATGGCCTGTAACTGAATATGAAAATTAGCGGAATGGCGGATAGCGGCCGGGCCATCATAGGCCTCATGCGCCAGTTGCTCCTGCTGAATAATGGCTTCCAGCGCCGCCAGATGCGGAGGCTGGCAGCGTTGAAGTACATCCGGCAGATTCGCTACTTCCAGTAGCGCACGGGTGCGGAATATTTCCCGTGCCTCGTCAACCGTCGGACTGGCGACCTGTGCACCACGTTTGGGCGTTAATGTCACCATTTGCACAGCGGCGAGTCGTTGCAGCGCTTTGCGTACTCCTGTGCGGCTGACGCCGAACACCTCCGCCAGCGCCTCTTCCGGCAATTTGCTGCCAGGCAGCAGTTGTTGCTCGACAATCGCGGTCAGCAAGGCCTCGTAGATAGACTCATCCTTGTCATGCAGTCCGGCTGCGGCCTGCAGCGGATTTTCATTGCCCATTGGTCTACTCCACTTTCCATTTTGATATCAAATCGTATACATAAAATAAATATTTTGTATACAAGATTAACCATTCTGGCCTGAATCCTGCAACGCCTTCCGCTATCAACGGCACAACGTTTGTCTTCAGAGGAGCAGGATCCATGCCAAATACACAAAACACGCATCAGCTCAACGCCGGAGACCCGGCATCAGGCTACAGCCCGCGTCTTTGCAACGAGGATCTGGCGCCGACGCGCGAGCAAAACTGGAACTGGTACAACATTTTTTCTTTCTGGATGTCGGACGTGCATAGCATGGGCGGCTATGTGGTGGCGGCGAGTTTCTTTACGCTGGGTCTGGCGAGCTGGCAGGTACTTATCTGCCTGTTAGCCGGAATTGTTATCGTCCAGCTTTGCGCCAATCTGGTGGCCAAACCCAGCCAGATTGCCGGCGTGCCCTATGCGGTCATCTGCCGTCAGGCGTTCGGCGTATTCGGCGCCAATATTCCAGCGGTGATACGCGGGCTGATTGCTTTCGCCTGGTACGGGATCCAAACTTATCTGGCTGCGAACGCCTTAATGCTGGTGCTGCTGAAGTTCTGGCCCTCGCTGGCGGCAATGACGCAAACGTCATTGCTGGGTCTTTCATCGCTTGGCTGGATCTGTTTCGCCACCATGTGGCTGTTGCAGGCGATGGTGTTCTGGCACGGCATGAGCGCGATTAAGCGCTTTATTGATATCGCCGGCCCGGCGGTATATGTGGTGATGCTGGCGCTGGCGGGCTGGATTGTATACAAGACAGGCCTCGACGGTATCTCCTTTACCCTCGCCAGTAAGACGCTGACCGCCGGTGAGCAAAGCTGGCAGATGATCACCGCCACCGCGCTGGTGGTCTCTTACTTCTCCGGTCCGCTGCTTAATTTTGGCGATTTCTCCCGTTATGCCAGAAGCATGGGCGAAATTCGCCGCGGCAACCGCTGGGGGCTGCCGTTTAACTTCCTGCTGTTCTCGGTAGTGACCGTAGTAATCGTCTCCGGGACGCAATCTTTATTTGGCCGGATGATCACCGACCCGATTGAAACGGTGAGCCATGTGGGTAACGATCTGGCGGTGGCCATCGGCCTGCTGACCATGATCACCGCTACTATCGGCATCAATATTGTCGCCAACTTCGTCTCGCCGGCATTTGATTTTTCCAACTGCGCACCGCAAAAAATCAGCTTCCGCACCGGCGGGATGATTGCCGCCATCGGCTCGATACTGCTCACCCCGTGGAACCTGTTTAACTCCCCTGAGCTTATCCACTACACACTGGATGTATTGGGAGCGTTTATCGGGCCGTTGTTCGGCATTCTGCTGGTTGATTTCTATTTGATTAAACGCGGACAGGTATCGATCGACGATCTTTTCGATGATACCCCGAAAGGCAAATACTGGTACCGCAACGGCTTTAACCCGAAGGCCATCGCCGCGCTGCTGCCCTCGGTGGCGGTCGGTCTGATTATCAGCTTTATTCCCGCTCTGCATGAGGTGGCCAATTTTAGCTGGTTCATCGGCGTGCTGTTAAGCGGCAGCCTGTATCGCTGGATTGCCCGCGACGAGCGGCAGGCCGCTTCCTCCGCCCGCTTTACCCCCGGCGCGCTGGCGCAGAAAGAATAATCCCGCCCGGCCGCGGTGCCTTCCGCGGCCTCCTGGCATTAAATTTGCACATATTTGCGCAATAGCTATCAACCTACTTATATAAGGCGGCAACATGCTGGAATACCACACCGCGCTACGCGGTGCTTTTTTTGATATTAGCCAACCCGCCGCCAGCGCTGACGATATCGCCCGCTACGCACGATATATTGATGATGGCGTGCTGTTTATTTACGCCGGGAAGATTCAGGCGCTACTGCCATGGCAGGAAGGCGAAGCATTACTCGATCCACATAAAGGCTATCGCGATCTGCGCGGTAAACTGCTGCTGCCGGGGTTTGTCGACGCCCATATTCATTATCCTCAAACCGAAATGATCGGCGCCTTTGGCGAACAGCTGCTGGAATGGCTGACCACTTATACCTTCCCGGTGGAAAGCCAGTTTGCCGATGAACGGTACGCGGCAGATATCGCCCGTTTTTTTGTCAACCAGTTGCTCAGCCATGGCACCACCACCGCGCTGGTGTTTTGTACGCTTCATCCTGCGTCCGTGGAGGCCCTGTTTACCGAGGCGTTGCGCCTGAACATGCGCCTGCTGGCCGGTAAGGTGATGATGGATCGCCATACGCCGGAGTATTTAACCGAAACCGCCGAACAGAGCTATCGCCAGACCCGCGAACTGATCCAGCGCTGGCACCAGCGAGGCCGTCTGGGCTACGCTATTACGCCGCGTTTCGCCCCCACTTCCACACCGGAACTACTACAAGCAGTTCAGCGGCTGCGAGAGGAGTTTCCTGATACCTGGCTGCATACCCATCTGAGTGAAAACCTTAATGAAGTTGCGTGGGTAAAGCAGTTATGGCCGGAGCATGAGCACTATCTTGATGTTTATCATCACTATCAATTGACCGGAGCGCGCAGCGTCTTCGCCCACGGGATCCATCTGGCGGAGAAAGAGTGGCGGTGTCTGCATGAGACCGGTTCGGCAATCGCCTTTTGTCCTACGTCAAACCTGTTTTTAGGTAGCGGGCTATTTCGCCTGCCAGCCAGCTGGCAACATCAGGTCCGGATCGGCATCGGCAGCGATGTGGGCGCCGGGACCACCTTCAGCCTGCTGCGCACCCTCGGCGAGGCCTATAAAGTGGCGCAGCTACAAAGCTATCGCCTGCGCGCCAGCGAAGCGTTTTATCATGCGACGTTGGGCGGCGCGCACGCGTTACGCCTGGATGACAAAATTGGTAATTTCCAGTCGGGAAAAGAGGCCGATTTGGTGGTTATCGACCCGGCGGTGACGCCGCTACAAAAGCTGCGCGGCGCACGCTGTCATGATGTCTATGAGCAGCTGTTCGTATTGATGACCTTAGGCGATGAACGAAACATTAGTGAGACCTGGGTCAATGGCCAACAGGTATGGTGTAACGAAGGCTGAACCGCTGCCCGGCACTTTATTCTGACCGGGCAGCGGACTCAACTTAACTTCCGCGATAGGTCGACCAGCCGCCGGGGGCAATTAAAAACGGCAGATGAAAATGGTCTTTGTCCTCGGCGGTGATCATAAAATCGATCTGCGCCTGCCGGTACAGGGTCTGACGACCATCGCGCGCAAACCACGATTGCAGTTCGGCCACCAGCTGATAGTTGCCGGGACGCAGTTGTCCCGTCGCCAGCTCGCCCAGGCGGCCATGGCTGTCCGTCACGCCTGACGCCAGGCTGCGCCCTTCGCATAACAGGGTGACCGCCACGCCTTGTGCAGGCTTGCCGGTAGAAATATCAAGAATATGGGTGCTCAGGGTGATCATTCGCTAATAACTCCCGCCAGTCTGAGTAAGGTGATTTCACGTAATTGTTCCAGTGCCGCTTCAATTTCCTGCGCGTCATTATTCGTCAGCCGTTGGGTCAGCGCCTGCAGGATCTCGGCGGCGCTGCGTCCTTTGGCGCGGATCAGAAACACGCGGTCAAAGCGGGCTTCGTAACGGGCGTTCCCTTCTTTCAGCGCCCGGGCGATATCGGCATCGTCGGCATTAACCTCCGCCTGCTCCTGGCGAGACAGCGCGGCATGCGCTTCCCCGCCCGTCGGCTTTTCCCCGATCCGCGGGTGGGCGCAGAGCGCCCGCGCCAGATCTGCCTCTCCCCAGTGCTGCATCAGTTGTTGTGCGCGATCCGTTAAGGCCGTCAGTGTGGCATAGGGCCGCTCCAGCGCCAGCGCTTCGCGCCAGGCGGGGAGCGCCACGCAGGGTTCAAGCTGGCGAATGGCTTCCGCCTGCGGCAACTGATTAAAGTGGTTGAGTGTTATCATCATTGCTCCTTGCCGCTGCCGTCATGGCGGCTTTCTCTTGCGGAATAATCAGATTCAGTACAATCGCCACCAGCCCGCCGCTGGTGGCCGCAGATCCAAACAGGTTACCGATGATGGGCGGGAAATGGGCAAGGAATGCGGGAACCGCCTCAATGCCGAGGCCAAAACCAAATGCCAGGCCAACAATCAGCATATCGCGGCGCGTTAGCGGGTTCTGGGTGATAATGCGGATCCCGGCCGCCACGACACAGCCAAACATGACCATCGTCGCGCCGCCTAACACCGGCGTGGGGATCTGGCGTAGGATCTCGCCGAATGGCGGAAACAGCCCAAGCAGAATCAGCAATACGCCAATATAACGCCCGACATAGCGGCTGGCGACGCCGGTCATCTGGATGACGCCGTTATTCTGTGCGAAGGTGGTATTGGGAAACGCGCTGATCGCCGCGGCGATCAGGCAGCTAATGCCATCCGCGAGGATCCCGCCTTTCAGGCGCGAACGAAACGCGCCGTCATCGATGGCCTGTTTTGAGATCAGGCAGTTGGCGGTTAAATCGCCGACGGCTTCAAGAATGCAAACCAGCGATACCAGCGCGACCGGTAAAAATATGGCGCTATTAAACTGAAAGCCAAAAGGAAATATCGCCGGCAGACGAAACCAGCTATCGCCGATCGGCGCCAGATGAAATTTTCCGCTCAATGCGGCAGCGATACAGCCCACCGCCATGCCGATGACCACTGACGATAAACGTAGCCAGCGATTTTTCGCGCAGCTCAACACCACGATAATCCCTAACGTTATGCCGCCCAATGCGATATTGCCCGGGCTGGCGAAATCCTTCGCGTGCTCGCCGCCGCTCCAGTTAATAATACTGACCTTTATCAGGCTAATGCCGATCAGCGCAATGACGCTGCCGGTAATAATCGGGGTAAAAAGTTTTTTCAGCGGTTCGATAAAGCGGCTGACGACGACCGGTACCAGCGCGGCAACAACGTTGACGCCAAACAGCATGGCCATCATGTCCTGCGGGCCGCCTCCCTGCGCTTTCACCCACATGCCGCCGGCAATCGCTACGCCGAGAAAAGCGAAGCTGGTGCCCTGCATACAGATCATCCCTGCACCGATCCCCCAGACGCGGTTAGCCTGCAGAAAGGTGCCAATCCCGGAAGCCATTAGCGACATACTAATTAAATATGGCAGCCATTCGCCAAGCCCCAGCGCGGCGCCAATAATCAGCGGCGGCGTAATAATGCCGACCAGCCCTGCCAGCACGTGCTGTAAGGCGCTAAAAAAAGCCGGCAGCGGCGGGATGCGCTGCTCCAGGCCATAAAGCAGGTTGCTGTTCTTTTCATCAGACATGGGGTCACCGTCTCGTCGTGGATAAGCGTTCACGATGTAGTGCACAAAGCAGGCCACATTGCTTATTCCCTCTATCTTTATCCACGGAACAATCGCTTTATCTTTTATTTATCAGTGAAATAGCTAAATTAAAGAGCGAGTATTCTGTAACGATCGTTGGCGCGGGGCGCTGAAACTTTTGATTCCTTAATTCATCAAAAGAAATCTTTGATTCATAAAAAGGCAACATAATCGCAACTTTGCCCTCCTTTGGTGCATCTCCCCGCCATCACCCGTCCGTTTTCCGCTGATTTCGCAGGTTCTGCTACCTGGTATGCAAATTGCTGAACCCCTTAAACAACACACCTAAGGGGAAGACAATGAAAGCAATCGTGATTGGCGCGGGAATCGGCGGGTTGAGCGCCGCGGTGGCGCTACGTAATGCAGGCATCGCTTGCGAAGTGTTCGAAGCGGTAAAAGAGATTAAGCCGGTTGGCGCCGCGATCTCTATCTGGCCCAACGGCGTCAAGTGTATGAACCGCCTGGGGATGGGCGAGATCATCGACGCTTATGGCGGCCCGATGCATTATCTGGCGTATAAGGAGTATCAACACGGGGAAACGCTCACACGGTTCAGTCTCGCGCCGCTGGTTGAACGTACGCAGGGCCGCCCTTCGCCAGTGTCGCGAACGGAACTTCAGCGTGAGATGCTTGATTTCTGGGGGCGTAAGCAGGTGCAGTTCGGCAAGCGGGTCACCCGCGTGGAAGAGCATACCGACGGCGTCACCGTCTGGTTTACCGATGGTAGCGAGGCGCACGGCGATATGGTCATCGCCGCCGATGGCAGCCATTCGGCGCTGCGGCCATATGTGCTCGGCTATACGCCGGAACGCCGCTATGCCGGTTACGTTAACTGGAATGGTCTGGTCGATATTGATGAGTCCATTGCTCCCGCCGATCAGTGGACGACGTTTGTTGGCGAAGGGAAACGCGTGTCGCTGATGCCGGTGGCGGGCGGACGCTTCTACTTCTTCTTCGATGTGCCGTTGCCGGCCGGATTAGCGGAAGATCGCCTCACCCTGCGCGACGATTTAACCCGCTACTTCACCGGCTGGGCGCCGCCGGTGCAAAAGCTTATCGCCGCCCTCGACCCGCAGACCACCAACCGGATAGAAATTCACGATATTGAACCTTTTGATAAGCTGGTACGTGGCAAGGTGGCGCTACTGGGCGATGCCGGACACAGCACCACGCCGGATATTGGCCAGGGCGGCTGCGCGGCGATGGAGGACGCGGTCGTGCTGGGTAATGTACTGCGCGACAATAGCGATATTGTCACCGCGCTGCGCCAGTACGAAGCATTGCGTTGTGAAAGGGTGCGTGACCTGGTGCTCAAAGCGCGTAAACGCTGTGATATCACCCACGGTAAGGATATGGCGTTAACCAAAGCCTGGTATCAGGAACTGAAAACGGAAACCGGCGAGCGTATTATCAACGGCTTGTGCGAAACCATTCAGGGCGGGCCATTAGGCTGAGAGTGAGCAGCGCTACGCATCTCCTCCATCACCAGCGTTAGTTTTTGAATCGCCATTTGCGCCGGACGAGATAGCTGGCGCGATGGCGCGGTGCATAGCGCCAGAGTCAAAGGTCGCAGCAGCTTATTACGTAGCGGCACAAACGCCAGCAAACCGTTGTTTACCTCGTCCTGCACGTCCAGCAGGCTCAGGACCGTCACCCCGCCGCCTTTAAGCACCAGCGATTTAATCAGACGAATATCATTGCAGCTAACGGTGTTGGGCGGCGAAAAATCATAATGGCGATAGAGCATTGCCACCCGGTCATGCACTATTAACGGCGCGCCGGGAATAATATGCCGTTCATCGCTAAGTTCCCCCAGCGAGATCGCGGGCGCGGCGGCAAAAGGATGGTGCGGATGCAGTACCACCCCGACTTCCATTTCAATAAACGCCAGTACGTTGAGACCCGCCTGACCTTCAGGATCGAGGATCAGACCAAAATCGACATCGGCCTGACGCACTCTGTCGCTGATGCTCTGGCTATCGGCGACCTGCAACATCAGTTCCAGCCACTCGCACTGGTTGATAATCTCTGCCAGCGCCGCGGCAAAACTCCCTTCGGCCAGCGCCTGCACCATACCGACATTCACCGTTCCGCGTTTTAGCCCCTGCAGTTCATCAAATTTCTGTTGGGTCATGCGAAACTCTTTTTGCCAGTGCAGCAGATTGTCATACAACAGCTCTCCTGCGGTGGTCATCCGCAAACCTTCCGGCAGCCGTTCAAACAGCGGCGTGCCGAAGGACGCTTCAGCCTGCAGTATCTGGCGGTTAATCGCCGAAGCCGAAATATGCAGTTTTTCCGCCGCCCGGCGCAGGCTGCCGCTGCGGGCCACTTCCATAAAATAATGCGCAAAGCGCGAGAAAGGACTCATCGGTTACCTGTACTGATTTTTGCAACGGATAACTGAATTAATGCTGATGGATGTCAACACCCTACTATGGCAACAATAAACTCACAACAATTAAACAATCAACTTAGCCATCAGGAAGCAAGACGATGAACAGACAACCGCTCACGCCCCCCGCGCATTGCACCTTTGAACCCCAGGACTGGCTGCGGCTGGCAAAATGCTGGCATCCGGTGGCGCGCAGCGCTGATATCGGCCCGCAACCGGTGAAAGCCACCCTGCTGGATGAAAAACTGGTTATCTATCGCCTGCACGAACGAGTCGTAGTCGCCCGCGATGTCTGTCCCCACCGCGGGGTACCATTGACGTTAGGTTTTCATGACGCAGAAGGCATTATTTGCCCTTATCACGGCCTGCGCTTTGGGGAAGATGGCCGCTGTAACCGAATCCCCTCCAGCCCAAATCAGCCGATACCGGCGAAATTAAATCTGACCTGCTACGCGGCGGAAGAACACTATGGTCTGGTGTGGGTGTGTCTCGATTATGATGCTGACAATCCCCCGCGGTTACCGACCATGCCGCACTGGGCAGACGACGGATTCCAGCAACTGACCTGCCCGGCGTTTGAGGTCAATGGCTTTGCAGGCCGTCAGGTTGAAGGGTTTCTTGATGTGGCGCATTTTGCGTGGATCCATACCGACACCTTCGCCGATGCGGAGAATCAACAGGTTCCTGACTACCTGCCTGAGGAAACGGAAAACGGGTTTGTCGTCGACTACTGGAGCACGGTCGGCAATTATCCGGCAAGCGCCGGCTACCGCGCTCCGGAGGGATTTCAATGGCTGCGTCGCTTTGAGATGCATTTGCCCTTTACCGCCACCCTGACGATTCATTTTCCCGGCGAAGCCCGGCTGGTTATTATGAATGCCGCCTCGCCCGTCTCATCACGGGTCACGCGGATGTTTGCCCCAATCGCCCGCAATTTCGACCTGCATGTGCCGGTGGAGGAGGTCTACGCCTTCAACCTTCGCGTTTTTGAAGAAGACCGGCTGATGGTAGAGAGCCAGCGCCCGGAGACGCTACCTCTGGATCTTACCCTGGAAGCACATATTCCAGCCGACCGTAGCTCAATTGCCTACCGTCGCGGCTTGAAGCGGCTGGGTTTCGGTGAGTTTTTCCTGGTCTGAGCAAGGAGTTATATGATGAGTACTCTAATTGAGGTGGTTGTCGATGGTCTCTGGCGTGAAGGAAAACATAATCTGGCGGTCAGGCTGGTGACGCCTGACGGCGACCCATTACCCGCATGGCAGCCCGGCGCCCATATCGATCTGCATCTGGCGAACGGCGTGACCCGTCAGTACTCACTCACCGGCAGCCATCGCAGGCTGGAACGTTATCTGATTTGCGTGGCGCGATCGGCAGAGTCGCGCGGCGGTTCGCGCTACATCCATGAGACGCTGCGACCGGGTCAGAGGCTGATGATTTCGCTACCACGAAACCAGTTTGCCCTGCAGACGGCGCGACACGTCACCCTGCTGGCCGCCGGGATTGGCATTACGCCGCTGTATAGCATGGCGCGGGCGTTAGCGGCGCAAGGAAAGCCATTTACCTTACAGTATTACCTTAACCGACGGGAAAACGGCGCCCTGGTAGCCGCGATTGCCGGCAAGCTGGCACCTGAAAACGTGAGGATTTATAGCTCAGTTGAAGGCGAGAGTCCGCGAGAAAATCTGGCTGGCAGATTGCGCGTTCCTCACCGTGAGGATCGGCTTTACCTGTGTGGGCCGGCGGGATTTATGGCCGCCGCGCGCCAGGCGGCGGCCCTACAAGGCTGGCAGGCTGAGCAGATCCATGAGGAGGCGTTTCAGGCGTCAATGCCCGCCAACGACGTTCGGCAGGAAGAGACGTTTACGGTGACGCTCGCCTCTTCTGGCCAGTGCTGGCCTGTCGCCGCCAATCAAACCATCGCGCAGGTATTGCAGGAAAATGGTGTGGCAGTGCCGCTCTCCTGTGAGATGGGGATTTGCGGCGCCTGTCTGACCAGGGTGGTTGAGGGAGAGGTGGATCATCGTGATACGGTGCAGTCAGCAGCAGAAAAATGCGCCATCGTGCAGCATGTCGCGCTGTGCTGCTCCCGCAGCCGCAGCACGAATCTGCTTATTGATTTATAAAATAAGGCCAGGCTAAAACTGGCCTGTTGCCGCCCTTTTCTAACGTGAAGCGCGACGCAGCGTCTGGCGCTGAATATTAAGCTGTTTTCGCCAGACCCTGTTATGTAGATAAAGGGCGTTTGCACGGTAAAAAGTCTGGCTATTAATGCATCGGATACCGCCTAAAATGAATACTAGCCCCAGCACGGCGCTAATGAGAAATCCTGGTTTTAGTCCGGCGCCGAATAATGCCCCCAGGCAAACAGAAAGAAAATAAACAATCGCAACCAGACCGCTAAAAGCCATCAAAGCCAGTGATAATTTAAGCGCCAGAAAATTGCCTCTGGCAACGAAGTACATCGTCAGTACCATTATCAGACTATAAATTAGCGATACAGGCACACTCGCCGCCATCACGGCATACTGCGGCAGCCCAAATAGCTCGAACACCGCCAACCAGAGATAAGGTTGAGCCAGGGCAAAAGCGAACATGCTCAGAATCATAGCCCCTACCAGCGGTATTCCTGACATATGCCAGCCGACCGGTATACCCATCCGGTCTTTTAATCTGTCTTTAAGCTTTTCAAGCTGCTGCGGATCGTTAGTGTCCATTTTTCGAGAAACAACGGCACTTAAAATAAGGTTTCTGGTAATATATTTCATGATTATTATTAATGAGTTCCCAACAAGGAGAATGACTGAATAAGGCCAATGGCATATTGTGTTGAGGCCCTCATATTTTGCGGATTACGGATTGTTCCAGTCATGGCGCTACCCGCAAATGCGGAGGTATTCACTACCGCCGTGGTTAATTCACGTTGTAAGCTTCTCTGTAAGGCATCAGAAGGAAAGCGTTTGGGATAAAACCCTGCACGCATAGCGGCTTTAATTCCTGTATTCGATATTCCAGGGTTTTGCGCACGAATAATTTCTTCCGTAATTCGGCGACGTTCCGCACGGTTTAGCCCTTTAAGCCAGGTTATCACATTCGTTGAAGTGCTAGCTTTCATCATCTTATATGTTTCTATCGTGCTTCTCAGCCCAGCTCCGGCACCCGCAAGCGAAACAATATCTAATGCGGTACTTGTTGCCACATACCATGATTCGCTGTCGAGCCATGTGACTACATCATCATGATCTGTTGCAATCAGGGTAATACGACCTAAACCAATAAAACATTGCGCGACTGTAGCTACCGTTCCCGCAGTAATAATCGCAGCAACAACACCGGATGCCCCTGCGGTTATTGGAACGGCGGCACCTGCGCCGACAGCCAAAACTCCCGTTACGACAGCCGCACCGCATGAAATAGCCGTTGAGGTGATCTCGTTTGCCAGGGATGGCGTCTGAATCGTATGATTTAGTGCTTTGGTGGCATTATATGCCGAAGGTTGAGCATTTATTCGGGTAACGATAACGTGGGTGACGGTGCTTTTATTTTCCTGAGCAATATTTCTGGACGGTCTAACAAGCCACTGCTGGCTACCGTCAGAATAAATAATACCTGCATGGTTAAAATCTCGGGAACAATCCAATTGATTGGCCAGAGCCTTAAAATCAAAATCATTGCCTGAGGTCAGTCCCAGACTCCTTGCAAATCCATAATCGGGTAAATTGTTTTTTGCAAACTCGCCAGGCATTGTCATTGATTCTCTCCATGCATATGGGCATCTATTTTATGCCCTAAAGGTTAATTGCTATAGAAATATAAAAATTCAGGATTATTCCGAATGGCCGTTGTTACTCCACTTACCCCATCGCCTGGGACATCAGGCTAAAAAGACGTACATCATGGCTGTGGCGGCAAATATCCCCTTTCACCATTGCCAAGGGCCGATCCGCCAGCGTGAACCCGTTTTGCCCAAGCCAGTGGGTAAACGATTCATGCTGGCTTTCCGGACAATCGAGGCGCACAAACTCGCCGGCAAGCGTCGTCAGAAAACTAGCGCATAACGCCTGCGCATGATCGCTTCGGCTGGCCACCACCGGTCCGATTACATAGCCTCGGCCCATGCGGCGACAGGCGGCCCAGGCGCAAATCTGCTCCTGGCTATTGCGGATAACAGCGAGGTGCGCGTTGGCCAGCAGCCAGCGGATAAGACGCTCTCGTTGGGCGCCCCAGGCCTTGCCATCCAACAGAGCTAGCTGTGATATATCGGCGACCGTCGCGGCAGAGATGCCGATGCCCGAAGAAGCAACGGCAGGTAATGCGTGGGCGTGCCATTGCTGGAGAAATCCTGCCGGACGGAAACCAAACTTACGATATAACGGTTCTCCGGCAGGCGTGGCGTACAGTTGGATAGTGCGGCTGCCCAGCCTCTCTAATTGAGCGGCAAAGAGCTTCTTGCCAAGCCCTTTACCCTGCAGCTGTTTAGTCACCAGCACCAGGCCGATAGTGGCGTGATGTTGACCCCAGCGCCAGCATAGCGTCGTGCCACAGAGTTCGCCTTCTATTTCCGCCACAATACCCTCACCTAGCCTGAAGGCGCACAGCCAGTCTTCACGACGATGCGGCCAACCCATCTGCTGGCTAAGCATCAGGCCACCGCTAATATCGGAGGCCCGCATTTTTCTCAACACGATTGCCATCTCCCGGTCACCCCTCTGTTGGCGGCGGCGAACTCGCGCGGCTGGCGTTTTCCTGCGATAAGCGCCAGAAATCATGCCCGGCGGGATACTGGTAAAGACGCAGTGAAAACTGCCCGGCCACGGCGGTAATGTATTCAAAAATAGCAGACTGGGTGTTCTCGTAATCCATCCACAGCGTCGAGGAGGTAAAGCAGTAGATTTCCAGCGGCAGCCCGGACGGCGACGGTTTTAACGTTCGCGCCACGATGTACATATCTTTAATGATATCTGGCCGTTCGGCGAGATAGCTCATCAGGTAATGGCGAAACAGCGTCAGGTTAGTCAACCCGTTATCAATAAACCAGCGATCCGCGACGCCGCCCGGATCCCGGCCATCCAGTAATTTACTGAGCGGCTCACTCACCCCGCGGATTGCCAGCATCGGGGTTAACATCTCCTGATTCAGGAAGGTCACCGAGTGCTGATCGATATTAATACTACGCATGATCCTTCGTGCGCCGGACGAGAACATCGCCTGCCAGTTGGTATACGTTTCTGTAAGGAAATTCTTGGTCGGAATACGCGAAATGGTGTTGTCCCAGTTACGGATAGTAATGGTATGCAGCGCGATATCCGTCACTTCCCCGCTCAGGTTCTTGTCGGGCATTTCGATCCAGTCGCCCAGTTGCAGGACATCGTTGGACGATAGCTGGACGTTGGCCACCAGCGACAACAAGGTATGTTGAAACACTAACATCAGCACCGCCGCGACGGCGCCGAGGCTGGAAATAATAATCACCGGTGATTTATTCGACATCACGGCGAGGATCATAATCGCGGCCAGAATGTGAACTAAGATTTTGCCTATCTGGATATAGCCTTTGATGGAGTGGTTTTTACGCTTGGTCTTACGCAGATAAGAGCTATTGACGATATCCAGCATTTCGTTGAAGAAGATCGACAGAAAAATAAAAAACAAAATTCCGCAGATGGTATTAATCGCCGTTACCAGCGATGCCGGCATATTGGGCATAAACTGCAGAACATAGTAGACGATAATAACCGGAATGAAGTTTGACAGTTTCTCGGCGATACGGCGGTCTTTTTCCAGCGGTACGTCCTGTTTATGGCTGGCGAAGAACACCTTGCGTATCACTTTAATCAGCAAAAACTTGCACAAAAGATGGGCAAAGATGCCGGAGACGACCAACAGAATAAGGTTAAAGCCGATCGCGAGTGCCGGATTACTTTCAATAAACGTCAACAGATGATTCAAATACGCCATGCGTTATCGCCTGAATAAATATGCCCTTTTGTATTAGCCCTTCACTCTCGGCTATTAATACAAAAATTTAACCAATGTGCATCATGACATGTCAAAGCCGGATAAGTCCACGCTTTGCGCGGGTGATCACATTCATTGTATAAATATGTTCATTTGCATTAATGATGCTCTGCGCCCACTATTAAGGGGCCCGAAATGAGGACATATCAACTCCAGGAGGAAACATGTTCAAAGCACTTGCCGCCATCGTCGCACTCACCGCATCCGCCAGCGTTATGGCGCAAAGCGATGTTACGCTGACTTCACTTGCCAAAGATAATGCGACCAAAGCGTCGTTCAGCCAGATGGTAAAAGGCCATAAGCTCCCGGCCTGGGTTAACAGCGGTGGTACCGGATCCCCGGCACAGACCGTGAAACTGGGTTCTGAATCCTGGCAGGTATTAAGCGCCTGTAAACCACACGATTGTGGAAGCGAACGTATCGCCGTGATCTGGTCTGAAAAATCCAAACAGATGGCGGGCGTCTTCTCAGTGGTTGATGAGAAGACATCGCAGGAAAAACTGACCTGGCTTAACGTCAGCGATGCGCTGTCGATTGATGGTAAAACCGTGCTGTTTGCCGCGCTGAGCGGCAGCCTTGAAAACCATCCTGACGCGTTTAATTACCCGCAATAAACAAAATCCCTGGCTATCCGTTGATAGTCAGGGGTTGCTCACCGCCATTACCACTCCCTATTTGCGCTGCCGGCGTAGTTTGCCCGCGAGAAGAGCCAACCGCTGGCTACGACAATAAATCGTGAACAGCACGAATCCCCGGCGGTTAAATATTAGCCGGCAACACAGTAATGCCAGCGCGGCGAACGCCAGCGGCCAGAGACTTTCACCTGCGCTGACCATCGCTCTCAACGCTTGCGCCGCCGTTGACGCTGAGAGGAGAAGAAATAGCGCCAGAAATCCCTTCAGCCCGAGGGTATAACCGCGAGCCAGCAACACGCCGCTGGTCAACAGAAAAATAACCACCACAAGCGCTGGTACAAAGAAACTCGCTACCCGTATCGGCGCAGAGAATGGCGGGAGAGTCTGCAAAAATGGTAGCAGATTGAATGCAAAAGCCACTAAGAACAGTGGGAATAGCGCGGCGACCGGAAATGGGTTTTGCCGGGGACGTTCGCCAGATGGTCGCGAAAAGTAGCGTTCAAGTTCTGGCGTAGAGTGATTCAGTGAGGTGCCGTCCCGGCGCGCAATAGCGCGGTCGATCTCCCGGCCATGCTGCAGGAGATCGTAAAAAGGCTTCCCGAGAATGATGTTCAGGTATGGCATCTGGAACGTGTTTCCTACGGCGCCAGCATCAATACCTTGAACTGGCTGGGGACGATGCGCATACCGACCGCATTTGTCGAATTTTGCAGGCTAACGCTGGTTAGACGCGTCGCCGGCGTGCCTTTTAGCAGTACGGTAAATGCGCCGGTCAGATGACGCGACGGCCCCATCACCGTACCTGACGCCACCCCGGTCGCCACGCCGGGGTTATCGCCGTTGGTGAGCGGCGTCACCGTCGCCATATTGTGCGCGGGCATGCCCATAAACAGAATATTGAGCGCGTTAGGGATCGCCGTCGGCCCCAGCGCGATGTCCGGATAGGGAATCGGTGTCGGCGCTGGCATCGGGGTCAGACAGACGTCGGGGAAGGCTAAATCGACACCGAATAGCTGGCAGTTAGCAAACATAATTAGCTCCTTAGCCCATGTGGATCTGTTCTGAATCGACTTTGGTGATCGCTTTTGAGGTGATGACCGTATTGTGCGCATGCAGCCGGGCATAATCTTCCGCTTTCATATCCAGCTGCCCGGCGCGCACCTGCTCGGTCTGCCGGGTAGTACGCAGCAGATTGTGGCTAATTTGCGTCACCGTTTGCCAGACCGATTCGGCGCGTTTGCCGACAATACGTGACAGTGTCACCCATGCCGAGAGCTTATCGCCGCTGTAGTTCATCTCGCTGATATGGCAGTCCCCCTGCGCGGCATTGACGCACAGGCGCTGACCGCTGAGACTGAGTTCTCCCTGACTTTGAATATGCAGGTCACCCGGTACGCTGAGCTCCGCCTGGCGGCTTTCATCACGCTCCAGCACCGCTAACAGCCAGATCTGGTTGTCCACGCTGCTGATGAGTACGCGATCCCCAGCCTGCGGCGCGATCAGACAACTGACCGCTCGCCGACAGTGCCAGCCGCGCCCTTCGCTCTCGACGGTCACGCTGCCGTCGGCAAAGCAATGGGTCACCGTGCCGGAAGCCTGCGCCGGCGGCATCGCCGCCTGGGCCAGTTTGTGATTAATGGTTGTCATCTGTTGTCTCCTTAACAACGGCTGTGGCGCTGGGCGCTCCACGCCTCAGCGGCTAATAACTCTTCATCGTATTCCAGGATCCCCTGGCGGCCGGTAAACAGCGCTTCGTCCTGGCGGGCGCGATGCAGCCGGGTGCGGGAAAAGGTCGCGCCGCGCAGATCCGCCTGACGCAGGTCGGCAGCGGAAAAATCGCTCCACGTCAGATCGCAGAGCGCGAATCGCGCCCCGGGGGCCTGAACCTGCTGTAAAACGCTCTGGAACAACCTGCTCTGGCTAAAGTCGGCCTGCTCCAGTATCGCGCCAACAAATATTGCCTGGTCGAACAGGCTGCCGCGACACTGGGCGCCGCGCAGATCGGCCTCCATAAACAGCGCCTGGCTGGCGTTCACCTGATTGAACTCTGCTTCACGCAATGACGCGCCTTTGAAATTGCACTGGGTTAGCTGGGCGCCGTTAAACTTCGCGCCGTCCAGCGGACAATCGGTGAACTGGCAGCCGGTAAAACCCTGCCTTGAATAGTCTTTGCCGCGCTGATCGCACTGGAAAAACACCAGCCGGTCGCACTGCATTCCGTCCAGCGCGGTGTCCCGCAAATCGATATGATAAAAGGTGGTCAACAGACCTCGGCTTTGCGCAAAGCTGGCGTGAGTCAGGTCAGCCTCATAAAACACGCTGCGTTCCAGCGTTGAACCGCTAAAACGGCTCCTGCTCATCTGGCAACGCATAAACTGGCTGCTTTGCAGCGTGGTCGCCGAGAAATCGCTCTCTTGCAGGTCGCACTGATTAAACACGCAACTATCAAGCGTGGTTTCAGCGGCCTGAAGATGGGCCATTTCACACTGATTGAAGGTCGTCTGCTTAAGTTGGGCGCCTTGCAGCTGCAGGTTCTGCAGCTGGCACTCGGTAAACAGGGCTTCATGCAGATTGGCATTTTGCAGATTAGCGCCGCGTAGCGACACCTCCTGAAACAGTCCGCCGGAGAGATCGCAGCCCTGCAGGTTGATACCATCCAGCGATATTTCATTGAGTGGCTCGCCGTTTTTGATGCGCTGAACGATCTCCTCCGGGCTCAGTATCGTCATATCACTTCTCCATCGCGCTTCGGCAGGGTTTTAATGCGTTTGGTCCATGCGCCATCCAGCCGCGTGGTTTTACTGGTAAAGGATTGTGAAAGATCGGCGCGGAACAGATTGGCGCCTTCGAAATTAGCTCCGGCAAGCTGGCTTTTTTGCAGCAGCGCGCCCATCAGGTTGGCGTCGGTAAAATCGGCTTCGCGAAAATCTGTGCGAACAAACAGACTGCCGACCAGATTCGCGCGTATAAAGCTGGCATCGCGACAATCGGCCTCACTCAGATCGCTGTTTTCGATTTTTGCCAGCGCAAAGCGCGCGCCCTGTAATGGCGTCTGGCGTAAATTGCTCTGCTGCAGCGTCGCGTGGCTGAAGTCGGCTCCGATAAGTGAGCTTTCCGACACCGCAGCGCTGGCTAGCCATGTTGCAGCGCTAAAATCAGCGCGCTCCGCGATGGTCTGCACCAGCGAACAGCTTTCCAGCGTCGCCTGATGGAAAATGGCATGCTCCAGTTCAGATTGTAAAAACGAGCATTTGTGCAGCCGTGCGTGGCTGAAATCAGGTTGTGCCAGCGTCAGTTCCATAAAGACGCAGCCATCCAACTCGGCGCGATGAAAACGGCAGTCAATCAGGCTGATTTCCCGAAGGATCAGCGTTTTTAGCGTCGCATTATCGAAAATGCATTGCGCAAACAGCGCGTTCTGTAGCTGACTATCTTCGAAGCGAGCGCCGGTGAAGTCGCTTTGATGGCACTCCGCCAGTACCAGGCTGGCGCCGCTAAAATCACAGTTACGCAGCGACGAATGCTGTAGCTCCGTTCTGGCCAGCACGGCCCCCTGAAAAGAGGCGTTATCCAGCTGACAGTGGCTGAGGTCCGCGCATTCCAGTAACGCCTTTTCAAAATTGGCGCCGCGAAAATCCATGCCGGAAAAATCAACGCCGGTCAGATCCATCCCGCTAAAATTGCCGCCCTGCGCCATGGTACGCTCGGCGCGTTGGCGCAGGATCATCGCCAGATCGCCCTTCAGCCGGACCGCCGGCGGCTGATGCTGCACCGCGGCCAGGTACATCTGGTGTAGCGCCTCGCGCGTTTGCGCGCGCTTTTTCTCACTCAGTTCCTGCTGGTGCTGATGCAGCATCTCCTGCATTCGGTGCATGGATTCGGGGCCGCGCGGTTGGTTTTCATCGTTATTCAACTGCGGATAGTGCGCCTCCATCTCACGCTTGCGCTGTTGCGCATCATTCTCCATTTCCTGCGCCTGACGCTCCATGTCGGCGATAAACTCCGGCAGGTCTTCAAGCTTAGGCAACGTGGGCTCGTCGATATCCGCCAACAGGCTATCGATATCACCGCCGCTGGCTTCAATGGCGGCGCGGTGCTGTTCACGCAGCAGACGAGCGCGGTTTTTCATATTCTCCTGCTGCGGACTCGGCGACTGTTCAATTTCATTGTCGATCCACGGGCCGATGGTCTCTTCCGGTATGAGATCCTTTTCGCGAAAGGAGAAGAGCGCGCCCTTCTCTTTATCCATTCGCTGGGCCAGTACCTTGCGATAGTGATTAAGCGAACGGGCGGCGCCCTCTTTTTCCAGCGCCGGGATCAGCTGCAGGACGTCGGCGGCATCGTCTTCATTGATACGAATGTGCCCCTGCCAGATAAGCATCATCTGTTCCCGATGGGGAAAGAACCATACCGTGGTGGCGCGTAAGGCAATTTCTTCAAATAGCGTTTCATCCGCGCGCTGGCGATGAATAAAACAGCGAGCCTGCCACGGCGGCAGCTGGCCCTCCTGCATTGGTTTCTCAGGATGCATATTCCAGATCCGCCATTTCGCCCCTGGCGGCAAGGTATCCCGATCCTCCCACCATTGGTCCGGGCTGGCGGCGTTAAAGACTTTCCAGTCAATATCGCGGGCAAAACCGGGAAAATCCTGTTGTAGCCAACTGGCATCATATTTTTTGCCCATACGGCTAAAGCGCCGCGGCCACTGAATATCCAGCGGGCCAAAACTTGCCGGCTGCGGTTTCTGCTGCGGCGAGCTTACTCTTCCCTCCAGCGGTTCAATATTCGGCAGAGGATGATGTTCGCGCCCCTGCTGTTTTACCGGCGCGACACCAAGCCCGTGCGGGTTGTCGGCATAATCACCGCCGCCAAAGGCGCGGCTCCAGTCGAGGCGCATTTCGCTAAACGGCTGCGGTCGGGTCATACGTTGCCCCGTCCACTGGCGATCGCCGAACACCACCAACGACTTACTCACTTTGTCGATATCGATGCGCGCCACGCAGGCGCTTTTTTCCTGCTGATGATGGGTATAGGCAAAACCGGTGGCAAGAAATTCGGCGCGGACTTTAGGGATGGCCATATCCACCACGCCGCCGCTGGTTTGTAGTTCGTCGGCGGCAAGCTGCCACAGTTCCATCTCGGGGCGCAGCTGGGGGTTTGGCCCCATATCCGCCAACGCCAGCACCGAAACGCCAAGATAATTTTTGCCCTGCCAGCGGAATGGCCGGTTCAGTACGCTCAGGCGTAAGGGTTTAATGATTTTCATATAGCCCTAATGCGATAGGTTCTTAAGGGGAATTGATGCTTAGCATCAGACATTACGATAATCGAGGTAGTAGAAATGTTGTGGGTCGTCCTGGTGAACGCGAATATTGATTAATTGATTCACCTGAACCTCAGATTGGTCTTGCGCGGGGAATATAACGCCGCGGATGCCCTGCAGTTCTTGCTCATGCCAATGATAACGAAGGGTCAAAATGGCTGAGTAGTGATTATTAATTCGCTGGTCGCGATCGTATTTGATCTGCAGGATGGTGGCCTTAACATTGACACCATTCATTTTCGTTTTTTTATCTTGTCGCGCAGAACGTATATTCTGCATCGCAACCCAGGCCACAAAGAGCAATACTACCAGCGGAATGGCCCATGCCATGGTTAGCACTATGGTAGAGACGATTTCCATGTTATCTCCTGATTAGTTCTTACAAAAAAAGCGGCCTGTCGTATAGCGCAATTCTCTGCGGGTTCGCCGGATCGTATTTAATCGTTGTGCCATTACCCGGCTTAAAACGTTCAATGTCGCTGAAATTCAGGGTGTGATTCAGGCTAGCTTGAACTTCCACCTGCTCGCGGGTCTTAAATTTAAAGGTGATACGATAGATCGGTTTACTTCCGCTCCAGGCGCTGGTCTGGTGTGCGGCAATTATATCCGCGTTGACCGCAATGCCGGATTGCAGGACCTCACTGTGGGTGAAACTATCCTTTAAATACGGGTAAAAATCCTGATAAAGAAAACGGGCCATGGGATAGATACCAAACACCAGGACAATCAGCCCCATGACGATAAAAAAGAGTATATCCATAGTGAATTAACCCACATCACCGATTTGCATAATAGCAATCTTATTGCCGCATCCTTTCTTAACGACAATGGACAGCCCTTTACGTAATAGATGTATTTGTGCTGGTGCAATCAGCGCCTTGGCGCAAAATAATTGAGGCATTTCATCGATGCGAAAATATATATCGAAAAATAGATTATTACCGAGCATTACATTAGTTTGTTGCCAGAATTCAATCCGCGAACTCAGTAAGTCTCCTCGCCAGCGTTCGCGTTTTAAATAGATTTTCACTGACTTTAGTTGTAACGATGACTTTCTGAATGTGAAATAGGTGGCCATCATGAATAATATACTTACTGATAAACCAATAATCACGGGTATCATTTCCCCTGGAGACATATTGGTGATCCATTTTTCAAATGACATAATTATCCCTGGTGGGTTTCAGTTCAGGCTTCACAATTCATTATTTTAGGTAAAAAGACATCTTGGTTTTCTCACAATATAGAGAGACTCCATCACTCCATCTCCCAAGGTGTTGGTAATAACTCTTTGGGATTATCAGGCATGTAGTAGATGTAAATAGTATTGTTTCTCATGATTTTTACCATGTTTTGCGGGGAAATATACTGTTTAGCCGTTGCCGTCACCAGACCTGAGTCAGTATTGAAAGATAATTCCATTTTAAGTTTAGTGCTCCCTCCGCCACTCGCGCCAATTTTTTCCATGCTTAATATTTTAGCCTCGGTACGAATGCCATTTGCCTTAAACTTATCATAATTGGAGCCTGAACGATAACAATATAAGAACAAACCAAACAAAATTAAAACGGCTAATATTAATGTTCCCCACATAGAGTCAAACATAATGATCCATTAATGATGAAGTTCACCACATATTAGAAATTCTGTGAGTGTTTTTAAGTGGCCACCTAAATGGCCACGAGCATAGAAGTCTAGTGGATACCCTGTTTATTCATAATCCACATCCATAACAGCCATTCGTTTTGGCGGAACGCCCTCATGCTTTATAGTTAATCGAAGCCCCGGTTTTAATTTGGGGATTTCTGAAGCACGTACCACGGCAGCAGCATTATACTGTTTTGTCGTACCCTCAATGTTCGCCTCAAAGGTAAATACGAAATAATAATCGAAATTATTGGTCGCGTTAGTTTGACGCCAACTTACCAGAGATGCGTTTTTTATCTCACCGGGCCAGCGCTCACGGCTTAGCCAGTTTTTTATTTCAGTAAGGTCCCCGCCCTGTCCTTTGAGACTTCGCAGCGAACCGAACAATAGAAAAAAGCTAAATGCAACCGATGCAATAACAATTAACAAAGAGTGTTGATAAATAAAGTTCATTGTTAGCTCTTTTAGGTTTTAAATATAAATAATTGTCACATTATAAAAATAATGGTCTGTCATAAATTGCGATTCGTTTAGGATTTTTAGCGTCGTATTTTATTGTTGTCCCATTGCCGGGTTTAAATCTCTCAATTTCTTCAAAGCTTAGCCCCATATCAACACTCGCTTCGGTTTCAACACCTTCAAGAGTGTTAAATTTTAAGGTCAAATGGTATATTGGCTTATTTCCACCCCACATACTAGTTTGATGAGATGCAATAATATCGGCATTTACTGCGATTCCTGTTTTAAGAACAGCGCTTTCAATAAACCCAGCCTTGATCATAGGGATAACGGAACTACGAAAATTCCGCCCAATAATATAGAGTGCTATAAGGCATGCCACAAGCAGAATATAAAACCATTTTGTATTTAGAAAATCCATTTAATCAATTCCAGGTCGTGATTTTATAGGTAGAATGAAATATCAAATATTACTGCACCATTACACATTTAATAATTAACGGAAGTAACCGCTATCTTTAGAGGCGTGTTATTACTGTACTTTACTGATAATAACATTCCTTTCTTTAATTTATGAATATCATCGGGTCTTACAATGCCTTTCGCAATGTATTTTTTTACAGAACCGTTTATATTTGCATTAAAATAGAAATCATAAATATAATCATTGCCGTACTTTGTTTCTGTCTGACGCCATGATTCTAGCGGAACCTGGATTGTTTGACCGGACCACTTATCTCTCGACAACCAGTTTTTAATTGCTGAAACTTCAGTTTTATTCGGTTTGAAGGCAGCAAATGATATACCTAATGCTATGATTGTCACCACAATGCCAAAGATAAAAGATGGTTCCGTGATGACATTCATAGGGTTGCATCCGTGCTGTTAACAAAAACTATCATCAATAGTTTACTCCATATCTCCAGGAACAAGGTAGACTTTTTCAGGGGCACCTGGGAGGTAATATAAAAAAACTGTATTTTTCCTACCAATCTTAACCATTTCTTCCGGAGTTATAAAGCGACGAGCATATGTGACGACAATTCCATCGGGAGTCATAAATTCCAATTCAAACTTAAATTTCATATTTCCGGTGCCAGAGGTACTTATATGTTGTTTACTAATGATTTTAGCTTCAACTTTAATGCCTTCCTTACGAAACTTCTCATCATTATTTCCTGACTTCATTATACTGTATAAGAACCACCCCAAAACTAAAATGGTTATAAAGATAGACCACATTGTTGAATTTGACATCGTAAAATCTTACATTAAGTGAACCATTGATGGCTGTCTTATTTTAAATGCAAAAAATTGAGAAATCGTTAGGTTCTGGATTGATTATTTATTACCAGCTAAAACCAATGGAAAGGAAACGCAGCATTTGGAGGCCGTTTCTATGCCATGTTCCCTATCAAAGGGTAAAGCAGCAATTATATGTCGTGCATCGACTAGTACTAGCCTACGCTCATGACTGCTGTTTTTTTTGGGGGTACTCCCTGGTATTTGAACATTACAGGCATATCCTTTTTTAATTTAATGACTTCAGAGGTCTTTAACACAGTTGCTGCTTTATATGTTTGAGCTTCACCACTCAAATTAGACTCGATAGTAAAAATATAGAAATGGTCAAAATTATTGGTAGTTGATGTTTGTTTCCATTCTTTTAATTTTCCTGTTGCTAATTCGCCGTTCCAGTTGTCTCTTGCAACCCAATTTCTTATTTCACTAAAATCTTCCTTCTGTCCCTTTAATCCTCTGAGACAGATGAAGATGAATATCAACATTACACCTAACGCAATAGGTCCTGAGTGTTCAGAAAGGAAATTCATATATACCTCTTACATAAACATGTGGATAAAACCAATAACTACATTCTGCAATGAAGATTCTATTTTTGTTAGAGATCTAGTTACATTCATTGGAGAGTGGACAATACTTGCTAATGACGTTGGCATGTTTAATGGTGTCCAACTAAACGATGCACCATTCACAGATGTGCTAAGTCCGTTGAAGGAGTGTGTTGTGCCATTTAATGATACACTTATTCCCTTGTTAGTGAACAACCCCTCAGGGGAAACAATTTCTACTTTAGTATCGCTTTTTATAGATATTTTTAATGGTGAGTTAATAGATATTTTACCTTGAACCGTTTCATTAAGTTCACCCAGGATATTTCTAGCAACATTCCCTTTAACGTCTACTATTTGATTATTATCCACGGTAAGTTTGTCAATACCTTGGATATGCGTTACAACCCCTTTTTTGTATGTCACTCTGGTGGCAGCGGAAACTGCGCTTGTAGAGGCTGCTGCCAAATAATCTGTTGCGTAGAGCTTGGTCCCTGGTGCAGCCATAATCTGCCCAGCGGTATTTTTAATATCAAAAGGTATATTGGGAACTGCACTTTCTGTACCTTTGGCATCGACAACCTGACCAAAGATAACATCTGGCGTTTCGTACATTATCTTCGATGCCGCCAAAGTGCTAACCGTATCACCGCTTTCGGTTACCACATTGCCGGTATAACTATTACTTGAATAACCCGTAACCGATTTTGTTTCACTATCGACAATGCTTTCATTACGTCCATTAGCCGTGATAGCGATGGTTTGCCCGGCATTAAAGGTTTGCGTATCGTGGCCTACCACACTAGTGGAACGCGTATTTAGATGTGAATAGATCGTTTGCTGATGAACAACTTCATTGTGCATCCCTTCAACAGACACGTTCATATTTTTTTCAGAATGCAAATCGACGGACTCTTCACCAAGCTTATCTTCAAAAAACAGGTAACTGGCATTGTCCTGATTCCCATCCTTACTCCGCGTCATAAAGCCCATCCGGGTGGCGTCGCCGGGGAGATCCCATGGCGGCATGCTGGCTTCATTATACACACGTCCGGTGACGATCGGGCGGTCAGGATCGCCGTTGATAAAATCAATGACCACTTCATCGCCGACGCGGGGAATTTGCACGCCGCCAAAGCCCTGGCCTGCCCAGGCGCTCGACACGCGAACCCAGCAGGAGCTGGTGTCATCGCCTTTGGCATGGCGGTCCCAGTGAAACTTCACTTTGATGCGGCCATACCTGTCGGTCCAGATGCTTTCCCCTTCAGGCCCGACAACTTTCGCCGTCTGCGGGCCATAGGTTCGCGGCCAGTCGGTTACCTGCGCCGGGCGATAGACTACCGAAGAGGGGATCACTCTAAAATGGATTTGGTGCGAGATATCGCTATTGCCGCCGCTGGCGTAGCTGTTCTCTTCAAACAAGTAATCTGCGGCGGTCGTCAAATATTCGCCATTATCGCTAAAGAATGGCGCATTAGTTAGGGTAAACGTTGCGCCGGGAGCGATGCCTACCGCGGTGGCGGACGCCTGGATCTGCTGATGTTCAACCTGCCAGCGCTCCTGGCGGATACGCGCGTAGAATTCACCGTGTCCGTGATCGACAAACCGCCCCGGCCAGTCGTACACGTCGATACTGCCCGGCGAGGGCGATGCCGGGTTCTGCCGCGCCTGAAACAGCCAGGCGTTAGGTTTACGGAAATCATAGTCATCGAGGCTGTAAATCCCCGGCGTCACGCTATCTTCCAGCGCCCACTGACCGATCCCCTCTTCAGTGGTAATACCGCCCGATGCCGTCTGGTGGTAGGGAATGGTTTCATAGCCGCTTACCGGTTGATGCTGGGTGGCTGAATCGGTCAGAACCATCGTATGTTTACCCGCCTCGTGACGGAAATGGTAGGCAATCCCCTCCAGCTCCATCAGGCGGCTGATAAAGGCGAAACTACTTTCCTGATACTGGACGCAGTAATCCCAGACGCGGTAACTGCCGTTCAGCTTATCCTCAACGTTGACCTGGTATTCACTCAGCAACGTATTGATGATCTGCGGTACCGTCTGCCCCTGGAATATACGCAGGTTGCGGTCGCGTTTCATCGGCCATAAGTCGGGTTCAACGATCAGTTGGTAAGCGGCGTAGCGGATACCGCTCAGTTCAACGGCGCTCACCGCCACGCGGGTAATTTTACCGTTGAAATAACGCGAACTCAGCGCGTTTTGCGTCGGAATGGTCACGGTGACCGGCTGGCCAAGCAGCTTGCTGCGATCCAGACGCGCATCGCTGCCAAGCAGCGTTAAGCTGAGCTCGAACATTTCCGACATGGCTTCATGTCCGCTGAGTTTCCAGAAAAGCAGCCCCTCAACGGGGAGCTGAACGGTGATCCTGTTAGACATAATATTATTCCATTCAGGGGGATACAGTTTGTGCAGCACTAGCTGCGCGTTAACAGTGGGTTCGGCAGATCGACCAGCACCTGTTGCGGGTCAAGGCGCAAGTAGCGTAACGGAATCGGCTTTCCCGGTTGAAAGTTTTGGATACGCGTAATATCAATAACGATATCCCGCTGACCGGTCAGCAATTCACCTTTTTCGTTAACGTAATTAAAATCGACGCTAATATTAATAAACCCGGAATTACCGCCCGAGCGGCTTCTCACATTTGTGATGGTGCCAGACACCGCAACGCCATCATTGTGGATAGCCGCTTTGAGTTTTTTATTTTTCGCATCGCGAATCAGCAATGACGCAAAAATATAAATAAACAGTAGGACCACGGCCAGAACGATTACGTTAGTAAAAATATTCATCTTCCACTCGTCAGTTTTGGCTTATCGTTAATATCTCTTACAAACACAATGGCGTTATCTTTTGGCTCGAGTTTTGCTTCATAAGTCACTCCGACCTGCCAGGCATCGAGGGTAATGAGCAAAACCGTTTCCTGGTGCTTTTCCACAAGCCACGTTTTTCCATTATTTAAATCCTGTACCCGCAGATCCATATCAATGACAGGATTGTTGTTGATAAATAATCCGGTTTGCCGCATTGCGAGTATCGTAACCTGGATATCGTTCCCGTTTTCGATAATCCGCTGCTCCCGCCGTTGCGAGTTTTTTACTATGCGGTTGGCAAGGTAAAAGCTGATGAAAATAATAACCAGCGTCAATACTGCGTTGATAATCCAGCCTGGCGTCATTAAACACTCCTTGTTGACCAGTGATTAGCCACCCGCCGTGCATTTCTGGCGGGTGGATTTCGCTCTCAATTGCGCCATCTAGCTCGATGGATTAATAAGCCAGGTTCCCGGTTTGGCGATATCCAGCGTCTGCTCGCGGGTTTGTCCATTACCCTGCAGGGTAATTTCATAATGTCCCGGCGCCAGTTTCAGCGAGGCGAAGCCGTTTGTGGCCGGTTGCGTATTATGTGGTTCGCCATTGAGTTTGAGCTTTTCCCCTTCCCGCATGCGCACGTAAACCTGAGCAACAGGCGCCGCCGCGGCGGCAGGTTTGCTCTCTTGAACAGCAACGGGCGGAGCGGTCTGCGCGTTAGCGGTCTGCGTTGTTACCGGCGGCGTAACCGCCGCTGGCGGCTGGGTGCTGGCGCTCTGTGCTGGTTGCGCCTCGCTGCCGCCGCCGCTGAACAGCATACCGCCGGCAATAATGCCGACCAATACGCCTGCGGCGACCATCCCCGGAACCTTATAGCGCCGCCAGTCTGTCGCGGCCGGCGCCTGTTCTTCCTCTTCGACCAGCGCCAGCATGGTGCCGGTTTTTTTGACCGACAAGACGTCATCGATACTGGACACCGGCATTTCAATCAGCTCGGCGAACGCGTCGATTGACTGGGGACGATCTTCCACCCGCAGCGCCAGAGCTTTATCCACCGCCTGTAGCAGCGGCAGCGAGTAACCCGCCGGCTTCAGTTCCGCCAGCGGCTGATAGTTGTCCTGAATACTCCGCACCACGCTCACCGGCGGCGGTGAACCCACGATCAGCGTATGCAGCACAGCGCCGACGGCATAAATATCGGTCCAGGCGCCCTGTTCGCTGTCATTATCGTCGGTATACTGCTCGATAGGCGCATACCCCGGGCGCAGCATGGTTTCGGTTTCGTCGGACAGATTACCGATGGTCCGGCGCGCCGAACCGAAATCAAGTAGCACCGGCAGGCCGTTATCCTGGATCTGGATATTTTCCGGTGAGATATCACGATGCAAATAGCCGGCGTCGTGAATGGTTTTAATGGCGCCGAATAGCATCGGCAGCATCCGGCGGATCCATGCCTCATCGATGAGGTTTGGCTGCTGTTCGCGCAGGCGGCTCAAGGTGGTGCCGCTATAAAACAGCGTGCCCATATAGGCGGTGTCGTTCTGAACCCAAAAGCGCAGCACGTGCAGCAAGTTGGGATGATTAAAGCGCGCCAGCAGCCGCGCCTCCTGGATAAAGCTGTTTAATCCGGCGGAGAACGCTTTGCTGAAGCGCTTGCTACGCAGTACCAGGGTCATATCTTCGTTACGTACCGCCAGCGACGAAGGCATAAACTCTTTTATCGCGATGGTACGTTCCAGCTGATGGTCCCAGGCGCGATACACAATGCCGAAACCGCCGCCGCCAATCACTTCCTTTATTTCAAATTCGTTAAAACGATACCCGACCGGCAGCGCGTTCAGGACAGTCCGATTGTTTTCGTGATCCGTCATCTTAAGACTCACTTTCTGATGGTGTTACGCGGCAAACTGACAATGAAACTCGCCTTGCGCATAGCTGATGCGCAGTTGCGTAAACTGCTCATCGTTACGGTTGGCGGTTAACAGAATTTGGCTCATCTGCGGCAGCAGCGTGTTGGTCAGAATCGCATCGACCATACGTCCGCCGGATTCCACTTCGGTACAACGCTGAACCACCTGCTCGACGACGCTGTCGTCAATCTCGCAGACAATGTTGTGATTGTCCTGCAGACGGCGCTGAATACGCGCAAGCTGCAGACGCACGATTTGCCCCAGCATCGCATCGCTCAGCGGGTAGTACGGCACCACCAACAGGCGGCCAAGCAGCGCTGGCGGGAAGACCTGTAACAGCGGCTGACGCAGCGCGCCGCTCAGCGCTTCCGGCTCGGGCATCAGATCCGGATCGGCGCACATAGCGCTAATCAGCTCGGTACCGACGTTAGACGTTAAGATAATGATTGTGTTGCGGAAATCGATATGGCGGCCTTCACCGTCTTCCATCCAGCCTTTATCAAACACCTGGAAGAAAATTTCGTGCACGTCCGGATGCGCCTTCTCGATTTCATCCAGCAGCACCACGCTATACGGGCGGCGGCGTACCGCTTCAGTCAGCACCCCGCCTTCGCCGTAACCCACGTAACCCGGCGGCGCGCCCTTCAGGGTCGAGACGGTATGCGCCTCCTGGAACTCACTCATGTTGATGGTGATAATGTTCTGTTCGCCGCCGTACAGCGCTTCCGCCAGCGCCAGCGCGGTTTCGGTCTTACCTACGCCGGATGGCCCGCAAAGCATAAAGACGCCGACCGGCTTATTGGGATCGTCGAGCCGCGCGCGTGAAGTGCGCACACGTTTGGCGATCAGATCCAGCCCGTGGCGTTGGCCAATCACTCGCTGGTTGAGCGTGTCGGCCAGGCTCAGTACGGCGTCAATTTCATTTTTGACCATCCGCCCCAGCGGAATGCCGGTCCAGTCAGCGACCACCGCCGCCACTACGTTCTCATCTACCGCCGCGAACAGCAGCGGCATCTCACCCTGCAGGGTTTTTAGCGCCAGCTGTTTTTCATTAAGCGTCTGGCGCAGCGCCGGCTGGGCGTCGTCATCAGCCTCCTGCAATTGCGCGCGCAACGCGATGACTTCATCAACCAACGCGCGTTCCTGCTCCCAGCGACGACTCAAGGTATCGCGTTCGGTTTCCTGCTGCTGACGCGCCTGCTTGAGTTGCTCAATGCGCTGAGCATCGCCAATCGCCACCCGGTTCTCGCGTTGGGCAATCTCCAGTTCCACATCCAGGGCGGCAATGCGCTGCAGGCAATCTTCCAACTGCGGCGGCGGCGCGCTTTGGCTGACGGCGACGCGGGCGCAGGCGGTATCCAGCAACGCGACCGCTTTATCCGGCAACTGCCGCGCGGGAATATAACGATGCGACAGCTTCACCGCCGCGTTGACAGCTTCATCAAGCAGCAGCACCCGATGGTGTTTCTCCAGCGGAGATACGGTACTGCGCAGCATCAGCAACGCTTTCTCTTCATCCGGCTCGTGGATTTGCACCGTCTGGAAACGGCGGGTCAGCGCCGGATCTTTTTCAATATATTTTTTGTACTCCGCCCAGGTGGTCGCGCCGATGGTGCGTAACTGTCCGCGCGCCAGCGCCGGTTTCAGCAGGTTCGCCGCATCGCCGGTGCCCTGCTGGCCGCCAGCGCCAATCAGGGTGTGGATCTCGTCGATAAACAGCACGATCGGCGTCGGGCTGGATTGCACTTCGTTAATTAACGCCTGAAGACGGGCTTCAAATTCGCCTTTCATGCCCGCACCGGCCTGCAGCATACCGATGTCCAGCAGCCACAGCTCAATATTACGCAACGGCTGCGGAACATCGCCTGCGGCGATCCGCCGCGCCAGCCCTTCCACCACCGCGGTTTTACCGACGCCGGCTTCCCCGGTCAGCAGCGGGTTGTTCTGCCTGCGGCGCATCAGGATATCCACCATCTGGCGGATCTCTTCATCACGGCCGACCACCGGATCGATTTTGCCCTCCTGCGCCCGCTGCGTCAGATTCTGTCCGTACTGGGCCAGCGTGCCCTGCGCCGTCGGCGTCGGCATCGCGCCAGTATTGGCCGTCTCCACCACAGCCTGCTGGCTCTCTTTACTGGCGGCCAGCAACGTCTCAAAGCTCTCGCTCAAGGCATCGACATTGATTTTGCTAAACTGCGGCGAAATGCCTTTCAGAACGTTAGCCAGATTCCAGGTTTTCAGCAGCCCTATTAACAAATGGCCGGCGCGGATGCGGTTGACGCCATATTTCAGCGAGCCATAAACCCACGCGCGTTCGACGGCGCTATCGATATGCTCAGAAAGGTCGGAGACCGAGCTGGCGCCGCGCGGCAGCGCATCCAGGGCCGCGATGATATCGCGGGTCAGCGCCTGCTCATCAAGGGCGAAATGGCGGATAATGTGTTGCAGATCGCCGTCCTGCTGCTGCATCAGTTGATGCAGCCAGTGCACCAGCTCAACGTAAGGGTTGCCGCGCAGTTTACAAAAGGCGGTTGCGCTTTCCAGCGAGGTAAACAACAGCGTATCCAGTTTGCCGAAGAGTACGGCACGGCTGATTTCTGACATGTTCGGTTCCATTGATAACATTAATAAAGGTGTCAGAGAGCAGACAACATCAGGCGTCGCTCTGCTCCACGCTAAACACTAAATCGCCACGCGGCGCGGGGGCTGGCTGGTGGCCAAGCCAGGTGCTGTAACCCAGTTTGCCGTCGCCGCTGAGGACCGTAGCGGGTATTTCATCGCCGCGGATAAGCACCCTGACATCCCATGCATATTCGATCCCAAGATACTGGCGGATCCAGTCGCGTAATTCGTTTACCGCGTTTTCGCCCGGCAGAAAACGGGCGTATTCGGCGGCGCTAAGCGGGCCGATTTCAAGGCGGAATTTATGCTGAACATCGCGTACCGCGACGCCGAGAAACGCCGAGACGCCCAGGCGAGGTAAACGCCTTCCCGCCCCCAGTTGCGCTTGTTCTCGCGAGGTCAGCGGCATCCATTGCGGCACGTTGCTGATAATGTTGACCGGGACTTTGAAGTAATTTCGCAGGATCTTCTCCAGCCCTTCCGGATCCCGACCATGGCGGCTGAGATGGCCTGCGTGGGTGAAACGCGCATGCGGGCTCAGGTCGCCCTTCTCCAGTTGCCCCGGCTGGCCCATGCCGATGAGTGAGGCGAGATAGCGCTCAAAGCGGCGGTTGTCCGCACGGTCTAACGATACCGTTGGCTGCGCGTCGGCCCAGGCGCGGTAGAACAGTAGCGTCAGGCGGTGATGAAAGAGATCGGCAAAAGCGCTCAGGCTGTCGTCCTGATGATGATGAATACGCTCACGGGCGTATTCGGTCATATGAACCGGCAGCGGGCCATTGGGGCCGAACAGACCGAAGCTGAGAATCGATATCTCATGCACCGCGCTATTTGCCCGTTTTTGCGCGCTGGCTAGCGTCGCGGGGGCAAACCCCATTGATGGCGTCTGCCCGATGCGCAGCGATTCAAATTTCGGCAGCGGCGCGCGCCCAAGCGGATAACGTTCGCCCCCTTGTGCGTCAATGCGGCGCAGCAGATGAAAAAGATCGTAGCGCCAGGGCGCGGCGGTAACCTCGCGCCAGAAAACGTCCGCCAGCGGCGTCAGGCGATGAATGGTAGCCAACGTGTCACTCATATCAGCGCCCTTTTCCCCATTCGCGGCGCCCAGTAACCGATTTCGCCGCGCTGCTGGCTACATAAGGTGAATTCGGTAAAGCTGTTGAGCGACACCAACCGGGCAAAGACCCGTTCCAGTACGCTGCCAAACAGCCACGGGCTGGCGCCGGAAAAAGCGCGCTCGTCAACGGTCAAGGTAATGCCGATACCGCGGGCGAAGACGATCGGCCCCGGCTCCGGCACCCGGCGATGAACCGGCTCCAGCACGCAGTGGCGTACCCCTTCGATTTGGCGGGCCACGGCGGTCTCCGCCAGCCCGGCATACAGCCCAAGCAACTGGCGCAGCGCTGCTGCGCCTTCGCCATTTTCACCGTCCATCAGGCTGAGATAGTTCATCTGCAGCTGGCTTATCAGCCGCCAGGTGCTAAGCCCTTCCGCCAGCGCCGGTCGCGGCGGCGTCGGGCCGCTACGCATTTTCAATGTTTTTACCGGTAGCGAATCCGCCAGCACGAATTGCCCCAGCTCCTGTTGTAGCATCAACGGTAGGTCGCGGCTGGTGCACAGCACCTCGGCGGTGATGTAACGCAGATCTTCCTGCCACGGCGCATGCTGCTCATCGACCAGTGAGACAAAGGTCTCAGAGCCGGTATAGCCGGTACGCGTGCCATAGCGCAGCGCGTGTTCGGAAAGCACCCGCTGTTCGCGGCGCAGTGAAAAATAAGCGCCATAATCTCCGGCATCCTTGCTCCATGAACTCCAGAATGGACGGAACTCGCGATCGTCGCGGTGGCCATCAGCGCTGCCGTGAATTTTACTCACCGAATAGATTTCGTAGTCCAGCGGGCGGATGTTATCGACCACCAGATGGTATTCATGTTGGCTGTCGCTCAACGACTGGCGGGCGGCGATTTTCGGAAACAGGTTAATCACCGGCGTGCAGTGCAACGCGAAGTGGTTAGCTTCCACCACTTGTTCCAGCCGGTCGTCGGTTTTATCCAGCAGAATAATGATATCGAAGGATTTTTCTTCCTTGCACTGGCCGATTAACTTGCTGAGGCCGTTAATACTGATAAAGCGGAAGCGCGCCGGGAAGGCAAAGTATTCGTGCAGCAACCGGTAACCGTCAAAATTGCGAAGATCTTCCGGTAACAGCGCCTGATTGGCGGCGAAACCCTCTTGTTGGATAGCCTCTTCGCTCAGCGAAAAACGCAGCGGATCGCGCCCGGTGGTCTGGCACACCACGCCGACCTGGTGGGCAAGAATCAGCTCCAGCAGGCGCAGCGCCTCAATATCCGGGCCGCTTAAGAAAAACGCCAGCCGGTCAAAGGTCAGATGGCCAAGATGTTGAGCCCCTTCACAGCTTATACGCAGGCGCAAAGCGCTGACGGCGCCGCGCTGGCTGAGCCCAAGCGCGGCCAGCGGCACATCGGCGGGGATCCCGCCAAGTTCGGCTTTCTCAATACGCAGCGGTAACAGCGTGACATCGTGCGCGGTGGTATAGCTACAGGTGACGCCGTTTTTCTTCAGTACCTGGCTGTCCATCATCGTACCGCGCGGCACCACGAAACCTTTACTCAGATCGCCCTTATTGATGTCCGGCTGCAGTTCGGCAATCGCCATCGACGGCGTAGGCGCCAGATAATTGGGCGCGATCATCTCCAGCAGGCGCTGTGAAAAACGCGGGAATTCGGCGTCCATTTTTAGCTGCACGCGGGAAGTCAGAAAGGCGAACCCCTCCATCATCCGCTCAACGTAAGGATCGGCGACCTCAATACCGCGCATGCCCAACCTGCCGGCAACCTTCGGATAGCGTTCGGCGAATTCAGCGCCCATCTCACGCAGATAGGCCAGCTCGCGGTTGTAATATTCAAGCAGTTTGCCTTCCATCGTTACCCCGCGTCTTTCAATTCAAAGTGGCCATTTTCGAGATCCACATCGGTACGGAACAGAAACTCTAATGGATACGGTACGCACCACAGCCGCCCTTTAATTTCAATCGACAGGACATTATGTAAATCCAGTGACTGGGTATCAGAAATACAGCGGACCTGCAGCCCCTGCGGCAGAATGCGCGGTTCGAAGCTGATAATCGCCTCGGTAAGTTTGCGCTGAATATCCTGCCACTCAATATCCGACATCCGTTTCCCGGCCAGCGGCGCGACGCCGAAATTAACCACCGAACGGCGCACGTGCGCCAGCGCGTCCAACGCCTGCGGATCGTCATGATTGATGGTATTAAACAGCCACTGCAGATCGCGCAGCACGTGACGGCGCAGCGTACTGTGGGTGATCAGGTTGCTGTTAAGCGGCTCCGATTTTTTCTGCGGCTGATTATCGGTCAGGCGGTCGAGCAGCGATGGCTGCATCTTATCGCGGGCGCCAATGGTCTCTTGTTTGCTACGCGCCTGCCAGCCGCTGCGCAGCGCGTCACCGTCGCGTACCGGTTTGTTCATGCAAAACTCACCACGTCGAGAGAGAGAATCGGGAATTCATCGTTATCGTTAAGCCATACTTTCTGCCCATGGCCCTGATACAGCGCGCCTTCGTCGTCCAGCGGCTGCCACTCGGTGGCGCGGCCCAACTGGAAGCGTGCTTCCGCCTGCGGCGTGACAGGGTAACGCGCGGGGATCTGACACACCTGCTCGCTTCCATCGGTCAGGCGCACCAGCGCATGGCGCCACACCAGATCGGTGACGCTCGCCGGGGCCTGAAAACGAATTTCGGCGATAGCGGCGAACGGCAGCCAGCAATACCGGCCATTGACGATAAGTTCGCAAACCGGGCCCAGACGCGCGTCGCCGTCCATCAACCAGTGAAAAGCGACCGCGGGGGTATCCGCCTGATTGAGATTGCCAGGATTAAGGGGCGCCTGTTCAAAGGCGGCCAGCCGCTGTCGCTGGGCGGTTTCTGAATCGGAACAAAGCGCGGAGGCCAGTGCAGACAGCCACGGCCACTGGCTGTCCGGCATCTGCGGGCGGGCGCTGCCGGCAAATACCGCATCGCGCTGCTGCTCGCCCTGAATGCTCTGTTCCAGCAGAGTGACCGTTGGCTGGGCCTGCGGCTTCAGCGCCAGCCAGCTTTTTAGCTGCGCCAACGCGCGCGTCCAGTTACCGCTCAGACATAGAAACTGGACGAACGCCGCACGTAAATCGGCATCGGCGGGACGGCTTTTGATCTCGCTTTCCAGGCGCTGCAGCGCCGCGCCGACGCTTTCGCCAGCCAGCTGTTGATATAGCGTGTTCATCGTCGCTCCTTAGTTTGCCGCGCGCCATGCGCCGGCCGCCGGGTTACGCAGCAGCGGGTGCAGGCCGTCGATCAGCACAACGTTGAGTTTAATATCCGGCGCCAGCCACGGCGTCCAGACGCTACGCGCCGCCTCTATCCGCGCCTGTAGACGCGACGGATCGTTGGCCAGTTCCTGGGACATTTCGATAGCCAGCGTGCCGGTCATCTGCCAACCGTTTTGCCCGGCGACATAGGGCAGGATCATCCAGCTTTGTTGAGCGTTTTCATTGCTGACTACCATGCGTTGATTATTGACCGCGGTGATGAGTAGTTTATTGGGGTCAGCGGCGGCATTGAGACCCAGGACCGGGAAGCCGTGTACGAAGGTCACGGTGCTCTGCTTTTCTTTACCGTTAACGGATTGAGTGATGACGGTGCGACCGCTCAGCCAGCCGCCCTTTTCGCAACTACCGGATTCAACGGCGGGGATGAATAAAGCGGCGGCGTTTTCCTGCCAGAAGGTGCGCAGTCGACAGCCGCCCTGCAATGTGAACTCCTGCCACGGCGTGCGGTCGGCGGCGGGAGACAGTTTTTCCGCCTTCTCTTCCGGCGGCAGCCAGGCTGGCGCGACGGGCTTTTCCGCCGCCTCGGCGGTCTCGGCGGGCGCGACTTTTACCGCCCATTTTTTGTTTTTCGCCGCGCTTCCCTGGGCAATATGCCCATTGTTAGCGTCAACCAGCGTCCAGTTCAGCTGCTGTAAACGCGAACACTGATGCTCCATTAACGCGCCGACGCGTGGCAGGAAGTTATCCAGTATTTTAACGTTCTTGTTACCGTTGGCGACGATGCGTAGCGCCACTTCATTAGCGCACCAGCTCTGCGCGGTATTACCCTTGATGTTATCGATCCAGACATCCAGTTTTTGCGAAGGCGATTGCACGATACGGTAGTTTTCCGCCTGTGCGACGCCGGTGGCGGCAAATAGTGCCGCACCCAATATCCAATGTTTCATAAAAATCCTTCTTAGCCTGTCTCAATCCCGCAGGGGGAAAAATTGCGCGGCGTCGGCCAGCGAGTGCAGCAGCGTCGCCTCTTCCGGACTGCCCATCCATACCGCGACGGCGCTGTAGTTGTCTTGCGAAGCCTGGTCGCCGTCATTGTTTCTCTGAAGATACTGATTCATCAGGGTTAACCACTCCTGCGGGGTATTAACCATCTGCAGGGAGGATTTCATCTGCTCTTCGCCGACGCCGTGCCAGAAACCGTCGGTACAGAGCAAAAAGGCATCGCCGTCTTCGACCGGCACCACATCGCTATAGCTGGCTTCCGCACCGTCGCTGGCCATGCCTAACGCCCGGTACAGTAGGTTGCTGTTAATATCGTCGGTCTGATGTCCGGCATCTTTCATCTGTTGGACCAGACTGTGGTCAGTGGTGACGTGGTACAGCCAGCCGCGGCGAAACAGGTATAACCGGCTATCACCGGCGTGGGCCCAATAGGCCAGCTTATAATCGCGATCGATAAACAGGCTCACCAGAGTAGTGCCCATTCGCCGATAATCCGGCGTCGCCTGCTGTTGCTGGAGAATGGCGCCGTTGGCCTGCTGTACATACTGGCGAATGGTCTGGGCGTTCAGATGATTATCGCCGTCAAACCGATCCAGAATCGCGTTGCGCGCCAGTTCCGCCGCCACCTCGCCGCCGGGCAACCCGGCAATGCCGTCGCAGACCACAAAGCAGGCGGAGCGCTCACCGACGCATTCGCCTGTCTGATCCTGATTACTGGCGCGCGTTCCCTGGCGGGAAAGAGAAGCCGTGGTAATGTCCATTATTCTTCCGATCCGCTCTGTGAGTCTTTGTACTGGTTCACTTCCATGTCATAGGCATAGAGGAACGCTTCGCCAAACAGGGTGTGGAAATCGTCTTCAATTTCCCCGGCGGTTTCGCCGTAGGTACGGACAAAATAGTCCCATAACGCCGCTTTGCGGCTGGCCGGGAGCGCCAGGCGCGAAGTATGGCCATCGCGCTTAGCCTCTTCTTCCAGCTGCTCGGGATTAAAGGACTGCAGCATCGCGGCAATAATGGCGCGGATCCCCGAGATCATCCCTAACTGATGGGCCTGCAGGTCAATCAACGCATCGCGCACCGATTTTTTCGGCGGCATAAAGCCCGGCATCCGCGCGCCGAACATCTGCATCAGCACGGTTTTGCCCGAAGGTAACAGCTTGAACGGGTTATTGGCGTCGTCCAGTACCATGGTCATATCGGCTTTGACGCCGCGTTTGAGGATCGAACGCGAAGAGAGCAGCGCGACGGTTCCCTGCGAGAACATGCTCAGCATTTGACCAAGCTGCCGCATATTCTCTTTGTCGAACTGCGGCACCGGCTGCATATCGCCGAGCCCCATGCCTTCCAGTAAGGCTTCCAGTAGCTCTCCCTGCAGCACTTCGCCGTTACCCGGCTGCGGCGTGCTGGTCGCCTGATGTTCATGACGTACGGGATCGATACGCAAGCGCCCTTTTGGCGTTTGGGCGGCTTGCCGCGCCACGGCCTGCGGCGTCGGTAAGGTTATTTCCGGCGCTTCTTCACGCGCTGCAGCGGGCGGCTCCTGCGGCGGCTGGGCCATCAATAATGGCGAATCAAAAGCGGCATCAGGCTCGTCGGCAACCGTTTTAGCAGGCTCTTCGTTGCTGAAGGCATCTACCGATGTCAGCGGCGCGCCGCCCATAAGCCCCAGCGGATCGTCATGACGCGCGGTTTTGGCGCTGGCGTCGCCGCCAAAGAGCGCCAGCGGATCCAATTCTGCCTGCGGCTCATCGGCGACAGGCTGAGCCGGTTTTTCAACTGGCGGCACCAGCGTCGTTGGCGTAACGTCGGCAAAAATACTGTCGCGATCAAATGGGGTGTCATCGGCAAACAGGTCGTCCGTCGCCACCGGCGGGCGCTCAAACAGAGGTTCACTATCAGCGAACATCGCCAGCGGATCTTCCGGATTACGTTCAGCAGGCTTCGGCTCAGCGAAGGGATTCGGCGCATTATCGGCCTGCGGCTTAGCCCGGCTGCTGGAGATGCTGTCGGCAATCGAGAATTCCTGCATCAGGCTATCCCAGATTTCTGACGGTACCGCGGTTGGCGCGGCTTCCGCCACGGTGGGCGCTGCGGATGGCGCTGGTGTCGACGGTTTCGTAGTGACAGGCGGCTGACCGCTCGCCGCCATTCGGCTTATCGGTTGGCTATCCTGCAGCAGATCGCTGACTTCGATGCGATAGTCGTCAATGGCGAGGATATCGCCATCCTGGAGTTCAACCTGACGCCCCCGCTCCAGCGGGATCTCGTTGAGTACCACCCGCGTCACGTTGCCGCGATTGGTAATTTTGCACTCGCCGTCTGCCGCCACGTGAACGATGGCCTGTAGGCGAGAAATGGCGCGGTCGTCATCCGGTAGCACCAGGTTATTGTCCGTGCCGCGCCCAATGGTACCGCCCGGCGCGTAAAAGTCACAGCTGCCCTGCGGGGGCTGATGACCGGCTTTGGTCGAAATAATCGTGAATCGCATAGCCTATTCCTGCTGATATGATTGGCGCACAAACGCTGCCGCTCTCGAAATAAGAACGGCGGCGTTTGCGGGGACACATTTTATTCAGTTTGTGTAAGCTTAAATTGCCCTGAAGCACTTTCTACTAAGGAGAATCGAGCACCATAACGAACGGAATCGTTTTTACCAGACACCTTTAGCGCAACATCATATTCTCCAGCTTGCCATGTAATACCACTCCATTGGTGACACTGCTGGCTATTTAACATCACCGTAGGGCTGAACGTCGCTGGCGGTGATATTAGTTTCCATTCATTGCCAGTTTTTTTCATAATAGTGGGCGAAGAACTAGTAATAGGCGCTTCCAGCCCTGAGTTAATGGGGAGAGCAAAACAAGGTTCATTGTTTTTTAGTGTTACTGAAAACGTCTGATATTGTGCCGGGTGAGGTACACAGGCGTTTATCATGATTGTGAACGCCAATATAATAAAAAATTTACTCATAACCATGCCCGCCGATCTTTAGGGTTTTTAATAAACAAAGATAACGCCTGTAAATATTTATCTTTTAGATCTGGTCCAATAATCCCCGCAAAACCTGTGATGTTTACAAAATCGCCCAAGCCGTAATTAATTAGATAATAATAATCTGAAATTATAGATGCCTGCTGTTCCATACCAAAGTTCGACAATTTCTTGTTTGGAGGTAAAGAGTAATTATAACTCACTGCCCAACTGAATACCCCTCTGGTACGAACATTCATTCCAATCTGATGCTGCAAAACATGAACCATCTCGTGTATAAACCAGTGCTTATATCGAGGAGGCTCAGTTGAAAAATCATCACGATAATGCGGCTCTCGGAAATACATTTCACCATTAGGCGTCATTGCAACATTATTTGATTGCATGTTAAATGGTAAGTAACTTTTATTATGTACTTTAACTTCAGAATATTTTATTGCGTCGCCAAAAACCAAACGTGCCAATGCTATCTCGCCGATAGTAAGACTACGACAACCCCCTTCCTGCAAATTTGCCATGTATCCTTCCTCCTTGATTGGGAATGGCCGGGGAAAATCCCCGGCACGTAAGCAATTATGCTTCTTTATTTTCTTTGATATTCCAGCCGGCGCTGCTTTCTGCCCCTTTACCGCCAGCGGAAGTCTGCTCCCAGTACTGCTGTTTCACTTTCGCCGCCTGGAAGGCATAAGTTACGCCAACGGTGTCGCCGTTATCGGCGCCGGTGTACTGCACGGAAGTCACCAGTACATCTTCGAGGGTGATTCGCGCATATTCAACCTGCTGACCACCAGCTTTGCAGACCGAAAGTTCAACTTTGGTCAGGTGCTTGCCGCTGGAGCAGTGCTTCAGAATCGCGGTGGTGGATTTGTCGATCAGCGCATTTACGTGCAGGTCGTTGAAATTCACTTTACCCGCACCGCCACCGCCGCCCACGCTCATATTACCCGGCTGGGATGCGCCCCAGGAAAAAGAGGTAATATCAGTCCAACCGGTGTGATTAGAATCTTTTGATTCACCGGTTACACCCTCGACCTTCAGAAACATATCAATAGCCATAATATCTACTCTTCGTTAATGAAAATTATTGCTTTCGAAAAAGCACTTATATGGCAAACAGGAAAGCATGGGGCTGAATAAAACCATCCATATTTTACCTCTGCCTCAGAGCAACAGGCTTAAGCCCATTGCTGGTCTTAACACTCATGCTGTGAAATAGCAGGAATGCAAAGTTGAAATTAATGCGGGTTATCCTGACTCCAGGTTTTATTAGGATCACCGATGATTATCTGGGAAGTTAATTTCCCAAAACCATATTTCTTTGCAGTCGGTGTAGTTCCATGGCGTGGTACCTGCCGGGAGTCGCCTCCCGGCGGCATCATATTACGCTTCCTTGGTTTTCAGCGACGGCAGCTTGGAAACCAGACGCAGCGACACGGTAAGCCCTTCCAGCTGGTAGTGCGGACGCAGGAAGAACTTCGCGGTGTAGTAACCCGGGTTGTCTTCGATCTCCGCTACCTGCACTTCAGCGGCCGCCAGCGGTTTGCGCGCTTTGGTCTCCTGCGACGAGTTAGCCGGATCGCCATCGACATAGTTCATCACCCAGTCGTTCAGCCAGCGTTCCATGTCATCGCGCTCGCGGAATGAGCCGATTTTGTCGCGCACAATGCACTTCAGGTAGTGAGCAAAACGGCAGCAGGCGAACAAGTACGGCAGACGCGCAGCCAGACGGGCGTTAGCCGTGGCGTCGGCATCATGATATTCCGCCGGTTTCTGCAACGACTGCGCGCCGATAAAGGCGGCAAAGTCGGAGTTTTTGCGATGGATCAGCGGCATAAAGCCGTTTTTCGCCAGCTCCGCTTCGCGGCGATCGCTGATGGCGATCTCGGTCGGGCACTTCATGTCCACGCCGCCATCGTCGCTCGGGAAGGTGTGGCAAGGCAGATTTTCCACCGCGCCGCCGGATTCCACGCCGCGAATGGAGGTGCACCAGCCAAACTCTTTGAACGAGCGGTTAATGTTCGCCGCCATCGCATACGCCGAGTTGGCCCACGCATAATTGTTGTGATCCGCGCCGTCGGTCTGCTCTTCAAAATCAAAACTGTCCACCGGGTTGGTTCGAATACCGTACGGCAGGCGCGACAGGAAGCGCGGCATCACCAGCCCCAGATAACGCGCGTCTTCCGACTCGCGCAGCGAACGCCAGGCGGCGTATTCGGTATTCTGGAAGATTTTGGTGAGGTCGCGCGGATTCGCCAGCTCCTGCCAGGACTCCATCTGCATCACTTCCGGTGCGGTACCGGTAATAAACGGACAATGCGCAGCCGATCCGATTCGCGCCATTTCGCCCAGTAATTCCACATCCTGCGGACTATGGTCGAAATAGTAATCGCCAACGATGCAGCCGAATGGCTCGCCGCCAAACTGGCCGTACTCCTGCTCATAAATTTTCTTAAAGATCGGGCTCTGGTCCCAGCCCACCCCTTTGTAACGTTTCAGAGTGCGCCCCAGCTCCTGCTTGGAGATGCTCATAAAGCGGATTTTCAGCATCTCGTCGGTTTCGCTGTTGTTGACCAGGTAGCTCAGGCCGCGCCATGCGCTTTCCAGTTTCTGGAACTCGTCATGATGCAGGATCTGATTCACCTGACGCGACAGTTGCTCGTCGATACCGGCAATCAGGTTCTGGATGGTGCGATAGGTGTCGTTGGAAAACGTGACGGTGTTTTCCAGCGCCTGCTGCGCGAGGGTTTTTACCGCGCTCTCAACGGCGGAACGCGCCTGGTCGGTTTTCGGGCGAAACTCTTTGTTCAGCAGCACGCTGAATTCATCCTGGCTAAAGGCCTGGCTGGACTGCTGCTCATGTTGTTGAGTCGGGTTGCTCATCGATTACTCCTCGCTACCTTTCGCACTGTCATCTTGTTTCGGCATCTGGCTCAACGATTTGAGCAGCGTCGGATCCTGCAAAATTTTGGCAATCAGCTCTTCCGCGCCGTTTTTGCCGTCCATATAGGTGAGCAGATTCGAAAGCTGGGTACGGGCTTCCAGCAGTTTGTTCAGCGGCTCCACTTTGCGGGCCACGGCATCCGGCAGGAAGTCGTCCATGCTGTCGAAGGTTAAGTCGACGTTCAGTTTGCCTTCGTTGGTCAGCGTATTGTCGACCTGGAAAGCGACGCGCGGTTTCAGCGCTTTCATACGTTCGTCGAAGTTATCAATGTCGATATCGAGGAACTTACGTTCATCGACCGCGGGTTGGTTGTCGACCGGTTTACCCACCAGATCCGCCATTACCCCCATTACAAACGGAAGCTGGATTTTGCGTTCCGCACCATAAATCTCTACGTCGTACTCGATCTGTACGCGGGGCGCACGGTTGCGTGCGATAAATTTCTGCCCACTTTTACTTATTGCCATGATGTTCTCCATCGAAGATGCGCGGTAAAGGTTGAGCGCCAGACCTTATGCCTGTCGCCATAATGTCCGGACGCGTCAGTCGCGACGTCCAAAAATGTTTTCCAGTTGATGAACGCCGTCCGGCGCTAAATCGCGGATGATGTCCATAAAATCCAGCTCAATCAGCCGCTGTACCCGTTCAATCATCAGCGGCGCAGGGTGACTCGGTTCGTGCTGGGCGAAGTACTGTTTTACTTTTTCCAGCATTTGCTGCGCCTCGGCGCGGCTGCTGATTTGCGCGCTGCGCCAGTCAACGGCTGACGGCGCATGCGCGTCGGGAATCGCTTGATGTTCACTCACGGCACTCTCCTCGCGGGACGCGTGAAAGGACGAAATATCGGTTATCTGGCAGGCGCCGGCGACGATACCGACGGTCTTCTGCAGTTGTTCCATTTCCGGCACGCCGCTTTCACCCAGACAATCGCATAATATTTCGCGGATGGTCTGCAAGCGCTGGTGAATGGCGAGGATGGCGTCTATCCCCGGCTGTCCGCCGCGGGCCAGTTCATCAATCAATCGCGAACGGCCGCCGGGATAATCCGCGCATTCGGTTTTACTGCCATCGAGCAGCGCCTGCGCATCGCGCAGCAGCAGTTCATCGCCATTACTGCGTAACAGCACGGCATTGCGTAACGCGCTGGTCAGCGCTGATTTATCGCTTAGCCCCGCGAGCGCATTGATGCGGTAAAACGGATCAGTTTCGCCATACTCTTCCAGCAGCGGATAGATAGGCTGCCAGTAAAGCGACAGCGCCTGTTGCACCAGCAGCAGGCCATCCGCGTAACCACTCAGGCCGCGGCGTTTTGTCCACGCCTGAGTCAGCGCCAGCATGACGCGTAAATCTTTGGTGCGGCTAAGTAGCCCAGCCGCCAGCTTTTCTACCGTCGTCCAGTCAGCGGGTTCCGCCGGGATAATGGTGTCGCCGAACTGCTGCTCGGCTTTACCCTGCATCGCTTGTTCCATTGCCTGGAAATCGGCGTCATATTCGAGGTTTTCACCGCAGGGCTGCTCCGCGCTAACCGGAGCAAGGAATTCATCAATATTCATGGCCTACCTGCTTATTCAAACATCGGCGGATACAGACCGTGACGGCCCGGTCTCGCGCCCCCGGCGGGATCAAACAGCAGCGTGAACAGCTGGCCGGTCAAATTACCGCTATGGACGTGGGTATAGAGCGGATAACCATCGGCGCGGTTGGTCCACCAAAAACTGGTCTGACGCTGCGGATCAAAACAGTCCGCCGCCTGCTGCCAGCCAAGGGAGCTTTGCCCATCTTGCTGATAGCCAATCACGTCGAGTATTTCCGAACGCTTTTCCGCCTCTACCAGCTTTGGCGCCGGAATGGCGAGTAGCGCCTGGTCAAGTTGTTCAGCGGAAAAGCCATTACGTACCGCATGCAGCAGCGTTCTGCCCACCTGCTGATACCACTCTCCGGCCTGAGTGAGGATTGAAGGCGACCACTCCAGCGGGTTGAAGGCCATTTGCGCGCAGATGGGATACTGGCGGCCTACCCGATCGCGTCCGGGGATCAGACACCCCATCTGTACCATCTGGCCGCTCAACATCGGCGGGACGATAAAATTCCACACCGGCGCGTTGCTGAACTGGCGTTCGCCGCTACGCTGTTGCTCCTGTTGCCAGGCCAACAGCCCCACCTGAAACCATTGCGACCACTGGCGAACCAGCATGTCCGGAAATCGACGTTGTAAAAAATCGCCGGTACTGGGGAGTTTCCCGTACCAGCTCATCGCAGGGGCGTGAGTCATTCGGCTTTCCTTGCGGTTATGGACATGAGAAACGGGGAAGCTGGAACGGATTGCGAATACTGTTCGGCGCAAACTCCAGCGTGACCTGATAACCATCGACGTTAAACGTTGCCTGACGGCTCAAACTGCTGCTGCCGGGCGCGGTGCGCGCTTTATCAAAAAAGCGGTTCAGCGCCCATGAGCCGCTGGTCACCAGCGTCGAGGTGGTACCATCGGCCAGACCGAGTTGCATACGCACCTGATTGGTGCCGCCCGGCCCTGGCCAGCTCATCATTTGCACCGCCTGCGGACCGTGGCTGTAGCGCAACTGCTGGCCATCAACATCCAGCGTCAGGTTGAGGATCCGGTTGTCCATGCTGATGGTGCGCACCGTCACTTTAAATGACGGCGTGGTCGCGCCATTGGCAAAGAACGCGTCGCGGATCGATTGCGCCTGCTGGAAAGGCCTTAATAACCCTTCACTACCCGGCAACGTTTTGCCATCGATGCCGGGCATAAAACGCCAGCTTGATTGCGTGGTATCGACTTTATTGGTCAGGTTGTCACGGAAGAAGGTATCCATCATGCCGGTACCCGGCGCGAACATACGCGCCAGATCGTCCGGCGTGACTTCGCTTCTGGCGCTGCGAACCAGCGGATAGCGCCCGGCGATAGCCTGGCGGCAGAATCCGCCGACTTCCACGTTAATCCGTTTACGTACGTTATCGAGATCGCGGCGCTGGGTATCACTGCTGGCGCCGACCGCCATTTTGCTGAACATGGTTTGCAGGCCGCCCGGTAAACGCCCGGCGCTGGCCTGCAGACGGCTAATCGCATCGCCGCCCGGCGGTTGCATACCGCTGTTGGCGGCATCCTGTACCGCGGTCAAGTAGCGATAAAGTTCGTCGATCTGTTTGAGGAAGTCGTCAAACACAATCGTTTTGCCGCCCTTTTCCAACGGCTGCGCCAGCTCGATCAGCGGCGCGTAGTGTTCGGTTACCAGCTGTTCCGGCGTCTGGCTAAGCGCCGCGCCCTGGGTTGCGCCGCCCTCATCATGGCGAAAAAGCGCTTCCAGCGTTCGGGTCGCACGGTTGCCCTGCTCGGCTGAACTTTCGCTTTTAACCGTATCCGGCTCGGCGCGCGCCAGGTTCAGCACCTGGCTCAGGCTGATAACCAGCCGGCGCAGCGGCGAGTTACTGGCGGAAAGCAGGCGCGCGGTGTTGATCCGCGATGACAGATCGGCGCTATTGTTGAGCTGAATATCGGCGAGGAAGCGATCCCAGTTGGCGATAAAATCACGCATATAGAGCTGGCGGACGGCGTTATCGGTTTGCTGCTTATCTTCCGACGCGCTGGCGGCGCCCAGCACCCAGATATCATCTTCATGCAGCGCGCTGGTCACGTTATCGATCTGTTTATTGAACACCTGCCAGTAGCCATCTGGCGTGTACAGCCCTGGCACGCCTTCTGCGATCGGTGTACCGCTTTTACGCGAGAACACCAGTTCGCTCTGCGGCCCGCCGAGCGTCGCCAGCGAGACCGCTTTCAGATTGTCGTCATGCTCAAGCAGACGTTTCAGCCGACCATACACTCTTGAGGAGAGCGGTTGCTGGTTAATCAACGCCCGTTCGCGGGCGATCAGCGCATCGTCTTTGGCATACGGCGAGGACTGGATTTGCGGTTCCAGTAGCTGGACCAGATGCCCTTCCAGCTGTCGTAGCTGCGCCTGCGTCACGTTTTGCGGCAGGTTACGCTGCAGGTTAAGCATCACCCAGGAGAGTAAAAACTTGCCGTCATACTGCTTGGGCTGATAGAGCATTTGATAGGCTTTTAACGCCTCGTAGCTATATTCGGCGTCACTGCCGTTGTCGTTGCGCAACCAGGTAGTGATACGCATGGCGACATCCGGTAGCAGCATTTGCTGCAGCGCTTTTTGATACAGCGTCTGCGAGGCGTCGCTGACATCATTCCCGCGGTAGAGCCCCATCCGGCGGCTAACCGGCGGGTCGTTGACGTCAAAATCGGCGCTCTTCGGCAATTCCAGCAGGCCGTTGAGTAGCGGCAGCATGGCGAACAGATCGCGCTGCTCGGGGTTTTGCAGCGCTTTGCTCTGCTGCTCAACCTGCGGCACCTTCGCCGAGATTTCTTGCAGGTAGGCCTTGTTTTTGCCGTAGCTGGTCAGCCACAGTACGCATGAAATGATTAACAGCGCCGCGAGCGCCGCATAGCCTGACCAGATCGCCGCGCGGTTACGCAGTTCCCACCAGCGGTTCTGCCCGGCGATGCCGGCTTCCTGGAAAATCACGTTTTGCAGCAGGTTTTTAATGAAATAACTCTGGCCCTTGGCGCCGGGGATCGGCGCTTCTTTACTGACCGAGTCCCAGTTGTCGTTTTCATTTCCCTGCGGCAAAGACAGCGCGCGATTGAGTTCGCCCATCACGCGGTCGAACGGTAACCCTTCCTGGGTGCCGCTGGCGAAATAAATGCCGCGCGGTGAAAACTCGGTTTCAAAGTTAGAGCGGGCAAAAACGGTACTAAGATAGTCCGCTAACAGCGGTCGCAACGCCGCAAACTCTTGCGGGAACAGCCAGGCTTCGGCGCGGGTTTTGGCATCATGCTCTTGCAGCATCGTATCCGGCAGCCCGGCTTCAAGCCGTTGTTGCAGCAGCGCAAACTCCTGGGTAAAGCGGCCCATCAGATCGAAGTCGGCAAGGCTTGCCTGCTCCCACGGGAAAGTGAAGCCCCAGATTTGATCGCGCTGCGCCTTGTCGTAACCGGCAAACCAGGCGCGGAAGCCTTTAAGCAGATCGGCCTTCGTCACCAGTACGTATACCGGGAAACGAATACCCAATTGTTCATGTAGTTCAGAGAGACGCTGGCGCAGATTAACCGCCTGCTGCCGCGAGGCCTCCGTCGATTGCGTTAACAGATCGGAGATACTTACCGTGACGATAACGCCGTTAATCGGCTGGCGGCGGCGGTATTTCCGCAATAACCCCATAAACTTCAGCCACTCGCTGGCGTCCTGCGCCTGCTCGCTCTCCTGGGTGGTATAGCGCCCGGCGGTGTCCAGCAGCACGGCTTCGTTGGTAAACCACCAGTCACAGTTGCGCGTGCCGCCGATACCGCGTAACGCCGTTTTACCGAAGCGGTCGGCTAGCGGAAACTGCAGCCCGGAGTTGGCTAAGGCGGTGGTTTTACCGGAGCCAGATGCGCCAATAATCACATACCACGGCAGCTGATACAGATAGTGGGTGCTAAAGCGCTGGGTCCACTGACCATTACCGGTTTTACTGAAGTGCGCTTTTTTCAACATTTGCGCGGCTTCATCAAAGCGATCGGCGAGGATCTGGTCTTCGCTATTGAGGCGCTGCTGCGGATCGTTGCCCTTCGGTGTTTCTTCCTTCAGGTTATCCATCAGCTTGCGGTTGAGCCAGGCGTTGTACAGGCGCGGCAGAATGTGGCTTTGCGCCCAGATGAGGTACACCAGCGCAATAGATATAACGCGGTTTTGTTCCGATTCCAGCGGCCGGGTATCGACAATCGACAATAGCGGGCCAATCATCCAGATGACGGCCGCCACCGCCGTGGCGCCGAGAAAACCCCACAGCAGCCGGTTGGTCAGTATGGAAAGCAGAAGTGTCAGCATCCTTAATTTCCTTGGGGCAATCCGTTCAGCTCAGCCCGGGTATTATCGGGCGACACCAGCAGAGTAATTTCCACACGGCGGTTACGGGCACGGTTCTCAGGAGTGGTATTCGGCGCGATGGGGTTCATTTCCCCTCGCCCTTCGGCTTTTACGCGTTCGGGCTGCGTCAGATGATTTTGCAGTTGTTTTTGTACCGAACGCGCGCGTTCCAGCGACAGCTCGTAGTTCGAGGCAAAGCGCGCGCTGCGGATAGGCACGTTATCGCTATAGCCGACCACCAGAATGCGGCCGCTGACGTTGTTCATCGCTTGCGCAATACGGTCAATGACCGGGTCGTAGCGATCGCGCACCACCGTTGAGGCCGAAGCAAAGAGCCCGTCGCCTTTGAGGATCACCACGCTGCGGTCCGCTTCGTCACGGACCGCAACCAGCCCTTCGGCAATTTCCGGGCGCAGAAAACCTCGCAGGTTAAGTACCGCCGGCAATTTTTCCGCCGGCTGAGCAATCGACGCTTCCGGCAACGGCGTCTGGTAAATTTTCGCCAACACCGGGTTGGTAGCATCGCCAAGCCGCCAGTTAAGAATGATATAGAACAGACAGGCGGCGAACCCCGCCAGCGCGACGCAGGCCCACAGCGGCACCACCGGACGCCACAGTTTACGCAGCACCGGGCGATCCTCGCCGTGAACCGATAACGGCGGCGCGTAGCCGCCGCGTACGCCGCAAATCATCTGCCACAGGCGCTGTTTGATGGTTTCCAACTGCGTGCGGCCGTTATCCATTACCCGGTAACGCCCTTCAAAGCCGAGCAATAAGCAGTAGTTGATCAGTTCCAACAGATTGATATGTTCGCGCGGATTCTGCGACAGGCGTGCAAGCAGCTGGAAAAACTTCTCCCCGCCCCAGGTTTCGTTATGAAAGGTCACTAAAAGACCGCTGCCCGACCAGACGCCGCTACTCCCCCATGGCGTCAAGGCCGCAGCCTCGTCCAGTGCGGTACACAGGCAGTAACGGGCGCCGACTATCACTTCGTAGGGTAACCCCGCCTGCTGACCGCGCACTTCAAAACGGCGGATTTCATCAATCAAACGCTGGCGCAAACCGGCCTGGTCATCGTGCGATACCGAATGACGGATCTGGGGAATCGCATTAAGTAATGGGTTGGCGGCCGTCACCAGGGGATTATTGCCGCTCACGCCATGGTTGGCATCGGCCTGTTGTTCCTGCATCATCAACGCTCGCTTTCTTATTCCGACGGGCTACGGATAGCCCAAAATTCCATATCCAGGCCGGGGAACTCGCCTGCCAGATGCAGGGCGAAGGCGCCAGATTTCTCCATGTCGTTCCACAGCTCGCCGCCCTTCTCGACTGCAAAGTAGTTGTAACCGGCATGCCACGGAATTTGCGGCGGCGCGGCGGGCATAGCGCGCAGAATTAAACCCGGAAGCTGTAGTTGCACCAGATCGCGAATTTTGCTCACCGGCGCGACTTTCATCTGCGCCGGGAAGTGCGTTTGCAGAACATCACCTGGTACGCTGGCTTTAACTGCCAATACGAATCCGAAATCACGCACCATGCTGCTCTCGGGTACCGTTGCGATGTTCAACCCATGCGATCGTTCTATCAGCGGCAGTTGGATGGCATTGTCTTCCATTACCTGTGATAACCCCTGGCGCAGCAACAGCATCAGTTTGCCGAAGCAGCTCGCGAGATCGTCATGGTCGTAAATCGGCAGCGCAGCATCCGGACCGCGCTGCGCCATCCAGGTCGTCAGCTCGGCGGCGAACGGCAGCCAGCTATTCCACAATGACTCGGGATGAACTAACGGCAGCGTTTTGAGATGTGAGAGATGGCCGAGATGGCGATTGACCAGCGCAAGTAGAGTGAACTCAATTAATTCGGAAGTATTAAAACGCCCCGGCTGTCGTAGCCGGCTGCCGATTTGCTGGCTACGCTGCGCCAGCAGACCATGCAAGTCGTTGATCATCGCGTAAATCAAAGGATGATTGATGCCGTTAAGCATCGGCGGGATATAGCCATTATCGAGTTTTACGGCGTTATCGTTGCGCTTTTCGGCGATGAACGCCACGCCGATGGCCGTCCACTCGGCGGTCAAATCCTTTTCCAGCATCAGGGTGAGCCGCGGGCGGGCAAACTGCACGGTGGCATCGCCGACCGACAGCGCATTGTCATCTTCCACATCCTGTTCAAACGCGGTAAATCGCGCCAGCGAGTCTTTTTCCTCGCTGAAGATAACCTCTTCCCGACCGCCGCGACGAACCGGCAAGGCCAATACGACTTTTTCGCCCGTGACGTTATCCGGGATTTGCAACGGCGCCGGGCCCTGACGAGCATCGCGAAACTGGAAGAAAGTTCCATCCGGCAGCAGGCCGCTGGCATAGCTCAGGGCAATGCACCCCTGACGCAGCATCGCATCATCAAGTTCAATCTCAAGAAAACCCCACAGCCAGGAGCGCTGTAATCCGCCCCATTCGCGAATTTGCGTTTGCAGGTAGCTTTCTGCCCGCTGAAAGTGATGCGGACGCAAAAACATGCCTTCGGTCCAGACCACCTTTTCTGCTTTATTCATACAAATTTCCTGTTAGGGCTCGCGCTATTGCTGCACGACGCGGATCCCGTTAACGTCAAGATATAAATTGGCTTGCAGTTGATCTGCCGACAGTTTCCAGAACTGCCAGAAAGGGGTTTCGCCAGGCGTTGGCAGAGGAAGAGAAATGCGCCACTTTTTACCATCCAGAGATTGGTATTCCGCCATCACTCCGATATAACGCGCCTCCGGCGAGCTTTGCCCGCTGAGTTTTTTTGCCAGTTGCCCCGGCATCAGGAAAAATTCATCGCTGTTCAGCAAGTTGCCGGCGAGAACTTTTTGCGCGTTATTTTGTAAGGAGTAGAAATCGGCGGACATGAATTCCGCATCGGATTTCAGCACTAACACTCTGACCTTTAATGGCGCAGAACGGTTAATTTGCGGGTGGGCCTGGAACTGAAGATTGTATCGGGCAGGGTCGCTGTGTGAAGACGAACCACATCCACTAACCAACGTAAAAAGAAACAAATAAAACGCCAGCATGACCTGGCGTAAAAGAGAGTTATTATTCATACGGTGTCGCTCGTAAAGGCGGGATTAATCCAGAATCCAGGTACCGTTATTGCCGTTTTTGCAGGCTTTGGTATTTCCGTCGACGCTCACGCAGGTCGCTTTCTTACGCGCCTTCGGGCGCTTCGACTGTTCGCGAACCGTTTTATCATACAGCTCACTTTTGACAACGGCATTGGCCGGAGCATAGCCAATTAAATTTTCCTGACCTTCATTGGCTAACGCTATCCAGCCGTCCTGGGCCTGTCCCAATGCAATATAATTAGCACCTGGAACTAATTGCACAATCACTTTGCCGCCATACCCGGCCTGGCTCATTACCGCGGCGGAATACAGCGCGCGATATTCTGCGTTAATCGGGGTAAATTCCGTTGGAGGAACAACAATATGGCGATGGGTCAAATTGACGCCGTTAACCTGCGTGGTTTCAATGGTGTCATCGGTAATTTGCGGCTTCGGCGGCGCTTCGCACCCTGCCAGTGAAACCGCAATCATAGCGGCTAAAAACACTCGCGTTTTCATATGCTTTTCCATTGCAATGCTATTATTTTCTTAAGGGTTATCCCTGCTTGAATAACAAGTCTGAATATCCTTAATCACTGTGCGTAAAAGGGTTCCAGCGGTGATATGGCCATAGCTACCGCACGAATCTTCACCGCAGTGGATCCCTTTATTACATTTCATTAACTATCACCACACAATTTTACAGATCGATCGAGTCAATTCAACACGCAATTTCGCCTCGTAGTTATGGGTGGTTAGCGTATTTAAATTTTTAGGATTAATCTCACTCACGCATTTAGCGCTGAAAGACGAACAATCGCCAAAAAAGTGTAATCCCAAAAACCATACAAAATAAAGTGTAATTTAACCATGTGATTTAAAAGATATATTTAATTATTTTGCAAATCGGATTTTTCATTCGCTGTGAATATGGAATAGTCTTAAAAAATATTTGGCAGCAAAATTGCCCACCAATCTTGGTAGGCTATTTTTATTGTCATCAGGTAATGCTTACACTGTAAAAACTCAAAGCGATATTTGACATTATTGCGGTGGGCTTCTAAAGGCAGATTACGCGAAGCAACTACAACAGCGAATAATGAGTTGAATCTTAGGAGGATGAAATGCAGGAACTAAAACGGAGCCTGATGGCCCCGTTGTTGTTTTAGTGATGATGATTCTTGTGGTGTTTATAGTATTCTTTCTCACGCTTCTTCGCGTCTTTACGACCGTCGTGATAGCCCTTCTCGTAGGCTTTACGCTGTTTTTTCTCTAGCTTTCGCCAGTGCTTGTCACGATATTCATAATGACGATGCCAGTAGTCTTTGTCACGCCAACGGCCGCCATCCCAGTAATGACCGTAGGAATCCCGGTCGCCTATCTGCAGTTTAATAGCCGGTAAAAGCGTAATCTCCTCGGCCTGGGTGACGATCGGTGCGGATGCCAGCAAAACGGCGGCCAGCAATAATATTTTTCGCATCGGATTCTCCTTAGCTGTGCGTCTCGTAATATGTTGTAACACAACTGACCAGCTAATTATCCAGGTTAATTCTGCTTTTTCAGCTACCTGCTGAGAAAGGTTGTCGTTAGTTCTGCACGTTACGCGTACGGATAATAGACAAAATGCGTTTTATTTTTCTTTGCATCGGAGCGCGGCTTGCCCTGGTGGGGGAATCATAAGACAATGTGATTTTTCAAGCGTCTACATGCCTACGGGAGTAATGATTATCGCTTCTCGTCGCCTCCTCTCCGTCACCTGCATGACCCGGCTCGGCGCAGTTGCTGCCGCCGTATTGCTGCTCGTGACTTGCACCAGTAAAGCGCCAAAATCGCTGGTGACCGCCAGCAATCCGCCCGTTACGCAAAAATCGGCAAAAAATCAGCAGCCAGTACGCGGCGTTTGGATCACCACGGTTTCCCGTCTCGACTGGCCCCCGGTGGGTTCAATTATCGCCAGTAGCCCGGAAAGCCGCATCAGCCAGCAGAAGCTGGCGCTGATCGCCAAACTCGACAATCTGCAACGCCTGGGCATCAATACCGTCTTCTTCCAGGTCAAACCGGACGGCACCGCGCTGTGGGATTCCCACATCTTGCCGTGGTCAGACATGCTGACCGGCAAAATTGGCGAAAATCCCGGCTACGATCCGCTGCAGTTTATGCTCGATGAAGCGCATAAACGCGGGATGAAAGTTCACGCGTGGTTCAACCCGTATCGGGTATCGGTTAATACCAAACCCGCTACCATCGCCGAGCTTAACCACACCCTGACTCAGGTCCCCGCCAGCGTATTTGTCCTCCACCGCAACTGGATACGCACCGCCAGCGATCGCTTTGTGCTCGACCCTGGGATCCCGGAAGTCCGTGACTGGATCACCAGTATCGTGGCGGAGGTGGTGCAAAACTATCCCATCGACGGCGTGCAGTTTGATGACTATTTCTATACTGAGACGCCGGGATCGACGCTGAACGATAATCAAACCTATCAGCGATATGGCCAGGGTTATGCCTCGAAAGCCGACTGGCGGCGTCACAACACCCAACAGTTGATAGCGCAGGTCTCACAGACCATCAAGAAACTCAATCCGCAGGTTGAGTTTGGTGTCAGCCCGGCGGGGGTATGGCGCAACCGCTCCCACGATCCGGCCGGTTCTGACACCCGCGGCGCGGCGGCCTATGACGAGTCCTATGCCGATACCCGCAGTTGGGTACAACAAGGGCTGTTAGATTATATCGCGCCGCAGTTGTACTGGCCGTTCGCCCGCGACGCCGCGCGCTATGATGTGCTGGCTAAGTGGTGGGCCGATGTCGTGAAACCCACTCACACCCGGCTCTATATCGGCGTGGCGCTGTATAAAGTCGGCGAACCGTCAAAAAATGAACCAGACTGGATGGTCGACGGCGGCGTGCCGGAGCTGAAAAAACAGATCGACCTCAATGAAACCACACCGGGTATTCAGGGGACGATTCTGTTTCGTGAAAACAACCTTAACCAGCCGCAAACCCAGCAGGCGGTTCAGTATCTGCAGCAGCGCTGGGGTAGCTAATTCCGGCTAATCACCCTCCCCGTTGTCGCAACGGGGAGTTTCTGTTTTCCGCATGAGAACGGGGGAAGGCAGATTAAACCGTCAGTTCCTCCACCACTTCCGCTACGCTCTTGATCCGCTGAATACTGCCGATGCCGGTTCCCAGTGAAATGTAGCCTTCGTCAGTGTTGCCCTCCAGCATACCAATTCGCAGGCCGCGTAAACCGCCCATTTCCGCGGCTATGGTTTCATTACTGGCGCCGGATTTATCTAACGCCACCAGCCTGGCGGCTAATTTACCCGGCAGCGAACGATAGTAATCTGGCAATGTGCGAAATAGCTGCAAATCCAGACCGTTAGCTTGCACGATCATCTCTTTCACCGATGGCGGCACGCGGCTCTCGGTGGTGCTGATAAACACGGAGCCGGCAAATACCCCCTGCGCGCCCAGCGCGTGGGCGGCCCTGGCGGTGCGCCGGTCGGTAATCCCGCCAGCCGCCAGCACCGGCACACGCTTCACCGCATCAACAATCAATGGCACGATGGAAAACGTCCCTAGCGCCGTTCCCGGAAGCGTTCCGCCTTCGTCGAAGCCGGTGGCGACAATAACATCAGCGCCCATCTCCTCGGCCTCGCGGCTGTTTTCCGGCGTCGGGTTAATATCACGATAAATAATGCTGATCCCGGCCTGCTTAAGCGTGGCAAACAGCGAGGGAATGATAGCTCCTTGACCATAGCCGGTATAAACCACCGCTTTAACCCCCTCTTCCTTGACTACCTCTACAATCGGCGGCGTCCAGATATCGTTTTCAACCGTCGGAATGAGATTTACAGCGAAAGGTTTCTCGGTGAGTCGTTTCGTTTTACGGATCTCTTCACGCATCTTTTCTGCCGTTTCCTGCGGCGTCGAGACAGCGGTTTGTGCGGTTAAACCTGCGTTCGGCCCTAATACGCCCAGCCCGCCGGCATTACTGACTGCGGCGACTAACCGGGCGTCGGTTAGCCAGGATAGCGGCCCCTGAATGACAGGTTTTTCAATACCGAGAATATGGCTAACAGAATGGTTTTGCATGATGCGGCTTCCTTAGTGTGTTTTCTGGCGCTTAGCGCTGGGATGACGCCACTGTAGGCCGCTTTATTGTTGGGAAAAATAGTAAAAGTTATCCTTCACTGTTATTAAATAAGTAATAATCAAAGTGAAATACGATGTTGTCATCGGAGCACATTGGTACAAATGAACTTAAATTTGTTTGAATCTATTAAGATTTTTATCGAGATTATCGAGTCTGGCAGCTTTACGCGCGCCGCCGAGAATCTACAGATCCATCGCCCGGCGGTCACGAAAGCGCTACAGCAGCTTGAGCAGCACTGCGGCGTTCGGCTTCTGCAGCGAACCACCCGACAGATCCACCTCACCCCTGATGGCGAGGCGTTTTATCGTCGTAGTAAACCCCTGCTGGCGCAGGCCGATGATCTTATGGAATCTTTCGCCCCGCAGCGTCCGCTACGTGGTCAACTGCGCATAGATATGCCTATCTCCCTGGCGAAGTTAGTGGTCGTGCCGAATCTCCCCGCCTTTTATCAGCAACATCCGGAGATTGAAATTGTGCTGAGCAGCTCCGACCGGCGGCGGGATATGCTTCGCGAGGGCCTCGATTGCGTCCTGCGCATTGGCGAGCTTGAAGACGGTGACTATATCGCACGTCATCTCGGTACCGTCGGTATGAAAACCTGCGCCAGCCCGGCCTATCTGGCGAAATACGGCGTTCCCGCAACCCTTGACGACCTGCGGCATCATCAGGCGATCAACTGGCTGAATAACAGTAATCATCAGACCATGCGCTGGGTGTTTCAAACTGACGCCGGGCAGCAGAACATTTCGCTAGCGGGTAAACTGGTGGTGGATAATTCAGAGACTTACATCGCCGCTGGCCTTGCTGGACTCGGCATTATGCAGGGTCTGGATCTTTTCCTTCACCCCTGGTTGAAAAGCGGCGAGCTGGTTGAAGTCCTGCCGAATAATCCGGTTCCCTCCAGGAAGTTATCGCTTATTTATCCCCATCGTCATGTTTCGCGCAAGGTGCGCGTCTTCGCCGAGTGGCTGGCGACAATGTTATAGAAATACAGATAAAATAAAGCCCGGCGCTATCTGCCGCCGGGCATGAATTAAGGTGCGGTAAGTTCATCGTAGAGCGTTCGCAAACGGCTGCGAAGAAACAGCACCGCTTTGTGTTTACGCGACAGCCACGCCTGCTCGCTAGCGCCGCTCTCTGCCGCCAGCTCCCTGTAGCTATAGCCCTGCAGCTCGGTTTTCTCGAAGGCTTCACGCTGCAGCGGCGGCAGCTCCGCCAGCGCCTCGGTTAAAGCCTCCCACAGCAGTTCTTTAAGATAGGCTTCCTCCGGCGTCTGCGCGACGCCAAACAGCGTTTCCGCCAGCTCATCCTCGGCAAAGCCGCCATCGCCATCTTCATCAGTATCGAATGTTAATGGCAACTCGCGCTTCTTACGCGACCGGTCGGTCATTTCATTACGCGCCGCCCGGAATAACCATGCCGCCACGTTCTCCACCGGTTGCTCGACCTTCATCAGTTGCAGGGTGACTTCCTGCAGGATGTCATCGGCATCGTCACGTACGGCGGTTCTACCGCGAATAAACGCGCTTAAACGCGCACGACAGGCGGCAAGCGCAGACAGCAGCCGTGATTCCCCCGCCATCGCATTGTTTACCTCGTTCACTCGGCATCCGGCGCTTTCGCCGATGGGTTATCGTCAGTCGGTTGCCCACCGCGACGTTCATGCCAGCCGCAACGGCCGCGATGTCCGTGGCGGCCGAAACGTTGGGCAAACTCCTCTCGCTGCTCCGGGGTCATGGTCATCCAGCGTTCATGCATGCGTCGACGCGCCTGCGCCATACCAAACATACCGCGATGAAAACCTAAACCGCCAAACAAGATACGGCACAGCGCCAGTAATCCCAAAGCCTGCCAGAAACCGATGCTTTTCACCCCGAAGATAGCTGGCAGCAATGCGTTCCATAGCGACATCACGACCAGACTCAGCACCACAACAATCACCGCGCCGATAATCAGCGGCCGCGCCATTCTGTGACGTCCAAAACCCTGGTGATGATGCCCGTGTCGTTCAAAATCTCTCATCGTCAATTACCTCATAAAAATGTATGTATCGAGGTAGACGAATCAGCGAAGAAAATATTGCCAATAAAAATGAAAAAAATAGCGCAATCATGAAAACGGGTAAATGACTCAGAAACTCATCGCTAAACCGAGGCCATACCCTTCGGTGTTATTACCGAACATATAGCGGGCCACCAGTCGGGTACGGGTGATAAATACCGGATACTGGCTGCTGTCGAGTTCCAGACCAATGCCGAGCGAACTCAGGCTATCAAAGCCGAGTTCACCGCGCTGGTCGCCAAGATAGATAGTATGAGCGCCTTCCAGCACGTAGCGCACCGGGCTTTTCAGCAGCGTCCAGTCGGCTATCGGCGCGCGTCGACGAAGGTAGATACCCAGATTTTCGGCGCTGGCCTGCCCCTGGACCGCTTCTGATGTGCTACCGAAGGTTTGCAAATTCATCGCGGAATAGCGCGCTTCTATGTCAATATCCTGCGTTTTGGAAAACAGTTCATAATCAAGCATTAACGAACCGCCCAACCCATAAGCGTTCAGTCGCCCACCATCGAGGAAGCGAATATCAACCTCCGTTTTACGTTCGAGCGCCCAGCGACCGAGGCGTGCATCGCTGGCCATGGTGCCCAGCATCATATTGAAGATAGGCCGTAGCACCAGTTTTCCGCCCCATCGGTCCTGATACAATGGAAAGTCCCAGCCGACGCCGCCGGTAGCGGTCAGACTGTTCCATTTGGTGGGAATGGTACGGCTCTGGGCACCATCGCTGACCACAAATTGCGGATCGTAGCGACTGTAACCGAGGGTGCCTTCCAGATAGAGCGGAAAATCCTCACTCAAGGTGGCGCCGCCGCCAAATTGCGTGAGGGTTAGTTCGTTTTTCTCATTCGCGCCGGAGCCAATATTCAGATCGCTGGCGGTAACGTCAGGTACCACGGTGTAACTCATTAAGGTGAGCACCGCGTCCGCGCGCTGCTTTAGCCGACTGCCGTCCAGGGCATAGCTTTCCTGACTAACTAAAAGCACCGTCAGTAGCAGCCAGCACGCACGCGGAACACCAAATACCATAGCCTGATGCTACCTCATCAATAACGGGGGAATTCGTTTGATTGAGTATAGCCAGCAGCGTCCAAACGTTAGTTATTTTTCAATACGCTGCAGCTGAATGGCATCCGCCTGCTGCGCTTTATCAGCGAGCTCCTGGAACTGCTGCGGAGAATAAAAATTATGCGGCGCTGGCAGCGACTGCATATCCTGCCCCGGATGGATTTGCAGTTGACCCAGTTCCGCGGGCGTAAACCCGGCAACTTCCTTTGGCATCGTCAGGCGATACGGCGGCGTGCGTTCAAAAGGAACCGGCGTTGGCAGGCGATTTTCGCTGAGATCGTAATTCCGCTTCAGCACCAGAAATTTATCCGGCACTCGCCGTTTACTGTTCCACCAGTCGCCGTCGACTTCACGGAACATCCTCTCGGTCTCACTTTGCGGCGCGACCAACAGTTTGACCAGCGCCTGTTTTAACGCCGCTTCCATCGCCCGGTTATAAGCATCGACTGAACCCGCTTGCCCTTGCAAAATAACGTTAATCGCCAGACGCGCGCCAAGCAGATTGGAATAGAGGTCCTCCGGCGAAAAGGCGGAAATTTCTTCTGAAAAACCCGGAACCGACTGGAAACCATACCATTGGGCGATCTCATGCCATTGCGCAATTTCGAAGGCCAGATGGCCGGCAAGCCAGGCGGCAATCGTATATCGCTGCGGCATTGAAGCCGGCGGCGTAAAGGCATTTAACTGGACGCGGCGTACGCCCAGTTCCTCGCTATAAAAGATGCGTCCTGACTGCCCCAGCGTCGGGTAAATTCGGCTGAATAAATAAAAGGTGTAATCAGCGGTATCACGCACATGGGCAATATCAATAAAACCGCCGCGGCGGGTATAAATAAGGCCATTGTGCTCATCGCTTAAGCCAACCAGATTTTTGACCGCGCCGAGCGCGCTATCGTTGTAATGATGCTCACCTAAGGTATCGAGCGTCAGCACATTACCAATCTGATAAACCGGGATTGGCACGCCAATGGCGCGCACCCGCAGATCGAAACCGAAGGCGCAGCATGGGCGCAGCGATTCCGGCGGCGATAATTCACCCACTACCGGGCTGACATGGTTAACGGGAATCGTCGGTAATACCGGGTCCTGGGCAAATACCGAATAAGCAGCCGCCAATAACCACCACAAACTCTTACGCATCAAAAGCGTTCTCCATGACACAAAAACAGCGCGCATCATACTCGCCGATGGCTACACGCCGTTAAGTCAAAAACGGTATTCACCGGCGACAAAGAAACTATTGCGATCGTTAAAGCCAAATTCGGTCAGAACGTTGAAGTTACGCGTGATTTCGTACTGGGCGCCGATCAGCATATTCCATGGTGAAGTGAGTTTCTGTTTGACATCAAACTTGCCGTCGCCGTCTTTATTGACCGCGGCAATCAATGGCTGCAGCTGTGGCGGCATATGCAAATCGGCCAGGTTGCCTTTAAATTCCTGCTGCACATCCTGATACATACTGCCGACCCACACGCTGAGATGCGAAGGGCCGGAAATCCCCTGAAGGTTGAAGCGATAGCCAACGCGAGGTGACACTGTCACGGCAGAAATACTGCCGTCGAGAATATCGAAATCGGTGCGGGTGTAGTTTGTATCGACGAGGGCAAACCAGTTCTCATAGCCGCCAGCCAGCGTGAACCCGCCGCCCCAGGTGGTGCCTTTGAAATCAAGAACAAAATCGATGTTTTGCAACTCGCCGCTCTGATTAAGATTATGCACCGCGCCGGCGATGATGCGATCCAGACCGCGATATTGCGTTGGGTCGGCATCGACCGACACATTCGACACCGACGAACCGCGGGTGTGGCCTAAAATCCCGTAGACATTAAGGAAAGGAAACACCCACATATCGAGACGAAGATTCTCGGTTTTGCTCTTCTCCCGCGTGTGCCCGGCATCGATGGCGAACATGTCGCTGGGGATCGGATGGTTACCCAGCTTCAGTCCGGAAAAGGTGATGCTGTCGACCATAATATCCTGGCGCATATTCATATAGCTGAGATTGACGCCAAACGGCAGCGGGATGGAATAACCGCGGGCGCGGGCTTCGTCTCCCCAGATGGGAAAGTAGCTATCACTGTCGTCACTTTCCGCCGCACAGGCATTCCACACGGCGCCAGAGGTCAACAGCAGCGTCATGACGGTTATTTTCCATCTCATTTTTATTCGTACCTTTACAGTCCGGAACCCACGTTAAAATAGACCGCCTGTTCGTGTTCGCTAAATGCGACATCGACGCCGGTAAATAAACCATACTGACGGGCGACCAGATAACGAAAACCGGTGCCCCACGCCACTTCGGTTTGCTGCCACAGCGACCCCGCCTCATCGCTCGCACTGCCGATACCGACAAAACCTTGCAGGATCCAGCGCGGCGCAAATTGCCAGGCCAGTTGCGTCTGGGCGACAGCGACATAATCGCCCTGATAGCGAAAACGCGAGATGCCGCGCAGTTCGATGTAAGGCCGGGCCATTGGCGTTAGATGCTTGTCATGATGAGTCAGCGACTGATAATTTGCCGCCAGCGCCAGGGTTAAGGTCGGCGCCAGCGGTAGAAAGTATTTACCATCCAGCGACAACTGATTGTAATGATAGTCGCCGCCGAGAAGAGCGCGGTAAAAACGGTACTCGCCCTGCAGTGATAACCCTTTCTTAGGGTAGAAAAAATTATCAGTGGTGTCATATTCCGCCACCACGCCCAAGGCCGAAGAGGTGCTGTTTTCCCCCAGCACCCGCTGCCACACCTTGTTGATCAGCTGATTGTCCGCGGTCACATCGGTGTGCGCATAGAATTGCGAGGCGCCAAGAAAAACCGGTGAATTCCCCACGCGGAATAACAGCTTTTGTAAACCGCCAAAGCCTTTGGTATGGGTTTGCACCGCCACATTTTTGTTAAACCCGGCAATGTCACCCGAATAGATATCGAGATTGACATTGGCGTAGCCCGCGCCAACCAGATAACGAATACTGTCATGATTCCAGGTATGACGATGCGCGGCGCCGATGAACCAGGTACCATTTTGCGTCCCACCACCGCCGAATCCGGTCAGCGCCGGTGGAATAAAACGATCGCCCTCGCGGGAGCCTTTACCATGCAGAAATAAACCAAACAGACCGCCGCCGTAGCCGATAGCCGGTTCGGTAATCATCACCGGCACCGGCAAAAAACCGTAGGGGTTATCCTGCAGATACTGGCTCATATCGAGCATGCCATCTTCAGGGTCGAACAATTGGGCGGCACGAGACGCGCCAGGCGCGAGAGCAAGCATCAGTAAAAGAGTAAGGCCTGCCAGCTTCATGCGGTCTCCAGCACTGACGCATTCATAAGGGAATATTAAGGGAATGAGCTAAAAATATATCGTAAGCCCTTGTTCTTCGCCAACTTACCCTCTCCTTACTTTGCTTATTTTTGGATAAAAAAGCGTGGTTAATCACACAAATTGATAAATGTTATTTATCGTTCTGGTTCATGACCATTAATAAGTGACAGTGTCACCATGTGCGATGGTTTTTAGTTCGCCGCCGTTGTAATCAAAAAGTGAATGACGTATAACATGTCGCAACCGAGGGGTGTCCCGTGAGGGCTGAGATGGCGTAAAAGCCGAACCCTTTGAACCTGATCTGGGTCATGCCAGCGAAGGGACGGGTCGGCATGTTCGCCAGTTTTCAGTTTTGCCTGTTCACACTTCTGCACGCCCGGATCTCCCCCTATTTTCAGGAGGTCCCATGATGATTCCCGCTTTTACACAAGGTCTTTACGGTCGACTGCGCGAGCAGGCCGGTGGCGAATGGCAACGCTACGTGTCGCACCCTTTCCTCCAGCAATTAGCCGCGGGTACGCTGCCGCAGGCAGCCTTTCGGCGCTATCTGACCCAGGATTATCTTTTCCTAATCCATTTCGCCCGCAGCTATGCCCTGCTGGTCAGCAAACTTCGCACGTTGCCGGAGATGCGCGCCGCCGCCGCCTCGATGAATGCCATCCTTGCTGAGCTACCGCTACATGTAGGCTATTGCGAGCAATGGGGGTTGAGTGAAGACGCTATGGCCCTGCAAAGCGAAGCGATGGAAACCATCAACTACACCCGCTACGTACTGGATATCGGCCACTCCGGCGACGCGTTGGATCTACTGGCGGCGCTGCTGCCCTGCGTCGCGGGCTATGCGGAGATCGGGCTTGGTCTGCTGCACAACCCACAAACCAACTTGCACGATAACCCCTACGCGCCGTGGATCCGCAATTACGGCGACGAGAGCTATCTTCACGGCGTCAACGCGGCGATCGACCTGCTGGAAACGCTCTGGCAACAGCGCGGCGCGGAATCCCGGTTAGCCGGACTGAGCGACATATTCACTACCGCTACCCGGCTGGAAGGTAATTTCTGGCAGATGGGACTGAACGCCGCCGGGCAGGACCAGGGGTGATGGCGCCAGGTATTCACATTCGCGATTTATGTCTGCGCTTTGGCACCCGGACCCTCTTTCGCGATCTCTCCTTTGATATTGCCGCCGGGCAATGGGTATCGCTGCTGGGGGCCAGCGGCGCGGGCAAAACCAGCCTGTTGCGTATTATCGCCGGGCTGGCGGCGCCAACCCGCGGAACCGTCGTCGCCAGCGATGGCCTTCCTGTTACTACGCGATTGGCGTGGATGGGGCAAAAAGATCTGCTCTATCCGTGGCTTAACGTGCGGGAAAATGTCGCCCTCGGCGCCAGGCTGCGCGGTGAAAAGGCCGATAACGCGCGGGTAAACGAGCTTCTTGAGCTGGTCGGGCTCGCCTCCTGCGCTGATGAACGCCCGGCCGCGCTGTCCGGTGGGATGCGCCAGCGCGCGGCGTTGGCACGCACCCTCTATGAGGATCGCCCCATTGTGCTGATGGATGAACCGTTCTCCGCCCTCGATACGCTTACCCGTACGCGGATACAGACCCTGGCCGCACGCTTGCTCACCGGGCGTACCGTGGTGCTCATTACCCACGACCCGATGGAAGCCTGCCGCCTCAGCCATCGGCTGCTGGTGCTTTCGCCGACGGGCAGGATTGATGATAGTCATCATTTAAGCGGAATCCCGCCTCGCGCCCCGGATAATCCCGCGCTGCTGGCAAGCCAGGCGCAGCTGCTGCAGCAATTGATGAGGGCGAACGGATGAGGGGCAAGTTACTGCGCGGGTGCAGCGTATTTTGTGGCCTACTGTTGCTCTGGCAGTTGGCGAGCTACAGCGGCATTCCCACTTTTTTGTTGCCTTCTCCGGCGGCGGTCGCTGAAGCGCTGTGGAATAACCGTAGCTATCTGGCCAGCCATACCCTTGTCACCCTGAGCGAAATTCTCAGCGGAATGGCGCTCGGCGTCACGCTCGGTATGGTGTTAGCGTTCTGTATGACCATGTCTCCGCGATTACAACGGTGGGTAATGCCGCTGGTACTGACCAGCCAGGCCATTCCGGTATTCGCCCTCGCCCCGCTGCTGGTACTGTGGTTTGGTTTTGGTATGAGCGCCAAGGTTATGATGGCGGTGCTGGTTATCTTCTTCCCCGTTACCTCGGCTTTCTTTGACGGTCTGCAACGGGTCAATCGCGACTATCTCGATCTGGCTCGTACCATGGGCGCCTCCTTTGGTGCTCAATTGCGCCATGTCCGACTCATGGCGGCGCTACCCGCGCTCGGTTCCGGTCTGCGGATGGCCGCCGCCGTCGCCCCCATTGGCGCGATTATTGGCGAATGGGTCGGCTCCGCCGAGGGGCTTGGCTACGTAATGCTGAATGCCAATGCCCGCCTGCAAACCGATATCTGCTTCGCCGCCTTGTTCATTTTAGTGCTGCTGACCATCGCGCTGTGGTTGGCGGTCGACGCCTTTTTGCACCGGCTGATCAACTGGTCGCCGGAATAACTTATCAACAGATAATAAGGAAGAGATATGCGTATACCTCTGTTGGCCGGCCTCACTCTGCTGGTTTGCGGCCAGGCATCGGCAAATGAAAAGCTGACCCTGGTACTGGACTGGTACATCAACCCGGATCATGCGCCTATTATGGTGGCGGAACAGATTGGCGCCTTTCGGGATGCCGGGCTGGATGTCAACATCATCCCCCCTTCCGACCCGGCGCTCCCTCCGCGCCTGGTTGCCGCTCGCCAGGCGGATTTAGCGATAACCTATCAACCGCAGGTTCACTTCTTCGCCGATGAAGGACTGCCGTTGATTCGCGTCGGGACGCTGATCCACTCGCCGCTGAATACCGTGATTGCGCTGGATCCGCGCATCAAATCTCCGGCCGATCTGCAAGGGAAAAAAGTGGGATACTCGGTGAGCGGTATTGAACAAGCGACGCTGGCCACCATGGCGCAGCACGCCAACATCGACCCTAACAGCATTAAACTGATCAACGTTAATTTCCAGCTCACCAGCGCTCTGCTGGCCGGCCAGGTCGATGCCGTTATCGGCGGTTATCGCAATATCGAAGCGCTGGAACTCAAACTGCAGGGCAAAAGACCGGTGGTCATGAATGTGGAAGACTATGGCGTGCCCGCTTACGACGAACTGGTGATCGTGGCAAACAAAGCCGAGGTCAACGCCCCTAAAATCAAAAATTTTCTCGACGCATTACAGCAGGGAGTGAGCTATTTGCGCGCGCATCCGCAGCAAACCTGGCAGCGATTTGCCAAAGCGCATCCGGAACTCAATACCGAACTGAACCAGCAGGCGTGGTTGCAGAGCGTGCCGCTGTTCGCCACCGATCCGGCAGCGTTAGATAAGCCGCGCTACGACGCGTATGAACAATTTTTATATAACAATAAGTTGGTGAAAAAAGTAACACCTTTAGCAAATTATGCGATCGAACTGCGTTAAGTAACCATAAATCTGACGGAAGTATTTCCGTCAGTCATTCAGCGAAGCGGTAATAAAAATATATAGACTTTCTCACTAATAATTACACTTTCCATGGTTTTAAAAACAATCGAAATTTAGTTTTAAAATCAGCCAATTATATTGACATTCCTGTATGTAATAATCGCGTCAAAATAGCGCCTTAAATTAAAGATTGAATGCGGATTTAAAAAGCCATATATTGTGCGCGCTTTATGAATGCCGATTCAATTTTCTAAACCTTTTTATTCAACCAGAGTTCAAACGTAACGCTGGTTGTGGGAGTGATATGATGACGGATAAAGTCCGTATTGATACTTTAAGTGCAGATTTATTGGACGCGAACAACGAAACCTTTTTGGCTCGTCAGGCTGAATTCGAATCGAATGTCAGGAGTTACCCTCGCAAGTTACCGCTCGCCATCACCAAAGCCGAAGGCGTTTGGCTGACCGATGCGGATAACAAACAGTACCTGGACTGCCTCGCCGGCGCCGGGACCCTCGCGCTGGGCCATAACCATCCTGAAGTACTGCAGAGCATCCAAAGTGTCATTACCAGCGGCTTGCCGTTACATACCCTCGATCTGACAACACCGTTAAAAGATCGCTTCTCTGAATACCTGCTCTCTTGCCTGCCGGGCGAAGGGAAAGAGTATTGCCTGCAATTCACCGGTCCTTCCGGCGCTGACGCCGTTGAAGCCGCGCTGAAACTGGCGAAAAAATACACTGGCCGTACGGCGGTGATCAGCTTCTCCGGCGGTTATCACGGGATGACCCACGGCGCGCTGTCCGTGACCGGCAATCTGTCGCCAAAAGCGGCGGTCAACGGCATGATGCCGGAAGTCCAGTTTATGCCTTATCCGCACCTGTACCGTTGCCCGCTGGGTATCGGCGGCGAAGCGGGCGTCAAGGCATTGACCTACTACTTCGAAAACCTGATCAACGATGTGGAAAGCGGCGTTCGCAAACCTGCAGCGGTTATCCTTGAAGCCGTGCAGGGTGAAGGCGGCGTGAACCCGGCTCCGGTTGAGTGGCTGCAACGCATCCGCAAAGTCACCAAAGAGCACGGCATTCTGCTGATCATCGATGAAGTTCAGGCAGGCTTTGCCCGTACCGGTAAATTCTTCGCCTTCGAACACGCCGGCATCGAGCCGGACATCATCGTGATGTCGAAAGCCGTTGGCGGCGGTCTGCCAATGGCGGTTCTGGGCATTAAGAAAGAGTTCGATGCCTGGGAACCTGGCCATCATACCGGTACCTTCCGCGGCAACCAGCTGGCGATGGCCACCGGTCTGACCACCCTGCGCCATCTGCGTGATAACAAGATTGCCGACAAAGTCGCCGCCCAGGGCGAATGGCTGAAAGGCAAACTGGCGGAAATGCAAAAACGCTATCCGGTTATCGGTCACGTACGCGGTCTCGGTCTGATGATCGGTATCGAAATCGTGAAGCCGAACGAGGCGCAGGATCATATGGGCTGCTACCCGGCTGACGGCGAACTCTCCGCACTGCTGCAGAAGAAATGCTTCGAAGCTGGCCTGATCCTGGAACGCGGTGGCCGTCACGGTTGCGTACTGCGTCTGCTGCCGTCCCTGCTGATTAGCGACGCGGAGCTGGAAGTGTTCCTCGATAAGTTTGAACAGGCCCTGCTGGCCGCCGGCGTAAAACCGGTCTGAGTGGAGTAAGTGACCGCAATGTCCAAATTGAATCCGATTCTGGCTGGGTCCGCGGCAAGCATTGACGCTTACCAGCAGGTCATTTCCCAGGCCAGCCAGGCGGTTGCGCAGTGGCTGCAACAACCTGAAATGTATCAGGGGAAAAGCGTTGATGAACTCCGTGAGCGCATCACCCTTGATTTTAACGAACAGGGTCTGGGCAACCAGGCGGCGATTGAACGTGCGATCGAGTACTTCCTGAAAGACAGCCTGTCGGTGCACCATCCGCAGTGCGTGGCGCACCTGCACTGCCCAAGCCTGGTTATCAGCCAGGCGGCGGAAGTGCTGATCAACGCCACCAACCAGAGCATGGACTCCTGGGATCAGAGCCCTTCAGCCACCATCATTGAGATGAAGCTGATCGAGTGGTTACGTGCGCAGGTCGGTTATCCGGCTGGCGATGCCGGCGTCTTCACCAGCGGCGGCACCCAGAGCAATCTGATGGGCCTGATGCTGGCACGCGACGCCTTCTTCGCTCGTCAGGGGCATTCCATCCAACAGGATGGTATTCCGGGCGACATTCGTCAGTACAAAGTGCTGTGCTCGGAAAACGCCCACTTCTCGGTGCAGAAGAACATGGCGCTGATGGGGCTTGGCTACCGCTCGGTCACGCTGGTGAAAACCGATGAATTCGCCCGTATGGACGTCACCGACCTGAAGGCCAAGATTGCGCAAGCGCAGGCCAACGGCGAGCAGATCATGGCCATCGTCGCCACCGCTGGTACCACCGACGCGGGCGCGATTGACCCGCTGCGTGATATCGCCGCTATCGCGGCGGAGCACCAGATCTGGCTGCACGTTGATGCCGCGTGGGGCGGCGCGCTGCTGCTCTCCGAGCAGTATCGCGATTACCTCGATGGCCTGGAGTTAGTGGATTCCGTTACCCTGGACTTCCATAAGCAGTTCTTCCAGACCATTAGCTGCGGCGCCTTCCTGCTGAAAGATGCTCGCCACTACGAGCTGATGCGCTATCAGGCGGCCTATCTGAACTCCGAGTTTGATGAAGAACACGGCGTTCCGAACCTGGTCTCCAAATCGCTGCAGACCACCCGCCGCTTCGACGCGCTGAAGCTGTGGATGGGGCTTGAGGCACTGGGCAAGAAACAATACGCTTCAATCATCGATCATGGCGTGACGATGGCGAAAAACGTCGCGGAATTTGTGAAATCTCAGCCAACGCTGGAGCTGGTCATGCAGCCGCAGCTGGCAAGCGTGCTGTTCCGCTCACGTCCGGCGCAAATGGCTGGTAGTGATAGCGCCGCGATCGCCCTGCTCAACCAGCGCGTGGGCGACGCCCTGCTGGAATCCGGCCGCGCCAACGTCGGCGTGACCGAGCATAACGGCGTAACCTGCCTGAAGCTGACGCTGCTCAACCCGGTGGTGACGCTGGACGATGTGAAGGTCTTGCTGAGCCTCGTTGAACGCACCGCCCAGGAACTGCTGGCGAAATAAGACACTGCCGATTAGCGCGTGTCCTGCAAAGCCGATAACTGCTGTTATCGGCTTTTTTATTTCCTCCTCACGTCCGCGCTTCGCGCAGCAGTTGTTGGATCACCTGCTCCTGACGGGCATAATCACCTTCGCCAAAGGCGGTATAGCGCAGTTGTCCCCGCGCGTCGAAGATATAATGCGCCGGCCAGTACTGATTACCAAACGCATTCCAGATGGCGTAGTTGTTATCTGCGACAACCGGATAGTTTAGCTGCCGCTGGCTGACCGCTTCACGAAGCTGCGGCAACGATCGTTCCCACGGATATTCCGGCGTATGTACGCCAATCACCACCAGCCCCGCATCGCGATACTTATTGGCCCACGCCCGTACATAAGGCAGCGTATGCTGACAGTTGATGCAATCGAGGGTCCAAAAATCAATCAGCACCACCTTGCCCTTTAACGCCGCATTGGTAAGGGGTGGGCTATTAATCCATGCGGTACCGCCTTGCAATTCCGGCATAGCGCTGGTTGGCCGCGGCGCAACGATCGGCTCCAGCCGAACCCGTTGTTGATCCTGGGGCATAAACGCGCTGAGCCGCTGCTCCAGACGATGGGTTAAACCGCTGGCGCCCTGCAGATAACGATCGCTACCGCTGGCGATTAATGCCACTGCGGCCAACATTGCCACGCCAGCCAGTTGGCGTAACCGCCCACTTATCGCCTGACCACCGCGCAAACGGGAAATCAGCCGCGCGCCGAACCCCCCCAATAGCAGCAACATCAGCGCGCATCCGCTGGCATAGGAAAGCAGCAAGATGCCGGTAGTCACTGAATTTCCTTGCAACAACGCCAGGCTAAATATCGCCCCCAGCACCGGTCCCGCGCACGGCGCCCAAAGTAGTCCAATCGCCAGTCCGGCGAATACTGAAGCGAGCCCACTGCCATAACGATAGCTCTGTTGGTTAAGTTGATTACCCAACGCAACCGCTGGCGATCCGAGCCAGCCTGCAACGCGTGTTGACAGCAAACTGATAGCCACAACGACCAAAAAGCCCAGCGCCAGCCAACGCCCGACGATAGTCAGATTGACTAACCATCCCCCTGCCGCCGTGGCCAGCAACGATACAGCGGTAAACATCAACCCCATACCGAACAACAACAGGATGAGTTGTCCCTTACGCCCGCTTACGCTGGCAAACACCAGCGGGATCACCGGTAAGGTGCAAGGGCTGAGCAGCGTCAACATACCGGCCAAAAATGCAATCACAACAGCCATGATCATTCTCCTTTGCAACGTTGCCGAAGTGGCAACGTCAGCATTACAACAGGCGACTGTATGGCGGATATGTCCGTGAAACGGCGGTTTAGTATATGGATTTATCTGCAGTTGGAATGGATACAGAAGGATACAAAGCGCCGGTATTGAGACGTACCCGCGCCTCAAGACCGCCCTGTTGCAGATTGTGCAGGGTCAAACTTCCCTGCATCTGCCCGGCGAGCTGGGCGGCGATTGCCAGCCCCAAACCGGTACCGCCAGTATCGCGATTACGTGACTGCTCGAGGCGATAGAACGGCTGCAGTACGGCGGTGAGCTCTCCTTCCGGGATGCCGGGGCCGTCATCAACAACGTGAATGATAACATCGCCATTCGGCGGGTAACTCAGGCTGATTTCCACCTTTTCGGCGTATTTCAGCCCATTATCGATTAAGTTACTCATGATCCGCCGCAGCGCCTGCGGCTGAAGCGTCATGACGTCCGCCCCTTTACCGCCACGAAAACTGACCGCTTTACCGATATCGGCATAATCACAGGCGATGCTATCCAGTAACGCATTGAGACTCATCCGCTGCGGCGCTTCTGCCAGCGGTTCGGCCGATCGTGCCAGCGCGATGCCTTCGCGAACCAGTCGGGTCATGCTATCGAGATCCTGTAACAGCTTATCGCGGAGTGCCGGTTGGTCGGCCATCTCGACTCTTAGCTTCATACGGGTAATCGGCGTCTGCAAATCGTGGGAGATCGCCGCCAGGATCCGCGCGCGCTCCTGCAAATGGTCCTGTATTCGCTTTTGCATCGCGTTGAAGGCGCGCGCCGCGCGCTGCACCTCTTGTGGTCCCTTCTCGGCCAGCGGCCCTGCAGCCGGAGTAGCCGGTTGCAGCGTATCAATGGCGCGGGTAAAGCGGGTCATCGGCGCGACCACCTGGCGGACGGCGTACCAGGCGCAAAATAGCAGTAACAGAAACTGCGCGACCAGCACCAGCGGTAGCCAACGTGCGATGGCCGGCAGCTTTGGCCACAGGTCAATGCTTAGCGGCGTGCCGTCGCGCAGGGTCACGTGGGCCTGAATATGTTCGCGCGGTCCAGGGACGGCGATAATACTCACAGGATAGCGACCGCTCAGGGCTTCCTGTAACGAGCGTACCGCATCACGGGTACGCCAGCTGGTGGGATAATCGCCAGTTTGTCCGGTAGAAAGCTGATAGCGGTAGTTACCGCGCGCCAGACGCGCCAACCAATGCGGCCGTTCTTGCGCAGGAAGACGATCAAGGATAGCCACGCTGGTGGCGACATCGTATTCAAGGTTGCCCAGCATGATGCTACGGGCGCTGCTCATGCGCTCGTAGAGCAGAAGCGATAGCGTCAGGGCATTAGCGAGCAGCAGAGCGAGAAAAATCATTATCATTAAGCGCGACTGCAATGACGCCGGCCACACTTTCATTATCGCGCCTCGCGGATCGACACCGGCACTGACAGCACGTAACCCTCGCTGCGCACGGTTTTGATATAGGCGGGCTCACGCGCGTCCTCCCGCAGGCGCTGACGCAGGCGGCTCACCAACAGATCTATAGACCGTTCAAACAGTTCGGCATCACGCCCCTGGGTAAGATTCAACAACTGATCGCGGTTGAGCACCCGTTGAGGATGATCAAGAAACACCCGCAGCAGGCGATATTCCGCCCCGCTTAGCGCCACAATTGTGCCACTCTCGTCCAGTAGATGCCGCGCCGAGGTATCGAGCAGCCAGTCGCCAAAGGCGATAAGCCTGCCGGCTTCGCTGATTTGTAAATTGGGGGGAAGCGCGCGGGCGCGGCGTAAGATGGCTTTGATCCGCGCCAGTAGCTCCCGGGCCACGAACGGTTTCACCAGATAATCGTCGGCCCCCATTTCGAGACCAAGTATACGGTCGCTATCTTCGCTACGCGCGGTCAGCATCAGCACCGGGATATCCTGTTGATCATCATTGCGCAACTGGCGACAAAGGGTTAAACCATCGTCGCCGGGCAGCATGATATCGAGGACAATCAAATCGATTTGATGGTTTTTAAGTACAGACCACATCGCTTTGCCATTAGCTGCGCCGCTGGCGCGATAGCCCGATTTCTCCAGATACCCAACGATCAGTTCGCGGATATCGCGGTCGTCATCGACAACCAGGATGTGGTCAATACGTTCCAAAGGCGGCTCCTGCGGAAAAATAAGCTCATGAAAAGCATATGCGGCTTTTCCGCAAGCGCAACTCTGCGCTTGCGGCGTGGTGAGGCTTATAAGCGATCGGCGTCAATAACCGCCTGGACAAATTCCGCTGGCGCCTCCTGCGGCGGGTTATGTCCCACTGCGCCTTTGAAATCCCGATGCTCATATTTACCGGTGAATTTCGCCCGATAGCTATCCGGCGCCGGATGCGGCGCGCCATTGTTTTCCCCCTCGATGGTAATCGTGGGTACGCTAATCGCCGGCAGTTTCGCGAGTCGCTGTTCGTAGGCCGCATATTTCGCTTCGCCCTGCTCCAACCCCAGGCGCCAGCGGTAGTTGCTGATGGTGACGGCAACGTGATCCGGGTTATCCAGCGCTTTCGCGCTATTGGCGAACGTGGCATCCGTGAATGTCCACCGCGGCGAAGCCTGATGCCAGATAAATTTGGCAAAGTCATGGGTATTTTGCCGGTAGCCCGCCTCGCCGCGCGGGGTGGCAAAGTAGAATTGATACCACCACGACAGTTCCGCCTGCGGCGGTAACGGCTTCTCGCCAATTTGCTGGCTGCTAATCAGATATCCGCTCACCGATACCAGCGACTTAACCCGCTGCGGCCAGAGTGCCGCGACGATATCCGCTGTACGCGCGCCCCAGTCAAAGCCGGCGAAATCCGCTTGCTTAATATTTAGCGCATCCATCAGATGCACTATATCCGCCGCCATCGCCGATGGCTGACCGTTACGCGGCGTTTTAGCCGACAGGAAACGGGTGGAGCCGTAGCCGCGCAGATACGGCACGATGACCCGGTAACCCTTCTGCGCCAGCGCCGGGGCCACCTGCGCGTAGCTTTGAATATCATACGGCCAGCCGTGCAGCAAAATTACCGCCTGGCCATCGCGTGGCCCCATATCGACATAACCGATATTCAAATCGCCGGCGTTGATTTGTTGCACCTTGTCGAAAGCGCCTGCGTCTTCAGCAGCGCACACGCTGGCGGACCACAGCGTGGAGAGACACAGCGCCGTAGCGCTGACATGACGGATTGCGGATAATCTGTTCATCCTCATTTCACCTTTTATCTGGAAGCGTTAAGCAAGTACGTGAACAGTTAATCAGGCCTGTGTATCCAGCATGTGTGGGATTTATCGTGTTTTTGCATCGCCATGTATGAGGTTTGCCGATTGATACAGTGTGATACAAACGCCAGATTTGGCGATTGTTGCTAAGTTGTGAATTTCCACTTGCCGCAGCGAACAAATCAGTTACCGTGTCAGGCATTTCCAGTACAACCACCAGATGGAGCGCGCTATGGCGATTTTTGATGGTCACAATGACCTGCTGCTCAATTTATGGCTTCACCATCGCGAGGATCCTTCAACTGCTTTCTTTGCCGGGATTGAGAACGGTCATCTCGACTATCCGCGCATGCTGCAAGGCGAATTTGCCGGCGGGCTATTCGCGCTATTCGTGCCACCGCAGGAATATATTGCCCGTATGGCGCCGCAATACGCCAGCCAACGATGGGATCCGATCGATATCCTCTGGCAGCAACTGGCCATCCTGAAACAACTTGTCACGCACTCCGCTGGACGCTTGAGATTATGTCTGAGCGCGGCGGATATCGAACGCTGCCGCCAGGATAAGGTACTGGCGATGGTGGCGCATATTGAGGGCGCCGGAGGTTTTGATGGCGAGGGCCGCGACCTGCAGGCCTTTTATGCCGCCGGGGTCCGCAGCATTGGTCCGTTCTGGAACATTGCGAACCGCTTCGGCAGCGGCGTTAACGGTTCCTTTCCCGGTAGCCCGGACACTGGGCCTGGACTGACAGCGGCAGGTATCGATCTGATTAAGCAGGCCAATGCCTTGAAGATGCAGATTGACGTGTCTCATATGAATGAAAAAGCGTTCTGGGATACCGCCCAACACTCGACGTCACCGCTGGTCGCCACCCACTCTAATGCCCACGCGCTATGCCCGCAGCCGCGTAATCTCACCGATGAACAACTGCGGGCGATTCGCGACAGCGGCGGCGTGGTCGGCGTCAATTTCGGCAACGCTTTCCTGCGCGCCGACGGCAAACGCGACAGCGACACCCCATTAGCTACCATCGTTCACCATATCGACTATCTTATTAACATTATGGGCGACGATCACGTGGCGCTGGGGTCCGATTTTGACGGCATCACCCTGCCGGACGAATTGGGCGACGTGAGCGGTTTACCACGGCTAATCAACGCGTTGCGCCATAGCGGTTATGAACAATTGGTGCTGGATAAACTGCTTTGGGGCAACTGGCAAAAGGTATTAAAAAATGTTTGGCAACAATAGGTTATATTGTAAACATAAGGTTAAATGCTTACATGTTGCCGGTTGACCTTTGTCTCCCTGAGGGGCAATATTTGATGGCCATCACAAAACCGACACAACCGAAGACGTTGATGTCGCATTTTTATAGAGGAAAAAACGATGTGGAAGAAACCTGCTTTTATTGATTTACGTCTGGGTCTGGAAGTGACGCTGTACATTTCCAACCGCTAATCGCTCCGCCCGCCGTCCGTGCGGGCATTTTGTTTTTTTATCTGGTCCGTCTTCATGTTTATAAAAGTCCTCGGTTCCGCCGCTGGCGGAGGTTTTCCGCAGTGGAATTGTAACTGCGCCAATTGTCAGGGGATGCGCAATGGCACAATTCAGGCCACCGCCCGCACCCAGTCTTCCATTATCGTTAGCGATAACGGCAAAGAGTGGGTGCTGTGTAACGCCTCTCCGGATATCAGCCAGCAAATTGCCCACACGCCAGAGTTAAACAAACAAGGCGTGCTGCGCGGCACGCATATTGGCGGCATTATCCTTACCGATAGCCAGATTGACCATACTACCGGGCTGCTGAGCCTACGCGAAGGGTGTCCCCATCAGGTCTGGTGCACGCCGGAGGTACATGAGGATCTCAGCACGGGTTTTCCCATTTTTACTATGTTACGGCACTGGAACGGCGGCCTGATTCACCATCCTGTCACCCCGCTGAATAGTTTTACCGTTGACGCCTGTCCCGATCTGCAGTTTACCGCCGTCCCCATCGCCAGTAATGCGCCGCCCTACTCGCCGTTTCGCGATCGCCCGCTGCCGGGCCATAACGTGGCGCTGTTTATCGAAAACCGCCGTAACGGCCAGACGCTGTTCTATGCGCCGGGGCTTGGCGAACCGGACGAAGCGCTCTTGCCGTGGCTGAAAAAAGCGGACTGTCTGCTGATTGACGGCACCGTATGGCAGGATAATGAACTGCAGGCTGCCGGCGTCGGGCGCAATACCGGTCGTGATATGGGCCATCTGGCGCTTGGCGATGAACACGGCATGATGGCGCTGCTGGCCTCACTCCCGGCGAAGCGCAAGATTCTGATTCATATCAACAATACTAATCCAATCCTTAACGAGCAGTCGCCGCAGCGTAACGCCCTGACGCAACAGGGAATTGAAGTGAGCTGGGACGGAATGCCTATCACGCTTCAGGACTAACTATGCAGATTCGCGAAACCCTATCGCCACAGGCGTTTGAACAAGCGCTACGGGAAAAAGGCGCCTACTACCATATCCATCATCCGTACCATATTGCGATGCATAACGGCGAGGCCAGCCGCGAACAAATCCAGGGCTGGGTGGCGAACCGTTTTTACTACCAGACCAATATCCCGCTAAAAGACGCGGCGATTATGGCAAACTGCCCCGATCCACACACCCGACGCAAATGGGTGCAGCGGATCCTCGACCACGATGGCAGTAACGGCCAGGAAGGCGGTATTGAAGCCTGGCTGCAGTTGGGTGAAGCCGTGGGGCTAAGCCGTGATGAGTTACTCAGCGAGCGCCACGTGCTGCCCGGGGTTCGTTTTGCCGTCGACGCCTACGTTAATTTTGCCCGGCGGGCCAACTGGCAGGAAGCGGCGTGCAGTTCGCTGACCGAACTGTTTGCCCCGCAAATCCATCAGTCGCGCCTCGACAGCTGGCCGCAGCACTACCCATGGATCAAAGAAGAAGGCTATTTCTACTTCCGCAGCCGCTTAAGCCAGGCCAATCGCGACGTCGAACATGGGCTGGAGCTGGCGAAGATCTACTGCGATAGCGCGGAAAAGCAGAACCGGATGCTGGAGATCCTGCAGTTTAAGCTCGACATTCTGTGGTCGATGCTGGATGCCATGACCATGGCCTATGCGTTGCAGCGCCCGCCCTATCATACGGTCACCGACAAGGCGGCCTGGCACACGACCCGACTGGTATAACTATGCAAAAAAGCGCAATCATCGCCTTTCGTCGCGGCTACCGCCTGCAGTGGGAAGCTGCTCAGGATAGCCACGTGATCCTCTATCCGGAAGGAATGGCGAAACTAAATGAGACCGCCGCCGCGATCCTCGAACTGGTCGATGGTCAACGCGACGCGGCAAAAATAATCGCCGAACTCAACGCCCGTTTCCCGGAAGCCGGCGGCGTCGATGACGACGTCATCGAATTCCTGCAGATAGCTTACCAACAGAAGTGGATTATCTTCCGTGAGCCAGAATAAACCCGCCGTTAATCCGCCGCTGTGGCTACTGGCGGAGCTGACCTATCGCTGTCCGTTGCAGTGCCCCTACTGCTCTAACCCGCTGGACTTTGCTCAGCAGGAGAAAGAACTCACCACCGAACAGTGGATTGAGGTCTTTCGCCAGGCGCGGGCCATGGGTAGCGTGCAGATGGGTTTCTCCGGCGGCGAACCGCTGACGCGCAAAGATCTGCCGGAGCTTATCCGCGCCGCGCGCGACCTCGGTTTTTACACCAATCTGATTACGTCAGGCATTGGGCTCACCGAGAGCAAACTCGACGCCTTCAGCGAGGCCGGGCTGGATCATATCCAGATTAGCTTCCAGGCCAGCGATGAAGTGCTTAACGCGGCGCTGGCGGGCAACAAAAAAGCGTTCCAGCAGAAGCTGGCGATGGCGAAAGCGGTAAAAGCTCGCGACTACCCGATGGTGCTGAACTTTGTCCTCCATCGCCACAATATCGACCAGATCGATAAAATCATCGATCTGTGTATCGAGCTGGAAGCGGATGATGTTGAGCTCGCCACCTGCCAGTTTTACGGCTGGGCGTTCCTCAATCGTCAGGGGTTACTGCCGACCCGCGAACAGATCGCCCGAGCTGAACAGGTCGTTGCTGATTACCGCCATAAAATGGCGGCTAACGGTAATCTGACCAATCTGCTCTTTGTCACCCCGGACTACTACGAAGAACGCCCTAAAGGCTGTATGGGCGGCTGGGGCTCAATATTCCTCAACGTGACCCCGGAAGGCACCGCGCTGCCGTGTCACAGCGCGCGCCAGTTACCGGTCGAGTTCCCGTCGGTGCTGGAGCAGAGCCTGGAATCGCTCTGGTATGACTCGTTTGGCTTCAACCGCTACCGCGGCTTCGACTGGATGCCGGAGCCGTGCCGTTCCTGTGATGAAAAAGAGAAAGATTTCGGCGGCTGCCGCTGTCAGGCCTTTATGCTGACCGGCAATGCCGATAACGCTGACCCGGTGTGCAGCAAATCGCCGCACCATCATAAAATCCTCGAAGCGCGGCGCGAAGCGGCCTGTAGCGACATCAAAATCAGCCAGTTGCAGTTCCGTAACCGCACCCGTTCACAGCTGATTTATAAAACCCGGGAATTGTGATGACCACCGCCACCCGCATCGTGGAACTGGCAGGCGGGATTCGCGCAACGCTGGTTCATCAGCCGCAGGCGACGCGTGCTGCGGCGTTGGTTAAGGTGGGTGCCGGAAGCCATCACGAAACCGATGCCCTGCCGGGGCTGGCCCATTTACTGGAACATTTGCTGTTTCGCGGCAGCCAGCGCTATCACGCTGACGAGCGATTAATGGCGTGGATCCAACGCCAGGGCGGCAGCGTCAACGCCACCACCCTTGCCCGCCACAGCGCCTATTTCTTCGAGGTCGCCGCCAGTAGTCTGGCCGAGGGCATCACCCGTCTACGGGATACGCTCCAGGCGCCGCTGCTGTCGCCTGAAGATATCCGTCAGGAACTGGCGGTCATCGATGCGGAAAACCGGCTTATCCAGCAGCACGATCCCTCCCGCCGTGAAGCCGCAGCCCGTCACGCGATAGCGGCGCCCGCGGCTTTTCGCCGTTTTCAGGTCGGCAGCATGGATTCGCTGGGCGGAAACTTGCCTGCGCTGCAGGTTGCGCTCGGCGAGTTTCACCAGCGCTATTATGTCGCCAGCCATCTGCAGCTATGGCTTCAGGGGCCGCAGTCGCTTGATGAATTAGCCGCATTGGCCCATTTTTTTGCCGCGGGGTTCCCTGGCGGCCTGCCGCCGGCAAACGCGCCGTCTACGTATTTTAGCAACAATGTGGATCTTCAACTGGCCGTTGAAGACAAACCGGCGGTATGGCGTTGTCCGCTCATTGCAGTAAGTGACAATGTCACTACTTTTCGTGAATTCCTACTGGATGAAGCGCCCGGCAGCCTGCTGGCCGGGCTACGTGAATGCGGGCTCGCAGACGATGTCGCGCTGAACTGGCTTTACCAGGATGAACGCGTCGGCTGGCTGGCGCTGGTATTTACCAGCGACCATCCCGACGCCATCCAGCAGCATCTCGAGCGATGGCTGCAGGCATTGCGCCACACCTCGCCTGAACAGCAGTTGCACTATTACAGGCTGGCGCAGCGGCGTTTTAACGCACTCACCCCGCTCGAACAGTTACGTCAGCGGGCATTGGGTTTTGCGCCCGATTCCCCGCCCATCGACTTTGCCCGTTTCTGCGCCAGCTTGCTGACGGCGCCAGCCTCTTCGCTGGTGTGCCGCAAAATAGCGGCTGGCGATGGCGTGGCAACCCAGGGCTTTACCTTGCCGCTCGGCCGCAGGCAACCACGGACAGTCGTGATTGATCCGCTGGCATTTAGCTTCTATCCGCAGGCGGCGACCGCGGCAGCGCCTGACCTGCCGCCAACGACCAGCCCGCTGCTGCATGTCATTGCAGATAATCAAACGCCAACGCTGATCGTTCGCAAGCCATTCTATAGCGTGCTTAGTCAGGCGCAGGGGATGGCGATAAGCCAGCAGCTCCGTCCCTTGCTCGCGCAACTTCGCCATGCTGGCGGCAGCGGCGAGTGGCAAACGGTGGACGGCAACTGGCAGCTTACACTACAGCTACCGGAATCCGGCGGCGTAGCGGAGCGCGTCGTCACCGCACTTATGCGCCGATTAGCCCAACCCGCGCCGGGGACGACGGTCGCACCTGAAACCATTGCGATTCGCCAGCTACTGCAACAATTACCTGAACATCTGACTATCGCCCCGGCGCAAGAGGGTTGGCTTGCGGCGATGGTGGGCGGCAGCCGCAATCTGGCGCAGCAGGTTGCCCGTCAGTTGACGCTGCTCAATACCCCGGTTAACGCCGAACTTCACTCTTCGGTGGGCTGTCGCCGCGGTATTCAGCGTATTCCTCACGCCAGCTCGGATAACGCGCTATTAGTTTTTATTCCATTGCCCGAGGGGGCATCGCTGGCCGCGCTGCAACTGCTGGCGCTACTTTGCGAGCCGCAATTCTTCCAGAGTCTGCGGGTCGAACAGCAGATTGGCTACGTGGTGAGCTGCCGTTATCAGCGGATCGCCGATCGCGATGGCCTGCTGCTGGCGCTGCAGTCGCCAGATCGTTCCATCAGTAATCTACTACGCTGCTGTAAAACCTTTCTCCGCCAGTTAACACTGTGTGGGCAAGCTGAGTTCAGTCAGTTACAACACCAGTTGGCTGAGCAGCACGGTCTGCCGCAGGACACCAGCGCCACCGCACTCGCCGCCCTACGCCAGCGCTATCATCTCCCGGCAGCCACGCCGCAGGATGTTAACGACCTGCGGCTGGACGAGGTCATCGCGCTATGGCGTGAGATAACTCGCCGTCGCCGCAGTTGGCGAATCCTGTATAGCGCGCCGACGACGTCCGCCACTTAAGGTGGTTACTGCGCATCGGCGCTATCGACCTGCGGAACGTTGCTTTGCGCGCTATCCGCGGCTGGCGCATTCGCCGGGTCGAAGATATGGTCCAGAATCGCACGCGCCGTCGGGCCGGCGACAACGCCATCGCCGCCGCCATTTTCGAGAATGAGCGCCATCGCCACTTTCGGATGCTGATACGGCGCAAACAGGGTATAAAAAATGTGGTCGCGCAGACGTACCGGGATCATTTTGGCATTGTAGGTCTGGTTCTCCTTCAGGCTAAACACCTGCGAGGTGCCGGACTTCGCCGCAATCTGGTACGGCGCGGTATGAAACAGCTTATATCCCGTTCCGTTCGGCAGGTTCGCCATGCCATACATACCATTGCGGACAACCCCCCAGTATGGCGATTTCGGATCGCCGACCTGCGGTAAATTGGCTGGCTGCTGGTACCGTTCGACCTTATTCCCCTGCTTCATTGAGTACAAAAGATGCGGGTTTTGTACCTTGCCGTTGTTGATTAGGGTGGTCAGCGCTTTCACCATCTGGATTGGCGTCGCGATCCAGTACCCCTGGCCGATACCGACGGAAATCGTATCGCCCTGATACCACGGTTTTTTATGAACCCGCTGTTTCCATTTGCGGCTCGGCAAAACCCCGGCGTATTCTTCATTGAGATCGATGCCGGTCGATTGTCCGTAACCAAACTTGCTCAACCACTCGTGTATACGGTCGATGCCCATCTCAAAAGCGACCTGGTAGAAGAAGGTATCCGCCGACTCTTCAATCGCTTTGGTCACATTCAACATACCATGTCCCGTTTTTAACCAGTCGCGATAGCGGCGCTGAGTACCCGGTAGCGTCCAGGTCGGCGCGCCGAAGAAGGTGGTATTTGGCGTAATCACCCCGGCGGAAAGGGCTGAGAGCGCCATATACGGCTTAACCGTGGAAGCCGGGGGATACAAGCCCTGAGTGACGCGGTTAATCAGCGGGCGATCCTGGTTATCGAGCAGCGATTTGTAAGCCTGGTAGCCAATCCCCTTAACGAAGGGGTTGGGGTCATAGCTGGGGCTGGAGACCATTGCCAGTACGCCGCCGTCGCGCGGGTCGACGGCCACGACCGCGGCGCGCTGGCCCTTCAGGACCGACTCGATGTACTGCTGCAAATGCAGGTCTAGCGTCAGATAGATATTTTTGCCGGCGACCGGCGGGACTTCTTTCAACAGGCGAACGACGCGACCGTGGTTGTCTACCTCGACTTCCTGATAACCGGTGGTGCCATGCAGCTCTTTCTCGTAATAGCCTTCAATCCCCTGTTTACCGATATTGCGATCGGCCGCGTAGTTTTCTGCTTCGCCGTTTTTCGCCAGCCGTTGTAAATCGTTATCGTTAATTTTCGAAACGTAACCGACAACGTGCGCCAGTTCCGCGCCATAGGGATAACTTCGCTGCTGGTAGCTCTCGACGGTGACGCCGGGAAAACGGAATTCGTTGACCGCGAATCGCGCCACTTCCACATCGGTAAGATCGGATTTCAGCGTCACCTCTTTATAGCGGCTATTGTGGTGCATATCGTCGCGGAAACTGGCGATATCATCCGCCGTCAGGTCGACAATCGGGCTTAACGCCTGCAGCAGCGCCGACATATCGGCAATCTTGCTGGGGATCACCTGCAGGCGATACAGGGTGATATTTTGCACCAGCGGAATACCGTTGCGGTCGAAAATCAGCCCCCGGCTTGGCGCGATCGGCAACATTTTAATGTCGTTTTGATTGGAGCGGGTCTGATAAAAGTCATGCTGCTCTACCTGGAGATGGTAGAGATTGAAAATCAACACCCCAAAGCAGACCACCACCAACAGGAAAGCAATAACGGCGCGGCGGATAAACAGCATCTCTTCTGCCGAGTGGTCGCGGATCTCATCTCTCAATAGGGCCATTGGCGGCAATTTACCTGCGTCACTGGAAAGCACAAAAACTTAAGGCGGGGAAGAATAGCTTTATTGACGCATTAGCCCTACTGAAAGGTTGCTAATGAACTGGCAGAAATGTATCAGTATGTTAGAACGTGAGTTGCCTTTCTCAACGAGAGAAAGGCACAAGAACGCGTTGTCAGGCGGTAACGATTATTTTCTGGCCTCAAAAGCGATCTTTACCGCCATTCCGGCAAGTACCGTCGCCATCAGCCAACGCTGAAAGTGTTGCCAGCCCGGTCGCCGCCCAAGAAACAGCGCCACCTGCCCGGCCAGCATAATAATAAGCCCGTTAACCGCCACGCTTATTAGCGCCTGGGTGCAGCCTAGTATTAGGGACTGACTCAGCACGCTACCGAGTCCGGGGGTGATAAACTGCGGAAGCAAAGACAAATACAAGATAGCCACTTTAGGATTCGCCAGGCTGGTAAGAAAGCCCATCAGAAACAGCTTACGCCCGCTATCAGCCGGTAAGTCGCGCACCGCGAAAATTGGCCGCCCACCGGGTTTAATCGCCTGCCACGCTAAATAGAGTAAATAAGCCACTCCGCAAATTCGCAACGCATCGTAGGCATAGGGTACGGCGAAAACCAGCGCGGTTATGCCAAAAGCCGCGCACAGCATATAAAAGAAAAAACCCACCGCAACGCCAGCAAGGGATATAAAGCCGGCGCGTTTTCCCTGGCAAATCGACCGTGAAGTGAGGTACATCATGTTGGGGCCAGGCGTTAACACCAACCCCAACGCCACCGCGGCAAAAGCCGATAATGAAGCTAATTCAGGCATAACTTATCTCCAGATAGGGGTAATGCCCAGGCGCGCGGCGTACTTGACCATGCTCCCCAACAGTATTCTGTCTTTAGCGCCAGTCACATGGTGTCTAAGTATTAGCTTATTCCCGTTCGGTCGACAACCATTTCGCCTTTCCCGGCCGTTTAGAAGGTGCAACTGCTCCTGATACGCCAGACGCGTATATAAAGTACAGTGCTAACGCCAAACACAGCACCGCTGCCAGGCGTTGTGGCGAAAAGGCAATAGCGCTATTTCCCAACCAGCCGAAATTATCAATCAGCAAGCTCATCGCGAGTTGACCAAATATTACCGCCACCGTCGCCGTTGCCGTGCCGATTCGCTGTACTGCCAGCACCATGATGACAATATAGGGTACCCCGCAGAACGCGCCAAGCAGTTGCCACTTTGGTACATCCAGTAGCGTCATTGACTGCTGCGGAGCAAAGAAAACGATGAATAAACCGGTCACCAATGCGCCAATGGAAAAGGTCAAAAAGGCGCTACGCAATATTCCGACTTGCGCGCCAAGACGGCCATTCACCGCAGCCTGTACGCTTAGCAATGCGCCGCCAATCAGCGACAAAATAATCATCAACATATTCATATCAGCACCTCAATCAACGGCAATCAGCACTAATGCCGCCACAATGAACAACAGAGCAATAACCCGGCGGCGATCTATTTTTCGCCGCGGGCTACCAAACCAGCCAAAATGATCGATTAACAGACTCTTACATACTTGACCGGCGAGAATACCGGTAATCGTCATTGCGATACCGATCGTCGGAGTAACAATCGTTAATATCAGCACATAACCTGGCCCCAATAGACCACCGGTTAATTGCCAACCGGGGAGCGAAAAAAAAGAGGGACTTTGTCGCGGGCTAAAAAAAAGCATCAGTAAAAACGTTAATGCCGCGCCAATGGCGAAAATACTCATTGTTGCCCATAAATCACCGACCTGACCCGCCAGCGGCCCCAATAGACCTGCCTCTACGGACAGCCCCATTCCGCCGGCAATCACTAAAAAAATCAGCACACGCTGCATGTTAAATACTCTTCAGTTGTTAAGAGCGGAAGAGAATAGAACGGCGCGCTAATGCAAAAAATAGTATAGTTTTGCAAACACCTTTGCAGGATTTGCATTAATGGCCGACGTAGGTAACATCAATCTCCGCGCCCTCCAGCTGTTTATCGCCGTGTATGACAGCCATAGTTTTTCCGTTGTCGCGCGACGTGAAGGCGTGTCCCCTTCTCTGATTTCACGAGTCATCCAGCAACTTGAGGATGCGCTTGGCCAGCAGCTGTTCTACCGCAATACCCGTGCGGTCGTTCCAACGGAGGCCGGAAACCTGTTTGCTGACTATGCCCGCGGGATGACCGAGCAATTCGCTCACGCGCAACGCGAATTACAGGATCGCGCCCAACAACCTGGCGGACTCGTGCGCATCAACGCCCCGGTCTACTTTGGCCAACGGCATATCGCGCCATGGTTAGCGGGACTGGCCGATCGTTATCCCGAGCTGGAGTACGAATTAATCCTGACCGATGACTTTGTCGATCCTCATCGCCAGGCGACTGATATCATTTTTCGCATCAGCGCCCTGCCTGATGCCAGCTATCACGCAAAGGTTTTTGGCGCCCAGCGCTATTACCTCGCCGCAGCGCCTGGTTACCTTTCCCGTTTCGGCGCGCCGCAATCGCCTTCTGAGCTTAATCAACACCGCACGCTGGTGTATCGCGGTTCACAGGGTGCTAACCGTTGGCTTTTTCGCCAGAGGGAAGAAGAGTGGACCCATTACCCGCAAACACCGTGGCTAATCTCAAACAACGCCGATGCCCTTCTCACTTCAGCGATTGGCGGAATGGGCATTGTTTTGTTTCCGGACTGGATGGTGAGCGACGCGCTGGCGCAGGGAACATTAGTAGCGCTGATGAATGACTACAGCGTTGGTATTAACCATTTGCCCTCTTACATTGCCGCGATTTATCCGCATGCTCGTCATCCGTCGCTCAATGTACGCACCGTTATTGATTATTTTACCGACGTTTTCGGCACGCCGCTTTACTGGCAACGCTAATCCTTTCATCGCAGTAAAATTGTCATATCTCAAACAATTAGCGATCCGTTGCGGGTAACGCATCATAACGTTTCCTTTACCGCTGCGTTACGACTATGTTTAAAGGTGTGGTTTTGAATTTCGCCGAGTAAACACACTAACACACTGGTTTTAATTATGTTTGTTGAACGGTAAAAGCTATTAAATCCGTAGACTCATTCAAATATCGCTTATTGGTAGCAGTGTATATCGTAATGGCATTCACAAAAGCAAACGGAGCCTGATATGAGCACGTCAAATGATCCCACTAACAACCCATCCGCAGGGAAATGTCCTTTCCACGCCGGGACGCCGAAGCAAAGCGCCGGCAGCGGTACCGCCAACCGTGACTGGTGGCCCAACCAACTTCGTGTTGACCTGCTGAATCAGCACTCCAATCGTTCTAACCCATTGGGTGAAAACTTCAACTATCGGGAAGAGTTCAAAAAGCTCGACTACTCCGCATTGAAAGCCGACCTTCGCGCGCTGCTGACCGACTCTCAGGAGTGGTGGCCTGCCGATTGGGGCAGCTACATTGGCCTGTTTATTCGTATGGCGTGGCACGGCGCGGGGACTTACCGTACCGTCGATGGCCGCGGCGGCGCCGGTCGCGGGCAGCAGCGCTTCGCCCCGCTTAACTCCTGGCCGGATAACGTCAGCCTTGATAAAGCCCGTCGTCTGCTGTGGCCGGTGAAACAAAAATATGGTCAGAAAATCTCCTGGGCCGACCTGTATATGCTGGCGGGTAACGTGGCATTAGAAAACGCCGGCTTCCGTACCTTCGGTTTCGGCGCAGGGCGTGAAGACGTGTGGGAACCGGACCTCGATGTTGACTGGGGCGATGAAAAAGAGTGGCTGAAACATCGCCACCCGGAAAGCCTGGAAAAACAGGCGCTGGGCGCCACAGAAATGGGTCTCATCTATGTCAACCCGGAAGGCCCTAACGCCAGCGGCGATCCGCTTTCCGCCGCGGCAGCCATTCGTGCGACCTTCGGCAATATGGCGATGGACGATGAAGAAATCGTCGCTCTGATCGCCGGCGGCCATACGCTGGGTAAAACGCACGGCGCCGCACCGGCAAGCCACGTTGGCCCGGAACCGGAAGCCGCCCCGCTGGAATCTCAGGGTCTTGGCTGGAGCAGTACTTACGGCAGCGGTGTAGGCGCGGACGCCATCACCTCGGGTCTGGAAGTCGTATGGACGCAAACCCCGACCCAATGGAGCAACTACTTCTTCGAGAACCTGTTCAAATACGAATGGGTACAGACGCGCAGCCCGGCGGGCGCTATTCAGTTTGAAGCGAAAGATGCGCCGGAGATTATTCCCGACCCGTTTGATCCGAATAAAAAACGCAAGCCGACCATGCTGGTAACGGACCTGACGCTGCGCTTCGACCCGGAATTCGGCAAAATCTCGCGCCGTTTCCTGAACGATCCGCAGGCCTTTAACGAAGCCTTCGCCCGCGCCTGGTTTAAACTGATTCACCGCGATATGGGGCCAAAATCCCGTTATCTCGGTCCGGAAGTGCCAAAAGAAGATCTGATTTGGCAGGATCCATTACCGGCTCCGACGCATAACCCGACCGCCTCCGACATCGCTACGCTGAAAACGGCCATTGCGGATTCAGGCCTGTCGGTCAGCGAACTGGTCTCCGTTGCCTGGGCTTCCGCCTCAACCTTCCGCGGCGGTGATAAGCGCGGCGGCGCTAACGGCGCGCGTCTGGCCCTGCTGCCACAGAGAGAATGGCCGGTCAACGCCATTGCCAGCAAAGTGCTGCCAACGCTACAGGCCATCCAGAAAGCATCGGGTAAAGCGTCGCTGGCGGATATCATTGTTCTGGCAGGCGTCGTGGGGGTTGAGCAGGCCGCAGCGGCTGCCGGCGTTCAAGTAAACGTGCCGTTTGCGCCGGGTCGCGTTGATGCGCGCCAGGATCAGACCGATGTTGAAGCAATGGATCTGCTACAGCCGCTGGCCGACGGTTTCCGTAATTACCGTCGCATCGAAGGCGGCGTGTCAACGGAAACCCTGCTTATCGATAAAGCGCAGCAGCTAACCCTGACGGCGCCGGAAATGACGGCACTGGTCGGCGGCCTGCGCGTGCTGGGCGCTAACTTCGATGGCAGCCAACTTGGCGTCTTCACCAATCGCGTCGGCGTCCTCAGCACTGACTTCTTCGTCAACCTGCTGGATATGGGCACCGTATGGAAAGCCGCGGATGAACAGGCTGAGCTGTTTACCGGTCACGACCGTAAGAGCGGCGAAGAGAAATATACCGCCACTCGCGTCGATCTGGTGTTCGGTTCTAACTCGGTCCTGCGCGCGCTGGCCGAAGTCTATGCCTGTGCCGATGCGCAACAGAAATTCGTTACTGATTTCGTTGCCGCATGGACCAAGGTAATGAATCTGGACCGCTTCGATCTGTAATTCCCCTGCCCGCCGGTGAATAACCGGCGGCAGGTTACTCTGTTAAAGCGCCGCTCATTATCGAGTGGCGCTTTTTTATGCTTCCCGAGCGAGCTGCTGTAACCGACTGTAGGTGCGTTGAATATCATCCAGCTCCACATCCGCCACCAGTGTTTCCAGCCCGCAATCGGTAATTAAAATTAAGCGGCACTGTTTTTCATACAAAATATCCACCACGTTGATAAAGCGCTGCTGTGCCGCAGGGCTAACTCGCGCCAACGGTGGAACCTTCTCGACGAGCCAGTTCTGGTGTTGCTCACATAGCGTCAGGTAATCCATGACCGAGGTAGGCGCAAGGCAGAGCTGGTCGAAAGTGAAATGCAGAAAGGTACCTTGCGGCGATGCCGTTTGCAGGGTTCGATAACCTACTTGCAGAGCCTGCGCCTGCGCGGCAATAGCCGGCAAACCGAGCGCCGCGCGAGTACTGGGGGTTGGCTGCACCAACAGTTTTCCCTGGCAGAAATCATTCTCCAGCGAGGCATGTCGCTCGCGGTAATCCTGTTCGCCGTTGAGCGCCGTTACCGTCATATGATGTTTAATGAGGTTAATGGAAGGCAAAAAACGTTCGTGATAGAGCGGATTCGCCAGCAAACGGTCGGGGGGATAATTGGAGGTCGCTAATAAGACGATATTTCGCGCGAACAAATGCTCCAGTAGCACCTTTATCAACATCGCATCAGCCGGGTCATGAAGATGAAACTCATCAAAACAGAGCAGACGACAGTTGTCGGTCATGTGCGCGACGACCTCTTGCAACCGCGGCGCCGAAGGGGCATTCAGCCGCTGATGGAGCTCGCGGAAAAAGTGATGAAAATGCACCCGCCGCTTTTCACGCAGCGGCAAGCTGGAAAAGAAGCTATCGAGAATAAAGCTCTTCCCGCGCCCGGTTCGCCCCCAGACGTACAATCCTTGTATTGCCGTTTGCTGCCGGAATAACTGCTGGCTCAGCATTTGCAAGTTGGCGACCAACGCGAGCTGGTCGGCATCAAGGGTGAGATTTTCTTTTGCCGCCCGTTGAGCCATCACGGCGCTAAAACAGAAATCAGCGTACTGTTGCATGGGATTCACTAGCGCTATTTTTATTGAGAATGGTCGCCATGACGTTGTCAAAATGCGGCAGATCCTTAGCCACGGTAAATGCGGGATTCATCGCTTTACGGCCAATCAGACCATCGATGAATGCAAAGATGGTGAGCGTTGCTTCTTCGACGTTAACGTGTGGGCTGAGCTCGCCAGCGGCAATTCCTTGAGCAATAATCTGTGCCATTCCGTCGCGCATGATCCTGTCGCTATTGACGAAAATCTGCCGCAGCGCCGGCTTTCTTGCCGATTCCGCAATAATTTCCACCCACAGCTGGTGCGAAGAGGGATACCCCACTTCTTCTATACAGGAAACGGCTAAGGCGCAAATCTGCGCAAAATGGGAACCTTCGAAGCGCTCCTGATGCTTAGCTAATGCCGATTTTTGCTCTTCAAGGATAATCGCCTCAATGAGTTCATCTTTGCCTTTGAAGTAGGTGTACATCGCGCCGAGGCTAATACCTGCGCGCAGTGCAATTTCGCGCACGCTGGTTCCATTAAATCCTTTTTCGGCAAAGCACGCCGCCGCGGCGACAATCAGCTTATGGTACGTTTCTGAATTATTTAACATTTCAACTACCTCCGGCGATGGGCAATTCTACCTGCTTCAAGCGCTTTTTGGCTAGCAGCCTAATGTTAGGGTAAATAACCCGTTTTTACTTGCCATCACCGACAGTGCGCCTCATTATTAATGAATGAACGTTCGTTCATTTGTAATGATAAATATGAGGAGAACCATGATGCCAAATACCCAATCCAGTCTGCGTTTGCTTTTTCCGCAATGGCAAGGCGGCAACAATCCGCCCTACTTCTTCGGCTCCCGGATGCTGTCCTGGCTGGCGCCGCCTGCGCAAGGCGTTGTCGAGGAGGTCTGTGTCCCCGAACCAGGACACGCTCAACTGGCAAATGAAGATGGAATTGTCGGCCGCCGGGCGATCGTTGAACAGTTGCTTGATGCACAAGACAAAATCACTCGAAATCAGCCAGAGACCATTGTCACCTTAGGGGGCGATTGCCTGGTCTCCCTGGCTCCTTTCGCCTGGCTTGTGGAAAAATATGGCGATAAATTGGGGGTATTATGGATTGATTCTCACCCGGACGTTATGACGCCAGAGCAGTTCCCACATGCCCATGCCCACGTTCTTGGGGCGTTAATGGGCAATGGCGACGCGGAATTAACCCAGGTGGTCAGAAAGCCATTATCACCTGGCAAAGCGCTCATTGCCGGGATCCATAGCCCGCTCGATGTCGAAAAACAGTTTATTAGTGAACGCGGTATCGCCACCTTAAGCCCATCAGAGCTGCGTCAGAATCCGCAGGCGATTGACGAGTGGATAGCGCGTGAACGTATTGAGTACCTGGCCATCCATCTCGATCTTGATGTCCTCGACCCGGCCCTGTTTCGATCAGTGCTGTTTGCTCGTCCGGGGCGCGGCGTACACGATTTTGGCGATGTCGCCGAAGGGAAACTGACGATTGCCGAAGTGGTTAATCTTATCAATCAAGCCGCCGCTCAGGCCAAACCGGTCGGCCTCACCGTCGCCGAACACCTGCCCTGGGATACCTTAAACCTGAAGAATATGCTCGAAGCTCTACCATTATTGAGTTAATCGACGTGTTCCCCGTGGTGGAAAGTACCATTTGCCATGTTGCAGGAATACCGCAGGGACTTTAGGCCCGGAGCGATAACGCCCCGGGCCTTAAACTACCTAATCCAGACGGTGAGTAAGACTATCACCACCATCATCAACACGGCCTGGAGAAAGATTGGGTCTAACGACGTTTTGCGCATAGTCCCCCCGCTATTCAAAGATTTGCCGTATCGCCAGCGCCAGTACCAGCAAACCGGCCAGTAAAAACATCCAGGCGATGAGATCCTCCGGTGAACGATTCATCGTCATCCTCCTTTTTGTCATCAGAACCACTGGCCAAAGCGCTTGATATAGAAACGTTTCATACCCTGCGCCACCAGGCAGTAGCTCAGCAACGTAGCAACGAGCCACGGGAAATAACTCAGCGGCAGCGGCTCAAGCCCCACCATGGCGCCAAGCGGCGAGAACGGGATATAGATGCCGATGGCCATAATGGCGGCGGTGGTGAGCAAAACCGGCAGCGTCGCGCGGCTCTGGATGAACGGAATTTTCTGCGTTCTCAACATATGCACCACCAGCGTCTGCGACAGCAGCCCTTCGATAAACCAGCCGGACTGGAACAAGGCCTGCGCTTCCACATGATTGGCGGCGAAGACGTACCACATCAGAGCAAAGGTGGTGATATCGAATATCGACGACGTGGGGCCAATCCACAGCATAAAGCGGCCAATGTTCTTCGCATCCCACTTGCGCGGCTTACGCAAAAACTCCTTATCCATTTTGTCCCACGGCAGCGACAGCTGTGAGATGTCGTACATCAGATTCTGAATCAACAGATGAATCGCCAGCATCGGCAGGAAAGGGATAAAGGCGCTGGCGACCAACACCGAAAACACGTTGCCGAAGTTGGAGCTGGCGGTCATGTTCAGATACTTAATAATGTTGCCAAAGGTCTCGCGTCCTTTAATAACCCCCTCTTCCAGCACCATCAGGTCTTTTTCCAGCAGAATAATATCCGAGGACTCCTTCGCGATATCCGCCGCGCTATCGACAGAAATACCCACATCGGCATCGCGCAGCGCCGGGGCGTCGTTAATGCCATCGCCCAGAAAACCAACGGTATGGCCATTTTTCTGTAGCATCTGCAGAATGCGCGACTTCTGCAGCGGCGTCAGTTTGGCGAACACCGCGCGTTTCTCGACCTCCTGCTGAAGTTGGCGGTCAGTCATTGACTCAACCTGTTGGCCGGTGAGTATGTCGTGCGCATCAATGCCCACTTCAAGACAAATCCGCGCCGTTACAACCGGGTTATCACCGGTAAGTACCTTGACCGCAACACCGTTATCACGCAGTGCGGTAATGGCTTTGCCCGCGCTTTCCTTCGGCGGGTCGAGGAACGTCAACATGCCCTCGACGGTGAGCCCCTGTTCATCAGCGGCGGTGAGCGGCACATTTAGCGCGGTATCATCCAGCTTGCGGGTAGCGACCAGCAATACCCGAAAACCCTGAGCGTTATAATCTTCGGTTTTCGTCAGCAATAGTTCCCGGCGCAGCGCGTCCAGTTCAACGATCTTGTCGCCCTCACGAATATGGGTCGCGGCTTCGAGCATCTCTTCAACCGCCCCTTTACAAATCAGGCTTTTATCGCCATAGCGGCTGTCTTCCACCGAGACCGATACGCGGCGGCGTACAAAATCGAACGGCAATTCATCGAGCTTCACGAAACGCTCTTTTTCCGCCGGCGCCAGCCGCCCTTCCCCATAGCGCAACACGGCTCTGTCCATCAGATTACGCGCTCCGCTTTGGCTGCTGCTATTCAGCCACGCCAGCATTAATACTCGATTGCTTTCCGCGCCGCCAACGTCGAGATGATGCTCAAGGATGATATTGTCCTGGGTCAGGGTGCCTGTTTTATCCGTACACAGCACATCCATTGCGCCAAAGTTTTGAATGGCATTGAGACGCTTAACGATCACCTTACGCCGCGACATGGCAATCGCGCCCTTCGCGAGGTTCGAACTGACGATCATGGGTAACATCTCCGGCGTTAAACCGACCGCCACCGCCAGGGCGAAAAGCGAGGCTTCTACCCAATCGCCTTTACTGAAACCGTTAATCAACAACACGATCGGTACCATGATCAGCATGAAGCGGATTAACAACCAGCTCACGCTATTCACGCCGCGATCGAAGGCGGTTTGCGTGCGGGTGCCGACGATCGATTTTGCCAGCGAGCCAAACCAGGTCCGGTCGCCGGTCGCCACCACCACCGCCCGCGCCCTGCCGCTGGTGACGTTCGTCCCCATCAGACAGACATTGCCCATCTCTAACAGACTTTTATTTTTATCCGGCGTCGGTAGACGGTCGCTGCATTTTCCCGACACGCTGGCCATCAGATCATATTTTTCTACCGGTAGTGATTCACCGCTAAGAATGGACTGACTGACAAAGAGGTCCCGTGATTCCAGCAGACGAACATCTGCCGGCACCAGATCGCCTGCGGCAAGGAAAATAATATCGCCCGGCACCAGCTCTTCAATGGGTATTTCCTCCTGGCTGGGGCCAATATTGCCCGGCCCGCGGCGCAGTACCGTTGCGGTGGTACGGACCATGGATTTCAGCGCCTGCGCGGCTTTATTGGTCCTGAATTCCTGCCAGAAGCGTAATAGACCACTCAGGCTCACCATCGTCAGGATAATAATAACGCCGGTGAGGTCTGTCTCTTCACCGTTTCGCAGCGGTAGCCAGTAATCGGTAATAAAGCTGACTGCCGCCAGCGCCATCAGTACGTAAATAAACGGGTTATTAAATGCCTGCAGTAATTGAATAAAAAACGGCGGCACACTTTCGCGTGCCACTTCGTTGCGACCATAGTCGTCCAGCCGTTCCAGTGCATCGGCGGTCGTTAGTCCCTGCCGACTGCTATTTAAACGTGCCAACGTATGGTCCGGACTATTAAAGGCCTCCGTTTCAATCGCAAAGCTCTTTTTATGCTGCTTATCATTTTCTGACGCAGACCGGTTGGTATTCCGGTTTTCTACTTTCATGTCAGTCATGATTCATCCCCAAATTTAGATGTGGTAATCCCTGCATAAATAAATCATGCATAGTTAGATGTTATTTTTTTACACTCACAAATTGCGCGTAGTAGATATTCCTGCGTAGATTGCTTAACCGCAGTGAGATAGCCTTAATGGCCTGTGTGAGCGTGTGTTACCGCGTAAAAGGCGGAGGGAACAGGGCGTAGAAAAATAATAGCATGATGAATTACCTCGCAAAAAAGCGAATTCCAGTTCTCAGGAGGCAATCAGGATTGGGAAAGGATTGCTGCCTGCCGGTTGGCAAACAGCGCAGAATAGATAGCGTCAGTTTGCCTTGATGTTTAAATAAGGGTGACTGTCCAACATATCTCTCCTGTATAAAGTTGTGCTTAGTATAGCCCGCCAATAATAGCTGTAAAGTTTAATACTCTCCCCGGTGAGGATTGGTTTAAGAAAGAGATCAAATGTTATTAGAAAAACAAAGCCCCGTTTATCACGGGGCCTCTATGTTAATCAAAGACGCTATTAATGATCGCGGTGACCACGGCGGTACTGAGCGCAATCAGAACCAGATCGTCACCCACTACCCGCCACTCATAGCCAGGATAATAAGGTAATTGGTTGAGCATCGTGGCAGGCACCGTTTTTTTGGCAATGCCCGGAGGTAATGGTTTTCCACGCGCGAGATTTTTCGCAATCCCCGGAGGCAGCGCTTTATAGCCGGTCAAGCCGTAGTTCACCGCTAGCGCGCGAGCGGTGGTATAGCTGATATCCCTATCGACGTGATCCGGTTTGCCGTAATTCTTACGCTGGCCCTTGCCGCCGCCGTTATCGCTTTGGCTGGCGCTATGACCATGATTACCTTTATCGCCATGATAGATGTTTTTACCGCTATTGCCATGTTCACCATTGCCATTACCGTTCCCGGGATTAGCAAGCGCCGGTGCCGCGGCCATCGTTACCGACATCACCATTGCCAACGCCGTTTTTATTGCCTGACGCTTTAACATATTCTTTTCCCTGGTAGACATAGATACACACTGCAAATGTAGGTGATTTTCACCGAAGTCACCATTTCTCTTAGTCTGATTGATCGCTGCTGGTCGTTTACTTCAATTCTGCCGTCTGCGCTGACAAAAAAACAGCATATTTATCATCCATCAGCGTATTAAACATGATTTCCAACTGTTAAATCGCCACACCGCTCACAATTAAAAATTTAAAACCATTAACAACCAATTAACATTAGCAGGCAAACATTTCTCCTGAGGAAAATAATAATATGTCTACTACCCAGGTTCTCGGCGACGCCTCCTTTAGCCCGCCAGGACAACATCCCGATAGCTTAACCGCGCGTATCGACGCTCTGCCCTCCTCCCCCGGTCTTTGGTCCTTTATCACCCTACTGGCATTAGGCGGCTTTTTCGAACTTTACGACCTGTTCCAGACCGGTTATATCAGCACCGGCCTGCTCGCCGAGGGTATTTTCCATACCGGTAAAGATGGGGTATTTGGTATTGCCGATCAGGCAGCCTTCGCTTCCTCGACCTTTATGGGGCTGTTTATCGGCGCCAGTCTGCTCGCACCGCTGGCGGACAGACTTGGACGCCGCCTGACCTTTATGTTCGCGCTGGCGTGGTATGGCATCTTTTCGCTGATTATGGCGCTGCAAAATAGCGCTGAAGGGGTTATTTTCTTTCGTTTCCTGGTGGGGATCGGCCTGGGAATTGAACTGGTGACTATCGATACTTATCTCAGTGAATGGATGCCGACGCATTTACGTAATAAAGCCTTCGCTTACGCCTTCTTTATTCAGTTTCTCTCGGTACCGACGGTGGCACTGATGTCCTGGCTACTGGTGCCAATGACCATTCTCGGCCTGAGCGGCTGGCGTTGGGTGATTATTCTCGGCGCACTGTGTTCACTGGTCATTTGGGTTATCCGCAAAAAGCTGCCGGAATCCGCCCGCTGGCTGGAAAGCAAAGGTCGCCACGATGACGCGCACCGGGTTATGGGTGAAATGGAACAACGCTGCGGTTTATCGCCTTCCCGGCGCCATGCCAGTCCGGCGGTAGCGGTGCCGCAACGCAGCAATTTTAAAGAGATTTGGGCGCCGCAGTACCGTCAACGCACCCTCATGTTAATGGTGATGAACTTTTTCCAGGCGATCGGCTTCTTCGGTTTCGGTAACTGGCTGCCCGCGCTGCTCTCCGGCCAGGGCGCCAGTATTACCCATAGCCTTCTGTACGCTTTTTTTATCACCCTTGCCTACCCGCTTGGCTGCCTGTTCTGTACTCGCTTTGTCCATCGTTTTGAAAACAAATGGCAAATTGTTCTGTCAGCGCTGATGACGGTGATCTTCGGCACACTGTTCGCTTTACAAAATAGTCCGGTACTGCTGGTTATCTGCGGCTTTATGATCACCTGGTCCAATGCCTGGCTCACCATCAGCTATCACGCCTATCAGGCGGAGGTGTTCCCTACCCACATCCGCGCCCGGGCGGTGGGCTTCTGTTACTCCTTTAGCCGTCTGTCCACCGCGGTTACCAGCATTATGATTGGCGTGATCCTGCAATATGCCGGAACGCCGGGCGTGATTAGCTTTATCGTCGCCAGTATGCTGATGGTCATGCTGTCGGTAGGCATATTTGGGCCAAGAACCCGGGGTATTCGTCTGGAGAATATTTAAAGCTCACCAACGCCGCCGGTTGCCCGTTCGGCGGCGTTGCGTACGAGTATTTTTTCTTGATAGCGCAGTAAACATGGCAGCAGCAAGGCGCTAGCGCCGCTAAATGCAATCAACCCAGTAGACGCCTGCTGACTCATCTCGCCGTCGGCCAGCCACAGTGAGCAGAGCATAAAAGCAAGTGCCGTACTGAATGACATGACACCGCCTTGCAGAGTGGTAAATCCCGCGCGCCAGTTATCGTCCGGGAAACGAATCGCCACCGCCGAGGAGGCAACCAGCCGGCTATAAGATGCCCCAAGGAAGGTAATCATAAACAACCAACTCGCGCCGTCCAGCCACAGCACCATCAGCAAACTGATGATAAAAACTGCGGTTGCCGCCAGGCTCAGCCGATAGCCGCCAAAGCGTTGACACAGGCTACCGCTCAACTTTGTCGCCGCGAATCCCGCCATACCGCCGAGAAAGAATAACCACGGTAGCGCCTCGCTGCTTGCCCGCATATTGCCCAGCAGCAAAGGCACCAGGATCGGCAGCAATAGCATCGGGCTAAACTGGGTTAACGCATTGCCGCTGGCAAATAACAGCATCGTTGGCGTGATGCGTATCTTGGTACCAGAGCCAGCGCCGCCGGAAGTCTTCGGCAGACCAACATAGATCATGATGAGCGCCAGCAGGCAGAGAACGCCAATCAATGCCGGCGCCGTCTGCCAGCCGAAACGTTCGCAGAGAAACAACATGGCGGGCATGCCGATAATACTGACCAGCGAAAAGGCAGAGATGACCGTGGCCAACAATCGCGCGCGATGTTTCTGGTCCGCCGCGTTGATCAGTAAACTGCTGGCCACCCCCATCGTCATTCCGCCGAGGAGCCCGGCCAAAAAACGCAGTATCAGCAACAATATAAAGTGCTGGGTAGCCAGAACCATCAGCGTTAATGCTCCCAGTAAGGCCATATTAACCAGTAGAAACTTACGCGGATTTAGCTTTCCCACCAGGCGCCACGCGCCGATTCCAGAAATGACCGACGCAAGCGTATAAATACCGCTGACATAACCTGCCCAGCTCACCGGCACCTGAAAAGTTGGCGCCATGTAGACAAATAACGGATTAAAAATCATATATTCGAGCGCGTTGGTAAATTGGATAAAAGCGATGATCGCGCCCATTCGCCGTAGATTTATGGTCATTACACTTCCTCTCATCAGGGGGAGCGTCAGTTTATCGGCTAGTAAAAAAACGCATAAGTCGGTAAAAATGGGCGAGTTAATTATCAAAAATGGGATAATCAGCGGTGAGTAAACTGGATTTGAATGCACTACGCGTGTTTGTGAATGTCGTGGAAAACGGCAGCTTCAGCGGGGCGGCGCGGGCATTACGTATGCCTTCGTCAAATGTCAGTCGCCAGATTTCTCAACTGGAAGAAAAACTGCAATTGCGCCTTATCCAGCGCAGCACCAGACACATGCATCTCACCGATGCCGGGCAGGCTTTTTTTAATAGTATGCGCCCCCTGCTTGATCAGCTCGCGGCAACCGAAGCGGCCTTAACTCAACAGCAGGCCGATCCTGAGGGGCTGTTGCGCTTATGTCTTCCCAACGAGATTGGACCGACGCTTTTTGGCCCCATGCTGGCGCGGTTCGCCATGCGTTATCCCAAAATCGAAGTAAGCTGTGTGGTCAGCCTTGCCGGAGCCGACGCGCTTAAAGAAGATATCGACATTGCCGTCGCCATCGTCCGAGGCAAAATGGAGGATGCCAGCTATATCGCCAGGCCGTTGGCGACATTTCCCTGTTGTGTTGTCGCTGCGCCTTCGCTGCTGGAAAAATGCGGACAGCCAGTACGTTGCGAGCAACTTACCTCGCTTCCCTGCATCACCACCGTCAGCGCGCTGAAGGGGCAAGCCTGGCAATTTATCACCGCACGAAACGCGTTTAAAAAAGTGAACGTCCAGGCTCATTTTCGGGTGAATAGCGGAGAGATCGCCCTTCATGCCGCCGTCGCCGGCGTAGGTTTCGCCATCCTCGCTGAACAGGCTTGCCGCCCGTTTATCGCCTCAGGTCAGTTAAAGGTGGTTGAACTGGAGCTACCGCCGGCACCGCTACATTTAGTGGCGCTGTATCGCGAACGCCACTTTTTACCAGCCCGATCTCGCGTCTGGCTCGATTTCATGCAGCAGCATTTGGCCGCCAATTAAATTTGCGGCGCTTCGCCAAAAATCATCTGCGCATCGGCGAAACATTTTTCCGCCAACGACGACACCGGCTCCTGGTTGCGCATGATAAGCGCAAGCGTGGAATCAACCTCGGTTTCCCCGATAGGCATAATCGCCAGATTGTCGCTCAGCGCCTCCAGGCCGTTATTGAGCGGCATGATGGCGCAACAGATCCCGGCCTGTACCGCCTGGATTATCTGAAATGTCGAATCGCTTTCAAAGACATATTTTGGCGTTAACCCTTTGGCTTTAAAGCTCATTTCAATCGATTCACGATAATACATTCCCTTGGTAAGGAAACCGAGCGGCAGCCCCGCTAATGTCTCCCACTCAGGTATGCCTGCGTCAAACTGGAAATGGCGACTGTCGTGCAGCAGGCCCATTCGCGTTTTCGGCAGCCAGGTGACGTTAAATAATGCGCTATCGACGTGGTGCAAATAGCAGATGCCTAGATCGAGCTGATTACGGCTGACGCCGTCAATAATTTGCTCAGAGGTCATCGACAGCAGACTGAACTGTAGTTCAGGGTATTTTTCCGCCAGCGGTTTGATCAGCTGCATCGGGTTCAGGCTGGCTAACGGCACCATGCCTACGCGTAACTGGCCCACCATCTGGCCGCGACAAATCGCCGCTTCAGCCGCCAGGCCGTCGTGCGCCGCCAGCAGCGCCCGCGCCCAGGCCAGAATGCGTTCCCCTTCCGGGGTGAAGCCTTCGAAGCGTTGGCCGCGCTGAATCAGCGTGAGATTAAGTTCGTCTTCCAGGTTGCGAATGCGCATTGAAAGCGTCGGTTGGGTGATATGGCAGGCCGCCGCGGCCTGGCCGAAATGGCGCGTCTGATCGAGCGCGATCAGATATTTCAGCTGTTTAATGTCCATCTTAACTTCCAGAATAGTGACGTCCGCGGGTCAGTGGTGGACGCGATGCAGAACACAGCTGCGATAAGATATGTTATTTAAATGTTACTTGCGGTAGGGGCTGATTTCAAGATGCCATTTGCCAGTGGCCCGATCGCAGGCCACTGGCAATATTCAGCAAATTAACGCAAACCGGGGACGGCGCGCACCTCTTTCGAACGCAGCGTCAGGCGGATAGGAACTGATTTGTACGACGGCGTGCCGCTCTCTTCATCGATGTAATCCAGCGGCACCAGCACGTTGGCTTCCGGGTAATAGGCGCCAACGGTGCCCGGCGCAATGCTGTAAGCAACCACGGTGATATCCTCAAGGCGCAGGTCGCTATCCGGCAGCGCGGTGAAAATATCGACGCGGTCGCCATGCTCCAGCCCCTGCTCGGCCATATCCTGCTCATTCATAAACAGCACATCGCGGCGGCCAAACACTCCGCGATAGCGATCGTCCATCGCGTAAATCGTGGTGTTGTACTGATCGTGACTGCGCAGCGTAACCAGGCGCATCACGTCGTCGCCGTCAACGCGGAAGTTCTCATGGACGCCTTTGAACACCGAGAACATCGCTTTGCCGGTCGGCGTCGGCCAGATCCGCTCGGTTGGCGGCAGCGGCATACGGAAACCGCCCGGATGACGAATACGTTCGTTATAATCCTCGAACCCGGGGATAGTCTGCTCGATGAGATCGCGGATGCGGTCGTAATCAGCCACCAGCGATAACCAGTCGAGCTTACTGTTCGGCAGCGTCGCCGCCGCCATCCCGGCGACGATAGCCGGTTCCGAGCGCAGACGATCAGAGGCCGGTTTCAGTTTGCCGGATGAGGCGTGGACCATCGACATCGAGTCTTCCACGGTAATCGACTGGCGTCCGCTCTCCTGCATATCGAGTTCGGTACGGCCCAGACAAGGCAGAATAAAGGTCTCTTTCGCCACCAGCAGATGCGAACGGTTCAATTTGGTGCCGATGTGCACACTAAGATCCAGCCCGCGCATCGCCGGGAACGCCCGTTCATGATCCGGCATCGCCACCGCGAAATTACCGCCAAGACAGATCAGCGCTTTCGCGTCGCCGGCAACAATTGCCTGCAGCGCTTTCACCGCATCGTGACCATGTCCGCGTGGAGCGACAAAACCGAACACGCTTTCGAGGTTATTCAGAAACTCCGCACTCGGTTTTTCGGTAATGCCGACGGTACGGTTGCCCTGCACGTTAGAGTGACCGCGCAGCGGGCAGATCCCAGCCCCCGGTTTGCCGATATTGCCGCGCATCAGCAGAAGGTCGGCAATCAACCTGACGTTAGAGGTGCCTTTATTATGCTGGGTGATCCCCATGCCATAGGTCACGATAGTGGCGTTGGATTTGGCGTAGGCAACGGCAACGCGCTGCAGATCGTCGCGGGTTAATCCGGACTCACGCTCAATTTCCGGCCAGCTGGTCTGACGTAAATCTTCGGCAAAAGCCTCGAAGCCGAGGGTGTGCTCGTTAATAAACGCCTGGTCCAGCACCTGGCCCTGGTTCGCTTCGATCTCCAGTAATGCTTTAGCGATCCCTTTCAGCGCCGCGGCATCGCCACCCGCTTTCACCTGGAAATAGGTTGAGGCGATATTCGTCGAGCTGTAGGTCGCCATTTCAATAACGTTCTGCGGGTCGGCAAAACGTTCCAGCGCCCTCTCACGCAGCGGGTTAAAGACGATAATCGGCACACCGCGGCGGGACAGTTCATGCAACGTGCCCATCATGCGCGGATGGTTGGTTCCGGGGTTGTGACCGATGGAAATAACCAGTTCGGTTTTATCAAAGTCGTCCAAAGACACCGTGCCTTTGCCGATGCCGATCGATTGCGGCAGACCGACGCTGGTTGCCTCGTGGCACATATTGGAGCAGTCCGGGAAGTTATTGGTGCCGAACTCGCGGGCGTAAAGCTGGAACAGATATGCCGCTTCGTTAGAGGCGCGCCCGGAGGTATAGAACTCAACTTCATCGGGCTGCATGCCCTGTAATACTTCGCCAATGCGGGCAAACGCGCTTTCCCAGGAGACCGGGCGCAGCGTGTCGCTTTCGCGATCGTAAGACAAGGGATGGGTAATACGTCCGTAACCTTCCAGTTCAAAGTCGCTTTTCGCCAGCAGCGAGGTCACGGTATTGGCGGCGAGGAACTCTGGCGTCACGCGTTTGCTGGTGGCTTCCCAGGTGACCGCTTTCGCGCCGTTCTCACAAAACTGGAAGGTTGATTTATGTTCTTTATCCGGCCAGGCGCAGCCGGGGCAGTCAAAACCGTCAGGCTGGTTGGTACGCAGCAGCGTGACCGGGGCGTCAAGCGCGTCCATTTGCGTACGCACGGCGATGGCGGTCGCTTTTAACGCCCCCCATCCACCCGCTGGGCCATCATAGGGATGAACACCGGGGACAGCGCGTTTTTTCTTATTCATATGAACTCCTGAATACTCTCTTCAGCTAACGGATGTTATTAACAACATTGGTCACGGTTTTTTGCGGCGATGTTAAATAACCACATTAATTAAGCGGGAAATACCGCATTTCATTTTGCAATGAATAGCAAATGACAGGGTTAACTCGTTGTTTTTAATCTTTAACTAAATGTCTGGTTAAAATGAAATGAGCAACTTTACTCGTTAACTAAATAATAACATCTCATTTCGTGTTGTATAATAGATGTTATCTATCGGGTGTTAAATTTAACCTATTTGATAATTAAAGAATTATTTTTAAACTTTATTATCAAGGGCATTAACATATTTCAATGCCCGTCAATGCCGTAATTTAATTGTCATCAACAGGAGGCTTTGCGCAGGTAAAGCCGTATCCGCTATGCAGAAAATATTCCATAAATACAATGAAGTAATGTCGTACAGGGGTGAGCCATGTTCGGATTAGATGCCTTTTATTTAGCCAGGATACAGTTTGCATTTACTGTATCTTTCCACATCATTTTCCCCGCCATTACCATTGGTCTCGCCAGCTACCTTGCGGTACTGGAAGGGCTGTGGTTAAAAACAAAAGAGGATACCTACCGCCAGCTCTACCATTTCTGGTCAAAAATATTTGCCGTTAATTTTGGTATGGGCGTCGTTTCCGGGCTGGTGATGGCCTATCAGTTTGGCACTAACTGGAGCGGGTTCTCGCAGTTCGCCGGTAGTATTACCGGGCCGCTGTTGACCTATGAAGTCCTGACCGCCTTCTTCCTCGAAGCTGGCTTTCTTGGCGTCATGCTGTTTGGCTGGCATCGCGTCGGCCGCGGCCTGCACTTCTTCGCGACCTGTATGGTGGCGCTGGGCACGCTGTTTTCCACCTTCTGGATCCTCGCGTCCAATAGCTGGATGCACACGCCCCAGGGCTACATTATCGAGAATGGCATCGTGGTGCCGGTAGACTGGCTGAAGGTCGTTTTTAACCCTTCATTCCCGTATCGCCTGCTGCACATGTCTACCGCCGCCTTCCTTGCCAGCGCCTTTTTCGTCGGCGCTTCGGCAGCCTGGCATCTGCTGAAAGGCAATGATACACCGGCAATCCGCAAGATGTTCTCGATGGCGCTGTGGATGGCGCTGATCGTCGCCCCCATTCAGGCGATGATTGGCGATGCGCACGGCCTGAATACGCTCGAACATCAACCGGCAAAAATCGCCGCTATTGAAGGGCACTGGGAGAATAAACCGGGTGAAGCCACGCCATTAGTGCTGTTTGGTCTGCCGGATATGGATGAGGAGCGCACCAAATATAAAATTGAGGTTCCCTATCTTGGTAGCATCATCCTGACCCATAGCCTCGATAAACAGGTTCCGGCCTTAAAAAGTTTCCCGAAAGAAGATCGCCCAAATTCCACCATTATCTTCTGGTCGTTCAGGGTGATGGCCGGGCTCGGTATGTTAATGGTACTGCTCGGCGTGGTCAGCGCCTGGCTGCGTTGGCGTGGCCGGCTCTACACCTCAAAACCGTTCCTGCGTTTTGCCCTGTTGATGGGCCCTTCCGGGCTGGTCGCGCTACTGGCAGGCTGGTTTACCACTGAAATTGGCCGTCAGCCGTGGGTAGTCTATGGCGTTCAGCGCACCCGGGATGCGGTCTCCGCCCATGGCGATCTGCATATGTCCCTCAGCCTGCTGGCCTTTATCGTGGTTTACGCCTCGGTGTTTGGCGTCGGCTACGTGTATCTGATTCGCCTGATAAAAAAAGGGCCGGAAAGTGCGCACACGCCGGAGGACCCGACTCAGAACCAAACCCCTGCCCGCCCGCTGTCTGCGGTGCGCGAACCTATGAATACTTCGGGGAGAAAATAATATGGGTATCGACCTGTCAATTATCTGGTTCACGATCATCGTTTTTGCCACCCTGATGTATATCGTGATGGACGGTTTCGATCTCGGGATCGGCATTCTATTCCCGTTTAATAAAAATGAAACCGACCGCGATATGATGATGAATAGCGTGGCGCCGGTGTGGGACGGCAACGAAACCTGGATGGTGCTGGGCGGCGCGGCGCTGTATGGCGCGTTTCCGCTGGCCTACGCGGTGATTATCGATGCGCTCAGCATCCCGTTAACCGCCATGTTACTGGGGCTGATTTTTCGCGGCGTAGCGTTTGAGTTTCGCTTTAAGGCGACGCCGGAACATCGTCCGTTGTGGGATAAGGCGTTTATCGGCGGCTCGCTACTGGCGACGTTTAGTCAGGGGATCGCCGTAGGTACCCTGCTCAACGGCCTCAGCGTCACGGGTCGCGAATTTAGCGGCTCAACCCTCGACTGGCTGGCGCCCTTCCCGCTGTTTTGCGGCATCGGGCTGGTGATTGCCTACGCCTTACTGGGCTGCACCTGGCTGATAATGAAAACCGAAGGCGCTCTGCATCGCAAAATGTCTGAGCTGGCGATCCCACTGACGCTTGCTTTGCTGGCAGTGGTCGCCATTATCAGCATCTGGACGCCGCTGACTCACCCGGAAATCGCTCACCGCTGGTTTACCTTCCCCAATATCATCTGGTTTATGCCGGTGCCGTTGCTGGTGCTGGTTTGCTGCTGGGGGATTGTCCGTAGCGCCTATAATCGTCAGGCCAGCTATGGGCCGTTTTTACTCACCCTGGCGCTGGTGTTCCTCGGGTTCAGCGGCCTTGGGATCAGCATCTGGCCGAATATTATTCCACCGGCAATCTCTATCTGGCAGGCCGCTTCGCCACCGCAGAGCCAGGGCTTTATGCTGGTCGGCGGATTGCTGATCATTCCGGTTATTTTGATGTACACCTGCTGGAGCTACTACGTGTTCCGCGGCAAAATCAAACCCGATGAGGGGTATCATTGATGGCGACTCAATCTGATAAAACGTTAACGACGCATCATCGTCCGTTCTGGCGCAAACTGATGTGGCTGGTGATTATCTGGGGGGCCAGCGTGCTGGCGCTCGGCGTGGTCGCCACCTTCTTTAAGCTATTGATGACGGCGGCAGGAATGCGCACTCACTAATACTCAACGCCGGACGGGCTGACCCGCCCGGTGTTTTTTTATGTGAGGTTGTAATAACGGTCGGGCTGCATTTTTTCCGGTAACGGATGTTGCCCGGTCATATCCATCAAATTACGTTCAATGGTATTGCACATTGCATTCAGCGGCAGGTCGTTGGCCGAGGTGCCAAACGGATCTTCCAGCTCTTCCGCCAGGGAATCCCATGACAGGAAGGTGTAGGAGATAAACACCGAAACAAACGGCGTCATGTAATGCAAATCACCCACCAGCGCGAAGGGCAATAACGCGCAGAAAAGATAAACGGTACGCTGCAAAATCAAGGTGTAGGCAAACGGCACCGGCGTGCTCGCCAGACGCTCGCAGCCCCCCAGGACATGGGCTAACTCATCGAGTTTATTATCCATCAAGCCGTAGGTAATATCGCTGAGCTTACCCTGCTCGCGCAGCTTACCTAACTCATTACCAATCAATAATAATATTCGGTTAGTCGGCATTGAGCTGGCGAGAATTTCCGCCACTTTTTCTTTCGGCAACAAGCGATAGAGGTCAACCGCCGGGTCGGTTTTACGCAGCTGATGCTTAAGGCTCCAGCTGAACGCCACCAGATAACTGACTAACGTTTTATGCGTTTCCTCCTCAGCGGGAAGGATATTTTTCAATTGCCTGACCAGGGTTCGTTCGGCAATCAGCACGGTTCCCCATAAATTACGCGCCTCAACGAAACGGCTGTAGCTCGCGCTATTACGAAAGCCGAGAAAAATCGCAATCGCGATCCCCAACAGGCTAAATGGCGCAACGGTTAAGTGAATGCCAAGTTGTTCATACCATTGATAGCTGATGATGGCGATGACCGACATCAGAACGTTCAATAACAGACGGAAAACAATTTTTGACAGCACGGAACCGTGCCAGTCAAACAGACGAAAAAACCAGTGTTGTTCTGGCCGGATGATCATTGTATTACTTCCTGAAGACCCAATGATGCTCAGTACATACCCTAATGAAAAATGATGGGTATATACCCGTCATACTTCAAGTTGCATGTGCGTTGGCAATAACTCGGCCCATCCCTGGGCCTCGCCCTTACGGGCGCAGTGAACTGCGTTCAAATTCGTTCCTGACGAATTTGTCCTCGCTCACCCCAGTCACTTACTGGAGTAAGCTCCTGGGGATTCCCTGCGTCGCCGCCTTCCTGCAACTCGAATTATTTAGGGTATAGATATTATCTATTAAGCCATTGGTTAATTTTATTGTACACAAACACGACATCGCGTTGATAACCGCCATTAATTAGCGATGAATTAATGGTGGTTTAATTATGGGCTCTTTTTATTTTCCACGCAATATACGGCCTGCAAGCAGGCCGGAGAAATAAACTATCAGTAACGGCTTAATGGCCGATATTATGCAGGGTTATTCAGCCTGGCGGCTGGATAATTCTTCAAGTAGCGTCGCGGAAGGTACAAAGAACAAACTGCCGGTAACCGGGCGGCTATAATCGAGCAGTCGATCGTAATTACCGGCCGGGCGACCGACGAACATGTTTTCCAGCATCTGTTCGATGGGCGCCGGGCTGCGCGCATAACCGATAAAATAGGTACCAAACTCGCCCATACCGGGCTTGCCGAACGGCATGTTGTCGCGCAGGATTTTAATCTCCTCGCCGTTCTCTTCAAGGGTGGTCAGCGAACTGTGCGAACAGCTGGGTTTGACGTCGGCATCCAGTTCGATGTTGGTCATTTTTTTACGCCCGATAATACGCTCCTGCTGTTCGACGGTTAGCGCATTCCAGCCCGCCATATCGTGCAGATATTTCTGCACAATCACGTAGCTACCACCGGCGAAATCCGGGTCTTCGTCACCGATAATGGTGAAATCCGCCGCCGCGCGCCCCTGCGGGTTTTCGCTACCGTCAACGAAACCGATCATCGCCCGACGGTCGAAATAGCGGAAGCCGTGAACTTCATCGACGACCGTTACGGCATCCCCCAACTTATCCATCAACTGCGTCGCCAGCTCGAAGCTAAGCCCCATATCATCGGAACGGATATGCAGCAGCAGATCGCCCGGCGTAGAGACCGCCACGCGCTCTCCGCTGCCCACGCGGCGGAAAGGATGCAGCTGCTGCGGGGTGGGCTGGCCAAACAACTGCGGCCAGATTTCAGCGCCAAATCCGCAGATGCAGGAAATCCCCGCCTCCGGCATGCGGGTACCAACGGAACGCACCACCGCGGCAAAATCATCGCACCAGTCGCGCACGCGGCTCAGGCTCTCAGCGCTGCGCGCTACGGTCGCGACGATGAATATCGCCGTTCGCGGCAGCGGTAAAGTAATCGCCTGAGGTTCGTTAATTTTCATATCATCCTCTGTTATTGCCAATTAACGGCAAGGTAGCGTTGTCTCCTGCAGGCAGGAGTCGCAAGTTGTTTACGCGTGAGCCAGTTCGACGCCGGGCGCTTCGTAGGGATCAATGTGAATCATCACCTGTAGCACCTCGTGGCGCGCGAGCACATTTTCCCGCACCGCCAGCGCGATAGCATGGCCTGCACGAACCGACAGCTCGCCCGGAACTTCAATATGGACATCGACGAGGATCAGGTCGCCCGCCTTACGAGTTTTTAGATCATGCAAACCCACTACGCCGCCGGTTGCGGCGATGGTGTCGCGTATCGCATTCTGGGTTTGCGCGTCGACCGAGCGATCCATTAAATCATGCAAGGCATCGCCGGCAAAAGTGTAACCCATTCGTGTAATCAATACCCCTACTAACAATGCCGCCACGGGATCCAGCCAGACAATACCGGCGAGGTTACCAACGATCCCTACCGCCACCACTACCGACGACGCCGCATCCGAGCGCGCATGCCAGGCGTTGGCAATTAATAATGACGACTGAATACGCTTTGCTACCGCCAGCATATAACGGAACAGCGTCTCTTTTGCGATCAGCGCTGCAAGGGCCACCCATAATGCCGTTACATGCACGGATTGAATGGTTTCCGGATGGAGTAGTTTATCCACCGCCGACCACAACATGCCGACACCGACAACCATTAAAATCGCGCCCAATATCAGCGACGCGCCATTTTCATAGCGCCAGTGGCCATAATGATGATCGCTGTCGGAAGGTTTACGGCTTTTCTTATTGGCAATCAGAACCACAAAATCAGCAATTAAATCGGAAAGAGAGTGGATGCCATCGGCAATAAGCCCTCGCGACCCTGAAAACAGGCCGGCGATAATTTGCCCGGTCGATAAAAACAGATTAACCACGACGCTGACCAGGGTGCTTTTACGCGCAGCCTGTGAACGCTGATGATATTTATTATCATTCTGTAGATTTTTATTTGCCATCATCCCTCCCGAATAAAGTATGGATGATAGCCTGATATGAATCAGCGATATTCAATATTAATAGCTCGTTGATAATAAATTTAAAATAAATAGCCTGAGTTATAATATATAAATGCGAATGATTACGCTTTAAAAATAATAGCCGACATCGAACGGCTATTTTTTACTTTTATGATGTTGCCATTCGGCGCATAGCGCAGTGATAAGCGCCATTGCGCACCGAAGCGCGAAGTACCCGCGCCACGCCATTGACCGCCACTCTGGCGGTTCGCCGCTGCAGCGGATTGATGGGGATCGCCAGCATCTGCTGCGCCCAATCGGGAAGCAGATCGATACCCGCAACCATCATCCAGCGCCCTACCGGCTGGCTTAGCCGGCCCGGCAGACGGGTGGTGAGCAGTACCTGCGCCACTTCCTGCGTTCGTTCATCACAACGTAACTGGGGGCGCATATCCTGCAAATACTCCGCCACCTGACGTGGCGTTTCGGGGATGTCTTCGGCGCCAAGTCGCCGGGCGACCTCCGCCGCTTCGCGGTAGTATTGCTCCTGACGCGCGGCAGTGACGATGGTGCGCTTATAACGCAGATGAGAGGCCATAAAGCTGCTGCACTCGGCCACATGAACCCAGGTTAAGAGCGCCGGATCGCTGGCGCGATAAGGCGTACCGTCCGGCGCAACGCCTCTGATGCGCTGATGGATCCCCTGCACTTTAGCGATTAATCTTTCGGCATCGTCGGTAGTGCCAAACGTGGTAGCTGAGATAAATTGACTGGTTCGACGCAGGCGGCCAAAGATATCCTCACGAAAACGCGAATGATCCCACACACCGGCCAGCGCCAGCGGATGCAGCATCTGTAACAGTAGCGCGCTAATGCCGCCGCAGAGCATTGAGGTAAAGTCGCCGTGTACCTGCCAGATAGCCGACCGCGGGCCAAATAAGCCCGGCTCGCCCTTCGGGTTTTCAAAATCAATCTCTTTTAACGCCATCCCGGTTAAACCCAGGACCTGTGATTCAATCATGCCGCGTATGCTGGTCATTGCGTTGCCCGTCGCTATCCGTAACGCCACCAACATAACACCATTCGCGGCGGCAGGCATTTGCCGACGGTGACTTTAAACGCCAACGCGCCCGCGTTCCCGCGGGCACGCCACGGATCAAGCGTTGAGCTGATAATCGAGGGAGATGTCGGCTTTCAGTACCTGCGAAACCGGGCAGCCAGCTTTGGCTTTCTGGATAATCGGATCAAAGGCCGCTTTATCGATACCCGGCAGGACAATATTGCTCTGCAGCGCGATCTTGGTGATGGCGAAGCCGCCGCCGCTCTTATCCAGCGTGACCACCGCAACGGTATCGATAGAGGTCGCCGTATAGCCCTCTTCGCTAAGCATTAATGATAGCGCCATTGAGAAACAGGCGGCATGGGCCGCGCCGATAAGCTCTTCCGGGTTAGTCCCTTTAACGCCTTCAAAGCGGGTATTAAAACCATAAGGTTGTTGGTTAAGCGCGCCGCTTTCCGTCGAGACGGTGCCTTTACCGCTTTTCAGATCCCCTTCCCAATGCGCCTGACCTTTCTTATGAATTGCCATCGTTTCACTCCTTTTTGACGTTAAAGGAGTAAGTATAGACAGCTCTAGCTGACCTGGGACAACTGTTGCTGAATGGCCTCCAGAAACAGCGGCAGCGCGCTGGGCTGATAATCTCGTGACAGATAGATGCCATAGACGGCCAGGGATTTTGGCGTATAGCCAGGCAGCACCTGTTTTAGCGCGCCGCTGTTTAGCGCGCGCCGGGCTTCCAGTTCCGGCAGCATGGCGATGCCGCACCCCGCCACCGCCGCTTCCATCAGCAGAGAGGAGATCCCGGCGCTCAGGTTGCCGGAGACGGCCACCGACACGGGTTCGCCCTGCGGATCGGTAAACTGCCATGTTGGGGTGGCGAAATGGCTATAGTGGAGACAGTTATGTTGACTAAGCTCCTCCGGCGAATTTATCTGGCCATGCTGCTGTAACCACCGCGGCGAGGCGCAGAGCACCGAGCGGCAAATGCCTAGCCGCCGCGCTATCGCCCCCGGCTCCGGATTATCTGTGATCCGGATGGCGACATCGATACGCTCGCCAATCAGGCTCACCGGATGGTTGTTGATATCCAGTTCGAGGCGCAGTTGGGGGTAACGGGCCAAAAACTCCGGTAGCAGCGGTGAGAGCAACTGCATGGCGGTAAAGTGCGCGCAGGCGACCCGCAACGTGCCGCTCGGCACCGCGCGTTCCGTCTGCCCCGCTATCTCATCCGCCAATTGCGTCAGACTACGCGTTTTCTGCAATACCTTTTCGCCTGCGCTGGTTAAGGTCAGTTTGCGCGTCGAACGATGAATGAGCCGGGTACCGGCCCAGTGTTCCATCTGCTCCAGATAGCGACTCACCATCGGCCGCGACATACCAAGCGCCCTGGCCGCCGCGCTCAAACTGCCCAGCTCGCATATCCGCATATATACCTGGGCGGCGATAACTCGATCCATATCCGTATCCATCTGCACGTTTTATGAAACTCAGCATCTCTTTTTTCAGGAATTTTCGCAAATCAAGAATGACGTAAAATAAACCTATTCACCTGAAAGAGAGAAAACCAACATGAAAGTATCTGCCCTGGCTATCGTCACCGCCCTGTTCAGCACTACCGCTTTTGCCGCGCCGTTGACCCTGCAAACCTACAACCCGCAGGAGAACGCGATCTTCGCGGTGAACTCCACGCTGGCCTCCGGCCCGCACGAAGCGGTGCTGTTTGACGCCCAGTTCAGCGTTAAAGATGGCGAAAAGCTGGTTGAGATGATCAACAAAAGCGGTAAGAAGCTCACGCACATTGTGATCACCTCTGGCGATCCGGATTTCTATTTTGGCCTCGAGCCGCTGGTGAAAGCCTTCCCGCAGGCCAAAGTGGTGGCAACCGAGCAAGTGGTTAAGCATATTGAAGAGACCAAAGCGGCGAAGCTGGCATACTGGGGCCCACAGATGAAAGACGGCGCGCCGAAGCAGGTCTATGTTCCACAGGTATTAGCCGCAGATAGCTTCACCATTGACGGCGAGAAAGTGGAAATTCGTCAGCCGCAGAACTACGCCGCGTTCGTCTGGATCCCGGCGAATAAAGCGATTCTTGGCGGCACCGGCGTCGCCTGGGGCATGCACGTCTGGACCGCCGATACCCAAAGCGCGGCGAGCCGTCAGCAGTGGCGCCAGACCCTTAGCGATATGGCCGCGCTGCATCCGCAACAGGTGATCCCGGGCCACTATCTCGGCACGCCGCCGGCGGGCGACAAGGCTATCGTCTTTACCCGCGACTATCTGGAGAAATTCGAGCAGGCGCTGAAAGCGCATAAAGATTCCGCCAGCGTCATCAAAGCCATGAAGGCGCAATATCCGGGTCTCGCTGAAGAAAGCTCGCTGGAGCTGAGCGCGAAAGTGAACACCGGCGAAATGAAGTGGTAATCGGCCACGCCTGAATCGAGAACGCTCTTAATCTGCCGACGCAAGGTTGCTATTCGCAAAAAAATGGACCACGATAATCCCGTCGCGTTAAAAAGCGCGGCGTACTTAGGGTTACGTTTCGTCCGGCTTGCGTCGGGCTTGTCCTTGAAACCAGAACAGGATTAAGGAGTAAGAATGAAATCGAACCATCAGGCACGTCATCTTCTCGGTCTGAACTACAAGCTTTCCCGCCAGAAAAAAGTGGTGCTCGAAGGCGACGAAGAAACTACCGTTAACCATATCCATGCTACGGGCCGCAAACGCCGCGGTGGTTAATTTTTCAGCTGAGTGATGATAAAAACACCATCCGCCAAACGGGATGGTGTTTTTTTAAGACAATCCCACGCTTCGCATCCTTCTTTTGTTACCATCTGCTTTATACTCTGCCCGCTGCATTTCCTGCCAGACCGATCGCTTATCGCCGCGCCCGGGTCTGAAGTGAACATCAAGGAGTTAGTGCGATGCAATTCATCTATAAAAAAAACCGCTCTCTTTATATCCCCTACGCTGGCCCGGTTCTGCTTGAGTTTCCGTTACTCAACAAAGGAAGCGCCTTCAGCATGGAAGAGCGTAGCAGCTTCAACCTGCTGGGCCTGCTGCCGGAAGTGGTCGAAACCATCGAAGAACAAGCTGAACGCGCGTGGATCCAGTATCAGGGGTTTAAAACTGAGATTGATAAGCACATTTATCTGCGCAACATCCAGGACACCAACGAAACCCTGTTTTATCGCCTGATTGGCAACCATCTTGATGAGATGATGCCGGTTATCTATACCCCCACCGTCGGCGCCGCCTGTGAGCGTTTCTCGGAAATCTACCGTCGCGCGCGCGGCGTGTTCATCTCCTACCAGAATCGGCACAACCTCGACGATATCCTGCAAAACGTACCGAACCATAACGTCAAAGTGATCGTGGTGACCGACGGCGAGCGTATTCTCGGTCTCGGCGACCAGGGTATCGGCGGTATGGGCATCCCTATCGGTAAGCTGTCGCTCTATACTACCTGCGGCGGTATCAGCCCGGCCTACACCCTGCCTATCGTGCTGGATGTCGGCACCAACAACCAGCAACTGCTCGACGACCCGCTGTATATGGGCTGGCGTCATCCGCGCGTGACCGACGACGAGTATTATCAATTCGTTGATGACGTTATCCAGGCCATCAAAAACCGTTGGCCGGACGTGCTGCTGCAGTTTGAAGATTTCGCGCAGAAAAACGCCATGCCGCTGCTTAACCGCTATCGTAACGAGATTTGCTCGTTTAACGATGATATTCAGGGCACCGCAGCGGTCACCGTCGGCACATTAATCGCCGCCAGCCGTGGCGCGGGCAGCCAGCTCAGCGAGCAAAAAATTGTCTTCCTCGGCGCGGGTTCCGCCGGTTGCGGTATTGCTGAACAGATCATCGCGCAAATCATGCGCGAAGGGTTAAGCGAAGAAGAAGCCCGCCAGCGCGTATTTATGGTGGACCGCTTCGGCCTGTTGACCGACGGTATGCCGAATCTGCTGTCGTTCCAGAGCAAGCTGGTGCAGAAACGCGAAAACCTGCAAGGTTGGGATACGACCAACGAAGCGCTCTCGCTGCTCGACGTGGTGCGTAACGTGAAGCCGAATATCCTGATTGGCGTCTCCGGCCAGCCGGGGCTGTTCACGGAAGAAATTATTCGTGAAATGCACAAGCACTGCCCGCGGCCGATCGTCATGCCGCTGTCGAACCCGACCTCCCGCGTTGAAGCCACGCCGCAGAACATCCTGACCTGGACCGACGGCGAAGCGCTGGTGGCCACCGGCAGCCCGTTCACCCCGGTGACGGTTAAGGGCAAGCAGTACGCCATCGCGCAGTGTAACAACTCCTATATCTTCCCGGGCATCGGCCTTGGCGTGATCGCTGCGGGGGCATCACGCGTCACCGACGAAATGCTGATGGCGGCAAGCGAAACCTTAGCTAACCACTCGCCGCTGGTGAATAACGGCGAAGGCCCGGTACTGCCGGAACTGAAAGATATTCAGGCCGTGTCGCGCGCTATCGCGTTTGCGGTCGGTAAAGTGGCTCAGGAACAGGGCGTGGCGGTGAAAACATCGGCCGAAGCGCTGCTGCAGGCCATTAGCGATAATTTCTGGCAGCCGGAATATCGCAACTATCGCCGAACCTCAATTTAACGCTTTATTTCAACGGGCCCGGAGATCGGGCCCGTTTTTTTATCCCCGCCCTTTGCCGTTATTTATTCCCCTATGTTTACTAAACACCTGCCCATCCTTACGAGGCGCTTCACAGATGCTTTATTTCACTCGCTTGCCAGGAGGTAAATACCTTGCCCGCCTGTTCGCTCACCGATAAATTAGCAAACAGATACCGCGGCACTGAAATAAGCGCGCAGCAGAAAACAGAAGGTTTAAGTATGGCGAATATTCGTGATGTCGCCCGGCGGGCTGGAGTTTCAATTAGTAGCGTGTCCAACGTACTTAATAATCGCACGCAACAGATGCGCGAAGAGACCCGACAGCGGATAGTCAAAACGATGGCTGAGCTAAATTACCGCCCTGCGCGTTGCGCTCCGCCGGTCGCCGATTCAGCAACCAAAATGCTCGGCCTGATGGTACCGTCTATCGTCAATCCCAGCTTTTCAGCGCTGGCGCATGAACTGGATACTGCGGCACGCGCGTTTCGCCACCGGCTGTTATTAGGCATTTGCTGCCGCGATGCCGACGAGGAGTCAGCCTTTATCGCGGATATGTTCTCCCACGGCGTGCGCGGGTTGATAGTTGCCGCCAGCGACGTACGCAAAACCCACTTTGTGCGCGCAGCGGAACAAGGCATGACCATTATTAGCTATGACAACCGGCTGGCCGAAAGCGTCCCGCCTCGGGCGCGCTACTTCGATAGTGTCTCAATGGACAACGTTGAAGCGGGACGTCTGGCGGCGCAACATCTGCTGGACAACGGTTGCCGTAATATCGTCTTTGCCACCGAAAGCGGGTTAACGCTGGGACGCAGCCATAAAATCCTCGGCTTTCAGTCGGCGCTTTCCCAAAGCGGTACAGCGGCCAGAGGCGTGGTGATAGAAGGCAAAGGCAATCGGGAATTCGGCGACGCCGAGATGTTCGAACTGGGCGTAAGCCTGGCGCAAAAAATTAGCGCCTTAACGCCGCGAGTGGATGGCGTGGTAGCGATTAACGATGCTTTAGCCATCGGCCTGATGGTTGGGCTACGCGCGCAGGGCCTGAAAATAGCGGAAGATATTTCGGTGATTGGCATCGATAACATCTCCCTGTCGGCGTTATCGTCACCGGGCCTCACCTCGGTAATGGCCCCGCTTTCGGCAATGGCGTCGATGATGGTTGAGCGGCTTGTCCAGAGAATTACTGAGCCGGGATTACAAACCGACGAATTTATCTTTGCACCGGAAGTGATACAGCGTCAGTCGGTAAAAATAAAGCAACCCTAGTTGTTTTTATAAATAAATAGCATGGTGCAGATAATAGTTATTATCTGCAGGGAGACCTATACCCTATTACATTCAAAACGCATATTAATGTCGGGATTTCCATCCCATTCTTTTGTACTTTAACGAGTATAACCGGAAATAATGATGAACCTACAATCTGCGCAAGATATAGAAAAGAGCGCCATTAAGAAATTGACATGGCATATTGTTCCATTAATGATATTGCTTTATTTTCTGGCTTTTCTTGACCGTAATAATATGGCCTACGCCGCAATGGCCTTAGAGGATAGTCTCGGCCTGACGGCCACCGCCTTTGGCTTTGCTTCGGGAATATTTTTCATCGGTTATTTTATGTTTGAAATTCCCAGCAACGCCGGCACGATTAAGTTCGGTCCGCGGCTGTGGTTCGCGCGTATTCTGATCACCTGGGGAATATTTGCCACTTTGATGGGGTTCGTCAGAACGCCGACCGAACTCTATATCTGTCGTTTTATGCTTGGCGTGTGCGAAGCCGGTTTCTTCCCTTCAGTGGTGTACTACTTCACGATCTTTTTTCCGCCAGCCTGGCGGACCAAAATTCTCGGCATGTTCATTATTGTCCAGCCGCTATCCAACGCCGTGGGTTCACCGATTTCAGGCTTAATTCTGCATATCGATAACGGCTGGTTTGGCCTTGAATCCTGGCAGTGGTTATTTATCCTCGAAGGTATTCCGCCGATCATTATCGGCCTGTTCATCCCTTTTATTATTAAGAATTCACCGCAAGAAGTCGGCTATCTCAACGCTGAAGAAAAGGCGTGGTTAATGAGTAGTACGAACCGTTCAAAATCAGGGAGTAAAGTCTCGCTGGCTGAGTTCGCCAGCGGTATTAAAAATCCCAAATACCTGCTTTATGCGCTGCTGAATTTCGGGATGGTGTGTGGAATTTACGGTTTCGGGATGTGGCTACCGTCGATTATTACCGCTATTTCCGGCGATGATATTCTTCGCGTAAGCCTGATTGCCCTTATCCCCTACGGCCTGGCGGCGCTACTGGTTTATCCATGGAGTATGCTGGCCAGTAAAACACGCAAAATCGCCGTTTTTGCCGGTATCAGTATGGTCGTCGCCGCATTAGGGCTCGCCGGCGCGGTGGTGTTCTTTAAGTTCAACGTCGCGATTTCACTCTCATTCCTGACCATTGCCGCCATTGGTATCTATACCGCAGTACCGTGTTTCTTATCGATGCCTGCCAACGTCTCGGCAGGTGCAGCGACGGCCGCGGGTCTCGCCGTGGTGAGCTGCATCGGCAACCTGGGCGGCTTCGTCGCTCCTTACGTGGTCGGTCTCCTTAACGACTTCAGCCACAGCAGCACGCCGGGCCTGATATTCCTCGCCATGTGCCTGCTGATCACCGGCCTGATTTGCATTTTCTACTGCGCCAGACAGCGCGAAGGCGTCATTCAATCCTGAAAATTTAAGGAAACATCATGGGAACTCTTATTGGAAAAAAAGCATTTATCACCGGCTCTGAACAAGGTATCGGCTGGGCTACGGCGGAAAAACTGATTCTGGCGGGATGCGATGTCTTTTTGCACTATCACAGCGGTGAAGAAGGCCCGCAAAAGTTGGCGGCTATCGCCAGCGCGCGAGGGCAAAAAGCGGCCTGGCGCTATGCGGACTTAATTGACACTGAGGACGCGACCGCCTGCGTGCAGGCCGCCGCGGAATTCCTCGGCGGTATCGATATCCTGGTGAATAACGTCGGCGGTATCGTCGGGCGTAAGTGGCTTGGCGAAATTGACCGTCAGTTCTGGCAAACGGTGTTAGACGTCAATATGACCACCATGCTTAACGTCACCCAGGCGGCGCTTCCCTGGCTTAAATCGGCAACGGATGGCGCCAGCATCATTAACCTCGCCTCGCTGGCGGGGCGCTCCGGGGGGCATGCCGGTTCTCTCGCCTATTCAACCACAAAAGGGGCCATCCTGACCTGGACACGCTCGCTGGCGGCTGAACTGGGCGAGCACGGCGTGCGCGTCAATGCGGTTGCGCCGGGGCTTATTCTCGGCACCCGTTTTCATAACCGCCACACCACACAGGCTTCGGCTGACGAAACCATCCGGCAAATTCCGCTTCAGCGCGCGGGAACGCCCGATGACGTCGCCCGCGCTATCACTTTCCTTGCCGGCGAGTATGACGGATTTATCTCCGGCGCCACTATCGATATTAACGGCGGAATTTATCGCATGTAATGCAAACCGGGCGGCCAGAAATCGCCGCCCGCCAGGGAGTACCTGATGATCAAATTCGAAATTATCCATCCACAACTGCTGGCTGCTCTGGCGTGCTGCGGCCATAAATCACAAATTCTCATCGCGGATAGCAATTTTGCCTGTCGCGTTAATGCCAATGCCGATGCCACGTTGATTCAGCTCAACCTCGCGCCAGGCATGGTACCGGCAACTTATATCGTCGAAAAACTGCTTACCTGCGTTAATGTCGAACACGCGACGCTGATGGCATCACCAGCGGAATTCACTAACACCATCGCCAGTGAATACCGGGAGCTTCTACCGACAAACTGCCCGCTTGATTATGTCGAACGCGAAGCTTTCTACGCAAAATCCCGGCTGCCGTTGACCCAACTGGTCATCGCTTCCGGCGAACAGCGTCGTTTTGCCAACCTACTACTCACCGTGGCTCCGGCCTAATCGTCATACCCGCCGCCGATAAAACCGGCGGCGCGATCCTCAATGCTGGTATCTGGTCAAAAGACAATTTAGCCACTACACTCCCTGCATCCATCAACCTACTGAAAAAATAAGGAGGATCCCCATGCTGTACTGTGAACTGTTTAATGTTTCACATACATTTGGCGATCGCACCAGCTCAAGCGTTATCGGTATCGTGCTGCGATAACTTTAGCTTGAGCGAAGAAGCCAACGACTAAATCCCTTCCTCGGGCTTACCGGGTTATCGTCAGCGATGTTTGACGAGGCATTCTCATGCCTGTAACTCTTGAGTAAGTTCACAATGAGCACACTTTTAAGCGCACAATCTCTCCACGTTGATACGGCCTTTGGCCCACTTTTCAACGACCTCTCCTTTACCCTGAAAAAAGGCGATCGCATTGGCCTGATTGGCTATAACGGTTGCGGGAAAAGCACGCTATTGCAGGTGCTGGACGGCACTCTCACGCCGAATTCTGGCAGCGTATCGCGGGCTAATCACTGCCTGCTGGCGCGCGTGGAACAACATCTGCCTGACGCCCTACTCAGCCAACCGCTATTGCAGGTGGTACTGGAAAAACTGGCGCCTGGCGAACGGGATTCGCTGCGCTGGCAAGCGGAGCGACTGCTCGCTGAAATGGGTTTTACCGTTCAACAGACCCAACAGCAAGCCGCCACCCTGAGCGGCGGACAACATACTCGTCTGTTGCTCGCCCGCGCGTTGATCCAACGACCCGATTTGCTGTTGCTGGATGAGCCAGGCAACCATCTTGATCTGCCGACCCTGCTGTGGCTGGAAAGCTTCTTGCAAACCTGGCAGGGGAGTTTCGTGGTGGTGTCGCACGATAACCTCTTACTGGATGCTGTAACTAATACCAGTTGGATTTTACGTGATAACACGCTGCACGCTTTCTCACTACCCTGCAGCGCCGCCCGTCAGGCGCTGCAGGAGCAAGATGCAAGCGATGCTCTGCGCCACAAAGCGGAACAAAAGGAGATCGACCGCGTCGCTGCCAGCGCCAAACGGCTGGCCATCTGGGGTCGGGTTTACGATAACGAAGATCTGGCGCGTAAAGCCAAGCAGATGGAAAAGCAGGTTTCACGCCTGAAGGATAGCCAGACGGAACTCACCGCCGGCACGCCGTGGCGTCTTGAGGTGCATGGCGACGCCGTTCGCGCCGACCGTCTGCTGGAGATGGAAAATCTCCCCGTGCCGCCGGCGCCCGGTCTCCCCGCCCTGTTCACCACCGGTCTGGCGCGGCTGCAAAGCGGCGACCGGGTAGCGATAATGGGGCGCAACGGCGGTGGGAAATCGTCGCTGCTACGCCTGTTATGGCGGCAAATGCAGCAACCCGCTAGCGAAGCCGGGCTGCGTTTACATCCTCGACTACATCCGGGTTATTACGATCAAACCCTGCATCAACTGGCGGATGAGGCCAGCCTGCTGGAGGCGCTGGAGCCCTTTGAGCCTTCGCCGGAAACTCGCAAGCGGGCGCTGATTTCCGCCGGCTTCGGCTGGGCGCGACACGGGCAGAAGGTCAGCACCCTCAGCGGCGGCGAACGTTCACGGCTACTGTTTGTCGGCCTGTCGCTGGCGAGCTATAGCCTGCTGCTGCTCGATGAACCCACCAACCATCTGGATATGGAGGGAAAAGAGGCGCTGGCGGCGACGTTGCGGGAGTATCCCGGGGGCCTGCTGCTGGTTAGCCACGATCGACAGCTCATCAGCCAGAGCTGTAACCGCTTCTGGTTAATTGATGAAAACGGGTTAAGCGAGTGGCACGACGTCGACGAGGTGTACGCCCGTCTGCGCGGCAACGAGCGCCTTCAGAGCCCGGCGACGCAAACGCCGCCGCAGTCGCCGCCCGTCGACGACCTGCAAGAGGATTTGCTGGAACGTCTGGTGATGCTGGAACAGCTATTGGCGGACGATCTGCAGCGTAAGCCGAAGCATCAGAAGCCGCAGCTACAGGCGCTGTGGCGTCAGGAGATTGAGGAGATAAATACCCATCTGAGTTAAATGCCTATGCCACCGGAGCGTCAGCGCCCCGGTGGCATAACAGCTTTAGCGGCGGGTAAACTGCTGCTCAAGCATGGTCTTCCCCCATTGATCGCCCTGCCACTCTTTACTCAGCGTAAACCCAAAGGATTCATATAATTTACGCGCCGCCTGCAAGCCGCTAAACGTCCATAGCTGAACCGCATCGAAGCGCTGATTATCACAAAAGTTGATAGCTTCAGTCAGCAAGCGGCGCCCCACGCCGCTGCCCCGACAGCCATCGCCGAGAATAAACCAACGTAGATGCGCTTCATTATTCCCGAGGTCTTCGCCATCAATGGCGACAGAGCCGACGATGACGCCATTTTTGACCGCCAGCCAAATCTGGTTACGTTGATTGTTCAGCCTGCCAGAAAATTCAGCCAGACCGCTGGCGACTTTACCTTCAAAAAAATGCCCGAAGCCGTAATGACGGGCGTAATACTCACCGTGCATTTGCGCAATGCGGCCAATCATTCCCGGCTGATAGCCGGTAACTATCGTGATGTCGTTTGGTCTGCTCGTGACCGGCTGCTGACGACAGCGCTCAAGCGCCCACGAATAGGCCGTCAACCCCTCGGCAACGATCTGCTGCTGTGCGCTATCCAAATGCGCCAGCGCCTCAATCACCCGCATGGCGCCGTACTCATGAATGCGGGCGACCGTCGCCTGCCCTTTGGTTGTCAATGAGAGTTGTTTAAAACGCCCGTCATCACCACAACCATTTTCCTCTATCTCGTTAGCGGTCTGCAGGCGCGATAACATTCGGCTGACGCTCGATTTGTCCAGCCCCAATACCTGCACCAGTTGCGCGGCGGTCATCGCGCCATGAGTAGAAATCTCCAGCAGCGCATGCACCGCTGAAGGTGAATAGTCGGTCGCCGCCAGCGTGCTGTTCATAAAGCCGAGCTCGCGCACCATCAATCGTGATGCGGAACGAATTTGATTGATAAGTAAAGTGTCAGGCATGGTAATATCCGCGAAAGGTAGTTGCACAATACAACCATTATCAACACGCTCTGTCAATGGCCCTGGCATACTCCGCTCCTTTCGGGTTGCGCCCCCTAAAATTGGTATAAACGGATGAATATTGTGCCAAATATGCGGCAAATCCCCCCATTCCCAACCATACCGCTTGTAATTAGCGACATAAGATCTAATCCTTAATGAGTATTATTTTCGCTGTTAGCACCTTCGTATCATTAACAAGGAGAAACGCATGAAAGCTGCTGTAGTCACCCACGACCACCAGATTGATGTAACCGATAAAAAGTTACGCCCGCTGGAGCATGGCGAAGCGCTGCTGAAAATGGAATGCTGCGGGGTCTGCCACACTGACCTGCACGTGAAAAACGGCGATTTCGGCGATAAAACCGGCGTCATTCTCGGCCATGAGGGCATCGGCATCGTGGAAAAAGTCGGCCCTGGCGTGACGTCGCTGAAGCCGGGCGATCGCGCCAGCGTGGCGTGGTTCTTCGAAGGTTGCGGCCACTGCGAATACTGTAACAGCGGCAACGAAACCCTGTGCCGCTCGGTGAAAAATGCCGGTTATACCGTCGATGGCGGGATGGCCGAAGAGTGTATCGTCACCGCCGATTATGCGGTCAAAGTGCCGGATGGACTGGATTCCGCCGCCGCCAGCAGCATCACCTGCGCCGGCGTCACCACCTATAAAGCGGTGAAGGTCTCACACATCAAGCCCGGCCAGTGGATTGCCATTTATGGCCTCGGCGGCCTGGGTAACCTGGCGCTGCAATATGCCAAAAACGTCTTTAATGCCAAAGTGATCGCCGTTGACGTCAACGACGGGCAGCTGGAGCTTGCCGCCTCGATGGGCGCCGATCTGACGGTTAATTCCCGCAACGAAGACGCCGCCAAAATCATTCAGGAGAAAACCGGCGGCGCCCACGCGGCCGTGGTTACCGCCGTTGCTAAAGCGGCATTTAACTCCGCCGTGGATGCGGTTCGCGCCGGCGGCCGCGTCGTCGCCGTTGGCCTACCGCCGGAAGCGATGAGCCTCGATATTCCGCGTCTGGTGCTGGACGGGATTGAAGTAGTAGGTTCGCTGGTAGGTACCCGTCAGGATCTGATTGAAGCCTTCCAGTTTGCCGCCGAAGGCAAAGTGGTGCCGAAAGTCACTCTGCGCCCGCTCGGCGATATCAACGCCATCTTTAAGGAGATGGAACAGGGTCAAATCCGCGGCCGTATGGTTATCGATTTCCGCCGTTAATTCTGTCTGACTATGCCAGACGAAAGAGCCTAACCTGCTGACTATTCCCGCATGATGGGAATAGTCAGATTTCGCAAATGCTTAGCGCAAATCGTTGGTTCCTTTGTATTCCGTCGCGCCCGATGATGGCAAGACAATAGATAACAAAGGAATTCACCATGCAAAATCGCTTTCGCCTGCCTACGCTTGCCGCCCTTTTTATTGCAGGCGCGTTTTCGGTTTCGGCGGCGCAAACGCCGCTCAAAGGCGGCACCTTAATTTATCTGGAACAACAGCCGCATACTAATCTCTATCCGCCGGCCGGCGGTTTTTACCCTAACGGCGGGATCCTCAATCAGATAACCGACAAGCTAACCTGGCAAAACCCGGAAACGCTAGCGATCGAGCCGTGGATCGCCGAAAGCTGGAGTAGCAACGACGAGAAGACCGAATATACCTTTAAGCTGCGGCCTGGCGTCACCTTCTCTGACGGTACCCCACTCGATGCCAATGCGGTCGCAAAGAACTTTGATACCTACGGTCTGGGCAATAAAGCACTGCGTCTGCCGGTTTCCGAAGTGATCAACAATTACGATCGTAGTGAAGTCATCGATCCGTTGACCGTCAAATTCTACTTCAAAAAGCCCTCCCCGGGATTCCTGCAAGGTACCGCGACAATTGGCTCCGGGCTGGTTTCCCTCAGCACTCTGGCGCGGAGCTTTGAGGCGCTGGGCGATGCCCGCCATATCATCGGTTCCGGCCCCTTTACGGTAAAAGATGAAAAACCCGGACGCGAATTAACGCTGGTGGCGCGGAAAGATTATCAATGGGGGCCGAAAAATCTTGCTCAGCAAGGCCCGGCGAACCTCGACGGCATTACCTATATCGTCACGCCGGAAGATAGCGTACGTATTGGCGCGCTACTGGCGGGACAGGCCGGGTTTATTCGCCAGGTGCAGGCCTATGATGAAAAACAGGCAACCGACCAGGGCTTTAATATTTACGCCGCGCCGACGCGCGGCGTTAACGATAGCCTGAGCTTCCGTCCGGATAATCCGCTGGTTGCCGACCTGCGGGTACGCCAGGCGCTACTGCATGCTACCAACGCCAAACAGGTTGTTGAGACCCTTTTCTCGCCAAACTATCCGCAGGCAAGTTCCGTTATCGCCCGCACCGCGGCGGGATACGTCGATTTAAGCGACAAACTGGCCTTCGATCAGCAGAAAGCCAAACAGCTGCTGGATGAGGCGGGCTGGACCCCAGGCGCGGATGGTATCCGGCAAAAAGCGGGACAACGGCTGGCGCTCACGGTCTATGAATCCCTGCCGCAGCCGCAGAACAAAGAGGTGCTACAGCTGGTTGCGCAGCAGTGGCGTCAGGTTGGCGTGGCCTTAAGCGTGAAAGCCGGCGACGCCGGCAGCCGGGTACTGGATAATCTCGACCCGCTGAAAACGCCATTAACCGTCTCTGAAGTCGGCCGCGCCGACCCGGATGTGGTGAAGAGTATGTTCTTCCCCGCCAACCGTGATGCCCTACTGCAACAGGGCGGTTCGAGCGACAAAGTTAAAACCTTCCGTGACGATAAGCTCAACGCCCTGCTAACCGCAATCTCTGCCGAAGTGGATGCGCAAAAGCGTCTGCAGTTAACTGGCGATGCGCAGCGTTATCTGCTGGACAACGCCTACGTCATTCCCATCTTTGAAGAACCGCAGGTCTTTGCCGGCGCGCCATGGGTAAAAGGCGTACGTTTTGAAGCCGTGGGACGTCCGTCGTTTTACGGCGCATGGCTGGATAAACAATAAGGGGGCGCCATGAGCCACTATCTTTGGCGACGGTTGGCACAAGGCGTGCTGGTACTGTGGGCGGCCTTCACCCTGACCTTTTTTCTGCTGCAGGTACTGCCCGGCGACGCGATTTTGATTAAGTTTCAGAACCCCGATCTGGGGCTGAGCCCGCAACAGATCGCCGAAATGCGTGTGGTCTACGGTGCTGACAGCCCGCTGTGGCAGCAATATTTCCACACCTTGTTAGCCATGCTGCAGGGGGATTTCGGCTATTCACTGCAGGCTGGACTGCCTGTTAGTTCCCTGATTGCCAGCAATTTACCCGACACGCTGGCGCTGGCGCTGCCGGCCTTCGCGCTGGCGCTTCTGCTGGCCTTTGCGATCGCTATCGCTTCGCGTTTGCCGGGGCTACGCGGTATCAGTAATCTGCTACAGTCGCTGCCGGTGCTGTTTATTTCACTGCCGACCTTTTGGCTCGGCATCGCCTTAATCCAGATCTTTTCATTCCAATTGCACTGGGTCCCGGTTATCAATCCCGGACCTCTGCAAGGCCTGGTGCTGCCGGTTATCGCGGTGGCGATACCGATTTCCGCGCCGCTGGCGCAAATTCTGTTACGCACCATGGATCACATCGCCGCACAACCCTTCGTCGCCGTTGCTCGCGCCAAGGGAATGAGCGAAACACGGCTGTTATGGCGGCATGTCACCGGCAATGCTCTGTTGCCGACATTAAACATTGCCGGCCTGCTGCTGGGAGAACTGATCGCCGGGGCCTTAATTACCGAAACCGTTTTTGGCCGCAGCGGGCTCGGTCAACTGACGCAGCAGGCGGTGAATAATCAGGATATTGCCATTCTTCAGGCCGTGGTGATGATTTCAGCGCTGGGCTTCGTCGTCATCAATCTGCTGGTCGATCTGCTGATGCCGATGCTCGACCCGCGCTTAAAACCCCTGCGCGGAGGTGCGCTATGAGTCTGGTCGATTACGCCTCGGCGGTGCGACGCCGTCCGGTCAACTGGCGCCGTTTTTCCTTGCAGCCGGGGCTGTGGCTGGCATGGTTGGTAATGACGGTTGCGGTGCTAATGGCTTTCGCGCCGCAATGGTTCACCGAGTTTAATCCACTCGACGGCATCGCTGGCGCCCAACGTCTGGCGCCGCAGGCGGGACACTGGTTAGGTACCGACCAACTCGGTCGCGATGTGTGGAGCCGCATCGTCTACGGCGCAGGACATTCGCTTTCCGCGGCCCTGGCCGCCGTCGCCATGGGCCTGGTTTTCGGCACGGCGTTGGGCACCGTTGCCGGCGCGCTGGGCGGGCGGGTCGAAGCGGTCGTCATGCGGATTGTCGATATTCTGCTGGCGATTCCTTCGCTCCTGCTTTCGCTAACGGTAATCATACTGCTTGGTTTTGGCACTCTGAACGCCGCCATGGCGGTCGGCGTTGCCGCGATCGCCAGTTTCGCCCGACTGTCGCGCGCCGAAGTCGTGCGCATTCGTCACAGCGACTATGTCGAAGCAGCCTATGGTAGCGGGGGAACCTTTTTGGCCGTGTTCTGGCGGCATATTCTGCCTAACGCGCTTTCGCCGGTGCTGGCTTTCGCCACCCTTCAATTCGGCCAGGCTATTCTCGCCCTCTCAACCCTGAGTTTTCTCGGCTACGGCACTCCGCCGCCGGTGCCGGAATGGGGATTACTTATCGCCGAGGGGCGCAACTATCTTTCCACCGCCTGGTGGCTCACCACTTTCCCCGGGATCGCGGTCATTGCCGTGGTACTGGCAGCCAATCGTATCAGCCAACAACTCAATAGGGAGCGCCGATGAACGTGCTTAGCGTAGAAAACCTCACCATCAGCTACCGCTCTGGCGGGTTGTGGCGCGAAGTGGTTCACCGGGTCAGTTTTACGATTAAACGCGGCGAGATGCTGGCGTTCGTCGGCGAATCCGGTTCGGGAAAAACCACCACCGCCCAGGCGATTATCGGTCTGCTGGCGGAAAACGCCCGCCTCGATGCCGGGACGGTTCGTCTCAACGGTGAAGAGATTAGCCGCTGGTCAGGCAAACGGCTGGATAACCTGCGCGGGGCCAGAATCAGCCTGGTGCCGCAGGATCCCGGTAACTCGCTGAACCCGGTGCAAACCATTGGCGCGCAGGTCGGCGAAATACTCCGCCTGCATCAAAAAAGCAGTAAAACCGAGCGTCGACAGCAGGTTATCGCCCTGCTGGAAAAAGTCGGCTTAAGCCATCCGGAGCAGCGTTTCGACCAGTATCCGCACCAGCTCTCTGGTGGTATGAAGCAGCGGGTGCTGATCGCCATTGCCATCGCCCTGAAGCCGGATTTGCTTATTGCCGATGAGCCGACCAGCGCGCTCGACGTGACGGTCCAAAAAAGAATCCTCGATCTGCTCGATCATTTGCGCCGTGAATCCGGCACCGCGGTGCTATTTGTCACCCATGACCTCGCGCTGGCGGCGCAGCGTGCCGACCGGCTGGTGGTTTTTCGTCACGGTGAAATTCAGGAACAGGGCAATACGGGTGATGTTATTCGCACCCCGCAGCACGGCTATACCCGCCAGTTGCTGTGCGATCTGCAGGGACAGAACCTGCACTTAACCACCACGATTCACCCGTTTGTTACGCCGGCAATTCGGGTTGAAGGCGTGAGCAAACGCTTTGCGTTAGGGGGCAGCTATCTCCAGGCGCTGGATAACGTAAGCTTTATTTTACCGCGTGGCAGTACCCATGCGCTGGTCGGCGAATCGGGTTCAGGAAAAACCACCCTCGCCCGTATCTTGCTGGGTTTTGAGCAGGCCGATAGCGGACAGGTGACCATCGACGGTATTGCCAGCCGACAATTGAGCCGCGAGGCCCAGCGGCAGCTGCGGCGCAAAATTCAGTTTGTTTATCAAAACCCTTTCGCCTCACTCGACCCTCGCCAAACCCTGTTCGACATTATCGAAGAGCCGCTGAAGAATTTTCAGCGCCTGTCCAAAGAAGCTCGGCGTCAACGGGTAGAGTCCGTCGCCGCCCGTGTCGCGCTGGCGCCGGAGCTACTCTACCGAACCGCTCGTGAGCTCTCCGGCGGCCAGCGACAGCGGATCGCTATCGCCAGGGCATTGATCCTCGACCCCACGATTCTGGTGCTCGATGAGGCCACCTCAGCGCTGGATGTCACGGTGCAGGCGCAAATTCTCGCCCTGTTGCTGCAATTACAGCAACAGCTTGGGTTGAGCTATCTGTTTATCACCCACGATCTGGCGACAGTACGCCGCATCGCCCATAGCGTGACGGTGCTGCGCGCCGGGCAAGTCATCGAACAGGGCGAGGTTAAGCAGTTGTTCGCCGCGCCGCAGCACGACTATACCCGCGAGCTGCTCGCCGCCATTCCTCATTATCACGCACCGAGCACGGAGGTTGCATGACGCCTAAACGCCTGGGGTTTTTTACCCGCTTACTCGACCACGCCACGCCGCAAGAGCGCTATCAACTGGCGACGGAGCAGATCCGCCACGCGGAACGGCTGGGCTTTGATAGCGCCTGGGTGGCGCAACACCATTTTCATGAAAATGAAAGCGGATTACCGTCGCCGTTGGTGTTTCTTGCCCATGCGGCGGCCCATACGCAACGGATCCGTCTCGGTACCGCCATCATTACGCTGCCGATGGAAAACCCGCTGCGCGTCGCAGAAGATGCGGCAGTACTGGATTTACTCGCAGAGGGTCGCCTGGAAGTGGGTTTTGGTTCCGGCGGGACGCCAACCTCTTTTCTCCCCTTTGGCCTGGCCTGCGAACAACGCGGCGCGGTCTTCGCCGATCATCTGCATTTGATTGAAAGCGCCTGGCGCGGCGATACGTTGGCTCATCCGGACAACCATCTTTATCCGCCCGCGCCGCAGCTGGCAAAACGGATTTGGATCGCCACCTTTTCGATTGAAGGCGCTATTCGGGCCGCGAAATCCGGCCACGGGTTGATGCTATCGCGCACACAGCCGCGTCCGCCAGGTCAAAGCGAACTGCCGCTGGATGCGATTCAGAACCCGATTATCGACGCCTACCTCGCCGCGCTGCCAGCCGGCGTGGCGCCGCGAATTCTGGCTTCCCGCACCGCGTTTATTGCCGACAGTCAGGGGTACGCGCTACAGGCCGCAGAGCCGGGATTAAGTAAACAGGCGGCAGCCCATCGCGCCGCCGGCCATGAGATTATTGGTGACACCGTCACGGATTACGCTCGCCAGTTGGATGCCCACATTGGCGATGCGCCACATGTGCTTGCATCGCTGGCTAAAGACAGTGTGCTAACCCGGGTGACTGATATTTCGTTTCAGGTCCATTCGGTGGAGCCATCGCATCAGGACACGCTGCGTTCTATCGAACTCATCGCTAAACACATTGCCCCGCAATTCAGATAAGGAGTCGCTATGAGCTTAAGTCAGGATATTTTGGCTGAACTGGCGGAGATCGCCGCCGATTCAGCGCTGGGCAAGGCCCGCGCTTTGCGCGAGGCTGCGACCCGCCACGCCCAGGGAAGTTACGAGGTGCTATTTAGCCAACAGGATGAGGATTTTCCGCTCGAAGAACGGTTCGCCGTCGCCGCAAAAGTGGCCAGACTTCATCAGGCAGACGCACTGGCAGCGCATTACGCCGGTTTCGGTATTGCCGACCCGACAACCCCACGGCTTGCCGCTGCGCTGGGGTTTGCCCGCCTGTTGACCTTCACCCCGGTGGAAGCGACGCCCGCGGCGCTGCAAACGCTGGGCGACGCGGGCTGGAGCCTGCGCGGTATTGTGACGCTGGCGCAGCTTGTTGCGTTTGTCAGTTTTCAAAGCCGATTGCTGAGCGGATTACGATTGTTAAATGGCAAACCAATTTCCGCAGCCGGGACCCCGGTGGTCGCCGGCTACTGGCACACTCATCCCCGGACGGCTAGCGGTAAACCTGCGCCGGTGGCCTTTACCCGTGATGAATTACACTGGGAACCGTGGATTGCCGATAAGCCTCTCGCTGAATTTAACGCCGCCGAGCAGGCGCTGCTGGCGCAGTTCGGCCACACTGATTCCCCCTACTTTCGCTTACTGGCGCGCAATCAGCCGGTGCTTGAACAGCGCACGCTGACCGATAAAGGGATTTTCTATACGCCGGGCGGCCTGCCGCGCGCCGAGCGTGAACTGGCGGCCACGGTGGCGAGTAAAATCAACGGCTGCATCTACTGCGCGTCGGTACACGCGCGCAAGGCGGCGCAGTTGTCCAAAGATGAGCGAGCGGTGGAGACCCTGTTGGCGGTAACGCCTGGGGAGAATCTCAGCGATGGCCAAGGGCCGCGCTGGCAGGCGGAGATTGACGCCGCCGCCGCGCTTTCCGTCACCCCGCCCGCGATAACCCCAGCGCATCTCAGCGCGCTGGAGCAGCAGGGTCTGGATATCGTCGAACAGCTGGACCTGCTGCAATCGACGGCATTCTTCGCCTGGGCTAACCGCCTGATGCTAACCCTTGGCGAACCGTGGCGAGATTAATCAGGCCTGCTCGGTCTGGGTAACGCGATGACGCGTTACCCGCCGCTGATATCGCGCATACAGCAGCAACGAGCTCATCGCCAGGAACGACAGCGCTGCCGCCGGCAGCGCGACCGAACGCCAACCCGCGCCAAAGGTAATCATCATCCCGCCGCAGTAAGCGCCAATCGCGCTGCCGAGGTTAAACGCTATCTGACCGCCCGCCGCCCCGAGCATTTCGCCGCCTCTGGCATTTTGTAACAGTAATATTTGCAGCGGCGCGGCGAGCGCGAAAAGCCCGGCGCAGCAGATAAACGCCAGCACCAGCGAAGCCAGCGGCTGTATGCCAAAGGCAAAGATGAGCAGTAACACCACAACAATGACGCCGTTGGTCATCGCCGCAATACGCAGCGGACTGTAACGCCCAGAGATCCTGCCGCTAAAGAGATTACCTAAAACCATCCCCAATCCCACCAGCATCATAATGAACATCATCGCCGACTCGCTAAAGCCGGAGACATTTATCATGAAGGGCTTGATATAGCTAAACCAGGCAAAAACGCCGGCATTGCCGAACATCGTGGCGGCGAAAATAAACCATGGCGCCGGGGATTTAAGGAAATGGAATTGTTCACTGAGCCGGGTGGTTGATTTGTCATACAGCGTTGGCACCCAGCGCAGTATCGCCAAAAGCACCAGCACATCAAATAGCGCGATGGCCGTGAAGGTATAACGCCAGTTGAACTGATGGCCAAGCCAGGTGCCCGCCGGTACGCCAAGCAGGTTTGCCACCGTCATACCCGCTATCATCCCGGCGACCGCCGCGGTAACCCTGCCCGGCGAGGCGATTTTCGACAAGATAATCGCTCCGACGCCAAAATAAGCGCCGTGAGGAAAACCGGAAATAAAGCGCCCGAGCGCCAGCATGGGATAACTTGAGGAGAAGGTAAACAACGCGTTGCCTGCCACACACAGCGCCACCAGAAACAGCATCACTGATTTCAGCGAAAAACGGCTGGAAAACAACGCCATGACAGGCGCGCCAAACACCACGCCAAAGGCGTACCACGAGATCATGTTGCCGGCCGCGGGGATGGTAATGCCGACATCATGGGCGATTTCCGGCAATACCCCCATGATGCCGAACTCCGCCATTCCGAGGCCAAAGGTCCCCAGCGCTAAGGAAAAAATCGTTTTCTTCATCTATTCGGTCACTTTAATGTGCGTTCACGACGCTAGTGTAACCGATTTCACACCCTGTTTTCTCCCCTTACGACCGACGACAACTTAACCCATCCCCAGATAAGCATTTCTGACTTCCGGGTTATCCAGCAACTCTGCGCCGCTACCGCTCAGACGTATTTCGCCGTTGACCAGCACATACGCGCGGTTAGCCAGTTTCAGCGCGTGGTGCGCATTTTGTTCCACCAGCAGCAGCGTCATGCCCTGGTCGGTCAACTCGCGCAAAACGCTGAAGATCTGCTTCACTACCAGCGGCGCCAGACCCAGGCTCGGTTCGTCTAATAGCAATAGCTTTGGCCGGCTCATCAGCGCGCGGGCGATTGCCAGCATTTGCTGCTCGCCGCCGGAGAGCGTCATCGCCCGCTGCGCGCGACGCTCTTCCAGCCGTGGAAACAGCTGATACATCCGCGCTTTATCTTCATTCTGATAACGATTACCTATGGGAATAGTGCCCATCAGCAGGTTTTCTTCCACCGTCATATCGGCAAAAATACGCCGTCCTTCCGGCGCCTGAGCAATACCGTTGGTGGCGATATAGTGCGTCGACTGGCGGCTGATATCATGTCCGCGATAGATAATACTGCCATCGGTAATCCGCGGCTGGCCGAAAATCGACATCAGCAGCGTGGATTTTCCGGCGCCGTTAGCGCCGATTAACGCCACCGTTTCGCCTTCATTGACCATTAGCGATACCGACTTCAGCGCCTGGATTTGCCCGTAATAGACGTTCACCTCGCGAAATTCCAGCAACGGTTGGCTCATCAGGCGATCTCCTGTTCATCGGTACCCAGGTATGCGGCGATCACGCTCAGGTTGGCCTGGATCTCGGCCGGGGTGCCATGAGCAATAACATCGCCGTGGTCGAGCACGATCACGCGATCGGAGATTTCCATCACCATGCTCATATCGTGTTCTATCAACAGTACGCTGACGCCATGATGTTCACGCAGAAAACGAATAATCCGGCTCAGGGCACGCGTTTCCGCCGGGTTGAGCCCGGCCGCGGGTTCGTCAAGACACAGTATTTCCGGCCCGGTACACATCGCGCGGGCGATCTCCAGCCGCCGCTGCTGGCCATAAGAGAGCGTTCCCGCCAGTCGATTGGCGCAGTCAACCATCTCCACCACTTCCAGCCAGTAAAAGGCCCGCTCTACTGCGCGGTTCTCCGCCTGGCGATAGCCGCGGGTATTCAGGATCCCGGCGATCAGATGGCGGTTAACCTGCATATGCTGGGCCACCATCAGATTTTCAATCACCGTCATTTCGCGAAACAGGCGGATATTCTGGAAGGTACGCGCCAGCCCGGCGCGGTTGACCAGATGCGCGCCGCCGAACATTTTGTAGTACATCCGCCGTCCCAGACGCGCGGGATGGAAAAAATCATCGGCATGCAGTTTCTGCCCGAGAACCTGAATCACATCGGTCATTCGTTGCCGGGCATTAAGCCGAATGGCGCCGCCGCTGGCGCGGTAAAACCCGGTCAGGCAATTGAACACCGTGGTCTTCCCCGCGCCGTTCGGGCCAATCAGGGCGGTAATCGATCCGCGTTCAACCTCAAGGTTGACATCATTCAGCGCTTTAATCCCGCCAAAATGCATCATCAGATGCTCGACCTGCAATATTGCATCGCTCATGGCGCGACTCCTTTGCGGATTTCCACCCCGGTACGCCCGGTGCGCACCAGCCCGCGCGGGCGCCAGATCATCATCAGGACCATCAGCACGCCAAAGAGCAAAACCCGGTATTCGTCAAAGCCGCGCAGTAACTCCGGCGTGACCGTTAGCACGAAAGCCGCCAGCACCACACCTAATGTCGAGCCCATGCCGCCTAATACCACGATAGCGAGAATCAGCGCCGACTCGAAAAAGGTGAACGAGGTCGGGTTCACGAATCCCTGATAAGTGGCGAAAAAGACCCCGGCGATGCCGGCCGTCGACGCGCCGAGCATAAACGCGGACAGCTTAACCAGTACGTGATTCAGCCCCATCGCCCGGCAGGCGATTTCATCTTCCCGCAGCGCCTCCCAGGCACGGCCAATCGGCATTCGGGTCAGGCGGTGTTTTATCAGCAGCACCATCAGTACCACGATAAATAACACGGCATAGATAAAAATAAATTTAAGGTTGGGGTTGTAGGCGATATGCAGAAATTCATGAATCGGGGTGCCGCCCTCTTTGGCTCGCCGGGCAAACTCGAGGCCGAAGAGCGTTGGCGACGGCACCGAAACGCCGTTGGGGCCGCCGGTGAAACTTACCCAGTTGTTGAGCACCAGACGGATGATTTCGCCGAATCCCAGCGTCACAATAGCCAGGTAGTCGCCATGCATTCGTAATACCGGAAAACCCAATAACGCCCCCGCCAAAGCTGCCATCACCGCCCCCAGCGGCAGCATTGCCCAGAAACCTAAGCCAAGGTATTGATAGCCAAGCGCCAGGCCATAGGCGCCAATGGCGTAGAAGGCGACGTACCCCAAATCAAGTAACCCCGCGAGACCCACCACGATGTTTAATCCCAGACCCAGCAGGACGTAGATAAGCCCGAGGATCGCCACGGTAAGCAGATACTTACTGGCCATTAACGGGAAAGCGATAGCCGCAATCACCAGCAGCGGCAGAACAAAACGCAGCCGACTACGATAGCCGGGGGGACGGACAAATACCCCCTGGTCGTTGCCTTCAAAACGTCCGATAAACCGCTTCCCCCCGCGGGTTTGCAAAAGCAGGCTGAGCAACAGCCTCCCCGCCATCACCACCGCCACCAGCACGATGACGCGCTGTGGGGAAAGCGTAAAACTGTACCCCTTCAGCACGATGCCCACGATCGGGCCAAAGACTATCAGCGCGCACAAACCGGCCAGCACGCTATCAATAACGCTGCGTTTGACGTCGATGCCGTCTAAACGGGAAATATCGGTCATATGTCCCCCTTAGACCTTGGCCACAACAGGACGGCCTAACAGCCCCTGCGGACGAAAAATCAGAATCGCCACCAGCAATGCGAACGAGAAGACATCCTTATAATCCGAGTTCACTAACCCGGCGAACTGCGCCTCGGCGACGCCCAACAGCAGGCCGCCAAGCATCGCCCCCGGCAGCGAACCTATCCCACCCAGTACCGCTGCGGTGAAGGCCTTAATGCCGATAATGAAGCCGATATAAAAATCAAACGTGCCGTAATTCATGGTCACCAGCACCCCGGCGAGGCCCGCCATGGCGGCGCCAATCATAAACACCAGCGAGATCACCCGATCGGTGTTAATGCCGAGAATGGCCGCCATTCGCCGATCCTGCTGGGTCGCGCGGCAAACCCGACCTAACTGCGTGTGGTTGATTATCCAGCTCAGTACCACCATGCCGACGAAGGCGGCGATCAGGATGAAGATTTTGGTCCAGGTGATTTGCACCACGCCATCTCCTACCGTAAGCCGCAGTACGCCGTGCATCAACGTCGGGATCCCCTGTTGATTTGGGCCCTGACTCAGTTGGACGTAGTTTTGTAAAATCAGCGACATGCCAATAGCCGAAATCAGCGGCGCCAGACGCGTTGAGTTACGTAGCGGCCGATAAGCAATGCGTTCGATGGCCCAGCCGTACACCCCGGTGACGATAATCGTAAACACCAGCGTGCCGAAAATAAGCAGCGGGAAAGAGTGAATACCGAAGTAGGCCAGCAGCGCCAGCCCGATAGCGCACAGGTAGGCTGAGACCATATATACCTCGCCGTGGGCGAAGTTAATCATACCGATGATGCCATAAACCATGGTGTAGCCAATGGCGATAAGCCCATATACCGCGCCAAGCGTTAAGCCATTGATCAGTTGTTGCAGAAAGAATGCCGCCATAGGAACCATCCTGCCAGTCAAGGTGCAGCAGACGCAGAGGCCTTAACGTCTGCTGCTTACGGTGGTACGACGCCCCTCTGATGAGGGCGTTATGCGCACTACAATCCCGGGTTACAGCTGATGATATTTGCCTTTATCATCCCATTGATAAACCACGTAATCCGATACTTTCAGGTCGCCTTTGCCATCCCAGGCCTTTTTCCCCATCACGGTATCGACGCTGTGGTTTTTCAGCCATTCGCTGGCTTTGGCATTATCGGTACCGGCGGCGTTATAGGCGGCGGCGATAGCCTGAATGGACGCATAGGCGTAAAGGGTATAGCCCTCCGGTTCAAAACCGCTGGCGCGGAATTTGTCGATCACCGCTTTACCTTCAGGAATGGTGCGCGGATCCTTACCGAAGGTCATTAACACACCATTAGTAAACTGCGGCCCGCCCGCGGCGGTAACCAACTCTTCGGTCACCACGCAGTCGCCGGAGAAGAACTTAGCCTGGACGCCCTGCTCGCGCATCTGGCGCACCAGCGGGCCGGCTTCCGGATGGCAGCCGCCAAAATAAACCACATCCGGTTTCAGGGCGCCGATTTTGGTTACCAGGGCATTGAAATCTTTTTCCCCACGGGATAAGCCTTCATACAACACCTCTTTCGTCCCGCGTTTCGCGAGCGCCGCGCGCGTCGCATCGGCTAAGCCCTGACCGTAGGTATCTTTATCGTGAATGACGGCGATCTTCTTCGCCTTCAGCACATCCAGCATGTAGTTGGCAGCAATCACCCCTTGCTGGTCATCGCGCCCGCACATGCGGAACATATCTTTCATTCCGCGTTCGGTGATCTGCGGATTGGTGGAGCCCGGCGTGATGGTCAGGATCCCGGCTTCGTCATAGACCTCGGAAGCGGGCATCGTCGAGGAAGAGCAGAAATGGCCCACCACCGCCGAGACGCCGGAATCATCAACCAGGCGGTTAGCCACCGCCACTGCCTGCTTGGGTTCACAGGCATCATCACCCTGCACCAGCACAATTTTTTCGCCTTTAATTCCCCCGGCGGCATTAATATCCGCCGCCGCCTGCGATGCCCCTTTCCAGTATTGGGCGCCATAGGTCGCATTCGGCCCGGTAAATGGGCCGGCCACGCCAATCTTCACATCCGCCTGTGCATAAAATGCCGCGCTCAAACAACCTGCTATTGCAAAATGCAGAGTCAACTTTTTAAGTTTTAAAGACATTCGGATAGTCCTCAGCGATATCGAACAGACGCCATAAACTGGCGCAGTAAAAACCACTTACAGCGTAACGTGCCAATGCTGGAATAAGCCGTAGCGGCTTCGGTAGATAAAGCAAAAAACCCGCCAGGAAGAGAGGTATCGCCAGATCGATTACTAATAGTCGCGTAGCGTGACCGCAATCGGTACCACCCCGGCGATGCGCCAGTCTTTACAGGTCAGGAGGTCTGTTGCCGTCACGTGGCCTGCCGGGAACGCTGGTGTCCATACCGACAGTGAGCTAAACATAGAACGTCTTTAGCAACCTTGCGCACCGGGCTGGTGCAAAAGTGCGGAGATGATCAAAACTAGTGAAAATTTTGCTGCATTAATGTGAAATTAATAACGAGGGCATGGGGAATGCTCGGCAATACAGGCAACTACCATAAAGAATTACCGAGGAGTAGCAACTTTATGCTGCCAGATGGCGTTTGCGCTTTGAAACATTAACTTCTTTTACGTATTATCTTAAGCCTTGTTTTTTTACCTGCTGCCGTGGCGGGTTTTGCCTCATGGATGAAAATCATGACTTTAAAAAAATTAATTATTATTGCCTTCAGCACGCTTTCTATTAACGCCTGCGCCTTCGCGGCGGGGAGTCTCGCCGACCAGTTACACTATACGCCGCCGGAACCGGCAGACCTTGCCGCTAATCCACCTACAGAATCGCCTGAATCGAAAACGGAACAACCAAAATTAACGATGACCCCCGACGTTAACGCCTACACCTATTACAACGAAAAGGTGAACCCCGTTACCAATGATATTGACCGTATTGAACAAGGCGGCGGCGTCGAATTCTGATTTATACCGGCGCATTGTTCGCGCCGATAAACGTTGACCATGGAGTATTCGCCATGATGAAGGATTATCTGATCATCGCCTGGATTACTATTGTCGCCTGCTGGCCCATTACGTTACCGGTGTTAGCCGTGGTCGCGGGAATACTTTTCTATTCCCGCCATCGCGTGGCGGGTGTTGTGGTATCCGGGCTGTTTATCCTCGAAGCCGTGGCGGCATGGCAGTTTGAGCGCTATATGTAACCACGGTCTCATATTAATTGAGCGGCCCGTGGTTAATCTGGCTGAGTGGTAAATTGACGTCGAAAATCTTGTAGAACATCTCCTGCACGCCAAATTGCCGCAGGCGTACGGCGTGTTTTTTCGCATAAGCCTGCGCGCTCTGTTCATCTTCGAACAGATATATGCCGCCGGCTTCCTGCGTGGCGCGATTCTCCGTCCAGATCTTCCAGATAAAACCGGGCTCCTGGTTAATAGATTGCGCGAGTTCGGCTAATTGCGTCGACATTTCATCGCCAAACGGTCCGCTAAAAGCAAAGTGCACTTGCAGAAGTTTATTCGACATACTCTCTCCCTGAATGATTTTAGTAAATTGACGAGACTATCCTACCCGATTCCTCATTAATCAACAGTGAGTTGATGCGCTTAATGGCTATCTTGCGCCCTCCACTGGATGAGAAGTTTTCCGCCGCTTTGCCTGGCTCTGATTACACTTTAAACAGCGACCTGCCTTTCAGGCCACCACGCATGAGGACAGTCATGGGAAACAAGAAGAAAGCCGTTGCGCCCATCATACCCGCCAAAACGGAGCCGTTAAGCGAGAAAGAATATCAGCAGGCATTGCGTAAACTGCACGTCGAGTTGGTCAAGCTACAGCGGTGGGTCGTGCATAAAGGGCTTAAGATATGCATCGTCTTCGAGGGTCGCGATGGCGCCGGCAAAGGCGGCACCATCAAAGCGATAACCGAACGCGTCAGCCCGCGGGTTTTCCGCGTCGTCGCCCTGCCCGCGCCAACCGAGCGCGAACGCAGCCAGCTCTATTTTCAGCGCTATATCAAGCATCTTCCCGCCGCCGGCGAAATAGTGATTTTCGATCGCAGCTGGTACAACCGGGCCGGCGTTGAGCGGGTGATGGGATTTTGTACCGAGGAGGAGGTGCAAAAATTCCTCGACGGCGCGCCAATGGTGGAGAGAGGGATGGTTGATTCCGGCATTATTTTACTGAAATACTGGCTGGAGGTGACGCCGCAGGAGCAAGAACGGCGCCTGCGCGACCGTATCGATGATGGGCGCAAAATCTGGAAGCTATCGCCGATGGATATAAAATCCTTCAACCGCTGGGATGACTACACCACAGCGCGCGATGCGATGTTTGCCGCCACCGATACCGCCTGGGCGCCGTGGTTTGTCGCCCGTTCGGAAGATAAAAAACGCGTACGTCTGAATATTATTACCCATTTGCTTTCGCAAATCCCCTACGAGTCTCTGCCAACGGAACACATTACCTTACCGAAACGTAAAATTGGCAAAGTGAAACCGACCCATTTTCCTTTCCGGTTTATTCCTGAGAAGTTTTGAAGGAATAGCTTTATCACCTTTGCGCAGTATTACCCCTGCGCAAAGGATTATTACAACTAACGTTAATATTTCATCTGTTGCATTGCGCTGGAATCCGCCTCGCAAAATAAATATTAAAATTACTGCTGAGGTTTATTTTTAAGTGAGTAAAGAGAATAATCACTGAACCACCAGCAAGGAGCCTACGATGAAAAGTAATACGCTACGTAAAAGATGTACTGACGTGCCAACCCGGAAGGAGTCAGCGCAGGCAGGAAAGGATTTACGAGAAGCCGATAAGCAGCGACAGCATAAGGAATTCATTGCCGCAATGAATGAATTTATTGCAAAAAAAGGTACTCTCACAGATGATGAATTTTTCAGGGTACTATGATGCTTGAACAATTCAATGTCTATCGAAATTGTTCTGCGCAAACAAATAACACCCTGCCGTATTATATGATAGTGCAGAATGATTACTATGCTGACCTGGCCACTAGAGTCATTATTCCTTTAATGCGGGCGCGACAGTTACCTCGTTGGCATCAGCATGTCGCCCCAAGGATAAATATAGAGTTTGACAGCTTTTTACTTTGTACGCCGATGATCAGTAATTTAAATAATAAACGAATCCAGCCACAGGATTTCGTATGTAATCTGAGTTGTGCGCGTCAGGGGGTGATTGATTCAATCGATACACTTATCACTAACTGCTGAATGCCGGGAGCCCGCCCCGATATCACCGGAGCGGGTTTCCCCCGTAAAGGCTTACTTCATTCCCTCACGGCTCTCTTTTTGCGCTTCCAGGCGTTCGACATCGCGATACCAGCGCGGGTGATGTTTCTTCGCCCAACGGCGGCTCACCTTACCTTCAATCATGCCTTTAATCGACCCTTTAACCCAGAATGCCATATACATATGGATGAGGATCGCGTGGATCAGGATAATCGCCGAAGTGGCGTGTATCAGCAGGCTGTAACGAATAACCGGTATCGGGAAATATCCCGCAAAATATGGGCGCCAGATAATCACCCCGGTCACCAGCAGCACAAAAATCATGCTCATAATGGTCCAGAACATCATCTTCTGCCCGGCGTTATATTTACCGACGCGCGCGACCTTATGTTCGTTGCCTTTCAGAACCTCCACGATGCCTTTCAGCCAGGGGATATCCTGTTTATCAGGGATATTGTGGTGGACAAAACGCACAAACATAAACATCAGCGCGACAAAAATCAGCACCCCGAAAAACGGGTGCAGGATACGCCCCATCTGCGGTGTGCCGAAGGTTTCCGTCAACCACTGCAGGGTCGGGAAGAAAAACGAAATCCCCGACAGCGCCACCAGGAAGAAACAGATAACCACCGTCCAGTGACAGGCGCGGTCGATAAATTTGGTGCGCACTATCATTTTCGATTTATTCATCATGCTCCTCCTCATCGTCATCAACTTCCTTGTTCGGCCCGATACCGATGTAGTGGTAAATCAGCCCGGCAAAGGTGGCAATAAAGCCCGCCGCCGACAGCGGTTTCAGCGCCCCCTTCCACAGATTGATACTGGTATCGATCTGCGGCGCTTTCGGCAGCTTGTGATACAGCTCCGGCTGGTCGGCATGATGCAGTACGTACATCACGTGGGTGCCGCCTACGCCCTGCGGGTTGTAGATCCCGGCGTTGGCATAACCGCGTTTTTTAAGCTTATCCACCCGCTCCTGCGCCACTTCCAGCATCTCTTTTTTCGTGCCGAAGTGGATTGCGCCGGTAGGACAGGTTTTCACGCAGGCCGGTTCCTGACCGACGCTGACCCTATCCACACACAGCGTGCATTTATAAACCCGGTTATCCTCTTTATTGAGGCGCGGAATATTAAACGGACACCCGGCAATGCAGTAGCCGCAACCAATGCAGTTTTCCTGCTGGAAATCGACGATGCCGTTGGCGTACTGAATAATCGCCCCGGCGGACGGGCAGGCTTTCAGGCAACCCGGCTCCTCGCAGTGCATACAGCCATCCTTGCGGATAAGCCACTCCAGCTTGCCGTTCTGTTCGGTCTCGCTAAAGCGCATTACCGTCCAGGATTTAGCGCTGAGATCCGCCGGGTTGTCATACACGCCGACGCAGTGCCCCACTTCATCGCGAATGTCATTCCACTCGGAACAGGCCACCTGGCAGGCTTTACAACCCACGCAGGAGGAGACATCGATAAGCTTGGCGACTTCGGCCTTATAGTCCCGCGCGCGTGGCGCGGGAGTTATCGGGTTGGTCGCGGAGCGTTTAATAATGTCTTGTGTTTCCATCGCCATTTAATCGCTCCTTACGCTTTCTCGATGTTGACCAGAAACGCCTTATACTCCGGCGTTTGCGAGTTGGAATCGCCGACGTTAGGCGTCAGGGTGTTGGCGATATAGCCTTTACGGGCCACACCTTCAAAGCCCCAGTGCAGCGGGATACCGACGGTTTCTACCTGCTGGCCGTTGACGTTCAGCGTGCGCAGTCGACGGGTCACTACGGCAACCGCACGAATAAAGCCGCGCTTGCTGCTGACTTTCACCCAGTCACCATTAGCGATACCTTTGCTTTTCGCCAGCCCTTCGCTGATTTCGACAAACTGTTCCGGCTGCGCAATCGCATTGAGCAGCGCGTGCTTGGTCCAGGTATGGAAGTGTTCGGTCAGACGATAGGTAGTACCGACATACGGGAACTTATCCTTCTTACCTAAGCGAATGGCATCATCTTCATACAAACGCACCACCGGGCTGGAGACCACATTGGGGTGCAGCGGGTTGGTGCCAAGCGGCGTTTCCATCGGCTCGTAGTGTTCCGGGAACGGCCCTTCTGCCAGTTTATCGAGCGCAAACAGGCGCCCAAGCCCCTCTTGCTGCATAATAAACGGTCCGGTGTTGCTCCCCGGCGGCGCGGTATTGAAGTCCGGAATATCATTACCGACCCACTTACTGCCGTTCCACTGGATCAGCATCCGCTTCGCATCCCACGGCTTGCCACTAATGTCGGCTGATGCGCGGTTATACAACACGCGGCGATTGAGCGGCCAGGCCCAGGCCCATCCCAGCGTATTGCCAAGCCCCGAAGGATCGGCGTTATCGCGATTCGCCATCTGGTTACCCTGCTCGGTCCAGCAGCCGGTGTAGATCCAGCAGGACGACGCGGTGCTGCCGTCATCGCGCAGCAGCGCGAAGCTATTCAGCAACTCTCCTTTTTTCGCCAGCAGCACCCCATTACCATCGTAGAGATCCGCCAGCGCATAGCCGTTGTTCTCTTTTGCTACTTCTTCCGATTCCGGATGATCTGGCTGCTTATAGCTCCAGCTCATGTTCAGCAGCGGTTCCGCGCCCTTACCGCCTTCGCGACGGTACAGCTCACGTAGACGGTGATAGATCCCGGCAAGAATTTCGCCATCGTTGCGTGCTTCGCCCGGCGCGTCCTGGCCTTTCCAGTGCCACTGCAGCCAGCGCCCGGAGTTGGCGATCGAGCCATCCTCTTCGGCAAAGCAGGTCGACGGCAGACGGAAGACTTCGGTCTGAATAGCCGACGGGTCGACATCATTAGACTCGCCGTGGTTTTGCCAGAAGGTCGAGGTTTCGGTCACCAGCGGGTCGATAACCACCATATATTTCAGCTTACTGAGGCTACGCACCACTTTGTTTTTGTCCGGGAAGGACGCTACCGGATTGAAGCCCTGGCAGATATAGCCGGTAACTTTGCCGTTATCCATCATATTGAAGTACTTGATAACGTCGTAGGCCTGATCCCATTTCGGCAACCAGTTGAAGCCCCAGTCATTCTCTTTCTGCGCCGCATCGCCGTAGAACGATTTCATCAGGCTGACGAAGAATTTCGGGTAGTTGCTCCAGTAGTTCACCTGGTCGGCCAGCGTCGCTTTTGGCGTGTTGGCGCTAAGATAACTTTGCAGATCGCTCTGTTTATCTGACGGCAGCGTCAAATAACCCGGCAGACTGGTCGACAACAGGCCCAAATCGGTCAGACCCTGAATATTGGAGTGTCCGCGCAGAGCGTTGACGCCGCCGCCTGCCATGCCCATGTTGCCGAGTAGCAGCTGGATCATCGCCATGGTGCGGATGTTCTGCGCGCCGACGGTGTGCTGCGTCCAGCCCAGCGCATACAGGAAGGTAGTGGTGCGATCCGCGACGCTGGTTGAAGCCAGCACTTCGCACACTCTGAGGAAGTCATCTTTCGGCGTACCGCAGATATTCTCGACCACTTCCGGCGTGTAGCGGGAAACGTGCTGCTTGAGCAGATTCCACACGCAGCGCGGATGGCTGAGCGTTTCATCGCGTTTCGCGTAGCCATTTTCATCGAACTGGTAGTTCCAGGACGATTTATCATACTGGCGCTTTTCAGCATCGTAGCCGCTGAACAGGCCATCTTCGAAGGTAAAATCATCCCGCACCAGCAGGCTGGCGTTGGTGTAATGCTTAACGTACTCGGCATTGATCTTATTATTTTCGATCAGGTACAGCAGCACGCCCGACAGGAACGTAATGTCGGTACCGGAACGAATCGGCGCATAGATATCGGCCACCGACGCGGTACGCGTAAAGCGTGGGTCGACGACGATAAGCGTGGCATCGTTATTGTTTTTCGCTTCCATCGCCCAGCGGAATCCCACCGGATGCGCTTCCGCGGCGTTGCCGCCCATCACCATCACGACGTTAGCGTTTTTGATATCAACCCAGTGGTTGGTCATCGCACCGCGACCAAATGTTGGAGCAAGACTTGCTACCGTTGGTCCGTGTCAGACGCGCGCCTGGTTGTCTACCGCCAGCATGCCAAGTGAGCGCACAAATTTTTGCGTCAGCATGCCGGTCTCATTACTCGCCGCCGAGGCGCACAGCATCCCGGTGGAAAGCCAGCGGTTAACCGTCACGCCCTGCTCGTTCTTTTCAATAAAGTTGGCGTCGCGGTCGGCTTTCATCAATTTGGCGATGCGGTTAAAAGCTTCATCCCAGGAGATGCGCTGCCATTTATCCGAGCCCGGAGCACGGTATTGCGGATACCGCAGGCGGTTTTCGCTGTGGACGTAGTCCAGCAGACCGGCGCCTTTCGGGCACAGGGCGCCGCGGCTTACCGGATGATCCGGATCCCCTTCGATATGATAAATCGCTTCTTTGGCGTTTTTCGCGCCGTCGCCCAGGCTATACATTAATAGCCCGCAGCCCACGGAGCAGTAAGTGCAGGTGTTGCGGATCTCTTTTGCGCGCAGCAATTTGAAATTGCGTGCCTGAGCCAGCGCCATTTTAGGGGCAAAGCCCAGTGCAGCAGCTGTTGTTCCGGCCATACCGCCTGCGCAGATTTTAAAAAACTTTCTGCGGCTGACGTCCATTGATTCCTCCATGCAGGATGTTAGTTCATCGCGCGGAGGAAACTAACAGCAATATCCCTTTTTTTATTGCGTCAAATCAAGGTCGCCAACGCTCGCCCCCTTAAGAGTCAGCGGTGGCGAGTTTGACTAACCCCAAAGAGTTATGCGAAGCGGAAAAGATCGACCGCCGGGAGGCAAAAGATGTTATAAATTCCGGCTGCGTTTGAGTCATTATCGGGTTAAACATGGAAAAAAAGAGAGCGACGTCAATCGGCTTCGCCGCCATTATATTATGGAGCACAATGGTCGGTTTGATCCGCGGCGTCAGCGAAGGGCTTGGCCCTGTCGGCGGCGCGGCGATGATTTATAGCCTCAGCGGCCTGCTGCTCATTTTCACCGTCGGCTTTCCCAACCTGCGCCAAATCCCGCGTCGCTATCTGTTGGCCGGCAGCGTGCTGTTTGTCAGCTACGAGATCTGCCTCGCCCTGTCGCTGGGTTTCGCCGCCACCCGCCAGCAGGCTATCGAAGTGGGGATGGTCAACTACCTGTGGCCCAGCCTGACCATTTTGTTCGCCATTCTTTTTAACGGTCAGAAAAGTAGCTGGCTGGTGATCCCCGGCTTATTGCTGGCGCTGTTCGGCGTGAGCTGGGTGCTCGGCGGCGAACACGGGCTCAACCTCGATGAAATTATCAATAACGTCATCTCCAGTCCGCTGAGCTACTTTCTGGCATTTATCGGCGCGTTTATCTGGGCGGCCTACTGCACGGTGACCGCGAAATATGCCAAAGGCAAAAATGGGATTACGCTCTTCGTCTTATTAACGGCACTGACCCTGTGGCTGAAATTTTTCGCCAGCGCTCAGCCGCCGATGCTGTTCAGTTGGCCGGTGGTCATTAAGCTGATAACGGTCTCCGTGGCGCTGGGGCTGGCGTACGCGGCGTGGAACGTTGGCATCCTGCACGGCAACGTCAGCCTGCTGGCGGCGGCGTCGTACTTCACGCCGGTGCTCTCTTCCGCGCTGGCGGCGGTGCTGCTCAGCGCCGCCTTATCGTGGTCCTTCTGGCAGGGGGCCGGGATGGTGTGTCTCGGCTCCCTGCTCTGCTGGTATGCCACCCGCCGTTAGCCGAGATCGCCGCCCGCCACTGGTATCGTTACGCCGGTGATATAGCTGGCCTCATCGCTGGCGAGAAACAGGATCGCATTCGCCTGTTCCGCCAGCGTGCCGTAACGATGCATCAGGCTGCTCGCCACCGTCTGATCGACAACCTGCTGATACCACGCCTTTTCCTGCTCGCTCGGCAGCTCATCGTTGCGCGGCGTCAGACGCGGCGGCGCCTCCGTACCGCCCGGCGCGACGGCGTTAATCCGAATACCGCTGCCGCTGTACTCCATGGCAATCGAGCGAGTCAGCGCATTCACGCCTCCCTTCGCCGCCGAATAAGGCACCCGGTTCACCCCTGCCGTCGCCACCGACGAGATATTGACGATGCTGCCTTTCCCCTGTTTCAGCATCCAGGGGAGCGCCGCGCGGCAGCCCCACAAGGTAGGGAACAGCGAGCGGCGGATCTCTTTCTCAATTTGTTCTGGCTGATACTCGGCGAAAGGTCGCGCCCAGATGGTGCCGCCGACGTTGTTGATGAGCACGTCGAGGCGGCCGAAATGCGCGACCCCGGCGGCAAACGCCTGTTCAGTACTCTGCCACTGCTCAAGGTCAGCCTCCAGCGCCAGTACCTGACTTCCGGCCTGGGCTAAAACGGCAGCCAGTTCGTGTACGTAAGGCGAGCGGTCAATCAGCAACAGGGCGCCGCCTTCAGTTGCCGCCTGCTCCGCGGTCTGCCTGCCAATCCCCTGCGCCGCGCCGGTAATAGCGACGACTTTATCGGTAAAACGCATCATGCCTCCTTATGCCGCCGCGCTCTGGCTGGCGATAAATTTCTCATACCAGAACCCTGCCGGGGAAATTCCCCTTTCGCGCAGCGCCGTGGCGACCGCATTTACCATCGGCGGCGGTCCGCAAAGATAGATGTCAACGTCGCCGTTATTCAGCATCGCGTCATCCAGATGTTCGGTGACAAAGCCGCGCTGTGGGCAGGAACTGCTTTCATCCGCCACCACCGGCAGCCAGCGATACCCCGTAAGCTGTTGAGCAAAGGTGTCCAGCGCGTCGGTTTTCACCAGATCACCGTCACGGGTCACCCCGTACAGTAGCGTTACCGGACGCTGACTACCCTGTGTCTGCAGGGTGTGTAACATGGACAGCAGCGGCGCCAGCCCGGTACCGCCCGCCAGCATGAGCAGCGGGCGTTCGCCGCTGCGCAAATAGAAGCTGCCCATGGGGCCGCTGAGGGTCAGGCGGTCGCCGGGCCGCGCCTGCTGGGTTAACCACTGGCTCATCATGCCGCCAGGTACGTTACGAATCAGAAAACGCCCTTCGAGAGAACCCGGCAGCGAGCTGAATGAGTAGGCGCGCACATGAGTCGTGCCCGGCACCTGAATATTGATATATTGCCCCGGCAGAAAAGCCAGCGGCTCATCCAACGCGACCACCAGTTCGATGGCGGTATCGGACAGTAAATTCACCTGCCGCACCTGCGCCCCGGTGTCGGTCAGCGCGGTTTTACACTGCGCGGCGGCCACCGGCACATCGATCACACAATCGCTGGTCGGGACCATCTGGCAGGTCAGCACCTGGCGAGCCTGCACCTCGTCGTCGCTTAACGCCTCGTCGAGATAATCTTCACCCAGATCGTATTCACCGCTGGCGCAATGGCATTTGCAGGTGCCGCAAACGCCGTCCGAACAGTCCATCGGCAGGTTAACCTTCTGACGATAGGCCGCATCCAGCACCTTCTCCCCGGCATGGCATTGAATAAAGCGGGTAATGCCGTCCTCAAAATTAAGAGCAATATTAAAAGTCATAAGCGCCTCTTAAATGTGGTAAACGTCGATAACCTGACGGATATAGTCGTTATTCAGGCGTACCGTTTTACGAACGATCTGCGGCCTGCCGTCCTGCTCAATTAGCGTGCAGCAGGTAGAGCCAAAATAGGCATCCGTGTGTTGATAGCGATGGCTCCACGTAACCCAGTTGTAGCGCACCGCAAGCCCCTCCTCGCTTTCGCCCATCAGCTCGACATTGCTGATAATGTGCGTGGTGCGCGGTTCCGGCGTGCTGGCGCCGGAACGCTCGGTTTTAATGCGATAGACGCGATCTTCCAGTCCTTCCCGGTTGGGATAGTAGATAAGGGAAATCTCTTTTTGCGGGTCGCGCGTCAGCTGATCATCGTCGCCCCATGCCGGCATCCAGTAGACCACCTGCGGGCTGTAACAGCTCAGCCACTCATCCCACTGACGGTCATCTAACAGACGGGCTTCGTAATAGAGAAACTGGCGAACTTGTTCGAGATTCAACATCAGGCCACCTCCACGCGCTGGGTAATGGACTGGTCGTAACGCTGTTGTTCCTGTTCCAGCGCCGCCAGCATGACCGTTTGCCAATGGTGATGATGGGCGATATACAGCGCTTCATCTTCCGATTTCACCCCGCTTAGCCGCGGCGTAAAGCCCGCATGCCTGGCGTGTTCATCCGGGCCGTCGACCCAACGTAGCGCGCCGCGGCTGAGGTCGCTCCATGCCAGATTTTCGCCAAGATAGCCGCGCTGACAGGCGCTGAACTCTTCCAGATCGTCCGGCGTCCCCATCCCGCTGACGTTAAAGAAATCTTCGTACTGGCGGATCCGTAGCGCCCGCGCCTGGTCGGCTTCGCCTTTAGGCGCAAAGCACCAAATGGTGACTTCGGTTTTATCGACCGCAATCGGGCGGATCACGCGGATCTGGGTAGAAAACTGATCCATCAGATAGACGTTGGGGTACAGGCACAGGTTGCGGGTTTCATTGACCATCTGGTCGGCGCGTAGTTCGCCGAATTCCGCCTGCAGACGCTCGCGGTGGGCATAGACCGGGCGCACTTCCGGGTTCAGCGCCCGGGTCCACAGCAACATGTGGCCATTGTCAAAACCGTAGCCGCCGCCGACGCTCTTTGACCAACCGTTGGCGTCAACCGCATGCGTCCCTTCCGCTTCATAGTTGCGGCGTGACATGGTTGAGGCATAGTTCCAGTGCACCACGCTGACGTGATAACCATCGGCGCCGTTCTCTGTGCCCAGCTTCCAGTTGCCTTCGTAAACGTAGCTCGACGAACCCTTTAGCACTTCCAGCCCTTCCGGCGCCTGATCGACGATCAGATCGATGATTTTGCTGGTTTCGCCGAGATACGCCTCCAGCGGCTGCACGTCGGCATTGAGGCTACCGAATAAGAAACCGCGGTAAGACTGAAAACGCGGCAGTTTTTGCAGATCGTGAGACCCTTCATGTTTGAAGGTGTCAGGATAGGCGCCGGTGCTCTCATCTTTGGCTTTTAATAATTTGCCGTTATTGCTGAAGGTCCAGCCGTGGAACGGACAGGTAAACGAATTTTTATTCCCGGTTTTGCGTCGGCATAACATGGCGCCGCGGTGGGCGCAGCTATTAATTAATGCATGCAATTCATTCTTTTTATCACGGGTAATAATAACCGGCTGCCGTCCCAGCGTCAGGGTATAATAATCTCCCGGCTCGGCAATCTGGCTTTCATGGGCAAGAAAAACCCAATTTCCTTCGAAGATATGTTTCATTTCAAAATCAAACAACTGCTGGTCGGTAAATATAGAGCGGTGGCAACGGTAAATATGATTTTCACGGTCGACAATTAACGCGTTGTTAATTTTGTCTTTAAGCGCTGATAGCGTTTTTTGCATGAGTTAACTCCTCCTGCAGGATTCAGGATTAAAGATATTTGGCGAATGTGGTGACTATCGGGTGTAGAGCGCGGCCCGGGCCAGCAGCGTGACCGGGGCCGCTAAAGCAGATTACTCTTTGGCGCGCAGACGGGCGCCTCGATGCTCTTCGTCGGGGCTCAGCGCTTTACAGAGGGTGAAATCAAAGCGCACTTCGGTATGCTCGCCGTCCAGTTCACGCTGTGCAATCGTCTCGCGGTCGCTCACTTTCACCGGGTCGGCAATCAGACCATCGCGGGTGGCAAAGGCAAAATCATCCCACAGGTATTTGTCGCCGCTGAGGTTGATCTGGCTGGTCAGATGTTTATGGCCCGGCGCGGAGACGAAGAAGTGAATGTGCGCCGGACGGTTACCGTGGCGGCCTAACTGGTCCAGCAACTTCTGAGTTGGACCATCCGGCGGGCAGCCGTAGCCGGATGGCATGATACTGCGCACGCTATAGCGGCCATCGGCGCCGGTGCGAATACGACGACGCAGGTTGTAGTCGCTCTGGCTTTGATCGAAGAACGAGTAATTACCCAGGGTATTGGCGTGCCAGATATCAACGATGGCATTAGCAATCGGCTGGCCCTGATTATCTTTAACCTGGCCGTGCAGCCACATCACTTCGCCGGCATCGGTGCCATCATCCATGCGGGCATGGCTGTCGGCCAGCGGGGCATTGGCTACATACAGCGGCCCTTCGATGGTGCGCGGGGTACCGGTTTCACGATGCGCCGCCGCGTCGATAGCGTCCTGACGCAGGTCGAGGAAGTGCTCAAGACCAAGACCCGCCGCCAGCAGCGCCGCCTCCTGGCGCCCACCCAGCTCGTGCAAATAGTTCACCGCATGCCAGAACTCTTCTTCGGTGACGTTATAGTCATCGATCAGCGTGCAGATATTTTCCAGTAAACGGTGGACAATGGCTTTAAAGCGTTCATTACCGCCAGGGACATTTAAACCCGCGCCTTCACGTAATAATTTCTGCACGGCTTCTTGTTGTACGAAAGCATTACTCATAATTATTCTCTCTTATCATTGTAGGATATTTGCCGGGGCCCCCGGCATGAGGTCGACGTTATTATTATTAGCTATCGTCTTCACGAATCGACGAGGGATGACGGCACAGCGCCTCTACGCGAATATCCATAAATGGATACAGCGGCAATCCCATTAAAATTTGATGCAGCTCTTCGGCATCTTTTACATCGAAAATGCTGACATTGGCGTAAAGACCGGCGACACGCCAGATATGTCGCCACTTGCCTTCACGTTGTAATTGTTGCGAATAGGCTTTTTCGCGTTGTTTAATTTCATCCGCTTCGGCGGCAGGAAAACCGATCGGAATATTAACGGTCATATCAACTTTAAATAGCATTATTTTCTCCTGTTATGCTTTACGGGAATAGAAGCGCAGCTTGTCTTCATCCAGCTCCACCCCGAGCCCTGGCGTTTGCGGCAACACCACCTGACCGTCGGCAAAGGTCAGCGGAACGCTGACAATATCGTCTTTGAGTAGCAGCGGGCCGAACATCTCGGTTCCCCACTGCATTGGCAATGTCGACCAGGCATGCAGAGAAGCAACGGTACCCACGGTTCCTTCCAGCATCGTGCCGCCATACAGGCCAACCCCCGCCGCCTGCGCGACGCGGGCCAGCGCCAGCACGCTATTCGGCCCGCCCGCTTTGGCGATCTTCAGCGCGTAAGCGCCGGTAAAGCCCTGCTGCGCCAGTTGATAACCATCGTATGCGGTCGCGACCGCTTCATCCGCCAGAATCGCTGTCTCGATTTGCTGGCTCAGGCGCACCAGCGCTGCATTGTCCTGCGCGCTCACCGGCTGTTCGATGAGATCGACCCCCATCGCCGCCAGCTCTCGGCACCCTTTCGCGCCGGTGGCGGCATCCCAGGCCTGGTTAACGTCAACGCGAATGCTGGCGCGATCGCCTAAAGCTTCGACAATGGCGCGGGTATGGCGGAGATCGGTGGCTAATTCCCGCGCGCCAATTTTCAACTTGAATGCCTGATGGCGGCGCTCGGCTAACAGCTTTTCCCCTTCGGCAATATCTTTTGCGGTGTCGCCGCTGGCTAACGTCCACAGCACCGGCAACGACGTTTGCAGCGCGCCGCCGAGTAGCGCCGATACCGGTAAGCCTAAGGCTTTCCCCTGGGCGTCCAGCAGCGCGGTTTCAATGGCAGACTTTGCGAAAGTATTGCCTTTAATGGCGCTGTTCATACGCGCCGTCAGCGCATTCAGATTATCGGCCGGCTGCCCTTTCAGCAGCGGCGTCAAATAGTGGGTCAAGGCCGATGCGATAGCCTCCGGGCTCTCGACGCCGTAGCTCAGCCCGCCGATGGTCGTCGCTTCACCGATACCGCATACGCCATCGGAACGGGTAATGCGCACGATGACCAGCGTCTGGCAGCCCATGGTGGTCATCGATAATTTATGTGGCCGGATAGTCGGTACATCCACTAACCAGCTCTCAATGCGTTCTACGGTCGCAGTCATTTTTTGTTCCTGAAAGATGCATAACTTTTTGTACCCACATCCATAACGGGGATGTCTGTGCTTTGACAATAGGGTCCAGCCTGGCGGATGGTCAACGGCGATAATCGAAATGTTGTGCGATTATCGGCACGCTTGTTAAATTGCGGTTAATAATGTGATCAAGGTGGTAAAACAGGCACAATTCGGCGCGCCCTGGTTTGCGCGCGGTATAGTAATTCCCCCGTGAGCTTTACGTTGCAACGGAGAAAGATGCAATGAGCGACAATACCCACACTACGCTGAGCGCCAGGCAGGCTGAGCACGACCCCAATTTTATGCTGTCTCTCGCCCGCGGGCTGGAAGTGCTCAATGCTTTTACTCCGCAGCGCCAGCGGCTGACCATTTCGCAGTTAAGTCAAAAAACGCAAATTTCCCGCGCGGCGGTGCGCCGCTGCCTGTATACCCTGGCGGCGCTGGGGATGGTGCACAGCCCGGACGGCCGCAGCTATGAACTACTACCGCGCGTACTAGCCGTGGGCCACGCCTATCTGGCGGGAACCCCGCTGGCGAAGGTGGCGCAAACGGCACTGGATAATCTTGGTAAGACGTTAGGAGAAAGCTGCTCCGCCGCCACGCTTGATGGCGACAACGTGCTGTACATTGCCCGCGCGGCGGTCAATAACTTACTGAGCGTCGATCTGGGGCGCGGCAGTCGCCTCCCGGCATGGACGACTTCAATGGGACGGGTATTGCTGAGCGCGCTGCCAGAAGAACAACTTGAAGTGACATTGTCACGTGCACATCTTATGCGCTACACCCCGCATACCCTGTGCGACCCCACGGCATTACGCGCGGAAATAGCCAAAGTTCGCATGCAGGGCTATGCGCTGGCGGACAGGCAAATTGAAGTTGGATTATGCTCGCTTGCGGTACCGCTGTTGTCGCGCAGCGGCCAGGTGGTGGCAGCGCTCAACGTTGGCGTCCCCGCCTCTTCGATGAGCGCCGCGGCGCTGAAGGAGAAAGCCCTCGCGCCGCTGCGTCGCGCGGCGATGGAGCTGTCTCTTCAGCTATGACATTACCGTGGCGCCGGCGTATTGGCCAGCCCGCGCCAAATCCCCAGCGCCAGCAACAACAGCAGAACGCCAGCCGTCGCCAGCGAAATGCTATGGGCGCTGATGAATGCGGTTTTCGCCGCCGCGATTAGTGAATCAGCCGGTATCGCGGGTAATGATTGCGCCACCTTCATCGCCTCGCCGATGGACGATGAGGCCTGTACCGCTGCTTCACCGCCAATCCCGGCAGGCAGCTCAATCGCCGAACTGTAGCTACGAGTCAGGATCAGGCCGAACAGCGCAATTCCGAGCCCCGCGCCCAGTTCATAGGCCATGGTTTCAATCGCTCCTGCCGCGGAGGCCTTTTCTTTCGGTGCCGCCGCCATGATCGCCGACGTTGACGCCAGCAGCGCGCTGGCGGCGCTAAAGCCCAGCAGCGTCATTAACCCCCACGCCTGCCACTGTTGGGTGCTGAAGTCGGTCATCGACAGCCCCAGGAAACTCAACGCGCTCAGCAACATACCGCCGGTCGCCACCTGCCGCAGCCCCAGTTTAGATACCAGCATTCCGGCAATCGGCCCGCTAAAGCCGCTGGCGACCATCACCGGTAGCATAAACAGCCCGGCCTCGAACGGTGTTTTCTGATGCACAAACTGCAGCTCCTGCGCCATCAGCAATTCAAAACCGACCAGCGTAATGAGCGCGGTCATCGCCATCATCACCCCGCTCAAAATAATGCGGTGGGTGAAGAGACGCATATCCACCATCGGCGTCGGCATCGACAGCTGCTTGCGGACAAACCAGGTCAACATGGCCGCGCCGCCGATAGCCACCAGCACAATCAGCCACAGCGCCAGCTGCCCCTTTAACGCTGACTTAGCGCTAAATACCAGCATCAGAATGGCCGCAATCAGGATCAGCGCCTGCGGCAGATTCAGCGGCTGCTCGCGGCGTGCGGGCTGACGGGGCACGACCTTAGCGTTGATGGCGATGACCAGCAGCACGATTGGCACGTTGATCAGGAAAACAGATCCCCAGTAGAAATGTTCCAGCAGCATGCCGCCCACCAGCGGGCCAAATGCCGCACCGCCGGAGCCCACGGCGGCCCATAATCCCAGCGCCATGTTACGTTGACTGGCTTCGGCGAAAGTGCCGCGGATCCCGGCAAGCGTCGCCGGCACAATCATCGCCGCGCCAACCGCCAGCAGCGCCCGGGAGATAATCAGCGTTATCGCCGACGGCGACAGCGCGGCGCACAGCGAAGCGATGCCAAAAATAGCGCTACCGAGCAGCAACAGGCGCTTAAAGCCGATTTTATCGCCTAATGCGCCCATCGGTAGCACCATACCGGCCATCACCAACGAATAGATATCAATGATCCACAGTAGCTCATTGCCGCTGGTGCCAAGCGCGACGCTGAGCGTCGGGGCGGCCACATGCAGTACCGTTGCGTCAATCGCCACCGGGATATAAACCAGCAAAATCGCCATCAGCGTTAACCATTGCCGAGACATACTTCTTTTCCTCAATTTATCAAATTGGACACGCGTCCAGGATTGCGATCCTGCCGGATTGTTGAACGCCTGTCCAACTTTTTGTTACCATCATCCCATCACCTCTTGGTTACGGGTCGCTATGCACTATTTAAATCGGGAAGCGCGTCGGGAAGTTATCATGCAGGCCGCCATGCGAGTGGCGCTAAATGGCGGCTTCAGCGCCATGACCGTGCGACAGATAGCCAGCGAAGCCGGCGTCGCCGCAGGTCAGTTACATCATCATTTTACCTCGACCGGCGAGCTGAAAGCGCAGGCCTTTATCCGTTTGATCCGCGAAATGCTCGATATTCAACTGCTGACCGATGACGCCTCCTGGAGCGAACGCCTGTTTTCATTACTTGGCAGCGAAGATGGCCGTCTCGAACCCTATATCCGCCTGTGGCGGGAAGCGCAGATTTTGTCCGATAGCGATGAGGAAATTAAGGCCGCATATCTGCTTACCATGAGCATGTGGCATGATGAAACGGTCACGGCGATTAACCGCGGCGCCGAAGCCGGTGAATTTCAGCCGCAGGATACGGCTGATAATATCGCCTGGCGTCTGATTGCGCTGGTTTGCGGGCTGGATGGCATTTACGCGCTGGGGATGCAAGCGATTGACGACGCGGCATTTATCCGTTACTTAAAACATTATATCGCGCTGGAACTCCCTCAGGTTTAGGTTACATTTAGTAACAATTGACCGCCCTTCATTGTCGGCGTGAATTCTTTCACGCCTCGATTCTTATCTATCCTCAAACAATACAATTATTAAAAACAGCTGAAGCTTAATTCCAGCCTGCATAGTTTCAGCTGTTTTTTATTTATCCTTTTGATCTCGTACGCTTTAGTGAGGGTGTTATGTCGATAGAAGGTGATAAAAAGAATCATTATCTTTTAAAAGATTGGCGACCAGAAAATGAAGCCTTCTGGGAAAATAAAGGAAAAGCGATTGCGCGCAGGAACTTATGGATTTCCGTATTTTGTCTGTTACTCGCCTTCTGCGTCTGGATGTTATTTAGCGCAGTTGCGGTCAACCTCAATAAAGTGGGTTTTAATTTCACTACTGACCAGCTCTTTTTATTAACGGCGCTACCTTCGCTTTCCGGCGCAATATTACGCGTACCCTACTCCTTTATGGTACCTATTATGGGTGGGCGCTACTGGACGGTTATTAGCACGGTTATTCTGGTGATTCCCTGTTTATGGCTGGGTTTGGCAGTACAAAATCCAACTACCCCGTACTGGGTATTTATCGCAATTTCGTTACTCTGCGGTTTTGCCGGCGCCAACTTCGCCTCCAGTATGGGCAACATCAGCTTCTTCTTCCCCAAGGCCAAACAAGGCAGCGCATTAGGGATTAACGGCGGGCTCGGCAATCTCGGGGTCAGCGTGATGCAACTGGTCTCTCCTATTTTTGTCTTCCTGCCGATTTTTACCTTTCTGGGCGTTCGCGGCGTAGAGCAACCTGGCGGCGCCATGCTGTGGCTTGGCAACTCACCGCTGCTGTGGGTGCCGTTACTGGTTATCGCCACCGTTTTCGCGTGGTTTGGCATGAACGATATTGCCAGTTCCAAAGCTTCAATTCGCGATCAACTACCGGTGTTGAAACGCCCGCATATGTGGCTGCTAAGTCTGTTGTATCTGGCCACCTTCGGCTCGTTTATTGGCTTTTCCGCCGGCTTCGCGATGCTGGCGAAAACCCAGTTTCCGGATGTCGATATCCTGAAACTGGCCTTCTTCGGCCCGTTTATCGGCGCGCTGGCGCGCTCCTTCGGCGGTATCATTTCCGACCGTCTGGGCGGCGTACGGGTGACGCTGGTCAACTTCATTCTGATGGCGGTCTTTACCGGGCTGCTTTTCCTCACCCTGCCGGGCTCCGGTTCCGGCAGCTTCTTCGCCTTCTACGTGGTGTTTATGGGCCTGTTCTTAACCGCCGGGCTTGGCAGCGGTTCCACCTTCCAGATGATCGCCGTGATCTTCCGCCAGCTCACCATTGATAGCGTGAAAAAGCGCGGCGGCAGCGACGAACAGGCCCAGCATGAAGCGGTGACCGATACCGCCGCCGCGCTCGGTTTCATCGCTGCAATTGGCGCCATCGGCGGCTTCTTTATTCCAAAAGCCTTCGGTACCTCGCTGGCCATGACCGGCTCGCCGGTGGGCGCGATGAAAGTCTTTTTTGTCTTCTATGTGGTTTGCGTGCTGGTGACCTGGCTGGTCTATGGCCGCCGTAAACCAGCACAACCATAACGACCTATTTACCGGATGGCACGATGCCGGACATTAGCGGAGCAGGAGGAATGTCATGAGTAAATTACTGGATCGCTTTCGCTACTTTAAGCAGAAACGCGAGACCTTTGCCAACGGCCACGGTCAGGTCTACGACAATAACCGTGACTGGGAAGATAGCTACCGGCAACGCTGGCAATTCGACAAAATTGTCCGCTCCACGCACGGTGTGAACTGTACCGGCTCCTGTAGCTGGAAAATTTATGTCAAAAACGGTCTGGTCACCTGGGAAACCCAGCAGACCGATTATCCGCGCACCCGACCGGACCTGCCAAATCACGAACCGCGTGGCTGTCCGCGCGGCGCCAGCTACTCATGGTATCTCTACAGCGCCAACCGCCTGAAGTACCCGCTGGCGCGCAAACGGCTGATTGAGCTGTGGCGCGAAGCCCTTGCACAACATCCCGACCCGGTACAGGCCTGGGATAGCATCATGCAGGACCCGCTGAAAACCCGCAGCTACAAACAAATCCGCGGTAAAGGCGGTTTTGTTCGCTCCAGTTGGAAAGAGTTAAATCAACTGATCGCCGCAGCCAACGTCTGGACCATCAAAAACTACGGTCCGGATCGCGTCGCGGGCTTTTCGCCGATCCCGGCGATGTCGATGGTTTCCTACGCCGCGGGTACCCGCTATTTATCGTTGATCGGCGGCACCTGCCTGAGCTTTTATGACTGGTACTGCGATTTACCCCCCGCCTCACCGATGACCTGGGGCGAACAGACCGACGTGCCGGAATCCGCCGACTGGTATAACTCCAGCTACATTATTGCCTGGGGTTCAAACGTCCCGCAGACCCGAACCCCGGACGCGCACTTCTTCACCGAAGTGCGCTACAAGGGCACCAAAACCATCGCCATTACTCCGGATTATTCGGAAGTCGCCAAGCTCTGCGACCAGTGGCTGGCGCCGAAGCAAGGTACCGACAGCGCGCTGGCGATGGCGATGGGCCACGTGATCCTCAAAACCTTCCACCTCGATAACCCAAGCGATTACTTTCTCAACTACTGCCGTACCTATACCGATATGCCGATGCTGGTAATGCTCGACCGTCGTGACGACGGCAGCTATGCGCCTGGCCGTATGCTGCGCGCCGCCGACCTGCTTGACGGGCTGGGAGAAAGTAATAACCCGGAATGGAAAACCGTCGCCTATAACGCCGAAGGCGAGCTGGTCGCGCCGAACGGATCCATCGGCTTTCGTTGGGGCGAAAAAGGCAAATGGAATCTCGAACAACAGGCTAACGGCCGGGACGTCGAATTAAAATTGTCGCTGCTGGATATGCACGATAGCGTGGTGTCGGTCGGTTTCCCCTACTTCGGCGGCAACGAAAACCCGCATTTCCGCAGCGTGAAGCAGGAGCCGGTAACGCTTCATCAGTTGCCAGCTAAACAGCTACCGTTGGCCAATGGTGAGAGCGCTTTGGTGGTGAGCGTGTATGACCTGGTGCTGGCTAACTACGGTCTGGATCGCGGTCTTGACGATGCCAATGCCGCGCGCGACTTCGCGGATGTCAAAGCCTATACTCCGGCATGGGCCGAGCAGATCACCGGCGTGCCGCGTCAACATATCGAACAAATCGCCCGCGAGTTCGCCGATACGGCGCATAAAACCCATGGCCGTTCGATGATTATCCTCGGCGCCGGTGTGAACCACTGGTACCACATGGATATGAACTACCGCGGGATGATCAACATGCTGGTGTTCTGCGGCTGCGTCGGTCAGAGCGGCGGTGGCTGGTCGCACTATGTCGGCCAGGAGAAACTGCGCCCGCAGACCGGCTGGCTGCCGCTGGCGTTCGCGCTGGACTGGACTCGTCCGCCGCGGCAGATGAACAGTACCTCTTATTTCTACAACCACGCCAGCCAATGGCGCTACGAAAAACTGACCGCTCAGGAGCTGCTGTCGCCGCTGGCCGACGCCAGCAAATTCAGCGGCCATATGATTGACTTCAACGTTCGCGCCGAGCGCATGGGCTGGCTGCCTTCCGCGCCGCAGCTTAACGTTAATCCGCTGAGCATCAGGCAGCAGGCCGAGGCCGCCGGGCTGTCACCGGCCGATTTCACCGTCCAGTCGTTAAAAGCAGGCGATATTCGCTTTGCCGCCGAGCAGCCGGATAGCGGCAACAACCACCCGCGCAACCTGTTTATCTGGCGTTCGAACCTGCTGGGTTCGTCCGGTAAGGGCCATGAGTACATGCTCAAGTACCTGCTCGGTACCGATAACGGTATTCAGGGCGAGGAGTTTGGCTCCACCGCTGACGTGAAGCCGGAGGAAGTCGAGTGGCAGACCGCGGCGATCGAGGGCAAACTTGATCTACTGGTGACCCTCGATTTCCGCATGTCCAGTACCTGCCTGTTCTCCGATATCGTCCTGCCGACCGCCACCTGGTATGAAAAAGACGATATGAACACCTCAGACATGCACCCGTTTATCCACCCCCTTTCCGCCGCCGTCGACCCGGCCTGGGAGGCGAAAAGCGACTGGGAAATCTACAAGGACATCGCCAAAAGTTTCTCTGAAGTGTGCGTCGGCCACCTTGATAAAGAGACCGATGTGGTACTGGTACCGCTGCAGCATGACTCTCCGGCGGAGCTGTCACAGCCGTTCGATGTCCTCGACTGGCGCAAGGGCGAATGCGATCTCATTCCAGGCAAAACCGCGCCGTCAATTGCGCTGGTTGAACGTGACTACCCGGCCACCTGGGAACGCTTCACCTCGCTGGGGCCGTTACTCGATAAGCTCGGCAACGGCGGTAAAGGCATTTCGTGGAATACGCAAAGCGAGGTCGACTTCCTCGGCAAACTTAACTACGTCAAGCCAGACGGTCCGGCCAAAGGCCGTCCGCGTATCGACAGCGCTATCGACGCCAGTGAAGTCATCTTAAGCCTGGCGCCGGAAACCAACGGCCAGGTGGCGGTGAAAGCCTGGCAAGCGCTGGGAGAATTTACCGGCCGCGACCACACTCATCTGGCGCTGAATAAAGAGGATGAGAAAATCCGCTTCCGCGATATTCAGGCGCAGCCGCGCAAGATCATCTCCAGCCCAACGTGGTCTGGTCTGGAAAGCGAACATGTCTCCTATAATGCCGGTTATACCAACGTTCACGAACTGATCCCGTGGCGTACCCTCTCCGGGCGGCAACAGCTGTATCAGGATCATCCCTGGATGCGCGCCTTCGGCGAGAGTCTGGTGGCCTATCGCCCACCGATCGATACGCGCAGCGTCAGCCAGATGAAGGAAGTGCCGCCAAACGGCTTCCCGGAAAAAGCGCTGAACTTCCTGACCCCGCATCAGAAATGGGGTATCCACTCGACCTATAGCGAAAACCTGCTGATGCTGACGTTGTCGCGCGGCGGGCCCATCGTCTGGCTAAGCGAAACCGACGCAAAAGAACTGGGGATTGAAGATAACGACTGGATCGAAGCCTTCAACGCCAACGGCGCCCTCACCGCGCGTGCGGTGGTGAGCCAGCGCGTGCCGCCGGGCATGACCATGATGTATCACGCTCAGGAACGCATTATGAACATTCCAGGTTCGGAGGTGACCGGTCGCCGGGGCGGCATCCACAACTCCGTGACCCGCGTCTGTCCTAAACCCACGCATATGATTGGCGGCTATGCCCAACTGGCTTACGGCTTTAACTACTACGGCACCGTCGGCTCCAACCGCGACGAGTTCATTATGATCCGCAAAATGAAAAATATTGACTGGCTGGATGGCGAAGGTCGTGACCAGGTACAGGAGGCGAAGAAATGAAAATACGTTCACAAGTCGGAATGGTGCTGAATCTGGATAAATGCATCGGATGCCATACCTGCTCCGTCACCTGTAAAAACGTCTGGAGCAGCCGCGAAGGGATGGAATATGCGTGGTTCAACAACGTGGAAACCAAGCCAGGTATTGGTTACCCCAAAAACTGGGAAGATCAGGACGAGTGGCAAGGCGGCTGGATCCGCGGTATCAGCGGCAAGCTTACTCCGCGTCTGGGCAACCGCGTCAGCGTGTTGTCGAAGATTTTCGCCAACCCGGTGCTGCCGCAGATTGACGATTATTACGAACCCTTTACCTACGATTATCAGCACCTGCACAACGCGCCGGAGGGCAAATACTTGCCTACCGCCCGCCCGCGTTCGCTGATTAGCGGCGAACGGATGGATAAGATCACCTGGGGGCCAAACTGGGAGGAACTGCTCGGCGGCGAGTTTGAAAAACGCGCCAAAGACCGTAACTTCGAAGCGATGCAAAAAGAGATGTACGGCCAGTTTGAAAACACCTTCATGATGTATCTGCCGCGTCTTTGCGAACATTGCCTCAATCCGAGCTGCGTAGCGACCTGCCCAAGCGGCGCCATCTATAAGCGTGAAGAAGACGGTATCGTGCTGATCGACCAGGATAAATGCCGCGGCTGGCGGATGTGCATCAGCGGTTGTCCGTACAAAAAAATCTACTTTAACTGGAAGAGCGGCAAATCGGAAAAATGCATCTTCTGCTATCCGCGTATTGAGTCCGGGCAACCGACAGTCTGTTCAGAAACCTGCGTTGGCCGCATCCGCTACCTTGGCGTGCTGCTGTACGACGCGGACCGTATCGAAGAAGCGGCCAGCACTGAACATGAAACCGACCTCTACGAGCGCCAGTGTGATGTGTTCCTCAACCCCAACGATCCGGCGGTCATCGAAGAGGCGTTGAAACAGGGTATTCCACATAACGTGATCGACGCCGCGCAGAAATCACCGGTGTATAAACTGGCGATGGACTGGAAACTGGCGTTACCTCTGCACCCGGAATACCGCACCTTACCGATGGTCTGGTACGTGCCGCCGCTGTCGCCGATTCAGTCGGTCGCCGACGCTGGCGGCCTGCCGAGTAACGGTAACATCCTGCCGGCGGTAGAAAGCCTGCGTATACCGGTACAGTATCTGGCGAACCTGCTGAGCGCCGGTGATACCGGCCCGGTCTTGCGCGCGTTAAAACGCATGATGGCGATGCGCCATTACAAACGTTCGCAAACCGTCGAAGGCGTGACCGATACCCGTGCGATTGAAGAAGTGGGCCTCAGCGTCGAACAGGTGGAAGAGATGTATCGCTACCTGGCGATCGCCAATTATGAAGACCGCTTCGTGATCCCCACCAGCCACCGCGAATTGGCGGAGGACGCCTTCCCGGAACGCAACGGCTGCGGTTTTACCTTCGGCGATGGTTGCCATGGTTCTGATACTAAATTCAACCTGTTCAACAGTCGTCGCATCGACGCTATTGACGTCGGGGACGTTCGTCGACATGGGGAGGGAGAGTAATGCGGATCCTCAAAGTCATTGCTCTGTTGCTGGAGTATCCCGACGACGCGCTGTGGGATAACCGCGAGGAGGCGCTGGCGCTGGTCAGCGCCGATGTGCCTGTCCTGACGCCGTTTGTTAGGCGATTACTGGCGGCGCCGCTGCTCGACCGCCAGGCCGAATGGTGTGAGGTGTTCGAACGCGGTCGCGCCACCTCGCTGCTGCTGTTTGAACACGTACACGCCGAATCGCGTGACCGCGGCCAGGCGATGGTCGATCTGATGAACCAGTATGAACAGGCGGGCCTGCAGATCGATTGTCGCGAACTACCGGACCACCTGCCTTTATATCTTGAATACCTCAGCATTCTCCCATTAGCCGATGCCCGTGAAGGACTGCAAAACGTCGCGCCTATTCTGGCGTTGCTCGGTGGACGCTTAAAGCAGCGCGAATGCGATTACTATCAACTCTTTGACACCCTTCTTGCGCTGGCGGATAGCCCACTCAATAGTGACAGTGTCACTAGGCAGGTAGCGACTGAGAAGCGTGACGACACGCGCCAGGCGCTGGATGCGGTGTGGGAAGAGGAACAGGTGAAGTTTATTGAAGATAATGCAACCGCTTGCGATAGCTCGCCAATGCAAGCTTATCAACGACGCTTTAGCCAGGATGTGGCGCCGCAGTACGTCGACATCCGCGCCGGAGGCCCGAAATGATACAGTACTTAAACGTCTTCTTTTACGATATCTACCCTTATCTCTGCGGCACCGTGTTCCTGGTGGGCAGTTGGCTGCGCTATGACTACGGGCAGTATACCTGGCGCGCGTCATCCAGCCAGATGCTCGATAAACGGGGCATGGTGCTGTGGTCGAACTTATTCCATATCGGCATCCTCGGCATTTTCTTCGGCCACTTCTTCGGGATGCTGACGCCGCACTGGGTCTATTCATGGTTTCTGCCGATGTCGCAGAAACAGGTGATGGCGATGGTGCTGGGCGGTGTCTGCGGCGTACTGACCCTGGTCGGCGGTATTGGCCTGCTGGCGCGCCGCCTGACCAACCCGCGCATTCGCGCCACCTCCACCACTGCGGATATCCTGATCCTGTGCATTCTGCTGATTCAGTGCGCGCTGGGGCTGACGACCATCCCGTTCTCCGCCCAGCATCCGGACGGCAGCGAAATGCTGAAACTGGTGGATTGGGCGCAGGCGGTAGTCACCTTCCACGGCGGCGCATCGGCGCATCTGGACGGCGTCGCGTGGGTGTATCGCGTCCATCTGGTGCTGGGAATGACTATCTTCCTTATCTTCCCGTTCACCCGGCTGGTTCACGTCTGGAGCGCGCCGATAGAGTATTTCACCCGACGCTACCAGGTGGTGCGCTCCCGGCGCTGAGCGCTGGCGCCCCCAGCCATGCCCGTTTACCAATAGCCCGGACGAGGCGCCTGCGCCGACTCCGGGTCATATTCATCAGCCCCGGCTCCAGCCTTTATGCCGGATGGCGGCTACGCCTTATCCGGCCTACAACGACTGCTGCCTGCCCGGTAGCCCGGACGAGGCGCCTGCGCCGACTCCGGGTCATATTTATCGGACCTGGCTCCAGCCTTTATGCCGGATGGCGGCTACGCCTTATCCGGCCTACAACGGCGAAACTGCGCTTTCTTCGCCGTCGTCATCAGCGTTACTTCCCGGCTTCCGGATGGGTATCGAACGCCGCCATCACTGCTGCCAGCGCGGCTTCGCTGAAGCCGTGCTTCGGGTCATCTACACCAAGTCCGAAGCGGGTTTGCAGCGTTTCATAAAGCGCCGACACGTCCGCAAGATCCACCTTCTCCACTACATGGTTATTTTCCCAGTGGGTAAAATGGAAATTGGTGAGCGTCATTTTTCCGCCGTCCGGCAGATGACGACACATCAGCAGATGATGGCGGAAATGGGACTGCGGCCAGTGCGCCGACCAGAAGTTACCCATCACATAATCAGAGGCATATTGTCGCCCCAGATCGAAATGGTACATCGACTGCCAGTGTTCATGATGATTAAACTGCAGCGTCCACTCATCGCCTTCATGCACCAGGCGGTAAACACCATGCGGCGTATGCTGCGGAATATCGGCCAGCAGCTTAATCGGCGCGGTCAGGGTTTGCCCCCCAAAGCCGACATCAGCAATCCAGCGTTCGCCTTCGACCTCCACCAGCAGCAAGCGATGGGTGCGCGGCGGCATCTGCGGCGGATTCGCCAGCACCACGCGGCCCAACAGGCTGCGAACCGAGAAACCGATCTCGCTTAGCGCCCGCTGCAACAGCCCGTTCTGTTCAAAGCAGTAGCCGCCGCGGCGGGCGGTGATTAACTTCTCTTCCAGCGCCCGATCGTCAAGGTGGATTTCACGCGGTAGCAGAACGTCCAGGTTTTCAAACGGGATCGCGCTATTATGATGGCTATGCAACTCTCGCAGGGTGTCAATGGAAACATCGGGGGTTCCCGTCCAGGCCAGACGAGTAAAATACGCGCTTAAAAATGGGGTCATCAACGCCTCCAGCTTTTGGTGTCCGACATTTATAGCCTATTTTTTCCCCGCGACGGTGTATTTTGTGCGATCGCGCCAGCTGATATCTGATTTACATAGCCGTTGATGTATTGATTACCTTTGTATTGTGAATAAACTACTTACAGGCATCCGCCCACTCACCAAGGAACGCTTATGAGCCGTTTTCGCCACGTGGAACTTCAGTACGCCAGCCGCCTGCTCAACCACGGCCCGACCATTATGATCACCAGTTATGATGCGCAGTCAGGACGGCGTAACGTGATGTCCGCCGCCTGGTCGATGCCGGTTGAGTTTGCCCCGCCGCGAGTGGCTATTGTGGTGGATAAAAGCACCTGGACGCGGGAGATCATTGAGCGTAACGGCGCCTTTGGCATTGTGGTGCCGGGCGTGGCCGCCGCCAGTTGGGTCTATGCAGTCGGCAGCGTGAGCGGGCGTGATGAAGATAAGTTCAATGCTTACGGAATCCCGGTGGTGAATGGGCCCGAACTGGGGCTACCGTTAATTGAAGAGAAATGCCTGGCGTGGATGGAATGCCGTCTGCTACCCGCCACCGCGGCACAAGAGCAATACGATACGCTGTTTGGCGAAGTAGTTGCCGCCGCGGCCGATGAACGAGCCTTCGTCAGCGGGCGCTGGCAGTTTGATGATGACAAACTCAATACTATTCACCATCTCGGTACCGGCAATTTTGTCGCCAGCGGCCGTCACGTGCAGGCGAATACGCCACATAATTAACAGAATGACGGCAACTTTGCCGTCATTCCCTTTCACCATCTTTTAGAGTAAGTGATAAGACGGCGGGCTTATCATGAAGCGATGAAAGTGACTTCCACCTTTAAGGTTGAAGTTAGCTTTAATTTTATCTAAATGCGCATAAATGGTTTTTACCCGCAGTCCCAACGCTCTGGCAATGGCGTTCACCGGAGTGCCTTTGGCGACATGATCAATAATCATCATTTCTCTTTCGCTGAGCGGAGCCCCATCTTTTGCCTTCATTACACTAAAATCCGGTTGACCATCATGATGATATAATTGCCGATGCTTGATCGTTAACAATAATTTTTGAACATTGTCTATGGTTTCACGACTGCTTATCCATAATATATTTTGGCGAAATAAAAGCCGCCGTGAGTGAACGTTTCTGGAGGTGCTCACACCCAGAATCATGCCCTGATAAAATTGAGATAGCTCATAAATATGCTTGTAATCTTGATAGCCATGTAACGGCAATATAATGAGATCCGCTTGCTGTATAGAATGATTACAAAAATCCAAATCAGCGTAATCGATCTCATTATCGTCAGAAGCTATCTGTTGCAGACAGTGTTCCACGCCCAGTCGGAACCAAATATCCTTACTATTAATTATCACCTTCAATTTTATAACCTTAACATGAAAACGACAGGCATACCTTGAATACGGCAGACCCTATGGCTATTAATTTAGCTCGGACAGCTCACAAAGCTGAACGGTCGCATCATTATTCTGGCAGAATGGTTTATGAGTTCTTACCGAATAAACACTCGTAACGTAATGACTATTGATATAATAACCCTGAGTCTTAACGCGTAATATAATCTCTTGTTCGATGCCGATATCCTTCAGGATCCGACGTAAATTTTGCATCACTTGCCATAAACGTTGTGATGAGGGCCTTAAATCATTTTTCTCCCAGACATGTACCATCAACTCTTCATCACTAACCATTCTTTCAAGACCATGTTCAAATAAATACTCAATTAAACAGGCCATCGTTTTTCGTAGACGGATGTTTTTTCTATTACCACTTACAGTAGCTATTTCCCGGTACTTCAAGAAGTAAAAAAAATCATCCTCTAATTGGTAACCAAGTAACGCACTACCTATTATCATTCATCTCTCCATGATAAAAATCATCATTTCAAAGGCAGGTTACATGGCAAATCAGCAATCGCCTAAACAATTTTGATATGCATAATAATCAAAACATAAAACTACATTTAAATACATATAAAGCGCAATGCACTATATAGTGCAGTATTATCAGTTATTTATGTTGATTAGGATTATTCTTAAATGGCCAATTACTTTACAAAAGGTAAATTAATGAAAGGTATGGAAATCAAAAAAAAGCCACTTTTATTGATCTGGATCAATAAAGTGGCATATCTTTCGCTCAAGTAAAATTGACCTCGGCCGATGGTAGTCTATTTAGCATGACGAAAATGCGCTAACGGCGGCCGGTCTTTTACATTCGGTATCCCGGTTTCTTAATCAAAGAATCCATCTGCGGCGCGATTTCATTATCCCATACCTGCTGCCAGTCGCTCTGCTGCACCTGATTGAGCGCAACGCTAACTGAACTGTCTTTTGTACTAAGATGGCGGATCAGAACTTCAGTGATTTCCGCAGCCAGCGCATTTTTTTGCTCTTCGCTCAGTTCACGGGGAAAACATTTAATATCGACATGTGGCATAGCAGGCTCCTTATTCTTGGGAATTTAAAACTATCACAGGTTTCCTGATGCAAGTCACAATTAGTGCTTTAAAGAAGATTGTTGTCATGCAGTACCTGCTGCAGCTCCGTACGGCGATAAACCGCCTGCGCCACGGCGGCAAACTTTGGCGTATGCGCCGCGAACCACTCTCGGCGCGGCCCCCAACTGTACATCGCGGCAATATAGCAATCCAACAGCGTGATATCCCCGCCCAAGGCGTAAGGCGCGGCAGCCAGCTGTTGTTCCAGCCATAGATACAGTGATTTGCGGTATTGCTGACAGCTCTCACGCAGTTCGTCAGGCGCTGAGGCTGTCCAACGTTCGGGATAGTCGGCATAGGTGAAGGTAGGATAAACGTTAGCCACCAGCCAGATCAGCAAACGTTGAAACTGCCGGCGCTGTGGCGTACCGGCTGGCGGCGCCAGATCCGGGCGCTCGTCGAGGATCATCAGCGCTATCGCCGCCGACTCCGTCATTACGCTGCCATCAGCCAGCAGCAAAGTGGGCACCTGACACAGCGGGTTGATCGCCAACAGTTTCTCTCGCTGCGCGCCTGGCTGGTCAAAGCCATCGACATTGATAAAGTGATAAGGGATATTGGCCAACGTTAGCATCATCTCGCTTATCGCCGAGCCCCACCCCGGCACGCCATACAATTTCATCATCGTCAGCTCCCGCGTAGAAAACTTTTAGCGTAGCACTAATTCCGCGCGGCGCTGAATTCGCGCCAGGCGACGATGGCCACCAGTACCACCGGAATAAGTACCGAGTAAAAGCCCGCCAGGATGTAGCCCAGCGCTCCGAGCCCTGCGCCCAGCAGAAAACCGAGCACCGAAGCCCCCGATTTTTTGATTTTCTCTCTATTCTCGCGGTTAGGCGCCTGGCACCAGTTCACCACATCGATGGTTAACTGCGTGACGTTGCCGGTCATCATCGTACTCGGGCTGGTGGTGGGTAATAATAAACGGGTGGTTGCATTCCTCACCCCCATCGCCATTACGCCTGCCATGCCGGTGATTAACGCGGTCGCGCTATCCGCGCCGACAAAGGGCTGCCACAGCAGCCCCAACAGGCCGAAAAGCAGTAACAGCAGGATCTCGACGACGAACAAGCCGCCAAGGAAGCGTGGCGTGATAATTTTTCGACGTTTGATAACCAGCGTAACGAGCGCCACTGCCAGCATAAAAACAGGAATGGCGAGCAGTTTGGATAAAATACCTTCGCTGTTGGTGGCCAGTGCTGCACCGGCCACCACCAGGTTTCCCGTGACGTGGGCGGTAAACAGGCCAAACAAGGTGATGAAGCTGATGGTGTCGATAGCGCCGCCGGAAGCGGCGAGCAACGCGGGTTCACGATGGTGCAGCCAGCGTTGCTCCAGTAAGAGTTGGTTTTCAGCCACAGTGATTAATCCATTAAAAAGACACACGATGTAGCCATGAGTATAGCAATCCCTGCTATGAATAATCATTGCATCAATAGGTTATCCCCGGCGGATTGACCTCCGATTGCCTGACTTCCTCCCCCTGTTCCCCCCAGCGCGCGAGCACCTGCTGATACTCGCCGCGAGCGATCGCGCCGTTTAGCGCCGCCTGCAGCGCATATACCAGCCCATTGCCTTTTTTAGTAGTCGTCGCCACCCAGGCTTTTTTGGGTCCCAGCCCGACGACTTTAGTTTTCCCGTTTAATGCAGCCTTATAAGAGGCCACCGACTGCGGGCCAAAAAAGATATCCGCCCTTCCCGACTGAATATACAAATTGCCGGAGGCATCGTCAGTAAGATAAACCGGTAACGCCGGCTGACGGCCGGCGGCTTCGTTTTCCGCATTCCACCCCAGCAGGATCCGCTCCTGGTTGGTGCCAGAACCGACAATGACTTTACGCCCCGAGAGATCCTGCGCATTTGAAATCCGCGTGATCTCACTGGTTGATTTCACCGAAAAGGCCAGCGAGTCAACGCGGTAGGTGGCGAAATCGAACTTCTCTTTGCGCTTCTCGGTCACCGCAATGTTAATCAACGCTACATCATAACGCCCTGACGCGATCCCCAAAGGCCAGTCCTCCCAGGCCGTAGGCACCAGCTTCAGTTTCAGCCCAAGGCTACCCGCCAGTAAACGGGCAATGTCCGGGTCGCTGCCGATGCGCGTACGGTTGTCGCTGGCCAGCAGCGCCAGCGGCGGCGAATTTAACGCCGAAATCGCCACCGTCAGCACGCCGGGCTCCACAAAACGATAGTTAGGCGGGATTTTGCTAATCGCGTTATCATCTCGCGTCACCGGCAATGGCCGTTCATTGGCGCGCAAATCAAGTTCGGCGCGCGCCTCGCCGATGCTCAGGAGCAGCATGAGAGCGGCAGCTAATTTCCTCATGCCAGCACCCGCGATAAAAATTGCCGGGTGCGCTGGTGTTGCGGATTATTTAACACTTCATCGCTGCTGCCCTGTTCAACGATTTTGCCATCGACCATAAACACCACCTGGTCGGCAACCTCACGGGCAAAGCCGATTTCATGCGTTACCACCACAAGCGTCGTCCCGGAGCGGGCAAGTTTTTTGATCACATCAAGCACTTCGCCAACCAGTTCCGGATCCAGCGCCGAGGTAGGTTCATCAAACAAGATCACGCGCGGATTGAGCGCCAGCGCGCGGGCGATGGCGATGCGCTGCTGCTGACCGCCGGAAAGATGCCGTGACCAGGCATCGGCTTTGTTGCGCAAACCGACAATGTCCAACAATTCATACGCACGAGCAATCGCCTCTTTGCGACTGGCCTGTTTATGGGCAATCGGCGCTTCAATCAGATTCTCCAGCACCGTCAGATGCGGGAACAAATTGAAGTTCTGAAATACATAGCCCACGTTAACCCGCTGGCGGAGGATCTCTTTTTCTTTCAGCTCATACAGCTTGTCGCCTTGACGGCGATAACCGATATAGTCGCCATCAATCTGGATAAACCCTTCATCGACCCGTTCAAGATGGTTAATGGTGCGCAGCAGCGTCGATTTTCCCGAACCAGACGGCCCCAGGATCACCGTCACCGTTCCCGGCGCAATCTCCAGGGAGACATCATCCAGCGCTTTATGACGACCAAAGTATTTACTGACCCCGGTTATCGAAATATGACCATTACGAGAGTTGAGCATGGACGGCCTCCTGCGGCTGACGAGCCGGTTGGTTAACGCGATTATTACGCACGCTGTTCACCGCTGAGCGCCGTTCGCTGCGCGCCAGCGCGCGTTCGACCAGGTACTGAATTGCAGAAAGCACGCTGGTAATCACCAGGTACCACGCGGCGCCCACCATCAGTAACGGGATCACTTCCTGGGTGCGGTTATAGATCATCTGAATGGTGTAGAACAATTCCGGCATCGCCAGCACGTAAACCATCGCCGTCCCTTTTGCCAGGCTAATGATTTCATTGAACCCCGCAGGCAGAATGGTGCGCAGCGCTTGCGGCAAAATGATCCGCAGCGTACGTCGCCAGGCGGGGAGTCCCAGCGCGGCGGCGGCCTCATATTGCCCGTGATCCACGCCCAAAAAGCCTCCGCGGATAATTTCGGCAGTATAGGCGCTCTGCACCAGCGTCAGGCCAACTACTGCCGTGGAGAACTGCCCCAGTACATTGATAGTCTGGTAGCTCGCCCAGGTTATGCCGGTGAAGGGGATCCCCACTGATAAGCTGTCGTAGAGATATGAAAAGTTGTACAGAATGATCAACACCACGATTAGCGGCAGAGAACGAAACAGCCAGATATACCCCCATGCCAGGCTGCTGAGCAGCCACGACGACGACAAGCGGGCCAGCGCTAACAGGCCGCCGAAGATGACGCTTAAAAAGGTACCAAGTAGTGTAAGCAGCAGCGTTTGCCCCAACCCCTCAAGGATCACCGGGTCGAAGAACCAGTGTGCGAACACCCCCCACTCCCAGCGCGGATTGAACGCGACCGACTGCACAACGACCGCCAGCACCAGCAGGGCCAATACCGCCCCGGCGACGCGCAGCGGATAGCGAGCCGGAACCACTTTAATCGTTTCAGATGATTGCATGACGCCTCCTTAAGCGCTGTGGCTGAGGGCGCTAACCGCCAGCGCTTTAGTGAACCGCAACCGCCCATCATAGGGCGGGCGGCTGTACTCTTCCGGGTCGCGAGTGAGGTCAAACTGTGCTTCGTACCCCTGGCTTAAATAGAGCTTTACCGCTTCCGGCTGGCGAAAACCGGTGGTGAGATAAATATGGCTATAACCTGCCAGCACCGCCCGACGCTCCAGTTCTTGTACAACCCTGGCGGCCAGCCCCTGTTGACGCAGCCGACGATGCGTCCAGATCCGCTTAATTTCCGCGGTGTGCGGATCTTTCGGCTTGTAAGCACCGGTGGCGATGATTTCGCCGTCACGCTCCAGCACAATAAACAGCCCCTGCGGCGGCAGATACCATTCGGTTAACTCCACTTCCGCATCACGAGAAAAATAGTCGCCGTAACGGGCGGCGTACTCGGCAAACAGGCCGCTAATAATCGGCTGTAGCTCCGGCGCGTCCGGAGAAATATCACGGAATGCTTCGCTCATAGCGCCTCCTGTTAATCGCCCAGCCCGGCAGGGTTAATTTCCGATTGTGGAATGCTCTCCACGCCTTCGCCCCAGCGATTGAGCACTTTGGCATAATCGCCGCTGGCGATAGCGCCATTCAGCGCCGCCTGGACGGCATTGACCAGCCCGCTGCCTTTTTTCAACGTCACCGCGATATGCGCCGCCTTCGGCCAGCCGCCGTCCACGCTGCCCACCAGCTTAGTTTTGCCGGTTAGCGCCGCTTTCCAGGCGCCAATGACGTTAGGGCCAAAGTAAGCATCGGCGCGGCCAGTTTGCAGAGCCAGCGTCTGCGCGGCGTCATCCTTGGTGTAGACCGGTATAAACGGTTTAAGCCCGCGCTTAACGTTTTCCGCATTCCATGCCAGTAAGATTGCCTCCTGATTGGTGCCGGAGCCGACGATAATCTTCAGCCCGGCAATATCTTCCGCTTTGTCGATCTTGTTCAGTGGGCTGGTGCTTTTAACGTAAAAACCCAGCGAATCTTTACGATAAGTGGCGAAATCGAACTTCTCTTTGCGCTCTTTGGTAACGGTAATATTGCTGATCGCGGCATCATATTTGCCGGAGGCGACGCCAAGCGGCCAGTCTTCCCACGAGGTCGGAACAACGTTGACTTCGAGGCCGAGGCTGTCAGCCACCAGACGCGCAATATCCGCCTCGCTACCGAGCAACGTTTTGTTATCATCAGAAAACACCGTCAGCGGCGGCGAGTTTAGCGCCGCAACCGCGACGGTGAATTTCCCCGGCACCGCCAGGTGCAGATCTTTCGGCAACAGCGCAATTGCCTGCGGATTTTTTGCCGTATGAATCGGGGTTTTATTGGCTTCCAGGCTAACTCCGGTGCCATTGATATTGACGTCCTGCGCCCACGACGGGGCGCTAATTGCCAACGCGAAGGCCAGCAATAGTGTTGATTTCTGCATAGCGCGGTTCTCTTTTATTATTTTTCGAATTGGTTAATGGGCAGATCCAGCCCCAGGCTTTCCCGCAGCGTGGTGCCTGGATAGTCGCGGCGGAACAATCCGCGCGCCTGCAGCAATGGCACCACTTCATCAACGAAACGCGGGAAGGTTTCCGGCGTGCCGCCCTGAATAATGAAGCCATCGGCGGCGCGTTGTTCGAACCACAGCTGTAAGCCGTCGGCGACGTCGCTGGCCGTGCCGGAGAAGCGCGGGCGTGGGCTGGCGGCCTCCAGCGCCACCTGGCGCAGGGTTAATCCCCGTTCACGGGCATTGCGTTTAATCTCATCGGTGGTGCTGCGGAAGCTGTTTTGCCCAAGGTCGCCAATATCCGGGAAGGGTTCATCCAGCGGATATTGCGCAAAATCATGATGCTCGAAGTAACGACCCAGGTAATTCAACGCGTCGTCGATCGAGACCAGCGCCGCCGTGGTCTGGTATTGACGCTCCGCATCCTCCGCGTCGTCACCGACGATTACGCTGACGCCCTGGAAAATATGCAGTTGATCCGCACTGCGCTGATAGGCAGCCAGTTGGCTTTTGACATCCTGATAAAACGCCTGCGCCTCGGCTAACGATTCCTGGTGGGTAAAAATGGCATCGGCGTGGCGAGCAGCTAATTTTTTGCCGTCATCGGAGGTGCCGGCCTGGAAAATAATGGGCCGTCCCTGCGGCGTGCGGGCAATATTCAAAGGACCAGAGACTTTAAAGAAATCGCCATGATGATTAAGCGTATGCAGTTTATTTTTATCAAAAAACTGACCGCTCTCTTTATTACGCACAAAAGCGCCGTCCTCCCAGGAATCCCATAATCCTTTAACCACCTGAAGATATTCGTCGGCGATGCGATAGCGCAGCGCATGATCGGGATGCTGGGCGCGGGAGAAGTTTTTCGCCGAGCCTTCCAGCGGCGACGTCACCACGTTCCAGCCGGCGCGCCCGTGGCTTAAATGGTCAAGGCTGGCGAACTGTCGCGCGGTCGTGAACGGTTCGCTATAGGAGGTGGAGAGCGTGCCGACCAGCCCCAGACGATCGGTCACCGCCGCCAGCGTTGATAATACCGTTAACGGCTCAAAACGATTTAAAAAGTGCGGGATGGATTTTTCGTTAATATATAACCCGTCGGCGACAAAAATAAAATCGAGTTTCCCCTGCTCGGCTTTTTGCGCCGTTTCTTTCACAAATTCAAAATTAATACTGGCATCCGCCAGCGCCGCCGGATGACGCCAGGCGGACATATTTCCTGAGGCGCCATGTAAAATCGTCCCCAGACGTAATTGCCGTTTTTCAGACATAGTGACCCCTTACCCTGTCAAAAATTAAATATGGTGTAATGCCTGTTCCGCCAGATCCGCGAAATAGCGCGCGGCTGGGGCAATGACGTTTTCATCCGGATTAAAGGCCGGATGATGCAGGCCGAATTCACTGGCGCTCCCTATGCTGACGAAAGCACCCGGAATATGCTGCAGATAGACGGCAAAGTCTTCGCCGCCCAGATGCAAATCGGCGTGATGCGTGCGGTAGCCGAAGCGGTCGGCCGCCGCGCTGGCGAACGCCGCCCATTGTTCATCGTTGACCAGCGCCGTTGGCCCGGCGTACCAGAAGACATCGATTTGCGCGCCGAAGGCGCTGGCGAAGCCGGCGGCGATTTCGCTGACTCTCGCCTTAACCCGCTGCTGCACCTCGCTACTGTGGGTGCGCAGCGTTCCCTCGAGCTCTACGCTTTCCGGCAAGACGTTCCAGGTATTTCCCCCCTGGATCCGCGTCACGCTGAGCACCACCGAATCCAGGGTATTCACTTCGCGGCTGGCGACGCTTTGTAGCAGCGTCACCAGTTGGCTCGCTAGCAGGATGGCATCTTTGCCTTCATGCGGCCGGGCGGCATGCGCCCCCTTGCCGGTTACTTTGAATACGAAGCGATCGACGTTGGCATAAAACGGGCCGCCGCGGGTGGCAAACTCGCCAACGGGTAAATTGGGCTCATTGTGCATGCCGAAGATTGCCGATACGCCGTCAAGCGCCCCGGCTCGGATCAACGTTTTTGCGCCGCCGAAACTCTCTTCCGCTGGCTGGAACAGGATCCGCACCCGCCCCGGCAGTTGCGCTTCTCGTTCCTTTAACAGCAACGCCGCGCCAAGCATCACGCTGGTATGTATATCGTGACCGCAGGCATGCATGACGCCGGGATTTTGCGAGCGGAACGGCAGTCCGGTGGCCTCTTCTATCGGTAGCGCGTCAATATCGGCGCGCAGGGCGATGATTTTATCGCCGCTGCCCACTTCCGTCACCGCGCCGGTGGTTAACTCGTAAGGCAGTAACGGCAGGCCGCCGCTTTGCAACCAGTCGCGGATACGCGCGGTAGTTGCCACTTCCTGTAATGAGAGTTCCGGGTTCTGATGCAGTTCGCGCCGCCAGCTAATCAGCTGTTGTTCGAAATTCATGGCGTTACCTCCGCGCCAAGATGCGCCTGCGCCAGCAATCCCAACGACGCCAGTCGCGCACGCCCTTCGGCAATAGGGGTATCAATAATAAACTCATCAATGCCCCACTGTGCCTGAAGGGCATCGAGTTGTGCTTTAACCTCTTCTGCGGTACCAAACAACAGCGAGGACTCGCGGCGCTCAATGCGCGTCGGCGGGCTACCGGCCTGACGGGCAAAAGCCGCCGCTTGAGATTCACTGCCCACCGTCACCCGCTGACCGTTTGCCAGCTCGACGCCCCAGACCTCTACCTGCTTCGCCAGATCGGCCGCGCTGGCGGCGTCTTGCGCAACGATAACCTGTACGGCCACGATCACCTCGCGGCGGCTCAATTCGCGCCAGTTCGTCAGCACCTCCTGCAACAAGTTTTTATCGCCATTGAGATGCGCGGCAAAAACAAAGTTCCAGTCCAGACTGGCCGCCAGACGGGCGCTGTCGACGCTGGCGCCGAGCAGGAAACCGTCCGCACGGCGCGGTGGAATGGGGGTCGCGCGCAGGCTCTCCTCGCCCTGGCTTTCGGTCAACGTTAGCCAGTTATCAAGCTGGGTAAGCTGCTCGGCAAAACTGCCCTTTTCGTGCTGATGAATGCCCTGCTGTAATGCGCGAGTGGCAAGCGGCAAACCGCCTGGCGCTTTGCCAACGCCGAGATCGACACGCCCTGGGGCAAGGCTTGCCAGCAGATTAAAATTCTCGGCGACTTTGTAGGGGCTATAGTGCTGCAGCATCACGCCGCCGGAGCCGACGCGGATCTGCCGGGTTTGCCCGAGGATCCAGGCAATCAATAGCTCCGGCGACGGGCTCGCCAGCTGTTCCGCGTTGTGATGCTCGGCAATCCAGAAACGATGATATCCCCAGCGTTCTGCCTGTTGCGCAAGCGTTAACGTACGCGCCAGCGCCTGAGCGGCCGTTTCACCGGGAGCAAGGGGGCTTTTATCCAGGATACTGATTCGATAAGACATTTCGCAGGCTCGTTTTAATTAACATGCCTGCATTATTAGAATCTGCAGCGCGTACTGAGAAACAATTTATTCACATGTACTCTGCCGGAAATTAGATATGCACCCTGCCAGCCATTGCCTGCTGATGGACAATTTCAGCAATAAAGCGCTCTGTTTGTCGCTGATTACGTAAACGGACGAAACGGATATGACCATACTGCGCAGAATGCATATCCGCTAAATATCGCTGACGATTAGAGCGCCACGTTTTCATGGTCCACAAAATTATCGAATCACGATTGCAGAAGGTGCGACGAAAGGTTTCACGATTACCGGTACCCGGCCATAGCTCCTGCTGGTGCCAGGCGCGACTCAGCGCACGGCGAATGGCCTGATATAGTGTGCGAACAAAGCTATAATCTACCCATACCACCAGATCAATATCACGCCATTTGACTGCGCGACTGCGATTATAATTGCCATCAAGAACCCAGCCAGCAGAGGCCGTTGCCTGCGCGATGCTGGCGAAAAACTCTTCATCCGGCGCCCCCTCCCACTCTGGCCGCCAGTAGAGCCTATCCAGTTCGATGTAGGGCAAAGAAAGCGCTGCCGCCAGGCGTTGCGCAAGTGTCGACTTCCCTACGCCGCTAGTGCCTACCACATTGATTTTCATGATGATTTCAAGCCCCTTTTTCTCCCGATAGTCAGCATATACTCTCTTCAGCTGCGTAGATCCTTGTGGCGAAAGCCGTCTACCGCGTTTAGACTCAATTTCCTGCCATGAATTCGCTAAATTAAATACGGTAACAGCATGTTAAAGGATAACTTCAACGATCTCCTGTCGTTTATGGTAGTCGCCCGCGAACGCAGTTTCACCCGCGCCGCTGCCCAACTTGGGGTATCGCAATCTGCGCTGAGCCATGCGATGCGCAACCTCGAAGCCCGGCTTGATGTTCGTCTGCTGACCCGTACCACCCGCAGCGTCGCCCCCACCGAAGCGGGTGAAAAATTGTTCCAGAATTTACGTCCGCATCTCACGGAAATTGAACGCGAGCTCGGCTCCTTGAGGGATAGCCGCGCCCTTCCGGCGGGTAATATTCGCCTTAACGCCGGTGAACACGCCGTCAGCGCGGTGTTGTGGCCGGCATTAAAGCCATTTATGTTGCGTTATCCGGATATCAATATCGAAATTACCGTCGATAACGGCCTGGCCGATATCGTCGATGGCCGTTTTGACGCCGGCGTTCGTCTCGGCGATCAGGTGGCAAAGGATATGATTGCGGTACGCATCGCCCCGGACATGCGCATGGTCGTCGTGGGCTCGCCCGACTATCTACAACGCTACGGCACCCCGCAGACGCCTTATCAACTGGATCAGCACCGCTGTATTAATATGCGGCTACCAACCCGCGGCGGGATTTACGCCTGGGAATTCGCCGATGATGGTAAGGGCTTTCAGGTTTATGTAGAGGGTCAACTGACGCTGAATAGCTTACCGCAACGCATTGATGCCGCTGAATCTGGTCTCGGCCTGGCCTATGTGCCGGATGATTGCGTCGAGGAGGCGCTGGTTGCCGGTCGTTTAGTACGGGTACTCGATGCCTGGACACCCACCTTCCCTGGTTATCATCTGTATTATCCCAGCCGTCGTCAGCATACCGCTGCGTTTGCGCTACTCGTCGACGCGTTGCGTCATTGAACTCATTGATATTTAAGTAAGTGCTGTTGTGAAATGTTTTACGTGCGTCACTATCACGTTACGTGTAGGATGCAGCGCCGTGCATGATTTATCTCTACGACAGAATAGTGAGAAAGCCAGCACGATGTATCGCCGCTGCGCGATACGACAACCACTCATGGACATTGACAGGAAAATGGGTACATCAATGAATAACAAACACACTGACGCGGCGGAACATCATGCCGCGAAACGCCACTGGCTCAACTCGCACGAATCGGGTTACCACAAAGCAATGGGCAACCGTCAGGTACAGATGATCGCCATTGGCGGCGCCATCGGGACCGGTCTGTTTCTCGGCGCCGGGGCGCGTTTACAAATGGCAGGCCCGGCGCTGGCGCTGGTTTATCTGGTTTGCGGTATCTTCTCCTTCTTCATCCTTCGCGCCCTCGGCGAACTAGTTCTCCATCGCCCCTCCAGCGGTAGTTTCGTCTCTTACGCTCGCGAATTTCTCGGTGAAAAAGCCGCCTACGTTGCCGGCTGGATGTATTTCGTCAACTGGGCAATGACCGGTATCGTCGATATCACCGCCGTCGCCTTGTATATGCACTATTGGGGCGCTTTCGGCGATGTTCCGCAGTGGGTCTTCGCCCTTGGCGCGCTGGCGATCGTCGGCACCATGAATATGATCGGCGTGAAATGGTTCGCTGAGATGGAGTTCTGGTTCGCGTTGGTGAAAGTACTGGCTATCGTCGCGTTCCTGGTTGTCGGCACGATTTTCCTCGGTACCGGCAAACCGCTGGATGGCAATGCCACCGGCTTCCATCTGATTACCGACAACGGCGGTTTCTTCCCGCACGGTCTGTTGCCGGCTCTGGTACTGGTTCAGGGCGTCGTCTTCGCCTTCGCTTCCATCGAGTTGGTGGGTACCGCGGCAGGCGAATGTAAAGACCCGGAAACCATGGTACCGAAAGCGATTAACAGCGTGATCTGGCGTATCGGTTTGTTCTACGTCGGTTCCGTGGTGCTGTTGGTGCTGCTGCTGCCGTGGAATGCCTATCAGGCAGGGCAAAGCCCGTTTGTCACCTTTTTCTCGAAGCTCGGCGTACCGTACATCGGCAGCGTGATGAACATCGTGGTGTTAACTGCCGCCCTCTCCAGCCTGAACTCAGGCCTGTACTGCACCGGGCGCATTCTGCGTTCGATGTCGATGGGAGGTTCAGCGCCGAAGTTTATGTCAAAGATGAGCCGTCATCACGTCCCTTACGCCGGGATCCTCGCGACGCTGGCGGTCTACGTGGTGGGGGTCTTCCTCAACTATCTGGTACCGTCGCAGGTATTTGAGATCGTACTTAACGTCGCATCATTGGGGATTATCGCCTCATGGGGCTTTATCGTGATCTGCCAGATGCGTCTGCGTAAGGCTATCAAGGAAGGAAAAGCGGCGGATGTCAGCTTTAAAATGCCGGGCGCGCCATTTACTTCATGGCTAACGCTGTTGTTCTTGCTGAGCGTTCTGGTGTTGATGGCTTTTGACTACCCGAACGGCACCTATACCATCGGTTCCATTCCGCTGCTGGCGGTGCTGCTGATCGCTGGCTGGTTCGGCGTACGTAAACGCGTGGCTGATGTTCACAGCACGGCACCGGGCGTTGAAAAACGCTAAGCGCCTCTCCATAACGGTTTGCCCCTCAGCGGGCAAACCGTCACCGCAAAATTAATTATCTTCCACCAGCTGAGCAACGTCGCTGCTGTTGATTTCGCGTTTGTTGCCAGACTCATCGATATAGCTGGTCATGCCGGTTTCTTTATCCAACTGCGGTTTACCGTGGGTCACGATAGTTTGCCCGCTTTTTGTCGTCATGACGTAATTAGAGCTGCAGCCAGCCAGAAGCGCCAGCATTGCCGCCGCACAGATCACCATATATGGCTTTTTCATAATTTCTCCAGAATGATTACCACTCTCCCGCCGCGCGCGGGAAAAAGTAAGTGTATAACCTTTATAGTAATCAGGCTAATAGCGGTTTGTAACAGAGGATGAGACCCGAAGTTAGGAGGGGGCTCCCCCTCCTTGAAAGATTACAGGGCAATGCGGATAACGTCGTCCGGCGCGGTGGCCTCTTTCTGACGAGTTGACTCCTGCTTCACGCTAACAAACAGCGTTTTTCCATCGGCGGACAGCGCCAGGCTATTCGGGAAAGTCGGCGTTTTAAAGGTTTTAACGACCTTATAGGTCTTAGCATCAATCACGCTGACTTCACCCGCTTTGCGATGGGTGACGTAGACTTCGTTGCGTGCTGGGTTAAACAGTACCGCCAGGGATTCCGGCGCGGCGATTTTTTGCAGCACTTTGCCATCACGAATATCCACCACCAGCACTTCCGGCTGCTTGCTGTCGGTAATGAAAGCACGGTGACCGGCTGTATCCAGGCTCAGGTTCAGGTAGAAATGCTCCTTACCATCATCCTGCAGCTTCTTGCGCGAGAGGATCTTATTGCTATCGGTATCGATAGTCAGTAGTTCGCCATCGGCATTGGTGGTGTAAAGACGTTTAGCGTCAGCATCGATTGCCAGCCCGGTGGCCATCGCGCCGGTATTGGCAATGGTATCTTTCAGCGTCAGCTTGTCGCCATCCACCACCCAAATGACGCTCTCTTTACCCAGACCGGAGATATATACGGTATTGGTTTTCTCATTCACTACCAGCTCACGCGGCTGCAGCGGGCGCACGGTATCACTACGTTTACGGTCATCGAGCACCAGTCGCCCTTTCACCGCGCTGGTTTTGGCATCTATTGCGGTCACGCTGCTATCAACGGTGTTGCCAAACCACAACGTCTGGGTGGTGTTATTGATGGTGGCGCCGAACGGTTTCAGGTCGTTATGAATAACCTGGGTGATGTCGAGCGTAGTCGGATCCAGACGATAGACGATACCGCCTTTATCCAGCGAGCGGCTTTGCGAGGTGGCAACCCACAGCGCATTTTCCTGCTGGCTATACGCCATTTCGTACGCGCCTTTACCGACCGCTTTACGCAAGAGCTCCTCGGCGGCGTGGGCGCTGAAGCTGCCTGCCAACAGTAACGACGTTAATAACAGAGAACGACGCAGACGCGGCGCGGATAACTGACGTAATGACATAACGATTCCCTTTATAGAACAATTAATTACTGGTTAGAGATGGCTTCCACAGCGTGAAGGTTAACTTCACTCCTTTTGTAAATGAGAATAGTAATCATTATTTATCGTAATGTGGAGCGTTAATTGTTGTTTTTGGTTAAAAGAATCACCTTCACTTGCTATTACTTAACGACCGGTTAGTTAATTCTTTTCAAAGAATTTACAAACGGTGTAACATATATACATATGTTCCATTTGGTACGTTTCTCTTTGCGAGTCGCTTTGATGAAGATTATTGCCATGCGCACGGTCGCGCTCCCCGCTTTATTACTCCCTCTCGTCGCCAACGTGCACGCCAGCACGAACGACGAACAAACCATGGTCGTTACGGCGACGCCTACCGCGATTTCCGAACTGGATACCCCTGCCGCCGTCAGCGTAGTGAACGGCGATGATATGCGTCAGGCCGCCCCGCGAATTAACCTCTCGGAATCGCTCGGCGCGGTACCCGGTTTGCAGGTACAAAACCGGCAAAACTATGCTCAGGATTTGCAGTTGTCGATTCGTGGTTTTGGTTCCCGCTCCACCTACGGCGTCCGCGGCCTGCGGCTATACGTTGACGGTATCCCGGCCACCATGCCCGATGGCCAGGGCCAGACGTCGAATATCGATATCGGCAGTATCGATAGCCTCGAGGTGTTACGCGGACCTTTTTCCGCGCTCTATGGCAACTCTTCCGGCGGCGTCATTAACGTCAATACCCAAACTGGCAGCCAGCCGCCGACCATCGAGGCCAGCAGCTACTACGGCAGCTTCGGCACCTGGCATTACGGACTGAAGGCCACCGGCGCCGTCGGCGACGGCACCCAGGCAGGTGATGTCGATTACACGGTGTCGACCAACCGTTTTACTACCCACGGTTCACGCGACCATAGCGGGGCGCGTAAAAATCTCGCCAACGCCAAATTAGGTGTGCGTATAAACGACGTCAGTAAATTAACGCTGCTGTTCAATAGCGTAGATATCAAAGCAAACGACCCGGGCGGATTGACATATGATGAATGGCGTAATAATCCTCAGCAGTCGCCGCGCGGCGATCAATACAACACGCGAAAAACGGTGAAACAAACCCAGGCCGGTTTACGCTATGAGCGCCAGCTTAGCCAGCAGGATGATCTGAGCGTGATGATGTATGCCGGCGAGCGCGAAACTACCCAGTATCAGTCAATCCCGATGGCGCCGCAGCTGAGGCCCTCACACTCCGGGGGCGTCATCGACTTAACTCGCCATTATCAGGGGATCGACACCCGCTGGACCCACCGCGGTGAATTACTGGTGCCAGTGACCTTTACCACCGGTCTTGATTACGAAAATATGAGCGAACGGCGTAAAGGTTATGAAAACTACGTTCTGGTGAACGGCGCGCCGCAATATGGCGAACAGGGCAACCTACGCCGTAATGAACGTAATCTGATGTGGAACCTGGATCCCTACCTGCAGACTCAGTGGCAGCTAACGGACAAGCTCACATTCGATGCTGGCGTCCGCTACAGCTCCGTTTGGTTTGACTCCAACGATCATTACGTTACCGAAGATAATCCCGACAGTAGTGACAGTACCAGTTACCATAAATGGTTACCGGCGGGTTCTTTGAAATATGCCGTCACTGAAGCGTGGAACGTTTATCTTTCTGCTGGCCGCGGTTTTGAGACTCCAACGATTACTGAACTTTCCTATCGTTCAAAGAATATTGCCGGGCTCAATCTCGGGTTGAAACCAGCGACCAACGACACCGTTGAGATCGGTAGTAAATTGCGTGTCGCAAATGGCCTGCTTACCGCAGCTTTATTCCAGACCGATACCGATAATGAGATTGTTGCTGATGATAGCGCAGGCGGCCGCACCAGCTATAAAAACGCCGGTAAAACCCGTCGTCAGGGAATGGAACTTGGCCTCGACCAGCAGTTTGGCGACAGCTGGAAATTAAAAGCAGCATGGACCTGGCTCGACGCCACCTATCGCACGAACGTTTGCGGCTCCTCAGACTGCAACGGCAATCGTATTCCGGGTATTGCCCGCAATATGGGCTATGCCTCTTTCGGCTACCAACCGGAACAGGGCTGGTACGCGGGTAGCGATATCCGTTATATGGGCGACATTATGGCCAACGACGCCAACACAGCCAAAGCGCCATCGTGGACCGTGGTTGGCCTGACCACCGGCTATAAGTGGAGCTACGGGAAAATGGATATGGATCTGTTCGGCCGCGTCGATAACCTGTTCGATCGCACCTACGTTGGCTCGGTGATTGTCAATGAATCCAATGGTCGTTATTACGAACCGGCGCCGGGCCGTAACTTCGGCATCGGTATGAATCTCGCCTGGCGTTTCGAATGATGACGCCGCCCAATGAGTAATGATAAAAAAAGGGATCCCAATTGGGATCCCTTTTTATTCCGCCGCATTCTGTTAGAACGCGCTTCTTAAGGACAATTCGAAAATAATTTTTTCCGCCTGGCAGGAGAAATTCACCGCCGCGTCCAGTTTCGCCTCATTACCCACCGGCTCAATCGTGTAATCCACGCTCGGCGTTTCGCTGGCGGCGGCAACGGCGCGTTCGCGAATGGCCGCTACCGCAGACTCCGCTTCTTCACGGGTAGGGAAAAGTTTCTCGACCCGGTAAACGCAGTCTTCGTTATCAATAATGGTGCCAACATCAATGGCGCAGCCTTTGGTACTGCATTTATCAACTACATCTTTCATCGCATTAACCTCTTAAGTTTCCTTAAGGATAAAAAGCCGCTCACGGAAAAGCAAACCATTAATAAAAGTATGGATTAGTCATTTTTTTGCTTAGAGGCGACGAAACCGCCCCCGCACGCATCTTCGGGGGCGTTAGAGAAGGCGGTAACGTTACTCCTCCGCTGCGACGTTAATCACCACTTTGCCGAAGTTTTCTCCCTTCAGCAGGCCAATCAGCGCCTGCGGCGCCTGCGCCAGGCCGTCAATCTGCTGCTCACGGTATTTGATTTTACCTTCCTGTACCCAGCGCCCCATTTGCTGCTGAAACTCGGCAATGCGATGGCCGTAATCCTGGCCGATGATAAAGCCCTGCATACGGATACGTTTTTTAAGGATCGTCGCCATCAGCAGCGGCAGCCGATCCGGTCCATCCGGCAGCGCGGTGGCGTTGTAGCCGCTAACCAGTCCACACACGGGAACCCGCGCCGCGGTATTCAACAACGGCAGGACCGCATCAAAGACTTTGCCGCCAACGTTTTCATAGTAAACATCGATGCCCTGTGGGCAGGCCTGCGCCAACTGTTGGCTGAAATCCGCAGCGCGGTGATCAAGACAAACATCGAAGCCTAAAGTCTCTACCGCATAACGACATTTCTCGGCGCCGCCGGCAATGCCGACGGTACGGCAGCCCTTAAGTTTGCCGATCTGCCCGACGGTTGCCCCCACCGGGCCGGTTGCCGCCGCTACCACCAGCGTTTCGCCCGCTTTCGGCTGGCCGATGTCCAGCAGCCCCATATAAGCGGTAAATCCCGGCATGCCTAACACCCCAAGCGCCCAGGAGGGGTGCTCAGGATTGTCGCCGAGCTTAACCAGATCGCTACCATCGGAAAGCGCATAATCCTGCCAGCCGCTATAGCCAAGCACCCACTCACCGGGTTTAAAATCAGGGTGATTAGAGCTCACCACGCGGCTTACCGTCCCCCCGACCATCACCGCGCCAATGTCCACTGGTGGCGAATAAGAAGGCGCATCGCTCATCCGTCCGCGCATATAAGGGTCGAGCGACAAATAAATAGTCCGCAACAGGATCTGATTCGCCCCTGGCGTCGGGAGGTCCCCCTCTTCCAGTCTGAAATTTTCGGCGGTAGGTTCACCGTGCGGGCGTGAAGCCAATACCCAGCGGTGATGGCGTTGTGGATTAGCGGTCATAGCAAACTCCTCTTGTTAACGGCCTGTACTGAGGCTAGCCGTTTTATGCTTAACGCGCTTTAACATTATGAGCCGGATTGATTCAGGCGCACCACCAGATAGACGCAAGTCTCGCGGGTCTCATTAATAAACCGGCAATCGTTGGGCGGCCCCAGCTCCAGACAATCCCCCGCCTGCATCTGATGGCGAGTGTTCCCTTCAACAAAAACTAACTCACCCTGCTGTAGCCAGATGAGCTGTCGCGCCAGCGCATACGAAGAAGCAGGCATCGGTACATCGCTGCCGGCCGGCAGCTCTATTTGCACCAGATCGATCGGCAGATCGCTACGCGGCGAGACGTGACGGCGCAAATAGTGGCTTTGTGGATCGCGCCACACCGGCTGGTTGGCAAAGCGCAAAAGCTTGCCCTCCTGCATCTCTGCACGCGCAATTAACGTCGACATACTGATGCCAAACGCGCCGGAGAGACGTCCCAGCATCGCCGCGGTGGGGCTACTTTCGCCACGTTCTATTTTATGCACCATTGCCCGCGAGGCCCCTGCGCGTTCAGCCAGATCGCTTAACGACCAGCCGCGGGACTCGCGCTCGATACGAATGCGTGCGCTAATGCGCTGGTTGAGGTTGTCTTCTATAGTATTCATAGCGTAACAATATAGTGCGCACTACCGTATTACACAACCACCCGCCATCCCCGATATCAGGCCGTTCCGTGTAAAATTTATCGCTAAAACAGATGACAGCCTGCCGTTCATTATTGTAATAATACCGTACTACTATAGTGTACAGACTTTGAGGCTTGCTATGTCCATCCGCCATGCCAGTAAAGACGATTGCGCGGCGATCGCCGAAATCTATAATCACGCCGTACTGCATACCGCTGCCATCTGGAATGACAAAACCGTCGATATCGATAACCGTATTGCCTGGTTTGAAGCCCGGCAGATTGCCGGCTATCCAGTGCTGGTGAGTGAAGAAAACGGCATCATTACCGGGTACTCCTCGTTCGGCGACTGGCGCGCTTTTGATGGCTTCCGCCATACCGTTGAACATTCGGTGTATGTCCATCCCGACCATCAGGGCAAGGGGATTGGCCGTAAGTTGTTAGTCGCGCTTATCGCTGAGGCGCGGCGTCTGCGCAAACATGTGATGGTGGCCGGAATTGAATCCCGCAACCATGCTTCGTTACATCTGCATGAAACCCTGGGTTTTATCACCACTGGGCAGATGCCGCAGGTGGGAACCAAATTCGGCCGCTGGCTGGATCTGACCTTTATGCAGCTACAGCTCGACGATCGCCAGGATCCGGACGGCGAGGCATGAATCAGTCGCTCACCCTTGCCTGCCTGATAGCGGCGGGCGTCGGTCTGGTATTGCAAAACACCCTGATGGTCCGCATTACCCAATCCGCCTCGACGATTCTTATCGCCATGTTGCTCAATTCGCTGGTGGGAATTGTTATTTTTGTCACCATTTTACTATTGCGCCACGGCGCGGCAGGCTTTCAGGAACTGGCGCTGAACATCAAGTGGTGGACCCTCATTCCCGGCCTGCTGGGTTCCTTTTTCGTCTTCGCCAGCATTAGCGGTTATCAAAACGTGGGCGCGGCGACAACCATTGCGGTACTGGTGGCCAGTCAGCTGGTTGGCGGATTGGTTATTGATTTGATTCGCGCCCACGGCGTACCAATTCGGGCGTTAATCGGGCCAGTATGCGGGGCGGTGATGTTGGTGGTGGGCGCCTGGCTGGTGGCAAGGCGCCAGTTCTGACGTCATCCTTAAAGGATCTCGCCGCCTTTGGTTAACTGCTCGCGGCGTGCTTCCTGATCTTCATGATGTTGCCGCCCGTGATGGGCTATCGCTGTCCGCAGGCGCTGCTGCTGGGTATAACGCTCTTCACGGCCCAGCTCAGCATCATCGCTTAACGCGATCAATAGCTCGTTCATAGAGGCAATCACGCCCCCGGCAATGGTGTCATCGACCCTGGCAATGACATCGTCCAGATGTGCCATCCTGTTCTCCTTTTCGATCAATTCAGCTTAGCTTTGGAAAAATCGCTTCCCATCAGACTCACGCTATAGCCGCTGACGTTACTGCGGGTGGCGTAGAAAGTTTTACCCGTCGCCAGCGTGATCCACGGCGCCTGCTGATAGAAAATTTCCTGAGCCTGTTGGTAGAGTTTGTCGCGGGCCTGCGGATCGCTCACCAGAAGCGCTTTTTTCACCAGCGCGTCATAGGACTTATCGCACCAGCGCGCTACGTTGGAGCCGGTTTTGATATTATCACAGCTGAGCAGCGTACCAGCGAAGTTGTCCGGATCGCCGTTATCGGACATCCAGCCAAACAGCGCGCTATCATGCTCGCCCTTGCGCATACCGGAAAGGTATTCGCCCCACTCATAGCTGACGATTTTCGCTTTAATGCCGACTTTGCTCCAGTCGTTCTGAATCATTTCAGCGACGCGCTTCGAGTTCGGGTTATACGGGCGCTGTACCGGCATCGACCACAGGGTCACTTCTGCGCCCTGCTCCAACCCGGCCTGCTTAAGTAACGCTTTCGCTTTCTGCGGATTGTAGTCGTAATCCGGCAAATCCTTCTTGTAACCGAGCATATTGGCCGGGATCGGCGATTTCGCCACGTTGCCGGAATCCAGGAAGACCGCTTTCACAATCGCCTGCTTGTCGGTGGCGTAGTTCAGCGCCTGACGTACCAGCACGTTATCAAACGGTTTCTTTTGCGTATTAAACGCCAGATACCCCACGTTCAACGCCTCCACCGCGTGTAACGCCAGATCTTTATTCCCTTTAATCACCGGGAACTGTACCGGCGATGGCGCGGGAATGATCTGGCATTCGTTGGTCTGCAGCTTAGCCAGACGAGTCTCAACGTTCGGCGTGATGGAGAAGATCAGATGTTTAGTCGGCACCTCACCTTCCCAATAATGCGGATTGGCGATATAGCGGATTTGTGAATCCACTTTGTACTGCTGCAGCGCATAGGGGCCGGTACCAATAGGCCAGCTGTCAACGTATTCCGGCGTCCCTTTTTTCAACATTGCATCGGCATATTCAGCAGAAAGAATCGAAGCGAAGTCCATCCCCCAATCGGCGAGAAACGCCGCATTGGGCTCGCTCAGCACAAACTGAACGTGGTAATCATCGATCTTCTTCACTTCTTTAATCAGCTTATCAAGGCCAACGTCGTGGAAATATTCATAATTGCCCTGCGACACATTGTGATAAGGATGCTGCGGATCCTGCTGGCGCAGCACCGAGAACAGCACATCATCCGCATTGAAATCGCGGGTCGGCTTAAAGTATTTATTGCTGTTGAACTGCACGCCCTTACGCAGCGTAAAGGTCCAGGTTTTACCATCCGGGGACACTTTCCATTCGGTCGCCAGCGACGGAATCGGTGTGTTTTTAAGCGGATCAAAGGTTATCAGGCGGTTATAGAGCACCTGTGAGCTGGCAACGAATGAAGGACCAGAGCTGGCGATTTGCGGGTTAAAGGATTCCGGCGAGGCTTCCGAACAGTAGACCAGCGTGTCGTTGGCCGCAGCCAACGCGGCGCCAGCTGGCAGCAGTGCGCTTAGTGCCAGTGCAAGTAGTGATTTCCCTGTAGACATGGTTATAAACCTTATAAATTTGTTATATGCCCACTAATAACAGCACAGCGGAATACAACCAGCAAATAATGAATCGCTATTAGATTCACACTTTAACTCATAAGGTTAGCGCTATTTGCGGCTCTTCTCATAACGAAAGCCAGTGACTCGCGCACCGGTACGACAAAATGCCTTTTTCCGACTAAAATCCATTCGCGTGCCGCATTGTCCCTTTTCAGTCAAAGGAGCGTTACATGACGAATTCGATTTATCAGCCTATCACCCTCAACGATCCGCGGTTGTTGCAATTTGCCGAACAGTTGAATCCTGGCGCCAGTCCGATCTATCTCCCGGTCATTGATAAACCGGGGCCCGAGGGAAACGCCTACTGGAACGTCAGCGCGGCGATTGAACAGGTCGGTGGAAAAATGCTGCTGGGCTGGGAAATAAACTACTGGCCTGGCTGTTTTCTGGTCGCAACACATCATGCCGCCTTACAGGCCGACGATGGTGGTGTCTATGATGTGACTCAACGTTCGCAAGCCGCGGCGGTGCCTACCGTTAATCTGTTTATTCCCGACGACTCAATTGCTATTGACCTCGATAAAACGCCGGCCGTGAAATCACGATTTTATATATTACATTCCGCCGCCCAAATTACGGACTATCTCAGGGCCTATGACAATCTCAACGCTTTCGAGAAAAAGCTAAGCGATAAGCTTTATGAGATCGGCTATCGCTGTGAAACAAATAAAGCGTTGGCGAGCGGCATCGTCGGCACAACGCCTGCCTTCGTGGAAGGCAGTTCGGTCGATATTGACGAAATAAAAATGAATATTTCTGAGTTAAGCTGGATATTAAAAGATAAAATTAAAAAGCTAAAACAATATTCTGACGCACTACAGGTACAACCATTACATTAACTTTCCTCTTTGGGCCGTGGCGAATGGATTGTGTCTGCTGCGGCCCATGTTCGCCGTTCTCATTATTGTACTAAGTTGTGACCCGCTGAGAAATCTGCAAAAAAGTTGTGCGATAACCGCCCTTTCGCCGCTGCGCAATGAGGTATGGCGGTAGACTCGACACTCCGCAGACCAATGAGGTTACGCTAATGACTATAACCTGCAGCTTATATAGCGGCGGCCGCTGGCACGATGCCGAAGGCCGCGCCACTTTTATCCGTCGCCATCCGCAAAATAACGAGACAGCCTCTATCGCCGCAGCGGCAAGCCTCAATGACGCCCGTCGCTGTGCAGATAGGGCCGCCGCCGCATTCCCTTCATGGCGGGACAGCACCCCATCCGAGCGTCGCCGGCTGTTGCTGGAAGCCGCCGCGCAAATGCAGCTTAGAGAGGCGAAATTTATTGCTACCATGGCGGCGGAGACCGGCGCGACGGCGCACTGGGCCGGATTTAACGTGCATCTGGCGGCAGATATCTTACGCGAAGCTGCAGCGCTAACCACCCAAGTAGAAGGACAAGTGATTCCCTCCGATGTGCCGGGTAATCTAGCAATGGGCTTGCGTCAGGGCGCAGGCATCGTATTGGCGATGGCGCCGTGGAACGCACCGCTGATTCTGGCCACCAGAGCCATCGCCACGCCGCTTGCGTGCGGCAATACGGTGATTCTCAAGGGCTCGGAACTCTCGCCCGCGACGCATAGCTTAATCATCGATGCCCTCACCGCGGCGGGCTTTCCCGACGGCGTGGTGAATTATCTCACCTGCTCGCCAGCCGACGCGCCTGCGCTAGTGGAAACGCTGATTGCTCACCCCGCCGTACGACGCGTGAATTTTACCGGATCAACCCCCGTTGGGCGCATTATTGCCCGCACCTGTGGAGAATACCTTAAACCGGCGATACTTGAGCTGGGTGGCAAAGCGCCTCTACTGGTACTGAATGATGCCGATCTTCAGCAGGCAGCGGCGGGCGCGATTTTTGGCGCTTTCGCTAACGCCGGACAGATTTGTATGTCCACCGAACGCATTATTGTCGATGAGAGCATCGCGGATGAGTTCGTCGCATTAATCAGCCAACGCGCCGCCGCGCTGCCTTCTACGCTTCTCGGCCCGGTGGTCGATTCGAAAACGGTACAACGCTGCAACGCGTTGATTGATGATGCTCTGAGCAAGGGCGCGCGTTTGCTCTGCGGTGGAAAGGCGGAGTCGACGCAAATGCGCGCCCCCCTGCTGGATGGCGTGACGCGTGAGATGCGAATATGGCACGAAGAATCTTTTGGCCCGGTCAAATCGGTGATTAGGGTCAACGGCGAGGAAGAGGCTCTGGCCGTCGCTAACGAGAGCGAATACGGCCTGGCGGCAGCGGTTTATAGTCGCGATACCGCTCGCGCCTGGAATGTGGCGCAGAACCTGCAAACCGGTATTTGCCATATTAACGGCCCTACCGTACATGATGAAGCACAGATGCCTTTCGGCGGCTGTAAATCGTCCGGCTATGGCCGCTTCGGCGGACGCGCCGGGATCGCTGAATTCACCGAACTTCGCTGGATAACTATGCAAACTCGCCCGCGCGAATTACCGTTCTGATTTACCGCGATGCATTCAGAGCAACCCGGCAATCACGCGCGCCAGCGCGGCCGGGTTTTCCCATGCCATCGAATGCCCCGCCTGTGGTATGACAGCCAATGCGATACCCGCAGTTTCGACGTCTTCCGCTTCCTGTGAGGGTAGCGATAAACTACCGTAGATAAGCGTCTTGCGGCATTGCAGGTGAATAAAACGCTCAAACCACGAGGGAGAAGCGCCTACTACCAGGCTGGTAGCTCCCCGCCATAACGCCCACGGTGCGCTATTTTGTAGGCAACCTTTCCATGGGGACGTTTCTTCCGCCAGCATCGACTGATAGCCGTTGGCGATAAAATCATCTTCCGTCTGCCCGGCGATTTTACAGCTATAGAATCCCCCACCGGCATAGAGATTGGGCTCGGCGACAATTAAGGCCTCAACGCGTTTGCCCAGCCGCTGCGCTGCCTCAATAGCCACACTGCCCCCCATACTATGGCCGAAGAGAATGCAGCGGTTGACCTGCAATTTGTTCAGCAACTCCACAACGACCGCAGCCTGGTCAGCAATTCGGTAGCCAAACTGAAGCGGTTTATCGCTGTAACCATAGCCTGGAAGATCAATTAGTAAGGCCCGGCGCCCACTCAATATAGGGTTAGAAACCACTGGCGGGTAATCGTATGAAGAGGCGCAACCTAACCCATGAATGAACACAATAGGGTCCCCCTGGCCTTGGAAATCAAACCAACGGACCGTTGCACCGGCTAAATGCGAATAGAAGCTGTTCATCAGATGGCATCCTTATTATTTTTAACTGTATTTATATACAGCTATCAAGACAATTAGGCCAGCCATTTCTGTTGTTCAGAATAGAGAAACCAGCAGCGCCATAGGGAAGCTGAATGGCCAGGTGGCACCAATCAGCAACGCAGCCAGCAGGCGAATACAACGGCTTTCCTTAGTTAAAAACCAGCTTATCAACGCGCAGATACAGCCCATTACGGCATAAAAAACCAGCATTTTCTGGTATAAAGTCATTTTTTTCCTTCCCTGTCAGACGCCGCGCAATGCGCGCCATCTCCCGCACCACTTAGGACGTCAGAGATCAATACCTCACAAAACAAACCGCTGCAAAGACCATGGAATAACGATCGATTCAGTGTTGTCCGATAGCGCAACTCTATGCGACCGACTATAAATGTAGGGGCTTACTCATAAAGGTGGCGTTATGGATGTTTCCAGCAAAACCGTAATTCTGATTAATGTCGGCGCAGCGCTTGCGCTTATTAGCCTGTTATCCGTTCGTTTTGGTTGGCTTTAGTAATTTTTTCAGCAACTAAACCTAAAAAAGCAGCTTCAATGGCTGCTTTTTTTTATGATTTTATTGTCGCGCGTTCCCCAGCATCTTGTTGCTGAAGCACCGCGATAATCTCATGATTTTCAGGGTTATATTGCGGTAAGAAATTTAGCTTTTCGCTATCCCATTCAACCATTGCGCAAACGCCCACAGTTGCCCCCTGGCTTTCACAGCGACTAATACGCTGGGCAGGGAGATTACCGTAAAGCATTGCGCTTACGCCGATGAGTAACAAGAGATATGCTAGCTTTTTCAAACCAATTCAACTTCAGAATAACAAATTATGTAAAATTTTCTCATGAGCGCCCCAACAAAGTCAAATCACATACACACCCGTCACCGCTACTGCTACGATCCATGCCGTGAATTTAACATTATCGCTACAATTATTGTCTTCCGGTATAGAAAGCATCGAGTGCTATCCGCCCTATGACCTCTTGCCAGCGGAAGGATATTTATATTATTGGCAATAACAAAATGATCTGACACTCCTCGTACGGTGTTATAGATAATTGGCTACAATGGACTTAAGGGGTGAGAATTTTCTTAAATTGGCTTGTGCAGATAATCAACAAACAACTTCCCCAACCATATAGGTAATGCGGATTCGACATTTTCATTTGTTAATTTGTGCTATTTATTCGATTAAGTGATAGAAATTATTATTTGCAAATTCACGGTTTTCCGCATAGGTTCATGACTATTCGTTATAACGTATTTGCTTTTTCTCTTACTTATTTTGAGGTTGCTTATGTCAGGAATAGCAGCGCTATTAATAGCATTAATTTTATTGGTGGTAGCCATCTACAGCCTTCTCTCTTATATTCGTGAGCGCCGCCATTCGGGTTTGCCTTCTAAAAAAGACAAACGTTAATTGTAGCATCGATATAAAAGGCGATTCGCAAAAAAAATCCCCGCATTAATCTGCAGGGATCTCATAATGATTAAGAACAGACTCTTAATGGTTTACACCCCATCCGGCGCTTATCTCCGGCACTCACAATGGCTTAGCTCTTGAAGGGGTATAAGAATACTCTCATATTACCCCTTATCTGTTTTAACATTTGTTGCTATTGCAACTATTAGCCTGATAATTCTGCCGGTACGTTAATGTTTAATGTTTCACCATCACATGCCTAACCACCGTGTAATCCTCCAGGCCGTACATCGACATATCTTTGCCGTATCCAGACAACTTCTGCCCACCGTGCGGCATTTCGCTAACCAGCATGAAATGGGTGTTTACCCAGGTGCAACCGTACTGTAAGCGCGCGCTCAGACGATGAGCGCGACCCACATCCTGCGTCCATACCGAGGAGGCCAGACCATACTGCGAATCATTAGCCCAGGTTAACACTTGTTCCTCATCGCTAAACGACGTCACGCTGACTACCGGGCCAAACACTTCACGTTGTACGATAGCATCCTGCTGCCGGGCGCCAGCCAACAGCGTGGGCTGGAAATAGTAACCATTCCCTGCAGCGCGACTGCCGCCGGTGACCACTTTAATATGCGGTAAAGCGCGTGCGGCGTTGACCGCTGCTGTCACCCGCTCCAGATGCGCAAGAGAACTCACCGGCCCCAGCTCCGTAGACGGATCGTCCGGTTGCCCCATTTTCAGGCTGGCCACGGCAGCGCCTAATTTTTCAACCAGCCGATCGTAGACGCCTTGCTGCGCATAGATACGACAGGCGGCAGTACAGTCCTGGCCGGCGTTATAAAAACCGAAGGTGCGAATGCCTTCAACGACGGCATCAATATCAGCATCATCAAAAACGATAACCGGCGCTTTACCACCCAGCTCCATATGGGTACGTTTAATCGAAGAAGCCGTATGACCAATGATATGGGCGCCGGTGGCGATCGAGCCGGTCAGGGAAACCATGCGTACTTTACTGTGGCCGGTGAGCGGATCGCCAACGGTTGGACCACGGCCAAAAAGCACGTTAATGACCCCGGCCGGGAAAATATCTTTTGCAAGCTCTGCCAGCTTTAATGCCGTAAGCGGAGTGATTTCCGAAGGTTTAATGACCACGCAGTTACCAGCCGCCAGCGCGGGCGCCAGCTTCCAGGCCGCCATCATCAACGGATAGTTCCACGGTGCAATCGAGGCCACTACGCCGACTGGATCGCGGCGGATCATCGAAGTATGCCCCTCCAGATACTCTCCTGCCGCCATTCCCGGCATACAACGCGCGGCGCCGGCGAAGAAGCGAAACACATCGGCAATCGCCGGCATTTCGTCATTGATAACACAATGCAGCGGTTTACCGCAGTTTAAAGACTCCAGTTTCGCCAGCGTTTCCGCATGTTCGGTAATAACGTCAGCCATTTTCAGTAAACATTCGGCGCGAGTTTTCGGCGTTGTCTGGCTCCAGCTGACAAACGCACGATCTGCAGCATTGACGGCGGCATCAACCTGCGCCTCGGTCGCCTCCGCAATCTCAATAATCGCTTCACCGTTGGCGGGATTGAATACCGGCAGCACTTCGCCCTCACCCGCCACTAATTTACCGTTTATCAAAAGGTTATGTTGCATAGCATGATCCTGTAAAGTGTATTATTTTCCGTTTTCGGCGTTATTCTCGCCGTCACGGGTTAGCCACCAGGCCCCCAGGATGGGTACAGTCGTCACTAACATCACCAACAGCGCGACCACGTTGGTGACCGGCACATCGCGCGGACGCCCCAGCTGATTTAACAACCACAGCGGGAGCGTCCGTTCGTGTCCGGCAGTAAAGGTAGTGACGATAATTTCATCAAAGGAAAGAGCGAAGGCCAGCATGCCGCCCGCCAGCAGCGCCGAACCCAGATTGGGCAGCACCACGTAACGGAAGGTTTGCCAGCCTGTTGCGCCAAGATCCATTGATGCTTCCACCAGACTCCATGATGTCCGGCGAAATCGGGCAATGACGTTGTTAAACACCACCACCACGCAGAAGGTCGCATGACCCACTACGATAGTGAGCAACCCTGGCTCAAGATTGACGGCTTTGAATGCCGTCAATAGCGCCAGACCGGTAATAATGCCGGGAAGCGCAATCGGCAACAGCAACAGCAGCGACACGGCATTCTTACCAAAAAACGTGCTCCGCCACAGCGCCCCGGCGGCGAGCGTACCTAACACCAGCGCAATTGCCGTGGATAAGGCGGCGACTTTAAGTGACAACGTCACCGATTCAATGATATCGGCACGAGCTGCCGCCTCGCTGAACCAGCGTAAAGTCAGCCCCTTCGGCGGGAAGCTAAAAGCGGCATCCTCTGTGTTAAAGGCATACAGGGCGATAATCAGCAGTGGAAAATGGAGAAATATCACTCCCCCCCAGGTGGCGATTTTAAGAATCAACGGCGCGCGTTCAGAGTGCATCAAACGCTCCCAGGCGCTTCACAAACGCCAGATAGAGTGCAATCAGAACAATCGGCACCAACGTGAACGCCGCTGCCATCGGCATATTGCCAATCGCACCCTGCTGCGAATAGACCATGTTGCCGATAAAGAAACCGGGCGGTCCCACTAGTTGCGGGACAATAAAATCGCCAAGGGTGAGGGAAAAGGTAAAAATAGACCCCGCCGCGATGCCCGGTATGGCTAAAGGCAATACCACGTAGCGGAAGGTTTGTTGCGGGCGGGCGCCTAAATCGGCTGAGGCCTGCAACAGCGATGGCGGCAGACGTTCCAGCGCCGCCTGCACCGGCAGGATCATGAACGGCAGCCAGATATAGACAAATACCATGAATCGCCCAAGCCCGGAGGTCGACAAGGTATTGCCGCCGACCGCCGGGATGGTCAATACCATATTTAACACGCTCTCCAGACCAAGGTGGCCGAGGAACCATTGCGCCACGCCATCTTTCGCCAGCAATAGCGTCCAGGCGTAAGCCTTGACGATATAACTTGCCCACATCGGCAACATTACCGCGATATAAAAGAAAGCTTTCATCTTGCCGCGGGTATAACGCGCCATATACCAGGCCATCGGCAATGCCAGGATTGCACTGGCCATAGTCACGCAGATGGCCATCACCAGGGTACGGATAATGATGTCGTAGTTGGCGGGATTGAACAGCGCCTTCAGGTTAGCGAGCGTCAAATCCGTGGTGACCGACATCGTAAAGTCATCAAAGGTATAGAAGCTTTGCCATAACAGCGTCAGGAGCGATCCCAGATAGACGATGCCAAACCACATCAACGGCCCCAGCAGCAGTAAAAACAGGCCCAATGAGGGTTTTCGCCAGAACAGTCCTGACACTCGCCCGGTCGTCGGTTGCACAAGCGCCATCGTCATCTCAGCCTCCGTTTTCCAGGGAAACCATCGCCGAACGCGACCAGCCGGCTGATACCTGCTGCCCCAACTGCGGTGTGCCAACCGCCGCCCCGCCATCGACGTTGGTCTGGCTGACTAACAACTTATCGCCCGCAGCGAGTTTCAGTTCAATACGCGTAGACGCGCCCTGAAACTGTACCGCCTGGACGGTCCCCTGTACCTGGATATCACCGCCGCTATTCAGGCGGATATGTTCCGGGCGCAACGACCAGGCGCCGGACAAGCCACATAGCCTCTGAGAAATTTCAGAGGTAAAAACGTTCGCGGTGCCGACGAATCCGGCGACAAAGGCGGTTTTAGGACGTAAATAGAGATCGTGCGGCGAGTCGACCTGTTCAATGCGACCATTATTAAACACCGCCACGCGATCGGACATCGATAGCGCTTCACCCTGATCGTGGGTAACAAAAATGAAAGTGATACCCAGCGATTGCTGAAGTTTTTTTAACTCCACCTGCATCTGTTCACGTAGTTTTAAATCCAACGCTCCCAACGGTTCATCTAAGAGCAGCACCCGCGGTTGATTAACCAACGCGCGGGCAATGGCGACCCGCTGCCGCTGGCCGCCGGAAAGCTGTGAAGGTTTACGCGCGTGAACAAAGCCAAGCGCTACTTTCTCTAATGCTTGCTGGGCGCGAAGATGGCGTTCTTTTTTGCCCACCCCTTTCACCATCAGCCCGTAGGCGACGTTGTCGATAATCGACATATGAGGGAATAGCGCGTAATCCTGAAAAACCGTGTTCACGTCGCGCTGCCATGGCGGTAATTCGCTGGCAGGCTGGCCAAAAATACGAATCGAACCGCCGGATAGCTGTTCGAAGCCTGCGATTAAGCGCAGGCAGGTAGTTTTGCCGGAGCCGGACGGCCCCAGCATAGAGAAAAATTCACCATCGCGAATGGCGATGCTCACGCCATCCACCGCGCGCACGTCACCGTACAGACGCGAAACGTCATTAAACTCTACCGCGTACGTCATGTTCAGTCTCCAGGCGCTTAGCGGCCACCCATAATCGCGATATAGTCCTGAGTCCAACGGCTATAAGGGACATATTTGCCACCTTGGGCAATTGGCGTTTTCCAGAACGCAATCTTGTCGAATTGGTTGTAGCCGTTAGTTTCGCAGCCTTTGTCTCCCAGTAGCGTGCTCGCCTTACAGCCCTGCGGCACGACTGGCAGCGATCCAAACCAGGCGGCGACATCGCCCTGTACTTTCGGCGTCAGCGACCAGTTCATCCACTTATAAGCGCATACCGGATGCTTCGCCTCACTATGTAACATCGTGGTATCAGACCAGCCGGTCACGCCTTCTTTCGGGAAGACGGTAGCAACGGGCTGCCCTTCACCTTTAAGGCCATTGGCCTGATATGGCCAGGAGCCGGAAGCAACCACCCCTTCGTTTTTGAAGTCGCTCATCTGAACGGTCGCATCGTGCCAGTAGCGGTGAACCAGCGGATGCTGATCCTGCAGAACCTTTAACACCGCCTGATACTGTGTTTCAGTGAGTTCATAGGGATCGTTAATTCCTAACTGCGGCTGCGTTGCTTTGACAAAGAGCGCCGCGTCGGCGATATAAATCGGTCCATCATAGGCCTGAACGCGCCCCTGGTTACTTTTTCCGTCCGGTAAATCCTGTTTGACGAAAACCACTTTCCAGCTATCCGGCGGCGTCGGGAAGGTTTTGGTGTTGTACATCAGCAGGTTCGGCCCCCACTGATAGGGCGTGCCGTACACTTTATCGCCGACGTTAAACCACGCGCCTTTAGCAACTCGCGGGTCAAGCGTTTTCCAGTTGGGGATCAGCGCGGTATTAATCGCCTGTACACGCTTGCCCATAATCAGGCGCAACGAGGCGTCGCCGGATGCGGTGACCAGATCGTAGCCGCCCTTCGCCATCAAACTGACCATTTCATCGGAGGTGGCGGCAGTTTTCACATTAACCTGGCAGCCACTCTCTTTTTCGAATTGACTTACCCAGTCATAATTCTTATCCGTCTGGCCGCGTTCGATATAACCCGGCCAGGCAATAATATCGAGCCGACCTTCACCTTTATCCAGCGATGTCGGCGGTTCTGCGGCTTGCGCAGTAACAAAAACCATACTCAGCACGCACAGGCTGCCACGGGCAAATTTTTTGCTCATTTGAACTTACTCCTGTCAGAATAAAGGTAGCGGCAGCCGTGCCGTAAAAATATCTCCCTTAATAAGGGTAGACGGCGGCCTGCGGGGCTCTGGGGAAATTTACTCAGGTTGTGACCCGGGGCGCATTCCGCAAAAATCGCCGCCACGATTCGATAATATGGATTATAGACAAGGAGTTATGGCAAAGGGTTGAGTATGCATATTCCCTATGACAGCCCGGCGTTAACGGGTATTTAACCCTGATTAATGTATACGAGAATGCCGGAAATTAATTGCCGGGAAAAATAAACCGGCAATTAAAAAAACAGCGATGAATAAACTAAGGCAAAAGTTGACGTATAAGTTCGCCGAGCCGTTTGACTCCCTGCTCCTCTTTTTCTCCCCAGCCCCATGCGGTATTAAAACGGAAGAATGAGGTCCAGTTAGCGGTGGTAGAAAACATTTTACCCGGCGCAATACTGATGTTATCCCGTAACGCCAGAGCACTGAGTTCGCCAGCATCGACGCCGGCGGGCAACTCAAGCCACAGGAAATAACCGCTGTCGCTATGGTGAATTTTGACCTCGGCGGGTAAAAAACGCAGTAGCGCTTGCCAGGCCAGCTGTTTTCGCTCGGCAAGCTGACGCCGCAACCGGCGTAAATGTGCGTCGTAGCGTTTGGTAGACAGATAATCCACCAGCGCCAGTTGCATCGGCGAACTGGTCGATAGCGTACTCATCAGCTGCAGTTGCTGAATACGGCGGGCATGTCGGCCAGCGGCGACCCAGCCGATACGAAAACCTGGAACCAGGCATTTGGAAAATGAGCTGCAGTGCAGCGTCATCTCATCACGATCCCAGTACTTTGCGGGTAGCGGTTTTTCCCGTCCAAAGTACAACTCACTGTAAACGTCATCTTCAATCAGCATCACGTTATAGTGCGTCAATAGCGCCACCAGTTGCGCTTTTTTTTCTGCCGTCAGCGTAAATCCGAGCGGGTTCTGGCTATTGGTCATCAGCCAACAGGCTTTAACCGGATAATTTTGTAATGCCTGTTCCAACGCGGCCAGATCGATCCCCTCTTTCACATCGCTGGCCACCGATAGCGCCTTAAGCCGCAATCGTTCGAGTGCCTGTAGTGCGCCGTAAAAGCACGGATTTTCTACGACTACCCAGTCGCCGGGCTCAGTCACCGCCTGCAGGCTGAGGTTCAACGCCTCCAGCGCACCGGCGGTAATGACGATCTCATCCGGCGATACGTTCATTCCCTGCAACGCATAACGCCGGGCAATAGCATGACGAAGCTCATCGTTACCCGGCGGCAGGTTCTCGATCACGCTCATGGCGGTGGCGGTTTTACTCACCTGCGCCAGAGAACGGTTTAGCTGCTGTAGAGGAAACAGCCGCGGGTCGGGAAAGGCGGAGGCAAAAGGCAGCATCGACGCCTGACGGCTGGCCTGCAGGACGTCGAAAATATAGGTGTTGATATCAACGGATTCATTACGCGTCACCTGCGCCGGGGGATCAGGTTGACGCTGCTTCACCGGCTGCGGCGCAACGTAATAACCCGATTGCGGACGAGCGATAATTCGTCCCTGGCTTTCCAGTAACTGGTAGGCATGGCTGACGGTCATAAAACTCATTCCGCTGCTGACAACCTGTTCGCGTAAGGAGGGCAACCGATCGCCGGGTTGCCAAACGCCGAGGGCGATCTGGTCGGTTAATTGTTGCGCAAGCTGCTGATACTTTTTCATTACCGCATCCATTTAACAATCGAGACTCATATCTTATAACAGTTGACTAAAAATGGCAGGTTCTAATAACTGATATACAACAATGTGCTTCTTGAACCAGTGCAGGAATAATATTCGCGCGTTAAGCTTACTACTGAAATACCATCAAACCCTACTAGGGTTAATATAATGTTCGCATTTAGGTTACATTGATAAACGCTTCATAATCACCAATATTCATTTGATTTATGAACCATACGTCATGGTCTATCGTTGAGATCCCAACTGGCGCCAACGTAAACACGCCTTGATATTTAATTATGAATCAACAACTCCTCCACTAAGGAAAATTCACAATAAGATAAATTCATTCCTCGCCAGTCTTTTTGACATAATTTAACGCACCTAAACCATTGTTCATTGAACAATGCACCCGGCATAAAAAACAGCAAGGAACTGATATCAAACAAATTAATCACACGCTGGGGAATTCAATCTCTTCTGGATGTAACCGTTGAATTCAAAAAACAAGATAGAGTCCGCCAAACACAACCAGCCAAAAGATACTCATTAGCGCCAATGTGATACACAAACTTCGCAGTCCGTTCTGTGACAAGTCGCCTCCCTTATCTCCACTCACTAAATATATCAAAAAACAATAAATAAAGAATTCACATATAAAATGTAAATACTTGAACCTCGCGTTTGCATTAAACACCAAACATTTCCAATCTACCAGAGTAATTAATAGAAAGCAGGAGAAGCACTAAGGAAAATCGTAAAAAAACATGTGAAGTAGCATTAAAAAAAGATCACAACCAGCAATTCATTATTCATGATGACATAAATACTAATTTCATAAATATGAAATATGTATAAAAAGAATAACAGTGAGTAACTGTTATCATAAAAAACATCATTTCTGCCTCTGCTTTCACCATCCCCCTCCCCCTAAAATTGCGTTGAATCAATTTTGTTGTGGAGTCCAGCATGTTCGGTCTTGATGCATTTCATCTGGCGCGGATCCAATTCGCCTTTACCGTCTCATTTCATATCATCTTTCCCGCGATCACCATCGGTCTTGCCAGCTACCTGGCGGTGCTTGAGGGATTATGGTTAAAAACAAAAAATCCAGTCTGGCGCTCGCTATATCATTTCTGGTCGAAAATCTTTGCCGTCAACTTTGGTATGGGTGTCGTCTCCGGACTGGTGATGGCCTACCAGTTCGGCACCAACTGGAGCGGTTTCTCACAATTCGCCGGCAGTATTACCGGCCCGCTACTGACCTATGAAGTCCTCACCGCCTTCTTCCTGGAGGCCGGTTTCCTTGGCGTGATGTTATTCGGCTGGAACCGTGTCGGCCCCGGCCTGCATTTTTTCGCCACCTGTATGGTAGCGCTGGGCACCATCATCTCTACGTTCTGGATCCTTGCCTCAAACAGCTGGATGCAAACGCCACAAGGGTTCGAAATCGTTAATGGTCAGGTCGTACCCGTTGACTGGTTCGCCGTTATCTTTAACCCCTCTTTCCCTTACCGCTTATTCCATATGTCCGTCGCGGCGTTTCTTAGCAGCGCATTGTTCGTAGGCGCATCAGCCGCATGGCATTTGCTTCGTGGCAATCAAACCCCAGCCATCCGCGCCATGTTCTCTATGGCGCTATGGATGACGCTGCTTGTCGCCCCCATTCAGGCAATGATCGGCGATATGCATGGGCTAAACACCCTGAAACATCAACCGGCGAAAATTGCTGCCATCGAAGGCCACTGGGAAAATCCGCCGGGCGAACCGACGCCACTGCTGCTGTTCGGCTGGCCGGACATGCAACAAGAACGTACCCGCTATGGGCTGGAGATCCCTGCCCTCGGCAGCCTGATCCTGACTCACAGCCTCGATAAACAGGTACCGGCGCTGAAGGAGTTCGCTCCAGAAGATCGCCCCAACTCAACCGTTGTGTTCTGGTCATTTCGTCTGATGGCCGGTCTGGGAATGTTAATGATTCTGCTCGGCGTCATTGCCCTATGGCTGCGCTATCGGCAGCGTCTGTATACCTCAAAACCTTTCCTGCGCTTCGCGTTATGGATGGGACCTTCTGGCCTGATTGCGATTCTTGCTGGATGGGTGACCACCGAAGTCGGACGCCAGCCATGGGTCGTTTACGGTATACAGCGCACCTCCGAGGCCGTATCAGCTCACGGTGATCTGCATATGACCATTAGCCTGCTGGCATTTATTGCCGTCTACAGCTCGGTATTCGGCGTTGGCTATAGCTATATGCTGCGCCTGATCCGCAAAGGTCCGCAAGAGCAGACGCCTGTGCCATCAGGTACGCCGGCGCGTCCGCTTTCTGCCGCGACGGATGGTTTTCAGCACAAGGAGTCCCGCTAATGGGTATTGATTTATCGGTTATTTGGTTTGTTATCATCGTGTTTGCCACCCTGATGTATATCGTCATGGACGGTTTCGACTTAGGGATCGGCATTCTGTTTGCCGCCGTACGCGGCGGCGATGAGCGCGACGTGATGGTCAACAGCGTCGCCCCGGTATGGGATGGCAATGAAACCTGGCTGGTGCTTGGCGGCGCTGGTCTCTTCGGCGCCTTTCCGCTGGCCTATGCGGTGATTATCGACGCGCTGTCGGTACCCTTAACCCTGATGCTGATTGGCCTAATTTTTCGCGGTGTGGCCTTCGAGTTTCGCTTCAAAGCGACCCCTTCGCACCGTCCTTTCTGGGATAAAGCTTTTCTGGGCGGATCGCTACTGGCGACATTCACCCAGGGCATGGTCGTCGGCGCGGTCATTCATGGTTTTCCGGTCAGCGGTCGCAGCTTTAGCGGTGGAATGTGGGATTGGCTGACGCCATTTACCCTATTCTGCGGTTTCGGCCTCACCGTTGCATACGCGTTACTGGGCGCTAGTTGGCTGGTAATGAAGAGCGAGAATCCGCTGCAGAATATCATGCGCAGAATTTCACGCCTTCTGCTGCTGGCCTTACTGATGATAATAGCCGTGATTAGCCTATGGACGCCGCTCTCCCAGCCGGCGATCGCCGAGCGCTGGTTTAGTCTGCCGAATCTGTTTTACCTGCTGCCGGTGCCGCTATTGGTTATCGCCATCAGCGTCTGGTTATGGCGCACGCTTGGGCAACGAGATGCTCACACCCTGCCGTTCGTGTTGACGCTGGGGCTCGTCTTCCTTGGGTTTAGCGGACTTGGGATCAGCATTTGGCCGAATATTATTCCGCCAGGGATTTCGTTATGGCAGGCCGCGGCGCCGCCGCAAAGTCAGGGCTTTATGCTGGTTGGCGCGTTACTGATTATTCCCGTCATTCTTGGGTATACCTTCTGGAGCTACTACGTTTTCCGCGGCAAAGTTCAAACTGGCGAGGGATATCACTGATGGAGCATTCATGGATAAAACGTCTGCTATGGCTGGCAGCCATATGGGGCGCTAGCGTGCTGGCACTGGGCGCCGTCAGTATGATTTTCCGCCTGCTGATGAACGCCGCCGGGCTTCGTGCCTGATATAACACATCTCCAGCCTGGCGCTCATCGCGTCAGGCTTTTTTCATCCTCTTCAGCCACGCCTGACAAAGCCTTGCGCTTCTTTGATAACGCCATAAAAAAACTAATATTAAATCAATCATATTGATCACGCGTTATCTATTGATATGGAAAATGATATGTGGCGGAGAGGAATAGCGGCAGTGGTATTGATATGTGGGTTATTTTCCGGGCATCTGCTCGCCCAGCATCAGGGGCATGATTATTTCCCGGTGCAAAGCCTCGAACAGCGATTACTGCACGAGGCTGATTGCGATGAACTACGCAGCCGGGCTGAGGACACCGCCAGCTCGCTGCGCGAACATTATCACCGGCAGTACGCGCGCAAAGCAAAGGCGCATAACTGCCCGCCGTGAGAATGGTTCTTACGCGCCCTTACGCTTGGGCAGCGTTTTCATCAGTTCGTCAGGACTGACGGAGGCGACGATGCAGCCCGGATGGGGCATTTTGAGAATATGATTTTTGATTTTACCCACTACGTGCATTTCGCATGGACGGCAATCAAATTTCAGGGTTAACACTTCGTCACCGTGAATCAGCTGCATCGGCGTCGCCTTCCAGCTCTTTATCGAACCTTTGGCCTGCTTCGGACACAGGTTGAAGGCGAATCGCAGGCAATGCTTGGTGATCATCACCGGCACGTCGCCTTTCTCTTCATGAGCTTCATACGCCGCATCGATCAGCTGAACGCCATAGCGCTGGTAGAAAGCGCGCGCTTTGTGGTTATAAACGTTCGCCAGGAACGACAGATGCGTTTCCGGATACACCGGCGGTGGTACGGAGACCGGTTTACGCGTTCCGCGCTGCCAGGCATCGAGGCGCGCCTGATCGAGCATCTCTGCGGTTTCACGGCGCAGTTGGTTAAGCATACTGTTCGGCACAAACAGCGCCGGCAGATTAATCTGCACATCACGCGGGTAATAAATGGTCTGGCCGAGCTTCGCCACGCCATCACGTAAATTGGCCAGCGCTTTTTCCGCCTGGGTCGCTTCGGCGAATTCGCCATCCAGTGTATGCGTGACGCTGACGCCGTCTTCGCAGGTCATGGTCAGCACCAGCTGTTCCTGCCAGCCGCTCAGCGCGATATCAACCGCAATGCGGCGCTCGCTGGAAGTTTTCAGTAGCGCCTGCTGCCAGTTATGGTCGAGGTTACGATTAAGCGCCTCGTGCGGACGCACTTTATGCAGGTCTGCCGGCATTTCGTTTGGCCAGACGCGATAACGATTCTCCCCCGTTTTTTCCACCGTATTGGCGCGGAAGCCGACAACTTCACGTTTTATCATCACATTGAGGCCGTCACCATTCGTCAATGCGTCAGTCACTTCAACATCGAGATAATCTTTTCCGACTTTTAATACTTCGCCTACCGGCAGGCCGATAAATTTCGGCGAATCAAACGCGCCGATATCGCCCTTACGCGCGTTAACAAAATAGTCGGTGCTGCCGCGATGGAACGTTTTATCGGTCGACGGCACGAAGAAGTGTTCTGTGCGCCCGGCGGAAGAACGCGCGAGATCGCCGCGGTCTTCAATAATACGATCCAGCATCTGACGATAGTGAGCGGTGATATTTTTCACATAACTCATATCTTTATAGCGCCCTTCAATTTTAAAGGAGCGCACGCCGGCGTCGATCAATGCCGCCAGGTTGGCGGTCTGATCGTTATCTTTCATCGACAACAGATGTTTTTCATAGGCCACAACGCGCCCCTGATCGTCTTTCAGGGTGTAAGGCAGGCGGCAAGCCTGAGAGCAGTCGCCGCGGTTGGCGCTACGTCCGGTTTGCGCGTGAGAAATATAGCACTGACCGGAATAGGCTACGCATAAGGCGCCGTGAATAAAGAACTCGATAGTCGCGTCGGTATTATCGTAGATCGCTTTAATTTGATCGAGGTTGAGTTCGCGGGCCAGAACAATCTGGCTGAAACCCGCATCAGAGAGAAACTTCGCTTTCTCAACGCTGCGGATATCGCACTGGGTGCTCGCATGCAGCTCAATTGGCGGCAGATCCAGCTCCATTATCCCCATATCCTGCACAATCAATGCATCAACGCCGGTCTCGTACAGATCGGTAATCAGACGTTGCGCCGGTTCCAGTTCATCATCATGAAGAATGGTATTCAGCGTCACAAACACCTTCGCGCCAAAGCGATGCGCAAACGGCACCAGGTTGGCGATATCGCTCAGGCTATTGCTGGCATTATGGCGCGCGCCGAAGCCCGGCCCGCCGATATAGACCGCGTCGGCGCCGTGTAAAATCGCTTCACGGGCGATCCCGGCATCGCGGGCAGGACTAAGAAGCTCAAGATGATGGTTTTGCAGGCGCATACGCTCGTCGTTATCCGTTATAGGGGGTCGAAATGGCGGCTATTGTAGTCAGAACTGGGCGTAGACGAAAACATTTTCCGCCGCGCCCGCACAGCGAATTTGCAGAAATCGGCAAAGCATTGAAGAAAAAGCTATTTCTCATGAAAACCCGGCAAGGTTACAGTGGCTGCGTATTCCGGATTTTCCTCGTCACGTTGTGAATTTTAGTCTCAGTCATCTTGATTGGCCGCGGATTAGTCCGCGGCTTTTTCTTTTGGATAATGAATCAGTGAATGAAAGTGCGCCGTCTGCGCGCCGCTATTGCGGTAAGCGTGCGTCAGGTCGCCGGCAAAGCGCCGCCCTTCTCCCGCCTGCAACGTCTGCCATTGCCCCTGCAGACATAAATCCAGCGAACCGCTAATGACCACGACATGTTCAATGACGCCGGTCTCATGCGGCGTCGATTCGCTCAGCGCGCCTGGGGCGAGGGTAATTGAAAAATGGTCAAAACGTAGCTCAGGATCCCAGGGAAAAATCGGCGTCACTACCATCGCCTGCTGCTGCGGGTCGAAGGCGGCGGGCGCAGCCGTCTCATCGGCAACGATGAACGTCGAAAACGCCACATTAAGGCCGGTGGCTATCTTCCACAACGTCGCGACCGTTGGACTGGATTCATTACGTTCAATTTGCCCGAGCATCGCTTTCGATACCCCGGTTTCTTCCGCCAGCCGCGACAAACTCCAGCCGCGCTGCTGACGCAGGCTTTTCAGCGTCGTTGCCAGATGTTGCGCAATATTCATGGATGGCTCCTCATCATTTTCTTGATATTACCAGTTGTACGCTATAACGCACAATGCTACCTTCGTCGTATGTTATAACGCACAAGAGGTGTTCATGCGCTCCTTTACCCTTCCCATCCCCACGCTGCTCGCGGGATTTGTCGCCGTGCTGGTAGGCTATGCCAGTTCTGCCGCCATTATCTGGCAAGCGGCCGCCGCCGCTGGCGCCGATGCCGCGCAAATAGCCGGCTGGATGACCGCCCTTGGCCTGGCGATGGGCGTCAGCACGCTGGTATTAACGCTATGGCGTAAAGTCCCCATCCTCACCGCATGGTCAACTCCAGGCGCGGCTTTACTGGTCAGTGGATTACAGGGAGCGACGCTAGCGCAGGCGGTGGGAATATTTGTTTTCGCCAACGCGCTGATCCTGCTATGCGGCGTGACGGGACTGTTTGCCCGCCTCATGAAGATCATCCCGCATTCGCTGGCGGCGGCAATGCTGGCGGGGATCCTGTTGCGTTTTGGTCTGCAGGCATTTGGCAGTTTGCAGGATAATCTCCCGCTATGCGGCGGGATGTTCGCCGCCTGGCTGTTATGCAAAGCGCTCTACCCACGTTTTGCGGTCGTTGCGGCGTTAGTGGCAGGCGGGATCATTGCCCTGCTAACCGGCGCGCTGTCGCCAGTGGCAAACGATATGGTTTTTGTTGCTCCGCAGTGGATTACGCCGCAGTTCACCCCTTCGCTACTGCTCAGCGTCGGTGTACCGTTTTTCCTTGTCACCATGGCGTCACAGAATGCGCCCGGCCTGGCGACCATTCAGGCATCAGGCTATCGGGTTCCGGTCTCGCCGCTAATCGTATTTACCGGCGCGCTGGCGTTGTTATTCTCACCATTTGGCGTCTATTCCGTGTGCATCGCCGCCATTACCGCCGCGATCTGCCAAAGTCCGGATGCGCATCCGGATGCGGATAAGCGCTGGCTCGCCGCAGCGGCGGCCGGTGTGTTTTATCTGTTGGCGGGGCTATTTGGCGGTTCGATAACCGCGCTTATGGCGGCGCTACCGCCGGTGTGGATCCAGATGCTGGCGGGGCTGGCATTGTTAGGAACCATTAGCGGCAGCCTCTATCAAGCGCTGGGGCAAGAAAACGAGCGCGATGCCGCAGTGGTAACCTTTTTAGTCACCGCCAGCGGCGTCTCTCTGGCAGGTGTCGGCTCGGCCTTTTGGGGGCTGGTCCTCGGCGGTATCAGCTATATGCTGTTAACCACGCTGCGCCGCACGTAGCTGGCTTGGCGTAAGACCCGTGGCGCTCTTAACCCGGTGGCTAAAGTGGCTGGCGGAGCTAAATCCGCAGGCCAGCGCAATCTCGGTCAACGGCTGTTGAGTATGGCAAATCAGATTTTGCGCCTTGATCATCCGCCGCTGCATCACATACTGGTGCGGCGCCATATTCATTGACTGGCGGAACATCCGCGCAAAATGGTACTCGCTAAGTGACGCCTGGGCGGCAAGATCGGCAAGCGTAAGCGGCTGCTCGAGATGCTCCTCAATCCACGCCAACAGATTACGCAAAAGATACGGCGCCAGGCCACCGGTAACCGTCGGCAGGCGCCACTGCACGTTCGAATAGTTTTGAATCAGATGTGTTAACAGCAACGTACTGGCGGAGCTTAATAGCAGTTGATTAGCCTGCTGGCGCCAGTCGTTATCAAGCAGAAACTGACGATACACCGCGGTAATTTTGTCATCGCTGGCAAAGGTTTTTTCCTGCAAGGTGAAAGACGCCGGGCTGCGATCCCAAATTTGCTCGCCGACGCGACGCAGGTGCTCATCGGTGCAATAGAGATGAACGAAAGAGAGATCGCCGCGAATATCCCAGGTGCTTTCATCGCCCTTTGGCATCAGACAAAAACGGTCCGGCCCGCCGCCATTCTTCCAGCCGTACGGTGTTTTTTGGTAGCTTTCGTAACCATCGGCGACATACAGGCTCAACGTGTGGTGGTCGCTGCGCACCGTGATCCGGTCAAGGTCGTTGTACCACGCGGCAAGCTGGATCCCGGAATTGAGTTCCACGGTCCCCCGCAGCACCGCATTTTGTTGTTGTAATGTTTCGAACGTCCCGTATGCCATAGCCTTCACATCGTTTTAATCCGCAGACCTCTAGTCTATGAATTGTCATCACCGCTTACCAGCATTGACCATGAGCTTGTGAAAAATAAGCGCAAGATTTTGCAAGTCAGCAACAAAACGGTGACAGCGCTTTGCCTGGAAAAATCGCACACTTACGCCAGGCATTTTAAAGGAGAGACATTTTGAACGCATTACTCTACGGGCTGGTGGTGGTTATCTGGGGTACCACATGGATTGCTATCTTTTTACAACAGGGGCCCGTCGCCGCGCCGGTATCGATCTTCTGGCGCTTTGCCGTCGCCAGCGTCACCATGCTGGCGATTTTGCTGATTACTCGCCGCCTGCGCCCGCTGGCAATGCGCGATCATCTGTTTTGCATGCTGCAGGGCTGCTGCGTCTTTTGCTTTAACTTCTGGTGTTTTTATACCGCCGCAGCGCATATCAATACCGGCCTTGAGTCGGTGATCTTTTCGATGGCGGTCTTATTTAACGCGATCAACAGTTTTATTTTCTTCCGCCAGCAGCCGCCGGGGCGCTTTTGGCTGGCAGCGGCGCTGGGGCTCGCAGGAATTGTCACCCTCTTCTGGGACGATCTCCTCGCCAATGGTCTGAACGCGTCGCTGCTGTGGGGAATCGGCCTGAGTGCCCTGGGAACGTACGGTTTTTCATTGGGCAACATGCTGAGTATTCGCCACCAACGCCGCGGGCTTGAGACGTTGACCACCAATAGCTGGGCCATGTTTTACGGCACCCTGGTGATGGGCGCGATCGCGCTGCTACGCGGCGATAACTTTATGCCGCAGTGGACCTGGAGTTATATGGGCGCCCTGCTGTATCTGGCGTTGTTCGGTTCGGTGATCGCGTTCGGCGCTTATTTCACCCTGGTAGGCCGTATCGGGGCCAGCAAAGCGGCATATAGCACGCTGCTTTTCCCGCTGGTGGCATTAACTATCTCCACCTTCTACGAAGGTTACGTCTGGCATAGCAACGCGGTGATAGGTCTGGCGTTAATACTGGTAGGAAATCTGGTGATGTTCGCCCGCCCCGAGCAGCTGTTTATGCGCCGCCGGCTGGCCTAATAATAAGCCCGTCAGGCAACTCGCAAGACGGGCTTAACGCATCAATTACTTCTGCGACGGATCGAATTTCACCGCATCGATCGCCATATCATCAATCACTTGTTTCAATGTATCAGCGGTCAGCGGCGTGCTTTCGTTAGACAGCGTTTTGCCTTCGCCCTTACGCACAACCTTAATAACCGGCTTATTGGTCTTCGCGTCGATCAGTTCGCCTTCGAAGTAGAGATTCGTGTCCATCGTGCGATGGCCGGTTGCCGCCTGGGTACCCGCGACAATCATCGCTACCGGGATCACTTCATAGAACTGCAGCCCTTCTTTGCTGGTATCAACACCGGTGATTGCGCCGCGGAAAATCAGGCTGCGCGGGCCGGCCGTGGTCGCCAACGGCTTACGTTCGCTGATGGCCTGTTTCATCTGCTTGTTGGTGTAATTAAGGATGTCCTGCAGCGCTTTCTCCCCTACCTGGGTCGTTGGTTTCGGCACCGGGTAGTAGGTGATTGGACGGTAGACGACGTTGTCATAGTTGCTCGGATTGTAGTCCGGGGAGATCCAGCGCAGTTCTGGTTTGCCGGAAGCCGAAGTGGTCTCTTTTAACTTAGAATAATCTTTTAAGAACCCGGAATACTGCTCCGGTTGCGCCAGTTTGGATGCACAACCAGTTAATGCCAGTAGCCCGGCCAGAGCGGCTACTTTAAATAACATTTTTGTACGCATGGATAATCCCTGTAAATGCAGTTTGTCGGCAAGGTTTATAACAAAATTTCACGCTTAGTTTTGTGACAAAAATGGTGGTCCGTCAACTCCTTGCAAAAAATAAATCCGCCAATGCGGCGGATTTATTTACGATGCTTATTTTACGTCCACCTGATAAAAAATATGCTTCCCAAACGGGTCGATTTCATACCCGGTCACCGATTTACTCACCGGTTCAAAAATAGTTGAGTGTGCAATCATCACGGCCGGCATTTGATCGTGCATCATCTGCTGCGCCTGTTTATACAAAGCTTCTCGTTGCGGCCGGTCGGTGATGGTTTTAGCTTCGGCGATAATTTTATCAAACGGCGCATAGCACCATTTGGCCGAATTAGAACCGCCGTTGGCCGACTGGCAGGTAAATAATGGGCCAAAGAAGTTATCCGGGTCGCCGGTCGCCGTAGTCCAGCCCATCAACGCCGCCTGATGCTCGCCGTCTTTCACCCGCTTAAGGTATTCGCCCCATTCATAGGTGGTTATTTTGGTCTGCACGCCGATTTTAGCCCAATCAGCCTGGATCATTTCCGCCATCCGTTTCGCATTTGGATTATAGGGGCGTTGAACCGGCATCGCCCACAGGTCGATGGTGATGGGACTCTTCACACCGGATTCGCGCAGCAGCGCTTTGGCTTTTTCCAGGTCCCAGCTGTAGTCCTGCAGATCGGCATCGGCACTCCAGACCCCGGGCGGCAGCAGGTTTTTCGCTACCGTACCGGTACCGTGGAACACCGCATCGATAATTGCCGGTTTGTTGATCGCCATCGCCAACGCCTGGCGCACCTTCACATTATCCAGAGGCGCTTTCTGCGTGTTGAAGGCGAGGAAACCGGTATTAAGCCCGGCTTTGCTCATCAGATTGATCTGCGGGTTCTTTTTCATCCGCGGTAAATCGGCGGGATTGGGGAATGGCATGACCTGACACTCATTTTTCTCGAGCTTAGCGTAACGCACCGAGGCATCAGGCGTGATACTGAATACTAAACGATCGATTTTCGCTTTTCCCTGCCAGTAATCAGGAAATGCGGTAAACAAAATCCGCGAATCTTTTTGGTATTGCGCCAGCTTGAAAGGCCCGGTGCCGATGGGATCCATATCGACGCGCTGCGGGGTTCCGGCTTTCAGCATTGCATCGGCATATTCCGCAGAGAGGATTGAAGCAAAATACCAGCCGAGGTCAGCGACAAAAGGCGCCTCGGGGTGCGCGAGGGTAAAACGCACCGTATATTCATCCGGTTTATCAATTGCGGTAATTAACGAACCAAACTCCAGGCTTTCAAAATTGGAGTAGTTGCCATTAGAGACATTATGATAGGGGTTATTCGGATCTTTTTGCCGCATAAACGAAAAAATAACGTCATCAGCATTAAAATCACGGGTCGGTTTAAAATATTTATTACTTTGGAATTTAACGCCTTTGCGTAAGTGAAAAGTATAAACTTTACCGTCTTCGCTCACCTCCCAGCTTTCCGCCAGGCTGGGCTGCAATTCCGTGGTGCCAACTTTAAAGTCCACCAGCCGGTTATATATCGGTACCGCGCTGGCATCGACGCTGGTCCCGGAAGTATAAAGCTGCGGATTAAAGTTTTCCGGCGAGCCTTCAGAGCAATAAACCAGTGTTTTCGCATTCACGGCAGAACTCACCGCTAATGCCGCTATCGTCAGAGCTATTGAAGTAGATGTGCGTTGCATGCGTTTCCCTTTTCATTTTTTGACTAATGAATAGCTTGTTGTTTTATTGCCCATACATAACACTAAAGCCAGATTGCAAACACCTTAAAAATAACTATACCCTAAATAATTCGAGTTGCAGGAAGGCGGCGACGCAGCGAATCCCCAGGAGCTTACTACAGTAAGTGACTGGGGTGAGTGAGGAAAGCCAACGCACATGCAACTTGAAGTATGACGGGTATATAGAAGGAATCACTATGGCCTCGCCCTTAACCAGACAATTAACCCAGCGCTTCTTTCGCTATCTGGCTATCACCAGCCAAAGCGATCCACGAGCAACCACGTTACCCACAACGCCCGGACAACATCAGATGGCGCAGGCGTTAGCCGACGAGCTACGTCAGTTTGGCCTTGACGATATCGTGATCGACGAGCATGCGACCGTGACGGCGGTTAAAAAAGGCACCGTCCCCGGTGCGCCGCGGATCGGCTTTATCACGCATATTGATACCGTTGATGTCGGACTGTCGCCGGATATTCATCCACAAATCCTGCGATTTACTGGCGAAGATCTCTGCCTTAACCCGGAACAGCAAATCTGGCTACGGGTTGACGAGCATCCGGAAATCCTGGCCTATCGTGATGAAGAGATTATTTTCAGCGACGGCACCAGCGTACTGGGCGCCGATAACAAAGCAGCGGTGACCGTTGTTATGACGCTGCTGGAAAACCTGACCGCCGAACATAAGCATGGTGATATCGTCGTGGCGTTCGTCCCGGACGAAGAAGTTGGCCTTCGCGGGGCAAAAGCGCTGGATTTATCGCGTTTTGCCGTCGATTTTGCCTGGACCATCGACTGCTGCGAACTCGGCGAGATCGTTTATGAAAACTTTAACGCCGCCTCTGCGGAGATACGGTTTACCGGCGTAACCGCACACCCGATGTCCGCCAAAGGCGTATTGGTCAATCCGCTGTTAATGGCTACCGACTTCATGAGCTATTTCGACCGCCAGCAGACGCCGGAGCACACCGCCGGGCGCGAAGGCTACGTATGGTTTAACGGTATTCATGGCGATCAGAACAGCACAAGGTTGCAGGCCAACATTCGCGATTTCGATCTGGACAGCTTTAACCGCCGTAAACAACAGATTGGCGAAGCGGCAGAGAAAATCGCCGCCCAGTACCCTACTGCCAGGGTTGAATTCACTATCAGCGATACTTACAGCAATATCAGTAACGCCATTGGCGAAGACCGCCGGGCTATTGACCTGATGTTCACCGCGATGGAAAGCCTCGGTATAACGCCAAAACCCACGCCAATGCGCGGTGGTACCGACGGCGCAGCGCTCTCGGCAAAGGGTCTGCTGACGCCGAACTTCTTCACCGGCGCGCATAATTTCCATTCGAAATTCGAATTTTTGCCGCTGCGCGCCTTTGAGGCCTCCTATCTAACCGCCCTGCAGCTGTGCCTGCTGGCGGCGGATTAAGCCGGTTTACGCGCCAGCATCGTGGCGAAGCGTAGCTTGATGCGGTTTCCGCTGGCGTCGGTGCGGTGCAGTTCGCCGACGTCTTCGTTGTACTTGAGGAACTGCCAGCCAGCATAATAGTCACGCAGTTCTTCAGGTTTGAAGGCGAACGGGAAGCCCACGGTACAAGGGTAATCTTCGGTATCCATTGCGGCAACAATCAGGTTATAGCCGCCAGGCTTAGTGCAGCGCTGCATGTTGGCGATAAGACCAGGGATGGTTTTGGCTTCCAGGAACATCATCACCACGGTAGAAAGAATAAAATCATACTCGCCATCAAAGCTCAACGTATTCAGATCTTTTATCGCAGTCTGCAGGTTCTCCAGCCCTTCGGCCTGACGAATGTTCTCCAGATTATCGATACTCATGGGATTTTTATCCCACGCGGTGACGTTGTAACCTTTTGCCGCCAGATACAGACTGTTTCGTCCATTGCCGCAACCAAGGTCAAGCGTCCGACCAGGCAGCATCAGCGAGGCGGCATACACCACTTCTGAGTGGGTGCGCGTCAGGCCATATTTTTCAGTAAAGTAGTTTTCGTCACGAGTCGTCATGATTAATCCTTGTTTGGCAATAAAGTGGCACGGTCTACGCGAATTAACAGTTTACCCCGCACCAGCAGAAGAAAGGTACGCAGCAGCAGCAGGCCGATAATCAGGTTACTAAAAATAAATAAGGGGATCGCCAGAGTATGGAAAAATCCGTGCGGCTGGCCGTGACCCAGATGCAGGCCGGTGGTCGCCAGTGCGGAAATCCCGAACGAGAAGCTCCAGAATGACGCATTAAACGGCTGCTGCAGATACCACGGCATCAGGCGCAGCATAAATAGCAACTGCAACAGCCCATAACCAAATAGCATTTTGGCAAACGTATCACCGTCGCCGCCATTGACGCTGAGCCACGCGCTACAGGCCACCAGCGCCGGCGCCAGCTGGATGCCCAGCGACGTCCGCAACGCCGCCGGTAGCTCGCCGTTGCTGCGCAGCCGCTGCAGGATAACCGGCTCCAGGCTGAGCCAGGAAAAGACGCCAGCGCCGAGAAACGCCAGTCCGGCATCATTAAATCCCAGCGCGCCGCAGGCCATGGCGCTGATAAAATTGTTGGCGACGGTCGGCAGATATAAACCGGGCGTCGTCGCCTCTCCCGGATGTTTACCCCGCCACAACCCGGCGCTCTGCCAGGCCGCATAGCAAAGCTGCAGCGTAACCCCCGCAGCAAATAACGCCAGCGACAACGGGCGATACCAGCCAGCAAAAGCGATCGACACCAATAGCGTTGTTGCCGGGATCAGGCTGACAAAACTGCTGGCCACCGGATGACGCATCTCCTGCCGAACGCTCCACGGGAAACGAATAGCCCGCGCAATAAACGCTATCATTAATAGCGCCCAGATAGTTGTCGCCAGCACCACCAGCGCATCGCCAATAATACTGCTCACCGGCCAGATGGTACTGGCATAACGCCAGGCGAAGCCCATGCCGATTATCCCCAGCACCATACCAAAATAGCCAGCCGGTAGATTCAGCACCTGGCCGCCCGTTACGTGTTTATTCATTTTATTTAAAGTTTCAATTTAATTTTAAGTTGCATTTTAAAGGAACCTTATAAAACGCGCTACGGAGATTTTTGCTATGTTTATGTTAACCAACAGTAAAGAGAAATGCTGATGAAGAAATATCGTCTGAGCGACCACGTCCGCCTGTATCACTTTGAAGAAGACGGAATTAAACATAGCGTAACTCTGCGGCAAATCGTGGCGCTGACTGATTTCTCGGACGTTAAGGCCGGAAGCGAAGGCGGCTGGCTTGATGATGAAGCCGCGTTAAGCCAGGGCGGCGACTGCTGGATATATGATGCCAATAGCGTCGTCTTCGCTGGCGCGCGCGTTGACGACAACGCCCGTCTGACCGGCACCTGCGTGATAAGCCACGGGGCGACAATAAGCGACAACGCCTGGCTTGATAATGTTGAGGTAAGTCACGGCGCCAGGATAAGTGACAACGTCACTATAAAACAATCGCAAATCCGTGGCGTCTGCCGAATCGCCGACCAGGCGCGTATTCTCCCCCACTGTCTGGTGATTGCCGCTCAGGGACTCACTTCTGATATCGACAAAGTGCTGCAAATATATCAGCGCGCCACGGTCAGCGCCTCACGGATTGTTCACCAGGCGCAAATCTACGGCGATGCCGTGGTTGAGCATGCTTTTGTTGAACACCGTGCCGAAGTGTTCGATAACGCACGTATTGAAGGTAATGAAAATAACGATGTATGGATCTGTGACAACGCCCGGGTCTACGATCGCGCGCGGCTGGTCGCCGGGCGCGGCGAGGATCAGATCCCAACCCTGCGCTACAGTTCCCAGGTGGGCGAAAACGCCGTGGTCGAAGGCAACTGCCTGTTAAAGCATCGTGTCATGGTCGGCGGGCACGCCCATCTTATCGGCGGGCCCATTCTGCTGGATGACGAGATACTTATCGAAGGACATGCGACGATTCGAGGCGATGTGATTATCGAACAACAGGTAGAAATCTGCGGTAACGCCTGTATCGAAGCGCTGGAGGGTGACAGAATTCATCTTCGCGGGCGCAAAATCGTGAGCGGCGACGAGCATATCACCCGTACGCCGCTGCTGGGTTCGCTATAGCAGCTTATTGCGGGTCAATAATCCGCGCGTAGATATTCTGATCGTCATATGCGCCATTTAAAAACTCGGCCTGCTTCAGACAACCTTCCAGTTGGAAACCATTACGCAGCGCCACCTGATTACTGCGCTGGTTGGCGACCCGGCATTTAATAACGAAACGGCGAACGGCGCCCGTTTGCGCATAATGATGGATAAACGCCTGTAACGCCTGCGACAACAGTCCCTGCCCCTGATGGCTTTGATCGATCCAGTAACCGATATAGGCCGTCTTGTTCAACGGTTCAATCTGGTTAAATGACAGGACGCCGATCATCTGCCCCTGTAAAAACAGCAGGAACATTTTTGCATAACCGCGCTGGTGCAGCATCACGTTTCCCTGCACGTGGCGCCGGGTTTCATCTTCACTCAACACCTCCGCAGGCCAGCTTAAAGCATGCTGCAGCCAGTCACGGTTTTTGAGCACCAATTGATGGAGTTCGCTGACGTAACGTTCGTCAACCGCACGCAGCTCCAGCTGTTCGTTGACCGGGATAGTTTCGATGATGGGGCTGTTTTCGGCAGTCATGACGATATCTCACTGATAAACAACAACGCCCGCAGAAGCGCGCCGCGGGCGGATTTCAACGACCTGGGTTATTTCATAATCCGGTCATCAACGTAGTTACGCCGATCCGCCGCAGGCGGGAAGTACTGATATAGCCAGGTTTCGCTGATAGCGTCGCCACGGCAGCGCAGGAACATGCGCATCTCCACCGGATCGGTGGAATCGGAAGTCGGATACCAGTCAAAAAGAATACGATAGCCGTCAAAAGGCTCGACGTAGAGGATCTCTACCTGCTTAGCCTCGCCGCTGGAGAGTGTAATCACCGGCTCAATGCCTTTCGGCGCCGCGGCTTTCAGGTCGCCGCCAACAAAATCGATAGCAAAGCGGCGCGCCCATTTGTCCGGGTAGTGTTCACCCGGCGCCCATCCTTCCGGGAAGCCGCCCATTCCGGTGCGTGTCGCCAGCACTCGCGCCAGCGGAGAGCGTACCGGCGGCTGCGCGCTCCAGTACAAGCGGTAGCTAAAGTCCAGTTGATCACCCGCTTTTACCGGTTTTTCCGGCTGCCAGAAGCAGACGATATTGTCCAACGTTTCGCCGGTAGTCGGGATTTCCATCAGGCTAACGGCCCCTTTTCCCCACTGATTACGTGGCTCCACCCACAGGCTCGGGCGCTTGTTATACCAGCCCATCACATCCTGATAATGACTGAAATCGCGATCCAGCTGCAGCAGGCCAAACCCCTTCGGGTTTTTATCCTGGAACGCGTTGAACTGCAGCTTTTGCGGATTATTCAGCGGACGGCAAATCCACTCGCCGTTGCCGCGCCACATCGACAGGCGGTCAGAATCGTGGATTTGCGGATGGATGGTATCGCACATCCGGCGTTCGTTGTTACCGCAGCTGAACATGCTGGTCATTGGCGCAATGCCCAACTGCTTAATGTCCTTGCGCGCATAGAGATGATTTTCGACATCCATGATCACCTGCGTTTGCTGGCAATTCACGGTGAACTTATAGGCGCCGGTGACGCTCGGGCTATCGAGCAGCGCGTAGACGGTGAACACCGTCGCGCCAGGTTTGACGGTTTCAAACCAGAATGACGTGAAATCCGGGAACTCTTCCGGGGTATCGGTAAAGGTGTCAACGGCCAGACCGCGCGCCGACAGGCCGTACTGGTAAGTGCTGTCGACCGCGCGGAAGTAGCTGGCGCCCAGAAAGGCGACGATATCGCGGCGCGCCAGTTCCGGCGCCTTAAACACACGGAAACCGGCGAAACCGAGATCGGTCTGCCCTTCCAGCTGTTTGGTATCAACGCCGGCGTCGTTGTACTGGAACAGCTCCGGACGGAAGTGTATCTCCCGCGCCTGCTGAGACTGCGCGTCCAGCGAGAACATGCGCACCCGGCGGCGGAAGCCCATACCAACATGGAAAAACTGGATATCCAGCTTGCGCTCTTCAACGTTATTCCACAGCGAATGCGCCGCATCATACTGGATGCTGTTATAGGCCTGAGGGGTCAGATTCGCCAGCGTCGGCGGCAGGTCACGCGGCGCGCCGCCCCACGGCTGGCGGGCTAAGTCATGAGCCATCGCCTGCAGGACGGAAAAGTCAAAGCGGCGCGTCTGGCCATCGGCGATAGCAGAATCCGCGGCGAAAGCCGCTTTAGTGAATAACGAGGCGACTCCTGACGTTCCGCATACGGCGGCAACAGCCATGGATGATTTAAGAAAACGTCTGCGGTTCATGCCTGGAAAAGCGTCCTTTTTGAGAGTTCGACGGATACGCAACGTTGCAAACATCTGCGTCGTGAATTCCGCTCACTCTAGACAAAAATGATTGATAATCCAATTGTTGGCAGGCGAAAAGCATGAAAAAAAAGATGTCCACCGGAACAGACTGAATAACCACCCAGCAATCGCTATCGCTGAGCTGTTTTGGCGAACAGGCGCGACCCGAGACCTCAGCGTTTTTACCCCCGCTTTGTTTATTTTCAGCACGAACAGGATAAATTTTCATCACGCCAGGTGTAATCTCTACTCTCCAGGGAAAAATGCCAGGAGTATCTAATGAAAGTAAAAGCCGCCGTGACGTTGGGTTATCAACAACCATTTAGCATTAAAGATATTCAGGTTAGCGCACCTAAAAAAGACGAAGTGATGGTAAAAATTGTCGCTACAGGCGTTTGTCATACCGACGCGGTAATCCGCGATAACGCCGGGATCCTGCCGATGCCCGCCATCCTGGGCCACGAAGGCGCAGGTATCGTGGTTAACGTCGGTGATGCCGTTCGTGGGGTCGAAATTGGCGATCATGTGGTACTGAGCTACGCCGCCTGCCATCACTGTGAAAACTGCCTCACCAACCATCCTTCCGCGTGCGAAAGTTTCAATGACTTAAACTTTGGTGGACGCTTAGACGATGGCACCACCCCTTATCGTCTGGATGATCAAGAATTATCCGTCTTCTTCGGCCAATCTTCGTTTAGTCAGTATGTGGTCACCAAAGCGACGAATGCTATTGTTGTCGACCGTGATGTCGAACTTTCGCTTCTTGGTCCGCTGGGTTGCGGAATTCAAACCGGGAGCGGCACGGTGTTAAATCGACTAAAACCGGTGGCCGGGGAATCGTTAGTGGTATTCGGCTGCGGCGCGGTTGGTTTAAGCGCCATTATGGCTGCAAAGCTCACCGGCTGTAGCCAAATCATCGCCGTCGATATTCATGCGAACCGCCTTGAGCTGGCACGTGAACTCGGCGCAACCCACGTGATCAATGGCAAACAGGAAGATAGCGTTGCGGTTATTCGCCAACTGACCGGTAAAGGGGCGCACTACGCCATCGAAACGACCGGCGTCGCCGCCATCGTTCTGCAGGCGATCCACGCGATTAAGCCGTTAGGCACGGTGGCGGTCGTCGGCTTTACCGGCGATATCACCTTTAATGTGCAAAACGATCTGATGGCGGAAGGTAAATCATTGATAGGGGTAATTGAAGGCGACGCCGTACCGCAGCTGTTTATCCCACAGCTGGTACAGTTTTATAAACAAGGGAAATTCCCCATTGATAAGCTTATCGAGTTCTATCCGCTCGAAGAGATTAATCAGGCTTTCGCAGATTCAGCTTCCGGTAAAGTCATCAAACCGGTGGTGCTGATGTAATGCGGGCGGCTCTTTGCGCAGCAAAGAGCCGCAAATAAAGATTATTTCACACTGACATCGATACCGGGGAAGTACTTCGCCGCCAGACGGGTGATAGTGCCGTCAGCGCGCACTTTATCAATTGCCGCGTCGAGCTGTTTTTTGGTCGCCTCATCACCCTTGCGCAAGCCGTAGCCAATACCGCTGCCCAGAATCGTATCATCAGCCACCGGCTTACCGATAAAACCGAATCCTTTACCCTGCGGCTTACTGAGGAACCCGGCCTGCCCGGCGGCAGACATCACCAGCGAGGCGTCGATACGGCCGTTAAGCAGATCGGCCCACGCCATGTTCTGGTCTTTGTAGGAAACTACCGTGACGCCGTGTTTTTCCCAGTGTTCTTTGGCAAAGGTCTCCTGAATCGAGCCCTGTAGCACGCCGATGGTTTTGCCCTTCAGCCCTTCCGGCGTCGCCTGCATACCGCTGTCGGACTTGCCCACCAGCTGTGAAGGAATACGGTAGATCGGCTGGGTGAAATCAATACTCTTGCGACGTTGCTCGGTAATGTTCATCGCCGAGTTAATCGCATCAAATTTCTTCGCCACCAGTCCCGGAATGAGCGCATCAAAGGAGGTTTCGACCCAGCTGCATTTCAACTGCGCGGCCTGACAAATCGCGTTGCCGAGATCAATATCAAAACCCTGCAGCTCTCCTGCCGGGTTGCGGCTTTCGAACGGCGGATATTCCGCTTCCACGCCGTAGCGCAACTCGCTGGCGGCAAAGCTTGATACGGTACACAGCATTCCCAAAGCTAGAGTTAGGGCTTTTATTTTCATCGTCTGGCTCCTTAACGCGGCTTAACGCGGCACAGCGCCTGCGCGCCAGCCCGCAATGTGGCTTCATCTTTGGCAAAAGAGAGCCGAATCAGTTTGTTATCAGTACCATCGGTATAAAATGCCGATAGCGGAATCGTGGCGACGCCGTATTCGGTAATCAGCCGCTTAACCATCTCGCTGTCATGCTCATCGCTGAAATGGCGATAATCCGCCAGCATGAAGAAAGAGCCGGCGCTCGGCAATAAGCGGAACGGTGAGTCTTGCAGCAGTTGCTGGAGCAAATCACGCTTTTGCTGATAAAAAGCGGCCAGCGACAGCCATGAAGCCGGGTTCTGCATATGCTCTGCAAAAGCGTACTGCATCGGCGTATCGGCAGAAAACATGAGGAACTGATGTACCTTGCAGATCTCATCCATTAGCGCTGCTGGCGCCACGCAGTAGCCAACGCGCCAGCCGGTCACATGGTAGGTCTTGCCGAAGGAAGAGATAATCACGCTGCGTTCCGCCAACTGCGGATGGGTCGCCATGCCGTGATGCTTTTCGCCGTCGAAGACTACGTGCTCGTAGACTTCGTCGGACAAAACCACAATATCGGTATTGCGGATCAGCATCGCCAGTTGATTAAGGTCATCGGCGGATAATACCTGGCCGCTTGGGTTATGTGGCGTATTAATGATGATCATCCGCGTCCGCGGGGTAATCGCGGCGCGTACCTCGTCCCAGTTAATAGCGAAATCCGGCACGGTGAGCTTAATCGCCACCGGGGTCGCGCCTTGCAGACGCACGATCGGCGCATAGCTATCAAACGATGGCTCAAAGTAAATCACCTCGTCGCCAGCATGTACCAGCCCGCCAATGGCGGAATAGATCCCCTGGCTGGCGCTGGCGGTAACCAACACTTCACTATCGACATCATATTGCGTGCCGTACAACGTGGCGATTTTATCAGCAACACGCTCCTTTAAGGCCCGCAGGCCGGTCATCGGCGCGTATTGGTTATGTCCGGCGGTCATCGCCTGCGTCACGCCGGCCACCAGCTGTGGGTCGCAGGCAAAGTTAGGCGCGCCCTGAGAAAGATTAATCGCGTTATGCTGCGCGGAGAGCTGACCGATAACGGTAAAAATCGTGGTGCCGACATCCGGCAATTTCGAGCGGGTGGTGACCGAAGCACTAAGAGCCATGATTAATCCTTTCTCGTTTTATTTGCATATCCATTCAAACTAAAGCGCCTTCAAGCGACAAGCGAATTGTTATCATAAGAGCTATGCATTTCGATCATGGCTCCCAGGGCTCCTGCTGAAATATGACAGGACTAACACTCAGGACATAAACCACAATTTTTATATGCCTTATGCTATTCAATTCTTTATAATCCCCAGCGGTTCTAAGGTTTTTCACAGCCTTAGAGAAATTTGGAATAAATCTCTTTCCGGCATTTCAGGTGCTGAATGGGGCAAGAGGCACATCTTATGTTTATTACGCCAGCGTATATCGCGTTATTTTTAATCGCATCATGGGGACTTTTTAAACTCGAACAAAAAAGCCACTCGTTATCAAAAAGCGTTTTTATCGCCATCTTTCTCGGCGCCCTTCTCGGATTATCACTCCATTTCATTGCCAACGAACCGCGAAAAACGGTCATTGATTGGTACAGTATCGTCGGCAACGGCTATGTTAATTTGCTGAAACTTGTCGCGGTTCCGCTGATTTTCATTTCAATTCTGTCAGCGATTAATAAACTCGAAAATAGCGCCGGTATTGGCCGAATGTCCTTAACCATTGTTGCCTGCATGCTATGCCTGGTGATGGTGGCAGGCTGGGTCGGACTGTTTACCGCTGATTTACTCGGTCTTGACGCCAGCGCTTTTAGCCATATGCAATCGACGCTGACCGCCGAAGACGTCAGCAAAACCGCAGCCGTTTCGTTACCCCAACTGGTCACTTCGCTGATCCCGACAAATATTTTTCTCGACCTGACCGGCGCGCGCAGCGTATCGGTTATCGGCATCGTTATATTTACCCTGCTGGCCGGAGTCGCGTTATTAAAGGTGAAAAAAGAGGCGCCGGAGGAAGGTCAAAAACTAAGTAGCGGGATTAACGCGATTCAAATTTGGGTGATGAAGATGGTGCGTATCGTGATAGCGCTGACGCCATATGGCGTCCTCGCATTGATGGCAAAAGTCTTTTCGACCTATCAGCTAGCGCAATTCACCAGCCTGCTTGGCTTTATTGCCGCCTGTTATCTGGCGGTCGCTATCATGTTTATCGTGCATGCGATTCTGCTGATCGTTAGCGGTCATCATCCTCTGCGCTACTTTAAAACGGTGTGGCCGGTGCTCACCTTCGCTTTTGTTTCCCGCAGCAGCGCGGCTTCGATTCCATTAGCCATTACCGCACAGGAAAAATTCGGCGTGCCGAATACCATCGCCAATATTGCCGCCTCTTTTGGTTCCAGTATGGGGCAAAACGGCTGCGCCGGGATCTATCCGGCTATCATGGTGGCCATGATTGCGCCAACGCTGGGTATCGACCCGCTGTCCTTCTCGTTTTTAGCCAGCTTACTTCCGGCTATCGCGCTGGGCTCAATTGGCGTCGCAGGCGTCGGCGGCGGTGGGACATTTGCGGCGTTGATTGTCCTGTCTACGCTCAACTTCCCGGTGGCGCTGGTCGGCATTTTTATCGCCATCGAGCCAATAGTCGATATGGCGCGTACCGCGCTGAATGTGAATGGGTCGATGATGTCGGGCGTACTGGCATCGCGGCTATTGAAACATCAAAGTGCAAAGTCGCACCATGTCGCCTCGATAAGTGAATAATCCCGTCTGATTGAAACGGCGGCCAGGCCTGAAAACTGGCCGCCAGCTGTTTATTTCTTGCTCAGCAGGTTAAAGCTGGTCATCAGGTTACGGTAATCCGGAATGTGGTTGGAGAACAGGGTGCCCAATCCTTCAATATCATTGCGCCAATCGCGGTGCAGCTCACAGGCCACGCCAAACCACGACATTAACTGCACACCCGCTTGCGACATACGATCCCACGCCGCATCACGGGTTATCGGGTTAAAGGTACCGGACGCATCGGTCACCACAAAGACGTCGAATCCCTCTTCAATCGCCGACAGCGCCGGGAAGGCCACGCACACTTCAGTGACGACACCGGCAATAATCAGCTGTTTCTTACCGGTGGCTTTTACCGCGTTAACGAAATCTTCGTTATCCCAGGCGTTAATATTGCCGGGACGAGCGATATAAGGGGCGTCGGGGAACTGTTCTTTTAGTTCCGGCACCAGCGGGCCGTTAGGGCCATTCTCAAAACTGGTGGTCAGAATAGTCGGTAGTTTAAAGTATTTAGCCAGATCGCTGAGGGCAAGGACGTTGTTCTTGAATTTATCCGGTTCGATATCACGAACCAGTGAGAGCAGGCCGGTCTGATGGTCAACCAGTAATACTGCCGCATCATTTTTATCCAGACGAACGTAAGGTTTAGACATGGTGGCTCCTTTTATACACATCAACTAATCGGTGAGAAACGTTGTATCAACGAGATTAATAATAGTGTAAGCAGCGGATGACGATTAGATGGCAAAAACGGAACGCATCGTCCCAATTTCGCAACGAGGCGTGGCATACTGCCCATGATCAAAATGCATAGCTGGAGCCAACATGTCGCGTAGCGCCCTGCCTTTTCATACCGTAGAAACGTTTCTGATAACCGCGAGGCATCTCAACCTAACCCATGCCGCACAGGAGCTATGCCTGACGCAGGGGGCAGTCAGCCGACAGATCGCCGCGCTGGAAAACTGGTTCGGCTTCCCGCTATTTGAACGCCACGCCCGGGGCCTGCGACTGTCGCCGCAGGGCAGCGCGCTTTATCCTGAGCTACAGTCGGCATTCGGCCGCCTGTTAACGGTAGCCGAGCAGGCGCGCCAGCAGCAAACTGTCGTGCGCCTGAAAGCGCCTACCTGTGCGATCCGCTGGCTGGTGCCGAAACTACTGGAGATAGAACGACGTTATCCGGAATTGCAGGTGGCGTTGACCACCACCACCGAGCATAGCGTCAACTTTAAGACTGAGCCCTACGACGCGGCGATTATCTTCGGCACCCATCAAAGCGCCGGCGACTTGCTGTTTGAAGAGGCCCTCACGCCGGTGGTCAGTCCCGATACGCCGTGCGATCCCCAGCTATCAGGCATCACATTTCTCCATCCGACGCGCGATAAAACCGACTGGCTGCTGTGGCTTGCGCACTTCCCGCATGAAACTGCGCTAAAAATGCATAAAAACCAATATTTCGACACCATGGATCTCGCGATTACCGCCGCGATGCAGGGGCTCGGCGTCGCCATGGCGGACGAAACGGTGGTTGCCGGGGATCTGCGCACCGGGCGACTATGTCGCCCCTTCTCGCTTAGCGTCAAAACCGGCGCCAGCTACCGGCTGGTTGTTCGCCGCTCGCAAAGCAAGGCCGACGGGCTGGCGCGCTTTCGCGCCGCGCTGGTTAATCCAGCGTCACATGATGCTTCATCACCCGACGAAACAGCGCCAGCCGCGCGCGCATAAAGCGGTTCTCGACTTTAAAGCCCGCGCGCTTGTTGAGGCCAATACGCAATAAACGGTCCCGTCCGCGCTGGCAGGCTGGCCAGCGCACCGGGCCGGTTAACTCACTGCACTGATTGCCCGCCTGACGGGCAAAATTAACCCAGTAGTCGGCGACCTGCGCGGCGAAGGCTTGATCCGCCTCACTGGCGTACTGACATACCGGCTCGGCGCGGGTCAGGTTGTCAAAAACGTAAACCACTTCGTTGCCATGCCAGGCGCCATGGAGATAAGTTTCATGTTCCGCTTCGGCCACATAGTCAAACCAGTAGCGCCAGCACGGTTGCCCGAGACGCTGCTGTGCCTGCATGACAACATACCCCAAAGTCGTGAACGCCATATCGCGACACACTTCCCGCCCTAACGCCTCATCGCCTTTAACGCCGGGATACAGTAGTTTAATCAGCCCAAGGCCAAAACGGCGTTCGCGACGCAGTTTTTGAATCTGACCGGCAATATCGACGCCAAATACCGCCATCACGCTGGCCTCATCGCTATTGGAGCCAATCATCACCGGCATCGCATGCTGACGTCCCTTAAAGAACGTGTCGAGCATGGGCTCCGGCAGCACCGCATCGCCGACAATCGGCGCCGGGCCGATATTCAGCGGCGCAGTCAGCGCCCAAAAGGCATCAGCGGGGATTGCCCGCAGCTGTTCCGCACTGGCATCGGCAAGAGAAAAATGTTCCGCCAGCAGCTTTCCCTTGGCCAGCGCCTTTTCCCGCGGTAAATCCGGTAAGGTATAACCGCTTTGCACGATCGCTTTATGGAACAATCCCTTCGCTTTCGGCGACGCCATTAACGACAGGACGCTGCGCGCCCCCGCGGATTCGCCGAACAAGGTGACATTGGCGGCATCGCCGCCGAAGGCGTGGATATTATCCTGCACCCAGCGCAGCGCGGCTATCTGATCGAGCAGTGCAAAATTATACAACCGCTCGCCCTCTTCGCCTTCCAACGCTGGATGGGCAAAAAAGCCGAGGTGTCCAAGACGATAGTTCACGGTGACCACCACCACCTCGCGGCTGGCCAACGCGCTACCGTCGTAGGGCGGCAGACTGCCGGCGCCGATGGTGTAGCCGCCGCCGTGCAGCCAGACCATCACCGGGAGCGGCTGCGAACGGGCGGCGGGCGCCCACACGTTAAGATAGAGACAGTCTTCGGAAAAACGGCCAGGATCGCCGCCGCCCAGTTCACGACAATATTCGATATCCTGCCAGCTGGCGGCGGAAAAGGTATCGGCATGACGCACGCCCTGCCAGCGCTCTGGAGGCTGCGGGGAACGCCAACGCAGCTCGCCTACCGGCGGCTGCGCGTAAGGAATACCACGCCAGATATGGATCCCCTGTTCACGGGTGCCGGATAACGTGCCCTGCCGCGTTTTCACCAGCGGCGTAGATGAATTCTGCATAACAACGTCCTTTTGCAAGTTATGCCATGCAGAGTACCGATTTTAGAGCAGACCGCAACGGCGTTTACTCCGCTCCTCCGCCTGTTGGTATAACTCGAACTCATCGAGGACCTCGCAGCCTAACGCCGCTTCAAAAGCTTCACGGCTGGCGTTACCGTGACTGCGGGCCTGCGTTTCGTTGCCCAGATTCGATTGGAAGATCCCCGCCGCGCTCACCGGTAAAAAATCTTCATAAACAATCGGCTGCGCGACTACCCAACCACGTTCGATCAGCGGTTGCGGATCGTCGCCGGGGCCAAAAGCATGGCGATGCGCTTCCCCCGCAGGCGTCAGGCGATAGCGAAACCACGCCAGCCCCTGCTGACGCAGCAGAAATTCGCTGTCAGGAAATTCGCTAAAGACCTCCTGCAAATGGCGCTGATGATTAAGGTTGTCTTTACCGACCCCGGCCTCATTCAGTAAGCGGTCATACAGCGCTCGTCCTTTCGGCGTCAACGCGACGCCGCGTTGCTCAATTTCGCCAAAGCGCGCGCTGTGTGTGCCTTTATGTTCACCAGCAAACATCACCGGTTCTTCCAGCGCTTTAAAACTGGTTTGCCGCAGTAAAATCGGCACCTCGCGGCGCGGCGGCCCCTCAATGAGCGCTTTCGGTTCGATACCACATTGCGGCATCAGCGCCTGAACCCGATCGATATCAAGAGTGCGCGGCGTCAGATGGTTAATGTGGCAACCGGGGAAACAGACCACATCGGCAATCAACCGGTGCTCATTATGCAGCGCGTGATAGGTTTGCTCGTCAACGGTGGCATGACGGTGCCAACGGAAAGTTTCCAACGCTTCGGTGACGAATTCACGCGCCTCTGCAGCCGTGAATTCTCCTCGATCTTCGTATAACGCAATGAGTTCACGGCAACGAGGCGTAAAGATATCGCGACGGGCGAGAATATCCGCCGCTCGCTGGCGCAGCGCCTCGTTGCCGATCAGTTCAAGGCGCAGCAATGAGGTGAAAACGCGAAACGGGTTACGCGCCAGCGCCGCGTCATCGACCGGGCGAAATGCGGTGGAGTGAACCGGTACCCCAGCCTGCGACAGATCGTAATAGCTAACGGGATACATCCCCATAATGGCAAACATGCGACGCAGGGTCGCCAGTTCTTCCGCCGTTCCCACGCGGATCGCGCCGTGGCGCTCAACGTTCAGCCGTGCCAGCTCGTCGGCATTAGCCAATTGTTCATGTAATTTCGGGTTATGTTCCAGGACCGCCAGATTCACATCCGCCACCAACTCCAGGAGGGTTCCATATTGCGGAACTTCCTGCTGGTACATTGCCGACATAGCCTGTGAAAAGTTTTCCCGAATCTCATCAGCCGTGATGGTGTTCGCCATGATGTCTTACCTCCAGTGAATACTTCCTGGAGTGTAGGAAAGCGCGTTAAGAGTGGCGGGAAGAATTTACAAACTGTGATGCGGATAACCTGCTACCGCGTTTCGCCTGCACAAATCATAACCAAGGGTTATGAAAGATTAGATTTAATTTCACTTTAAATTAACAAAACATTTACAGAGACTGTTTCTGGCGACATTACAACAACATGCCTCTCTTCCGATTGATGGAGTACCCTATGAATAATAAATGGTCACCGCGCGAGGTTGTACATCGCGATTACAATAGCCATCCGCCGGCGCTGGCACCGGGATATAAAACTAGTGTGCTGCGCTCGCCGCGTAATGCCCTCATCTCCCTGCAAAATTCACTTTCTGAAATTACCGGTCCGGTGTTCAGCAGCGACGACCTTGGCCCGCTGGATAACGATCTCATTCTCAACTACGCCAAAGACGGCCTGCCGATTGGCGAACGAATTATCGTCCACGGTTACGTGCGCGACGGCTTTGGCCGGCCAATGAAAAATACGCTGGTCGAAGTGTGGCAGGCCAATGCCGGCGGCCGCTACCGTCATAAGAAAGACCAGTATCTGGCACCGATTGACCCCAACTTCGGCGGCTGTGGACGGGTGCTGACCGATGAAAACGGTTATTACTGTTTTCGCACAATCAAACCCGGCCCCTATCCGTGGCGTAATCAGGTTAGCGACTGGCGCCCGGCGCATATTCACTTTTCGCTCTCCGGCGATGCCTGGGCGCAGCGGCTGATTACCCAAATGTACTTTGAAGGCGATCCGCTTATTAAACAGTGTCCGATTGTCAGAACCATCAATAACGATGATGCCGTGCGTACCCTGATTGCCGAGCTGGATACCCACGCCGCCGTGCCGCTCGACAGCCTGGCCTATCGTTTTGATCTTGTGCTGCGCGGGCATCGCGCCACGCTGTTCGAAAATCGTACTCAGGGGGCCGCCCAATGAAAGACTATTTAGCTGAAACCGCCTCGCAGACTGCCGGGCCTTATGTGCATATTGGTCTGGCGCCGGACGCTGCAGGGTTTCATATTTTCGAAAAAAACTTCGGCCCCAACTTAGTGAGCGCGGAAACCAAAGGCCAACGTATTACGATTGAAGGCCGGGTTTTCGATGGTTCCGGAACGCCGGTACGCGACGTGCTGCTGGAACTCTGGCAGGCTAACGCCGACGGGCGTTATAACCATCCCGACGACCGTCAGCAGAGTAAGACTCTGGACCCAAATTTCCGCGGCTGGGGGCGCACGTGTTCAGACTTTGCATCCGGCGTCTGGCGCTTTCAAACCATCAAACCCGGCGCGGTCGTCGGCCGTGACGGACGCATGATGGCGCCGCACCTCAATCTGTGGGTGGTGGCGCGGGGTATCAACATCGGCCTGAATACGCGGATGTACTTTGCTGATGAGCAGGCGGCAAATGAACAGGATCCGGTACTGAATCTGATTGAATGGGAAGTTCGCCGCCAGACGCTTATCGCGCAACGTGAAGTGCGTGGAGATGAAGTCGTCTACCGCTTTGATATTTATTTACAGGGCGATAAAGAAACCGTGTTCTTCGATATTTAATTTCCCACCAAAACATCCTTTTTTCCAGCCCCGCCGAGTGCGGGGCTTTTTATCGCGCCTGACAGAAATGACTTGTAAGACAATAAGATCAAATGTTAATAATATTTTGCTAACTAGTTATCAAAATTAAACAACTTCGCTTGCTACCGAGACAGCTCTGTTTTTAACATCGATTATGGAAAAAAATGGTCTCTTCAGTCAGCGCATTCGCTTGCGCCATTTACATACTTTCGTCGCCGTCGCACAACAGGGAACCCTGGGGCGGGCGGCAGAAACCCTGAATCTTAGCCAACCTGCGCTATCAAAAACGCTCAACGAGCTGGAGCAGTTGACCGGTACCCGTCTCTTTGAGCGCGGGCGGCTTGGCGCGCAGTTGACGCTGGTTGGCGAACAGTTTCTTACCCACGCGGTTAAGGTGCTGGATGCCCTCAATACCGCAGGCCAGGCTCTCAATCGTAAAGAAGGCATGAATAGCGATGTGGTGCGGATTGGCGCCCTGCCAACCGCGGCGCTCGGTATTTTACCTACGGTGATTGGTCAATTTCATAAACAGCAAAAAGACATCACCTTACAGGTCGCCACCATGAATAACACCATGCTGCTGGCGGGGCTAAAATCCGGCGATGTCGATATTGGTATTGGGCGCATGTCTGATCCGGAACTGATGAGCGGCCTCAACTATGAACTGCTGTTTCTGGAATCGCTAAAGCTGGTCGTCCGCCCCGGCCACCCGCTGCTGCAGGAGACGGTAACGCTCAGCCGGGTGATGGAATGGCCGGTGGTGGTCTCACCGAAAGGGACAATTCCGCGGCAGAACGCGGAAACGCTACTGCAAAGCCAGGGTTGTAAAATTCCCCCCGGCTGTATTGAAACGCTGTCGGCCTCGCTTTCACGCCAGCTCACCGTCGATTACGACTATGTCTGGTTCGTCCCTTCCGGCGCGGTGAAAGACGACCTGCGTCGCGGTTTGTTAACCTCATTACCTATCGCCACCGAAGGCGCCGGCGAGCCGATCGGTATTCTTACCCGGGTGGACGCCAGCCTGTCGCAGGGGGCGCAAACTCTACTGAGCGCGATACGCAAATCCATGCCTGGCTGACTCTCAATGGCCGTTACCCCGAATCAGCACATTGAGGTAACGGCACCGCTACGTTCATTCTTCTGCCACTTAATATATACATCGCGCTAATCAATTAGTGCGAAATCATTCATTAACATTTGCGCTCATTTCATTAACAGATTTATCATAGCCATGATTTCACCATTTGGTTCATGTGAAATGAATTCATCTTTTGAAATCACATTCATGAAGCTTTAAACAGCTTCACTCAAAAGCAATTTCTATTTGCACTTGATTCATTTGGTACACGCCTGGCAAGGGGTGGTATAAGGAGACAACATGGCTACAGGCAACGTGCCGCGCGGATTCCCCCGGATCCTGCAGTGGCTACTCGCCGGACTGATGTTAATCATCGGTCTGGCAATCGGCATTTTAGGCGCCAAACTGGCAAGCGTCGGCGGCACCTGGTATTTCGCCATTATGGGACTGGTGATGGTTATCGCCTCCCTGCTTATTTTCCGCAATCGTCGCGGCGGCATCGTTCTTTATGCCGTCGCCTTCGCGGCTTCCATTGTTTGGGCTATCAGCGACGCCGGCTGGACCTACTGGCCGCTGTTCTCACGCCTGTTTGCGCTTGGCGTTCTGGCTTTTCTGTGCGCCATTGTTTGGCCTTTTCTTTCCAGCGCACCGGCAAAAAAAGGCGCGGCCTTCGCCCTCGCGGGCGTGCTGGCCGTGGCACTGCTGGTCAGTTTTGGTTGGATGTTTAAATCCCAGCCGCTGGTCAGCGCCAGCGAAGCGGTGCCGGTAAAACCGGTACAGCCAGGTGAAGAACAAAAAAACTGGGAGCACTGGGGTAATACCACTCACGGCGACCGTTTCGCCGCGTTGGATCAGATCAATAAAAACAATATCAACCAGCTACAGGTTGCCTGGATTGCCCATACCGGCGATATTCCGCAGAGTAACGGTTCCGGTGCGGAAGACCAGAATACGCCGCTGCAGATTGGCGATACGCTTTATGTTTGTACGCCATATAGCAAAGTCCTGGCGCTGGATGTCGATAGCGGCAAAGAAAAATGGCGCTACGACTCGAAAGCGACGGCGCCTAACTGGCAACGTTGCCGCGGTTTAGGCTACTACGAAGATAGCCAGGCGCAGGCTAATGCCGTGGCCGGGACTCAGCCTGCCGCCTGTGCCCGCCGCCTGTTCCTGCCGACTACCGATGCGCGCCTGATCGCAATCGATGCCGATACCGGTAAAGCCTGTGAAGCATTTGGTGAACACGGTACCGTCGATCTCAGCGTCGGAATGGGGGAAATCAAACCTGGTTATTATCAGCAGACCTCTACCCCGCTGGTGGCCGGTAACCTTGTTGTCGTTGGTGGTCGCATCGCGGATAACTACTCCACCGGTGAACCGCCGGGTGTAGTTCGCGCTTTTGACGTGCATACCGGTAAACTGGCCTGGGCCTGGGATCCGGGTAACCCGCAGCTGACCGGCGTACCGCCGGAAGGACAAACCTACACGCGCGGGACGCCGAACGTCTGGTCCGCGATGTCTTACGATGCCAAACTGAATCTCATTTATCTGCCAACCGGTAACGCCACGCCAGATTTCTTCGGCGGCGAACGTACGGCACTGGATGATAAATACAGCTCATCAATCGTTGCGGTCGATGCCGCCACCGGTAAAGTGCGCTGGCATTTCCAGACCACCCATCACGATCTGTGGGATTTCGACCTGCCTTCGCAACCACTGCTGTACGATCTGCCGGACGGTAAAGGCGGTACGACGCCGGTACTGGTGCAAACCAGCAAGCAGGGCATGATCTTCATGCTTAACCGCGCGACGGGCGAACCGGTGGCGAAAGTGGAAGAACGCCCTGTCCCGGCCGGCAACGTCAAAGGTGAACGCTACTCGCCGACGCAGCCCTACTCCGTCGGCATGCCGATGATCGGCAACGAAACGTTGAAAGAATCGGATATGTGGGGCGCCACCCCGGTTGACCTGCTGCTGTGCCGTATTCAGTTCAAAGAGATGCGCCATCAGGGTGTCTTTACACCGCCGGGTGAAGACCGCTCCTTGCAGTATCCGGGCTCGCTTGGCGGAATGAACTGGGGCAGCGTGTCGGTCGATCCGAATAACGGCCTGATGTTCGTCAATGACATGCGCCTTGGACTGGCTAACTACATGGTACCGCGAGCGAAAGTGGCTAAAGATGCCAGCGGTATCGAAATGGGTATCGTACCGATGGAAGGTACGCCGTATGGCGCAATGCGCGAGCGTTTCCTGTCGCCGCTGGGCATCCCCTGCCAGAAGCCGCCGTTCGGTACCATGTCGGCGGTTGATCTGAAAAGCGGTAAGCTGGTCTGGCAGGTTCCGGTAGGTACGGTAGAAGATACCGGTCCGCTGGGTATCCGCATGCATATGCCGATCCCTATCGGCATGCCAACGCTGGGAGCTTCGCTGTCTACCCAGTCTGGCCTGCTGTTCTTCGCCGGCACCCAGGATTTCTATCTGCGCGCCTTTGATACCGCCAACGGCAAAGAGATTTGGAAATCTCGCCTGCCGGTGGGCAGCCAATCCGGCCCGATGACCTACGTTTCACCGAAAACCGGTAAGCAGTACATCGTTATCAACGCCGGCGGCGCGCGCCAGTCTCCGGATCGCGGCGATTACATCATCGCTTACGCTTTAGCGGATAAGCAGTAAAACACAGGCCCCGTTCACCACGGGGCCTTTTACTTTTCCTGTTTCAGATTTCATTTAGATGTCAGATCACCTGCATTTGTTACTATGGATGGCAGATTTTATCCCGAGGACAATCAAGGAGAAGGAACTCATGTCTATAATGAAGGGCGCAAGTGCGATGATTTTTGCCTTACTACTACAGGGCTGTATCCACGACGAACCTAAGCAACTTTATCGCCATGACTATGTGCTGAAGGATCCTGACACCGGCAAGCCTATGCCCTATTTCCCTTATCAAATCACGACGCCAGACGGCAAAGTGTTTAAGGGTATAACTGATAAAGACGGCGTAACCGTCGAAGCATTTTCCACCGAGCCAGGGGAATTCATGCTGAGCATGATCCCGCCATTTGAACTGTAAAATTCGCCCTGAATCCTGCTGTTAATGTTTTATTACGCTATGTTATTATTGCGAATGGTTATCAATAAAACATCATAAGGATAAAGATGAAAGGAGCCTCCCGCCGCCTGATGTTTGGCGCTTTTTTACTGATAGCGACAGCCTCGGCCCAGGCGCTGAAAGCGCCAGAAGTGGATTTACGCGACCCAACGTTGTGGGAAGAGAAAAAGGTCAATCCGTTAAACGATATCTCGGTACCCTGCGAAGTGGCAAACGGCCCGGATTGTCCAATCTGGGAAGATCAAAAGTCCGATATTCAGCGTGAGAGAGAACGGCGGGAGCAGAAACGATGGCAATCCGGCTATGAACACTGGCGCAAGTATTAACATAACCTGAAGTCAACCCGGGCGATAAATAGCCCGGGTTTCGCTATCAGCAATACTTAGTTATCACCGAAGTGAATAACCGTACGAATCGATTTACCTTCATGCATCAGATCGAAGGCTTCGTTGATCTGGTCGAGCGGTAACCGGTGGGTGATAAACGGATCGAGGCGAATCTTACCCGCCATCGCGTCTTCAACCATCCCCGGCAGCTGGCTACGCCCTTTCACGCCGCCGAAGGCGGAACCACGCCATACCCGGCCGGTGACCAACTGGAACGGACGGGTTTTAATTTCCTGGCCGGCGCCAGCAACGCCGATGATAACGCTCTCACCCCAACCTTTATGGCAGCACTCCAGCGCCGCGCGCATGACGTTGACGTTACCAATACATTCGAAACTGAAATCAACGCCGCCGTCGGTTAGCTCGACAATCACGTCCTGAATCGGTTTGTCGTAGTCATTCGGATTGATGAAGTCGGTAGCGCCCATCTCCCTGGCGAGGGTGAATTTATCCGGATTAGTGTCGACCGCCAGAATGCGTCCGGCCTTCGCCTGTACCGCCCCCTGAATCACCGCCAGGCCAATACCGCCCAGCCCGAAGACAGCGACGCTGTCGCCCTCTTTTACCTTCGCCGTGTTATGTACCGCGCCGATACCGGTGGTCACGCCACAGCCCAACAGACATACTTTTTCCAGCGGCGCCTGCGGGTTAACTTTTGCCAGCGAAATCTCAGCACAGACGGTGTATTCGCTGAAGGTGCTGGTGCCCATATAGTGATAAATCGGCTCGCCGTTATAGGAAAATCGCGTGGTGCCATCCGGCATCAAACCTTTCCCCTGGGTGGCGCGAACCGCCTGGCAGAGGTTAGTTTTGCCAGACTTGCAGAATTTGCATTCGCCGCACTCGGCGGTATACAGCGGAATAACGTGATCGCCAGGTTTCAGGCTGGTCACGCCCTCGCCGACTTCAACGACGATACCGCCGCCTTCATGGCCCAAAACCGCCGGGAACACGCCTTCCGGGTCGTCGCCAGAGAGAGTAAAAGCATCGGTGTGGCAAACACCGGTGTGGGTGATTTTGACCAGGACTTCGCCTTTCTTTGGCGGCGCGACGTCAATCTCCACGATTTTTAACGGCTGGCCGGGGCCAAAGGCAACTGCTGCACGTGATTTCATACTGTCCATTCCTCGTCGTGATTTTACTTTAAATAGGATCGTAGCAGGTGACCGACTTCCGCCATGCGGGCGGCGCGTTGGTCCGGGGTGGTATCGCCGCTAACCAGTTCATCCTGCAGATGCATCTCCACCAGCTCGCCCATCAAACCGTTGGCGGCGCCGCGAATGGAGGCAATCTGTTGCAGGATAGTCATGCAGGGTTCGCCGGACTCCAGCGCACGTTCCAGCGCTTCAACCTGCCCGCGAATACGGCGTACGCGGCTAAGCGCACGCTTCTTGTCTTCTGGTGAATGTGGCACGAGAGGCCCTCCATATCATATAGGGGGGTATACTATATTTATTTAACTAAAGTGGCAAATTGAAACGCCGCTAACAACCATAGCATAGCGGCGCAAGTTTACCGTTAATCGAGAGTGAGGCTCATGGCTATACAGCGTAGCTCGGCGTTGGCCATTTTCGAATAATGACTCTTTTCACCATGTGAAACAAAGCCATGGCGTAGATAAAAGCCCGCCGCATTGGGGGTCGCCTCAAGCGTAATGGTTTCGAGCCCCCGTCGGCGAGCTTCGGCAATAACCGCCCTCATGATCAAATCCGCGCATCCCTGCCCGCCCCACTCCGGCAGCGTAAAGATCGCTTCCACGCTTAAGGACTCAATATCGAGATAGCCGGTAGCGACGGGTTGGCCCAGCCTATTTTCCACGATATAAAACGGATTATCGGCAACGGCGTGACGATACCCTTCGGGCATCAGTTCCGGCGTCCAGGCGTGAATCACTTCAGCGCCATAGCTTTGACGACAGCCATGGCGAATCGCCTGATTACGGATATTCCACAACGCAGGGGCTTCATCGGGTACCGCGCGTCTCACTCTCATCACTACTCCTTAATCTTTTTTATGGCGTCGCTCGTGGACGGCTGGCCTTCATCGGGATGCGCGATACCACCAGCGCCCCCAATACCAGGAACCCGGCCACGAGGTAAAAGCCGGCGTTAAAGCTGCCGGTTAAATCCTTCAGCCAGCCGAATAACAGCGGACTCATGGCCGATCCCATATTACCCGTCGCGTTAATCACCGCAATGCCGATCGCTCGTGAGCGCAGGCTGATGGACTGATCTGGCGTGGTCCAGAAAATCACCATCGCCGCATAGGCCCCTGCCGAGGCCATAATTACCCCCAACAGTTGCATCACGCTATTTGCCCCGTGCGCCGCCAGCATCCAGCCCGCGGCGGCAAACAGATAGGGCAATAACGTGTGCAGCTTACGTTCCTGTAAGCGGTCAGAACGTTTACTCCACCAGATCATCGCCACAATGGTACAGATATGTGGTACGGCGCTAAGCAAGCCGATGGCGATATTGCTGCTGCCCTGGTTAAAGCTTTTGAGGATCAGCGGCGTCCAGACGCTGAGCGCGCTTAAGGTATTACAGAGAAAGAAATAGGCCAGCGTATACATCAACACCACCGGGGTGAAGACGTCGCGCCAGAGGCTGCCTTTCCCCTGCTGCAGGGCGCTCAGGCTGGCGCTACCGTTCGGTTGCACCAGTCTTAGTTTGTCCCTCTCCATCATCTCGCTAAGGCAACGTTTGTCATCATCGGTGAGCCATTTGGCCTTTTGCGGACTGTCGTCAAGATAGAACCAGACTACCGCCCCCAACAACACCGATGGGAATCCTTCCAGCAGGAATAACCACTGCCAGCCTTTAAGCGTCAGCATGCCATCCATACTGAGAATATAGCCGGAGACCAGCGAGCCCAATGCCATCGTCACCGGCATAGCAATCATAAACAGCGCATTGGCGCGCGCCCGGTAGTAGGCCGGAAACCAGTAGGTTAAGTAGAGCAGAAGCCCCGGAAGAAAACCGGCTTCGGCAATCCCCACCAGCATGCGCAGCAGATACAGGCTGTTTGGCCCGGTCGCAAACATGGTCGCTGTCGATGCGATTCCCCACACCACCATAATGCTCGCAATCCAGCGGCGCGCGCCAACGATCCCCAGCATGATGTTACTGGGAATACCAAAGATGACGTACATCGCATAGAACAACGTCGTCGCGAGGCCGAACATGGTGCTACTCAGCCCCAAATCCTGGCTCATGGTGAGCCCGGCAAAGCCGATATTGATACGGTCAAGAAATGAAAAGATAAAAAGCAGAAACAGAAAAGGAATTAAGCGACGGAACAATTTATTGATCACCACCTGTTCGCGCGGGCTCAAGCGTTCAGCGCCCCCCGCATCGGCGACAGGAGGGGAAGTGGCCGGTATATTATCGGTCATGTCAGGTTTTCCTTTTGCTCATCGGTATTGAAAATGCAGGCGTTTTAGCCAATGACGCTGCGGATACCGCTGAACGTGGCTGGGTGTCGTTTCGACGGCCTCCCGGCTGGATTCAATCCACCGCACTCAGAATCTTATAGAACCTTTCATTTCAATTAGACATTTTTATTTACACTATTGATACAAATTTGCAGCATAAGTAACATTTCATGAATCATTTATTGGCGAGTTACGGAAACAAAAAACCCGCCGGTGGGCGGGTTCAGGAGTGCCGGGCGTGATACTCAGCGCTTGCGCGGCATCATGCGCAGCAGCGTATTATCTTTCCATAAATAGTGATGCAGCAGCGCCGCCAGCGCGTGCAGGCCAATCACGAAATAGCCGATATTGGCAAGTAAGACGTGCAGACCCTTAAGGCTGTCGACCAAAGCGAAGTTGCTTTGCGCCGCAAAGGGCATCGTCAGGCCGAAAGCAAACCACGAGTTACCGCGGTAATACATCATTACCATGCCAATCGCCGGTAGCGCGATAAACAGCAGATATATCACCAGATGGCCAAGATGGGCGAAACCGGTCATCATCGGCGAGGGTTTAGGAACAATCGGCGGCGCCGGAGACTTCAGGCGCACCAGCAGTCGTGCAATCATCAAGACAAAAATGGAAATGCCGCAGGAGACATGGATCATGTTTATCACCGGACGGTCGCTGCGCGGGAAGAAACCGCGCAGTTCCATCGCCGCGTAGGCGACGACAACCAGTAAAAAAACCAGCCAGTGAATTCCTATCTGCAGGCCAGAATATTTATCGCGCATGAATAAACCTTAATGGAAGTGTGATGTTGTTAACATAACCGCCTTCCCTTAAATTTTCATTAACCTTTACCGAGGATTAAAAAACTGCGTTAGCGCGAATTGAATAGCATCAGGGCTCTTTTGCAAAGAGCCCTGGGCAATGTTACTGCTCGGTGAGTTGCAGTTCAGCAATGACCGGCAGATGGTCACTGGCCGCTGACCAGTTAAATTCCGGCGAGTTATGCGGAATCTCCAGCTTCTTCACATCCCACTTTTGTCCTTTGAAGGTGAAAATGTGGTCGATATCAATAGCCGGGTTAACGGCAGGCCAGCTACGCGTATCCGTCCCCTGCTTCGACACTTCGTTAAAGAAATAACCGATCTCTTTCACCGGCTGTTCTTCACGGGTTGAATTGAAATCGCCAGCCAGGATCTTAATTGAAGAGGCGATATCTTTAAAATCAGACGCCGCATCGCCAATACTCAAATCGAGAAGATAGCGAGCCTGCTCGGTACGCATGGTGGGATCTTTTTGCCAGTCGAGATGGGTCACCATAATAATCGGCGCGGAATCAAAACCCGGTACATCAACCTGCGCCAGTAGCGCCACGCGCTGTTCCGCATTGCCTGACGGCAGCTTCACCACCTGAGAATGCAGGATTTTATATTTTGACAGCAGCCCCAGTCCGTATTCGCCACCGTCGAAATCCAACGCTTTACCAAAGGCATAATGCATATTGTTAGCATCGGCAATCGTCTTAAGCTGATCGATTTTCTGGCTGCGCTGAGTTTTGTTATCGACTTCCGGGACGGCAATAATATCGGCGTTAATTTTTTTAATCGCTGAATTAAGTGCCGTAAAATCGGCCACATTATCAGACGCTTCATTCTTGCCGATATTATAGGTTGCTATACGTAATTTCGGCTGATGCTGGGTATAGACTTTATCCGGCACCCCGCCTTTCTGTACGGCAAGTATTTCATTACCAGCAAGTTTCTCTGCTGCCTGGACGTTAGCCGCCAGGCAGGCCAGCGTCACCATCGTCAGTGCAATGCTCTTTTTCATTGGTATGCTATTCCCCTTGTTTAAGTATTCTTATATTAAGGGTACCGAGTGAAGACATTGATTATCGTGATGTATAGCGCAAACTTATAACGCAGAGTGAATTAAGTATTCCGAAAGATTTGAGGTTATCCACAAAACGAGTCGGTATCAGATCGCATAGATTGTGGATAACTCACTGCAGGCCCCGCCACTCCTGCCATTCTGCTTTGTGTTCATTATTCAACCGCATACGCGCCCATACAGGGATAGCCGCCTGTCCAGGCTCCGCCAGAATATGTAGATAATGTTTACCATTTAAAGCCGCATAATGAAGCCGTCAGCGTTATACTTCCTTCGCACCATCTGGCTCCACGTGACAGTTACTGAAGACGCTTCAGGCAGGTAACTTAGCAATAGAAACACCGCAGGTGAACTGCTAAGCCGCTGAAAGTAAATAGTTTACTCTCCCCGCTCTGCCTGAAGAAGTTTTAACGTATCAACTTCACCACCAGGAGAATATCCATGAGCAAACTTGGGATTAATGGATTTGGTCGTATAGGACGTTTAGTACTTCGCCGCCTGTTAGAAGTAAATAGCCCGCTGGAGGTCGTGGCCATCAACGATCTCACCTCACCGAAAGTCTTAGCCTACCTGCTTAAACATGACTCTAACTACGGTCCTTTCCCATGGAGCGTTGATTTTACAGAAGATGCGCTGATCGTTAATGGTAAAAAAATCACCGTTTATGCGGAAAAAGAGGCTCAGCATATTCCGTGGAAAGCCGCGGGCGCTGAGGTGATTGTTGAATGTACCGGTTTCTATACGTCGGCGGAAAAATCGCAGGCACACCTGACCGCCGGCGCGAAGAAAGTGCTGATTTCCGCCCCTGCCGGCGAGATGAAAACCATCGTTTATCACGTCAACGACGACACCATGAGCCCGGATGATACCATCATTTCGGTTGCATCCTGCACCACCAACTGTCTGGCGCCAATGGCTAAAGTGCTCAACGATGCTTTCGGCATTACCGTGGGCACCATGACCACTATTCACGCTTATACCGGTACGCAATCCCTGGTGGACGGGCCGCGTGGCAAAAACCTGCGCGCCTCGCGAGCGGCAGCGGAAAACATTATTCCGCACACCACCGGCGCGGCAAAAGCCATTGGTCTGGTGATTCCGGAGCTTAGCGGGAAACTGAAAGGTCACGCCCAGCGCGTGCCGACTAAAACCGGCTCAGTGACGGAACTGGTTTCCGTATTGGCGAAGAAAGTCACCGCTGAAGAGGTTAATCAGGCCATGAAAAATGCGGCGGCGAACAATGAATCTTTTGGCTACACCGAAGAGGAAATTGTCTCCTCCGACATTATTGGCAGCCATTTCGGCTCAATCTATGATGCGACTCAACTGGAGATCATGGAAGCCGGCGGCGTACAGCTCGTGAAAACCGTGGCCTGGTACGATAACGAGTACGGCTTTGTTACCCAACTTGTCCGCGTACTGGATAAATTCGCGAAGTAAACTCAGAACCAGCGGATAGCTGCGGCTATCCGCCTTTCTCCCTACCCCAGCGTTCTGGCGTTCAGCGCCTCGCTCAAAAGCTTATCTTCACGCAAGCATTGCCACGCCGCGCTAACATCACGTGGGAAATCGACGTGGGTAATAAACCCTTTACCGTTGGGGCCATAACCCTGCGCGTTGTCCAGCAGACGCGGCAGCTCGCCAAGCAGCAGCGCCAGATAACGCCCCACCGGCCACAATCCACTATCGTCTCCGCTGAATCTCAGGCCAGCAGCGCTGTTTTCAAGCCGCGGCGAACAACCAGGATAGCTCCACCACTGCGGCTTCACCGGTGCCTCCAGCCAGACGCGGGCAAACGTCGCCATCGTCCGACGCTGCATGGTCGGATCCTGAATCACCACGCCAGAGGAATATTCCAGCCCACGCTCTTCCAGTAACCGGCGGGTAAACCACGCATTTTCGCCGCAGTTGGTTGAACGGTCCTCCACCACGATGCGATCGCGCGGAATTTGCCAGAATTGTTCGGCGATGTCCGCCAGGATATGCGATTCCGGACGCCCCTCTACCTGCAGCGCCTGATAGTGCGGATGCTTTTGTACGGCGTCGTAAAGAAAGGTCGTCGAATGACCAATACCGCCGCTTATCAATAGTGGAATCTGCCTCTGAGCCGCGAGCCGACAGGCGGCGTCAATGGTCGGGATCACCGCGTTACCGGCCAACACCGCAATCTGCGGCTGCGCATTCTGCGGCAAATCATCCTGCGCCAACCAGTCTCCGATGAGATTGGCCGCCGCTAACGTGTCGTGTGAAAGCGCCGGGAAATGCTCTGTCATACCCTTTCCTTCTTCTGTCCTGATCCAACAATGAAGTGTCGGGCGACATCATAAACCGCGCTACGGCGAAAAGGAAAATCCGGCAGCCACGCTTCAGCTGCCGGGTATCATCAGGCGCTGGCGTTATCCAATGCCAGTTGCCCTTCGCGCTTCTGTTTCACTTTCCAGAAGCACCATAGCGCGATAAACCACAGCGGCGAGGCCATCAGCGCCAGCAGCGTATCCGGGTCGAAAATCATAATGAAGATTGAGAAGGCGAAAAACAGCAGGCTTAGCCAGCACATCACTACTCCCGCCGGCATTTTGAATTTCGACCGCGCGTGCAGGTCCGGGCGTTTATGGCGATACACCAGGTACGCCACGAGGATCATACCCCAGCTGAAAACCACCATGATCGCCGCCAGCGTTGAAACGATGGTGAACAACGTCATCACGTTTGGCACCAGGAACAGCAGTAACGTACCGCTTAGCATGCAGAAGCAGGAGAACAGCAGGCTACGTACCGGAATGCGGGTATTACGCGATAGTATACGGAACTGCCAGTGCGCATGTTTTTCCACCGACAGGCCGTACAGCATGCGGGTACTGGAATAAACGCCGCTGTTCGCCGACGACATGGCCGACGTCAAGGCGACAAAGTTTATCACCGCCGCGGCGGCAGGTAGCCCGGCCTTGGCGAACAGGGTCACGAACGGACTGGCATCCGGCGAGACGCCCGGCCATGAAGCCACGGCAATAATCACCACCATCGACAGCAGATAGAAAATAATGATGCGCAGCGGCAGCGCGTTAATCGCCTTCGGCAGGATGCGCTCAGGATCGCGCGTTTCCGCCGTCATGGTGCCGAGCAGCTCAATACCGGTGAAGGAGAAAATCGCTATCTGGAAACCGGCGAAGAAACCGGTCACCCCGTGCGGCATAAAGGCCGTCGGGTCGGTGATATGGCCTAACGAAGCCTTCACGCCGTCCGGCGAAGTCCAGCCGATAGCAATCATCCACGCACCGGTTAAAATCAGCGCAATAATGGTGATGACCTTAATCAGCGCAAACCAGAATTCGGCCTCGCCGAACATTTTTACCGACAACAAATTAAACAAGAACAGGATCCCAAGCGTACTCAACGCGGGCATCCACGCCGACATCTCCGGAAACCAGTACTGCATATAGCTGCCGCAAACCACCACGTCGGCGATACAGGTCACCACCCAGCTAAGCCAGTAGGTCCAGCCCAGATAGAAACTGGCCTGCGGGCCAAGATAGTCGCCGACGAAATCCGCAAACGAACGGTAATCCAGGCGGGTCAGCAACAGCTCCCCCATCGCCCGCATCACCATATAGGTAAAGAAACCTACCAGTAGATAGATAAGCAGAATGGACGTTCCGGCGACGGCGATGTTTCTGCCCGCCCCCATAAACAGTCCGGTGCCGATAGCGCCGCCCAGCGCAATCATCTGAATGTGCCGGGCGCCAAGGCCGCGTTTGAGCTGCGACGGGCACTCCCCGTCGGTGGCAGGATGAACCAGCCCCTCTCGTTGATGTTCAGTCATGTTGATTCCTTCAAGCAGGCATGGAAAGGCTTGGCGCGGTAGCGGTCAGCAACAGCCCGGCGCGTTGACCGGCGGCGACGCCCGCATTCGGAAACAGGATGTAGGGGGCGTCAGCATTGACCACCCAGGTTTTCTGTGCCTGACGGGCGATTTCATAGCCTGCCGGCAGCGCGGTAAAGTTTTCAATTTTCGGGTCGAGATTAAGGGTAAAACCGTTCTCGCTCTTGATGATGCTCTGCTGCACCACAAAGTATTCGACCGGCGCTTTGCTCCGCGGCGGCATGATGCCGTCGGCGATCAGCGCGCCGATCGCCAGTTCGGTGGCGGCAAACAAGCGCAAATCATTTTCACCGAATGGCATCACTTTCCCCAGTTCCAGCGTGGCGCTTTGCGCGCCGAACTTCTCGCTGGTGAAGTGGGTAAAGGTGCCGCCCGGTTCGGTATGGCGCACGATGGCGTCCATACCGCTGGCCTGCAACAGCTGATAAAAATCCGCGCTGTAGTCGCCATCATGAGCGGGGAGCAGCGCGAACTGCCGATATTTTGACCCGCGAATGGCGGTATGCAGATCGAGATGCGTGCGCGGCACCTTGCCGTGAACATCGGCGCTACGGAAGAAGGCCTGTACGGCCATCTCCAGTTCAAAAGCGCGACGCGACTCGTTACCCGGCATCGCCGCCAGATGGCGGCCGCCAAACAGCCGGTTGAGATCGTTATGCAGATAGCGACGGCCGGCGCGAATGGCGGGCAGATTGCCGAACACCACCAGCAGCGCGTGGGTCAGCGGCTGCTCGCCCAGGCTTAATCCCTGCAGGATCTGCAGCAACATTTCAATCGGCGCGGTTTCGTTACCGTGCACCCCGGCAGAAAGCACCGTCGCCTGTCGCCATGACGTTTTTGGCAGCAGTTGCAGAATGCCATCGCCTAACCAACTGGCTTCGATAGTCGGCGGAAAGGTCCATGTCTGCAGTTTACAATGCAGTAAATCGTTGACGTTTTGTTCCATTCCCGGCCCCTTATCGCTGGAAGTCATAAATCGCGCCCAGATGTAAAATCTGCGTCAGCTCATCCAGCGCCTGATAAACCTCGCGCAGCAGCTGCGGGTCGGCGAGGTCGCTGGCATGCAGGCGATCGCGATAATGCTTTTCAACCCACGCGGTCAGCTGCCGGTAGCGTTCGTCATTCATCAGGCTGTGAGCGTTGACCGCCGCGCGCTCGGCATCGTTAAGCACAACCCGCAGACGTAAACAGGCCGGGCCGCCGCCGTTGCGCATGCTTTCACGTAGATCGAATGCCGCCACTTCATCGATAGGCGATGCGCTATCGGCGGCAAGAGCGGAGAGATAACGCCAGACGTTTTCACGCTGACGGCACTCTTCCGGCACCACGATCAGCATTTTGCCATCGGCTTTGCTCAGTAACTGGCTGTTGAACAGATAAGAGGCCACCGCGTCATCGAGGCTAACCTGCTCGTCAGGGACTTCAACGCTGGTGAATGGAATATTCAGCCTGGCGTTGATCTCCTTCAGCGTCGCCAGTACCTCCCGCTGCTCCAGGAAGGCGTGCTGATGATGGAACAGCACGTGGCGGTTGCTGACGGCGATAACATCATTGTGGAATACGCCATGGTCGATAGCCTGCGGATTTTGCTGAGCGAATACGGTGTACTGCGGGTCGAGCTGATGCAGACGCGCCACCGCTTCGCTGGCCTCCAGCGTCTGACGTGCGGGGTATTTAGCTGGCGCAATGCCGCCGCTGGCTCGCTTACCGTAGACAAAAAACTGCACGCCCTGGCGATCATAATCCCCACAGAAACGGTTATGGTTCGCCGCCCCTTCATCACCTAAATCGCCATGCTGCGGCAGCGCCGCGTGATGCGCGAAGTAACGCTCATCGGCGAAGGTCGCCCTGAGGATGGCCGAGGTGATCGGCGCTTCCTGCATGCGGTGCAGCTTATTGTTGAGGTTGGCGACCGTAAAGTGCACTTTCCCATCAGCGCTATCCGCCGACGGCGACACGGTGGCGGCGTTGGCGGTCCACATCGAGGAAGCGGAGCTAAAGGCCGACAATAGCTGCGGGGCCTCTTTAGCCGCACGCTGGATAACCTGCTCGTCGCGACCCTGAAAACCAATACTGCGCAGCATCGTCATATTTGGCCGCGGCTGCGGCGGCAGAATGCCCTGTACAAAGCCACGATCGGCCAGGGTCTTCATCTTATAAAGCCCCTGCAGCGCCGCCTTCTTCGGGTTAGATAAACCGTCGCGGTTGTTTTGTGACGCTTCGTTGCCTACCGACAACCCGGCGTAGTGGTGCGTTGGCCCCACCAGGCCGTCAAAATTCGCTTCAAATCCAGACATAGTGTCCTCACAAAAACGGTTATCAGAATGGCAGACCTGGCGACGTCGTCGCCGGCAGCGTCAGCGTTTCGCTGACCAGAGAAGCCATCGGCCAGGCGCAATAATCGGCGGCATACCACGCCGAAGCGCGATGGTTGCCGGAGGCGCCGACACCGCCGAATGGCGCTTTGCTGGAGGCTCCGGTGAGCGGTTTGTTCCAGTTAACAATCCCGGCGCGCGCTTCGTCGGCCAGCTTGTCGAACAGCGCCGGGTCGGCGGAAATCAGCCCCACCGCCAGGCCGTAGCGGGTGTTATTGGCGATCGCGATCGCCTCATCGAACTGGTCATAACGAATCACGGTCAGCAGCGGGCCGAAGTACTCTTCATCCGGTACCGCGATCCCGGTAACATCGATAATTCCCGGCGTCAGCACGGTTGAGCGCGGATCAGGCTGGCTCATGCGCAGCAGCACATTGCCGCCCAGCGCTTCCAGCTTCGCCTGCGCCGCCAGCATGCCCTGCGCGGCGGTTTGCGAAATCACCCCGCCCATAAACGGCTGCGGATCGGCGTCCCATTTACCGGCGCGGATCTGCCGGCTGGCAGCAATCAGTTGTTCAAGTAGCGCATCGCCCTGTTCGCCGCGCGGTACCAGTAAACGACGCGCGCAGGTGCAGCGCTGCCCGGCGGAGATAAAGGCCGATTGAATAATCACGTTCAGCGCCGCAACGCTATCGACAACGTCGGCCACGATCAGCGAGTTGTTGCCGCCCATCTCCAGCGCCAACATTTTCTCCGGCTGGCCGCCGAGGTAGCGGTGGAAATGGAAGCCAGCGGCGGCACTCCCGGTAAACAGCACCCCGTCGATATCGCGGTTTTCCAGCAGCGCCTGGCCGGTATCTTTCGCCCCCTGCACCAGGTTCAGCACCCCGTCCGGGATCCCGGCCTGCTGCCATAGCTGAACGGTGAGTTCCGCGGTCGCCGGCGTCAATTCGCTCGGTTTAAATACCACGGTGTTACCGGCGATCAGCGCCGGGATAATATGGCCATTCGGCAGATGCCCCGGGAAGTTGTAAGGGCCAAACACCGCCATCACGCCGTGCGGCTTATGGCGCAGCAGCGCTTTGCCGTCTGGCATAGCGGACTCGCGATAACCGGTACGTTCGGCGTAGGCATCAATGGAAATCCCGGCCTTGCCGATCATCGCCTGTACTTCAGTACGGGTTTCCCACAGCGGCTTGTTGGTTTCACGGGAAATTAACGTCGCCAGCGCCTCTTTATTCTCTTCCAGCAGTGCAGCGAAACGCTGAACCACGGCAATGCGTTCGCTTAATGGGCGATGCGACCAGCCATAAAACGCCTCGCGCGCGGCAGTACAGGCGGCCTGCACATCGGCCGCGCCGGCGCTGCTCGCCTGCCATAAAATAGACTGGTCTTCCGGCGCCAGTTTGGTTAACGGCGCGCCTGCGCCCTGCTGCCACTTACCTGCTATAAACTGTGCGTTTACCGCCATGATCTGTTTTCCTCTGGATTGAGTGTCACCGCGTGAACCCGGTCGGTGGCATTGACCTGCAGGGCGTCCAGCGCCTGCTGATCGAGCGCTCCCGGCGTCTCTTGCGCGATGAGCACCGCGCGGAAATTATCAAACTGTCCGTTGGCGACGATGGTTGGCGTCGCCTGCGGCGTCATGAGTTGCAGCGCCGGCAGCGAGTAGCTCTCTCTGATGGCGCGAATATTATCGGTTTCTGCTTCCAGTACCGGGCCGGCATCGAAGATGTCGACGGACCCGCGCCAGCTAAACCCCTCTTTTTCGAGAATAGCCCGCGCCGGCGCGGTATTAGCATGAACCTGGCCTATCACCTCGCGGGCATCATCCGGCAGCAGCGAGATGTAAATCGGGTAAGCCGGCATCAATTCGGCGATAAAGGTTTTCATCCCTGTACCGGTGAGGCGGTCGGCATCGGCGAAAGGAATATCGAAAAAGTGGTGCCCCAACGCATCCCAGAACGGCGAATTACCCTGCTCGTCGCTGCGCCCGCGCAGCTCGGCGAACAGATGCGGTGAAAACCACTCGCGGAACGCGGCAATAAAGACAAACCGCGCTTTGGAAAGCAGCAGGCCATTGCGGTTCTTCTGGTACTCAGGGTCCAGAAACAGGGTACAGAGTTCGCTGTGGCCGGTATGGTCGTAGCTTAAATTGAGCAAATCCTGATGCTTGTAAACCCCAAGCTCTTTGGATGCCCGTACCGTTTTCTGAATACGAAAATTGTAGAACGGTTCGTCGAGCCCCACCGCGACCTCAATGGCGCTGACGCCGACAACCCGGCTCAGTTCGGTATCTTCCAGAACAAACAGAAACCCCTGTTCGCCGCGCGTCAGCTTGCCGGCAAAGGTCTCCACGCTGCGTTTGATCCGTGCGGCGAGGCGCACGGCATCATTGGGCAGCGAGGTCATTCCCACGCCCGCCCGGGAGGCCAGGCGGACAATATCATCGAGGTCGTTTTCCCGTACGGGACGAAATAACATCATAGGCCGTCTCCCGGATTAGCTGGTTAAGCGGGCGACGGCGCGCTCAAGGCGCACGAAGGCTTCATCAATATCCGCCAGGGGAATATTGAGCGCCGGGGCGAAACGCAGTACGTCCGGCCCGGCTATCAGCGCGATCAGTCCCTCTTCCGCCGCCAGATTGGTCAGCGCTTTGGCTTTGCCGCGCAGATGGCTTGCCAGTTCGGCGCCAATCAGCAGCCCCATCCCACGCACGGCGCTAAAGAGATCATATTTGGCGTTCAGCGCATTGAGTTTATCGACGATAAGGGTATGGCGTTCGCCCACGCCCGCCAGCAGCGCGCTATCCATTTGCGCCAGCACGCTATTAGCGACGGTCGCCGCCAGCGGGTTGCCGCCGAAAGTCGTGCCGTGAGTACCCGGCTGGAACACCTGCGCCCAGGCCTCTTTCGCCAGCATCGCGCCAATTGGGAAGCCGCCGCCCAGCCCTTTCGCGCTGGTGAGAATATCCGGAACCACGTTGTAATGCTGGTAAGCATACAGTTGGCCGGTACGCCCGGCGCCGGTCTGCACTTCATCAAAAATCAGCGTCGCTTCATGCTCATCACACAGCTCGCGCAGTGCCTGCAGGAATTGCGGATCCGCTGGCATGACGCCGCCTTCGCCGATAATCGGCTCGACGATGACCGCGCAGGTGCGGGAAGAGAACGCCGCTCTCACCGCGTCGATGTCGTTATATGGCAGGTGGGTGATGTCCTGCGGTAACGGCGCATAGTCGCTGGAGTATTTCGGCTGCCCCCCTACGGTCACGGTAAACAGAGTGCGGCCATGGAAAGAGTTTTTGAAGGCGATAATTTCGCTCTTGTCAGCGCCGAATTTGTCGTGCGCATACTTGCGCGCCAGCTTCAGCGCGGCTTCGTTGGCTTCAGCACCGGAGTTACAGAAGAAAATTTTATCGGCGAAGGTCGACTCCACCAGGGTTTTCGCCAGCTGCAGCACCGGTTCGTTGGTATAGCCGTTGCCGATGTGCCACAGCTTATCCAGCTGCGCTTTCAGCGCGTTAGCCAGCGCCGGATTCGCATGACCCAGCGCGTTAACCGCAATGCCGCCAGCCACGTCAATGTACTCTTTACCCTGCTGGTCCCAGACGCGGGAGCCCGCCGCTTTCACCGGGATAAACGGCGCGGGAGCGAAACACGGAACCATATAAGCATCAAAATCTTCGCGAGTGATACTGCCTGACATAACAATTCTCCGGAACGAGGATCGGCGGCATAAATTGGCCAATCGTGAATAGTCGAATTTAACAATTTCCCTTTAGCCGTTTTCAGGGCGCACACGTCCCGCTGCGATGACAAATATTTTCACCACAACTGAAATAAGCCATTTTATTTGTATGGATATATGTTAATTCACGGTTAATACCTTGTGTATTGCGTGAGCTAATGCTGGGCCCTGACGAGCAACAAAGTCAATACAACCATGAATCATTTTATTCACTTTTAGAGGATCATCAAGATAATGAAAAATATGAAAAAATTATTTCTATATTCACTTATCTGCATAAAATATGCATATCCATGCATGACATACAGGCACCTGGTCGTGCTTATTTATTCAAATGCAACCCCAAAAAACTAACAAAAATGTAAAATTCGGAATAGCCGTCAAATACTGGTTTATAAAATTGGTGATAACATTCATCACACAGATTTTACTGCTGTACCTATTCCACGGTTTTACACGACACAAATAACATTGAGATACAGGACTCTTATGGAAAAGTTATCTTACGCATCTGAAAGTAGTACATCTCCATGGACCACTTACCTGCGCCAGATCGACCGCGTCGCGCCGTATCTGGGCGACCTCGCCTACTGGGTGGAAACTCTGCGTCACCCGAAACGCGCGCTGATCGTTGATATTCCAGTGCAGATGGATGATGGCACCATCCGCCATTTCGAAGGCTATCGCGTACAGCACAATCTATCGCGTGGACCGGGTAAAGGTGGTGTTCGCTACCATCCGGATGTCGATCTTAACGAGGTAATGGCGCTTTCTGCCTGGATGACCATTAAGTGCGCCGCGGTCAATATTCCTTACGGCGGAGCCAAAGGCGGCATCCGCGTCGACCCGTTCTCACTGTCTGAAGGCGAGCTGGAACGTCTGACTCGTCGCTATACCAGTGAAATCGGCATTATCATTGGGCCACAGAAAGATATCCCGGCGCCGGACGTTGGCACCAACGGTAAAGTGATGGCGTGGATGATGGACACCTACTCCATGAATCACGGCACCACTATCACCGGCGTGGTTACCGGTAAACCGATTCATCTCGGCGGTTCGCTGGGCCGTGAAAAAGCCACCGGCCGCGGCGTCTTCGTCACCGGTCGTGAAGTGGCTCGTCGCAACGGGATCGAAATCGAAGGCGCGAAAGTGGCGCTGCAAGGTTTTGGTAACGTCGGCAGCGAAGCCGCTCGTCTGTTTGCAGACGTTGGCGCGCGCATTGTCGTGATCCAGGACCATACCGCGACCCTGTTCAACGAAGGCGGCATCGACATGCAGGCGCTGACCGCATGGCAGGCCGAGAACAAGAAGATTGCTGGTTTCCCGGGCGCGCGTGAAATCGCCAAAGAAGATTTCTGGACCACCGAGATGGATATCCTGATCCCGGCGGCGCTGGAAGGCCAAATCACCCGTGAACGCGCGGAAAAAATCAGCTGTAAGCTGATCCTCGAAGGCGCCAACGGCCCGACCTATCCGGACGCCGACGACGTGCTGGCCGACCGCGGGGTGATCGTGGTTCCGGACGTTATCTGTAACGCCGGCGGCGTGACCGTCAGCTACTTCGAATGGGTGCAGGACATGGCGAGCTTCTTCTGGAGCGAAGAAGAGATCAACGCCAAGATGGACCGCATCATGACCGATGCTATTGTTCACGTCTGTGATAAAGCCGCCGAGAAAGCGTGTTCTCTGCGTACCGCGGCCTACATCGTCGCCTGCGAGCGCATTCTGCTGGCGCGTAAAGATCGCGGCATCTATCCGGGCTAATGTCCAGGTAATCCAGATACGAAACCCGGACTCGCCCGGGTTTTTTATTTTTTTCTCCACGTGCCAGCCTGCCTTTCCCACAAAAAACGCACATTGCGTTAACCTATTTTTATCTTCGTGACTTGAAATCAGTAAATCCCCGCGCCTAAAATCATTAGAGCTCTAATGATTTTGCAGGCGGAACATGGATAACCGACAGCTTAACTTTTCCCATCTCTTATACTTAACCGCGCATCACTGGCGGCTGGCGGTTAACCGGCGGTTAAAAAATCTAGGCATGAGCCAGGCGTCATGGGTGGCGGTGTCAGCCATTGCCCGCAACGAGCAGCCCCTCTCGCAAAGCGAACTGGCGCAGGAACTGGGGGTCGAAAGCGCCACCATCGTCCCGCTAATTAACCGCCTGGTCGAACTTGAACTGGTGGAGCGCGTTAAGCCTGACAGCGATAAACGTAAGCGTCTGTTGGTTGCCACCGCCAAAGGGATGGCGCTCTTTCATCAGGTGAAAGCGGTCGCCGACGACCTGCGCGAGGAGATCCTCACCGCCATTACTCCGGAAGAGCGTGAGCAAACCCACCGGGTACTGGAAAAGCTGCTGCACGAGGTGGAAAAGAAATAATGCCTCGTCGCGAAGCTAATCCTTATGTGCCCCACGACTGGGCGCCGCATGAAAAACCGGCGATGCTCGGTTCGCCGTCGACGCCGATTCACAGTACGCCAAAACGCGTCGCTTACGGCATCGTCGGACTGCTGGTGTGCCTGACCGGCGCGCTGGGTAATGCCGTCGTTACCGCCAACCTGCAGCTGCTGCAGGGCACTTTTGCCGCCTGGTCGACGGAAATCGCATGGCTGCCGGCGGTCTACGTTATGACTAACGTTTCCATCAACCTGCTGCTGGTGAAATTTCGCCAACAGTTTGGCCTGCGCGCCTTTACCGAAGGCTTCCTGGTACTGTATGTACTGGTCACATTCTTCCACCTGTTCGTCAACGACCTCAGCTCGGCAATGATGGTGCGCGCGGCGCACGGCATGGTGGCAGCGGCGTTGAGTTCACTGGGAATTTACTATCAGGTGCAGGCCTGGCCGGCGCGCCACCGCCTGAAGGCGTTGACCATCGGTATCACCGGATCGTCGCTGGCGATCCCGCTGGCGCGTCTGTTCTCGACCGAACTGCTGCAGATTGACGAATGGCGCGGGCTCTACTTCTTTGAGCTCGGCCTGGCGCTGGTGTCGCTGGCCTGCGTCATCGCGCTTAAACTGCCGCCGAGCGACCGCAAAAAAGTGTTTGAGAAGAAGGACTTTATTACCTTCTTCCTGCTGGCGCCCGGTATGGCTTTAGTCTGCGCGGTCCTGTCGCTGGGCCGTCTGGACTGGTGGTTTGAGGCGCCGTGGCTTGGCTGGTCGCTGGCGGGAGCGGTGGTGCTGATCGTTTCGGCTATCGCCTTCGAGCATAATCGCGCTAACCCGCTGCTTAACACCAAATGGCTTTCCAGCGGCAGTATCCTTCGTCTGGGACTGATTATGCTGCTGATTCGCATAGTGCTGGCGGAACAGAATACCGGAGTCATCGGCTGGCTGCAGTACGTCGGCTTGCAAAACGAGCAGATGACCAACCTGGCATGGTCGATTTTCGCCGGTATCGTCTGCGGTATCGTCGCCAGTTGCCTGACGCTTAACCCGCAGCGCCTCTACTGGCCCACCGCGACCGCGCTGGCGTTGATTATGATTGCCTCCTTGCTTGATAGTCAGTCCACTGCCCTGACCCGTCCGGAACAGTTGATGTTCAGCCAGTTTTTACTAGGCTTCGGCAGCGCCTTCTTCCTTGCGCCGGCCATGCTGGCGGGAATTGGCGGGGTGATTGCCGACCAGCGGAATCTGGTCAGCTTCTCGGTACTGTTTGGCATGAGCCAAAATATCGGCGGCCTGCTCGGCTCAGCTATCCTCGGTACTTTTCAGACCTGGCGCGAAAAATTTCATTCCAGCCAGTTGGCCGATCAGATAACCACGTTGAACCCGTTGATCGCCGAGCGACTGCAGCAGTATAGCCAGATGTACCAAAGCCAGATTGGCGACAGCACGTTATTGAACGTGCAGGCTACCACGCTGCTGCAAAACGCCTCGACGCTACAGGCCAATATTCTCGCCTACAATGACACTTATCTCCTGACGGCGGCGATCTCTGGCGCCACGCTGGTGTGGATTTTCTGGCGCTTAATCAGATTGCGAATCACCGCCCGTATCGCGTTAAAACGCGCAACCGGCAACAAATAATAAGATAATTTATACTCTGGAGTGGTTATGAGTCAGCAGGACGCGGCCAGGCAACAGGCCAATACCCGAAACAACATCCGCGTGGTGTCTATTTTTACCGCCGCGGCGATCGGCATCGTCGGCGTATTGGTTATTCTTTACGCCTGGCAGTTGCCCCCTTTCACCCGGCATAGTCAGTTTACCGATAACGCTTACGTGCGCGGTCAGACGACGTTTATCAGCCCGCAGGTTAACGGGTATATCACCGCGGTGAACGTCAAAGATTTCGATACCGTTCAGCCGGGACAGGTGCTGTTCCAGATTGACGATCGCATTTATAAGCAGCGGGTGCACCAGGCGCAGGCAACGTTGGCGATGAAACAAGCGGCGCTGAAAAACAACCAGCAGCAGCGGAAAAGCGCCGAAGCGACGATCGCCAAAAACGAGGCCGCCTTGCAAAACGCCCGCGCGCAGAATCAGAAAACCCAGGCCGATTTAAAACGCGTACAGGAGCTTACCGCGGATGGGTCGTTATCCATTCGCGAACGCGACTCCGCGCGGGCCAGCGCGGCTCAGGGCGCTGCCGATATCGAACAGGCGAAAGCCACACTGGAGATGTCGCGCCAGGATCTGCAGTCCACTATCGTCAATCGCGATTCGCTGGAGGCCGACGTGGCCAGCGCCAAAGCGGCGCTCGAGCTTGCCGAAATCGACCTGCAAAATACGCGGATTATCTCCCCGACGACCGGGCAACTGGGGCAAATCTCCGTACGCCTCGGCGCTTATGTCAGCGCCGGTACGCATTTGACCTCGCTGGTACCGCCTCAGCACTGGGTTATCGCCAACCTGAAAGAGACGCAGCTCGCCGAGGTGCGCGTCGGCCAGCCGGTTACCTTCTCGGTCGATGCGCTGAATAGCGAAACCTTCCACGGCAAGGTACAAAGTATTTCGCCAGCAACCGGCGTCGAATTCAGCGCGATCTCGCCGGATAACGCAACCGGCAACTTTGTCAAAATCGCCCAGCGAATTCCTGTCCGTATCGCGGTCGATGAGGGGCAGAAAAACAGCCATCGTCTGCGCCCGGGAATGTCGGTGCAGGTGACGATTGATACCCGCGCGGAGAATAAACAATGATCCGCCCGTTAACCCTTGCCGTGGCGCTGGCGCTGGTCGGTTGTCAGTCTGCCGATGTACCACGCGCGGAGCCCACGCTGGCGATCCCTGCCGCCTGGCGGGCCGATGTGGGTCCATCCAGCCCGGTGGAAGGCGTGTGGTGGCGCAATTTTCACGATAGCGCGCTTAATCAGTATGTCGATCGGGCGTTGCGCTACAACAGCGACGTCCTGATCGCCCGCGAGCGGGTTAACGAGTATCAGGCGCGTGCCTACGCCGCTGATAGCAGCTTATTCCCCTCGCTTGATGCCAGCCTGACCGGTACCCGCGCTCGCGCACAGTCCGCCGCGACCGGTCTGCCCATCCACAGCACGCTGTACAAAGGGGGCCTGACCGCCAGCTATGACGTCGATATTTGGGGGGCCAACCGCAGCGCCGCCAGCGCAGCCGAAGCCAGCCTTGAAGCGCAGAAAGCCGCTGCCGCCGCCGCTAATCTGACCGTGGCGACATCGGTCGCCGTCGGCTACGTCACCTTGTTGTCATTAGACGAGCAGTTGCGGGTCACCCGCCAAACGCTGAAATCGCGAGAAGATGCGTGGAGTCTGGCTAAACGGCAGTATGAAACCGGCTATACCTCGCGCCTGGAGCTCATGCAGGCGGATTCAGAGCTACGCTCCACGCGGGCGCAGATCCCGCCGTTGCAACATCAAATTGCCCAGCAGGAGAACGCCCTGAGCGTGCTGTTGGGCGACAATCCCGGTACGGTGAAACGCAATGAATTCGCGCAACTTACCCCACTACGGCTGCCCTCGCAGCTGCCATCATCGCTAATGAGCCGCCGTCCTGACATTGTACAGGCTCAACGACAGCTGGTGGCCGCCGATGCCACCCTTGCCTCGTCGCAAGCGCAGTTGCTGCCATCGATTAACCTGACCGCCACCGGCAGCCTGCAGGACCGGACGCTGCCGGAACTGCTCGATAATCCGCTGCGGCTCTGGAGCATCGGCGGCAGCATTCTGGCGCCGTTACTCAACCGCCAGGCGCTAAATGCGCAGGTTGATGTCTCGATGGCCCAGCGCAATCAGGCGCTGTACGGGTATGAGAAAACCGTACGCGGCGCGTTCAAAGAGGTGAACGATAGCCTGGATGCCATCAGCCGCTACGGCGAACAGTTAAGCGAGCTCCAGGAGCAGGAATCGGTCGCCGCAGAAACGTTGCGTATCGCGCAGAACCGCTATCGTAACGGCTATTCTTCTTATCTGGACGTGTTGGATGCGCAAAGAACGTTGTTCTCCACTCAATTAAGCGTGGTGCAGGTGAAAAATAATCTTCTGCTGGCGCAGATTGATTTGTACCGGGCGCTGGGAGGCGGCTGGTCTGACTCATCAGGGAGCTAAATGGGGAAGCGTCATATGCAACAACAGTGGTCGGCAGTAGACAATTATTTGATTGAGGCCTTAATCCCCGGCGATCCTGTGCTCGATCGGGTACTGGAAAACAACCATCGAGCCGGGCTGCCGGCACACGATGTCGCCGCCAATCAGGGGCAGTTTCTCGCCCTGCTGGTACGGCTTACCCAGGCTAAGCGGATACTGGAGATCGGTACTCTCGGCGGCTATAGCACCATCTGGATGGCGCGCGAGCTTCCTGCCGACGGCCAACTACTCACGCTGGAGGCCGACGCGCATCATGCCCAGGTGGCGCGGGAGAATCTGCAGCTGGCGGGCGTTGACCAGCGGGTCACGCTGCGAGAGGGGCCGGCGCTACATTCTCTGGAGGCGCTTGGCGAATGTCCCGCTTTCGACCTGATCTTCATCGATGCCGATAAGCCGAATAATCCCCACTATCTGAGCTGGGCGCTACGTTATTCCCGCCCAGGAACCTTAATTATTGGCGATAACGTGGTACGCGACGGTGAAGTGGTCAACCCACAGAGCGCCGACGAGCGCGTTCAGGGCGTGCGTCAATTCATTGAGATGATGGGCGCCGAGCCACGGTTGACGGCAACGGCGCTGCAGACCGTGGGCACTAAAGGCTGGGACGGCTTTACTCTGGCGTGGGTAAACGCTTAAGCGAGTAGCCCCGGTAAGCGCAGCGCCTCCGGGGACAACCAGCCAGGCTACGGCGTAATTTGCTCCATCGCCTGCAACACGCGTTTGTCCGAGATCGGATACGGGGTACCCAACTGCTGAGCAAAGAAGCTGACGCGCAGCTCTTCGATCATCCAGCGGATCTCCTGTACGTCGTCGTCATCGCGGCGATTCGGCGGCAGCTTATTCAACCACTGCTGCCACGCCTGTTGCACGCTCTCGACTTTTAGCATCTGCGCGCGGTCACGATGCGGGTCGATTGCCAGCTTCTCAAGACGTTTTTCAATTGCCTGCAGATAACGCAGCGTATCGCCGAGGCGGCGGAAACCGTTGCCGGTAACAAAGCCGCGATAAACCAGACCCGCCATCTGCGCTTTAATATCCGACAGCCCCAGGGCCATCGTCATATCTACCCGCCCTTTCAGACGCTTATTGATGTTAAATACCGCCGTCAGGATCTGCTCGACCTGCTTCGCGATATCGACCACCGTGTCGTTCAGTTCGGCGCGCACTTTATCGTGCAGTTTACTAAAGCCCTCTTCGGTCCACACCGGGCCGCCGGCTTCATCGATAAGCTTGTCAACACCACAGGAGATGCAGTCGTCAATCAAATCCAGCACCTTGCCATAAGGGTTGAAATAGAGTCCCAATTTGGCTTTGTTGGGCAGTTTCTCGTGCAGATACTTAATCGGCGACGGAATATTGAGCAACAGTAAACGGCGCAGACCACGCCACATCGCCTGCTGCTGTTCCTGTGGATTATCAAACAGTTTGATGGCAACGCTGTCACGCTCGTCCACCAGCGCTGGCCAGGCTTTCACCTTATAATTACCGCGCTTCTGTTCGTAACTCTCCGCCAGGGTGCCGAAACTCCAGATATGCAGCCCGCTCTGTTCAATACCATCGTCGGCCACCGCCGATAACGTCTCCTGAACTTTACCTTTGAGCGCGTCTTTTAAGACCTGCAGAGAGCGTCCTTCCTGCAGTTTCTTATTTTTGTCATCCACCACCCGGAAAGTGATTTTCAGGTGATCGGGCACCTGATCCCACTGCCAGGATTCGCGGTCGATGGTCACGCCGGTCATTTTACGCAGCTCACGCTCCAGCGAATCCAGTAGCGGCAACGCCAGCGGCGTCGCGCGGCCTAAAAATGCCTCGGCGTAATTAGGCGCCGGGACGAAATTACGCCGAACGGGTTTCGGCAACGATTTGATTAATGCGATGACCAGCTCGCGACGCAGGCCAGGGATCTGCCATTCAAACCCGGCTTCCTCTACCTGGTTGAGCAGCGGCAGCGGAATATGAACCGTTACGCCATCGGCATCCGCACCGGGTTCAAACTGATAGCTAAGACGCAGTTTAAGATTGCCCTGATGCCAGAAATTCGGGTAGTCCAGTTTACTGACCTGCTCCGCCCCCTCTTTAATCAGCATGCTCTTTTCAAAATTGAGCAAGTCTGGCGTTTCGCGGCTGGCCTGCTTCCACCACTTATCAAAGTGGCGAGCGGAGATGACATCGTGGCTAATGCGCTGGTCGTAAAACTCGAACATCGTCTCGTCATCCACCAGGATGTCGCGACGGCGCGACTTATGCTCCAGCTCTTCGATTTCAGCGCGCAGCTTCAGGTTATCGCGGAAGAAAGCATGCCGCGTCTGCCAGTCGCCCTCTACCAGCGCGTGGCGGATGAACAGCTCACGACACAGCGCCGGGTCAATCTGGCTATAGTTGACCTTACGCGCGGCGACGATTGGCAGACCGTAGACGGTGACCTTTTCTGTCGCCATTACCGCGCCCTGCGACCGCTCCCAGTGCGGTTCACTATATGAACGTTTAATCAGATGCTGGGCCACCGGCTCGACCCACTCCGGCTCAATGCGGGCGGCAATGCGCCCCCACAGGCGGCTGGTCTCCACCAGCTCCGCAACCATCGTCCACTTCGGCGGCTTCTTGAATAGACCGGAGCCGGGGAAGATAGAGAACCGGGCATTACGGGCGCCGGTATACTCCTGTTTATCGGAGTCCTTCATCCCGATATGCGACAATAAACCGGTCAGCAGCGCGGTATGAATCTCACGGTACTCCGCTGGCTCGCTGTTGATCGGCAGACCGAGTTCTTTCACGACCTGGCGCAGTTGGGTGTAAATATCCTGCCATTCACGCACGCGTAAATAGTTGAGGAAATCCACCCGGCACTGGCGGCGGAACTGATTCGAGGAGAGCGCCTTTTGTTGTTCGCCGAGATAGTTCCACAAATTGACAAAAGCAAGGAAATCAGACTCTTTATCGTGGAAGCGACGATGCTTTTCATCGGATGCCTGCTGCTTGTCCATGGGGCGCTCGCGCGGATCCTGAATCGACAGCGCGGAAGTGATGATCATCGCTTCACGCACGCAGCCATGTTTCTGCGCTTCCAGCACCATCCGCGCCAGACGCGGATCCACCGGTAGCTGGCTGAGCTGGCGGCCCAGCGGGGTCAGCTTATAGGCCGTTGCCTGCTCATCGGTGGTGATGGCGCCGAGCTCTTCCAGCAGACGAACGCCATCCTGGATGTTGCGCTTATCCGGCGCTTCGACAAACGGAAACGCAGCGATATCGCCCAGCCCCAGAGCGGTCATTTGCAGAATGACCGAGGCCAGGTTGGTACGCAGAATTTCCGGGTCGGTAAATTCCGGCCGCGACAGGAAATCGTCTTCCGAGTAAAGACGAATACAGATGCCTTCAGACACACGTCCGCAACGGCCTTTACGCTGATTAGCGGAGGCCTGTGATACTGGCTCGATAGGCAGGCGCTGCACTTTTGTACGGTAGCTGTAGCGACTGATGCGAGCGGTACCCGGATCGATAACGTATTTGATGCCCGGAACCGTCAACGAGGTTTCGGCAACGTTGGTTGCCAGGACAATACGCCGCCCGCTATGGGACTGGAAGACCCGGTTCTGCTCGCTGTTGGACAGGCGGGCGTACAGCGGCAGCACTTCGGTATGGCGCAGATCCAGCTTATTCAGCGCATCGGCGGTATCGCGAATTTCCCGCTCGCCGCTCATAAAGAGCAGGATATCGCCGGGCCCTTCGCGCCCCAGTTCATCGACGGCATCAAAAATCGCCTGTAGCTGATCGCGCTCGGTATCGTCTGCCTCTTCCACTATCGGCCGATAGCGCACTTCCACCGGGTAAGTCCGCCCGGAGACTTCGATAATCGGCGCATTATTGAAATGCTTTGAGAAACGTTCCGGGTCGATGGTCGCCGAGGTAATGATAATTTTCAGGTCCGGGCGGCGCGGCAGGAGCTCTTTCAGATAGCCCAGCAGAAAATCAATGTTCAGACTGCGCTCGTGCGCCTCATCAATAATGATGGTGTCATACTGCATCAGCAGGCGATCCTGCTGGATTTCCGCCAGCAGGATACCGTCGGTCATCAGCTTAACCATGGTGTTTTCGCTGACGTGGTCACTGAAGCGCACTTTATAACCAATACAGCCGCCCGGCTCGCTCTGCAGCTCTTCAGCAATACGGTTAGCGACGGTGCGCGCCGCCAGTCGACGCGGCTGGGTGTGGCCAATCAGGCCTTTCAGGCCGCGCCCCAGCTCCATGCAGATTTTGGGTAGCTGAGTGGTTTTACCAGAACCGGTCTCACCGGCGACGATCACCACCTGGTGATCGCGCACCGCTTCGAGAATCTCTTGTTTTTTCTGGCTAACCGGCAGGTTTTCCGGATAGGTGATTGCCGGACGCGCGGCTTCGCGTAGCAGGACTTTCCCTGCTGCCTGCTCTATCTCCCGCGCCATCTCGTGCAGAATGGCCTGCTGGGCATCAGGATTTTTAACCTTCTTTGCGCCATGCAGGCGGCGGCTATAGCGCGATTTATCGCGCAGCATCAGACCATCGAGCCGTTCATAGAGCTGCGAGAAAGTGATTTTTTGTTGTTCTGTCATAACGTTATCGGGCAGCGCTCTGCCGGAAAAATCTCTCATGAAATATTGCTGTAGATTACCACATCTGTAGAACTCATGCCTTGTTCAAAAAAATTGAACATAGGATTCGATATATTGCGCTATCTCTGCGGCATGATTGTGAATACAGTGTCAACAAGCACCAGGGCATTGACCCGTCAATCACATTAAAAGGAAACACCCATGAGCAAAGTATTAGTTCTGAAGTCCAGTATTCTTGCAGGGTACTCGCAATCCGGCCAACTGTCCGACTATTTTGTTGAACAATGGCGTGAAAAACACGCAGGCGACGTTATCACCGTGCGCGATCTGGCGGCAAACCCGATTCCGGTTCTGGATGGTGAACTGGTTGGCGCGCTGCGTCCGAGTGATGCACAGTTGACCGCACGTCAACAGGAAGCGCTGGCACTGTCCGATGAACTGATAGCTGAACTGAAAGCTAACGATGTGATTGTTATCGCCGCGCCGATGTATAACTTCAACATCCCGACTCAGCTGAAAAACTATTTCGACCTGGTTGCCCGCGCAGGCGTCACCTTCCGTTACACCGAGAAAGGTCCGGAAGGCCTGGTCACCGGTAAACGTGCGGTAGTACTTACCAGCCGCGGTGGTATTCATAAAGATACGCCGACCGATCTGGTTACGCCGTATCTGACCACCTTCCTTGGCTTTATCGGCATCACCGACGTGAACTTCGTGTTTGCAGAGGGTATTGCTTATGGTCCAGAAGTTGCGGCCAAAGCGCAGTCCGATGCCAAAGCGGCTATCGACAGCGTAGTTGCAGCCTAATATTTGACTCCTCTCGCTGCCTGCGGGAGGAGAGTTTTACTTTTTCTCGTAGCGCAAATACCCCACCACGCCTCCGCCGCCATCTTTTGGATGATTCACGCCGTCGTTGACCTCCACGCAAGCAAAATCGAAAGGCGAAACGCCATCAATGCAGGCCACATTTACCCCATACTGCTGCGGGTTTGATCGCCGTTGATGAAAGGTGTAGATCCCGCATACCGAGCAGAAAAAGTGCACGGCTTCCCCCGTATTAAAGCGATACTCTGTGAGCTTATCCCTTCCGCGTACCACCTCTATTCCTGAACGCGGCGAAGAGACCGCGACTGCTCCACGCATTCGACAATATGAACAGTTACAGCGACGAACGGTGTTGAAGCCATCGCTGAGCTCAACGGTAAATGCCACCGCACCGCAGTGACAGTGAGCGGATAATTTCTCTGCCATTATAGTTACCCCTCAGGTTTAGGATTTTGGCCGCAGGTTTTCGTCAAATTCCAGACGCTTGCGCCCGGCCTCCATCTCTTTTAATGGCTCCACCTGATGCAGCGTCTGCTTACAACGTTCGACCAGCACCTGGTATTCACGGGTACCGTGTTTTTTCCACTCCAGCTCCTGTTCGCTCAGCGTACGAATCGCTTTTGCCGGGCTGCCGATGATCAAATGGTTAGCAGGCATTTCCGCTTTCGCTTTTACGAAGGCGGAAGCGCCGACAATACTATTTTCGCCAATTACCGCCCCGTCGATAATCACCGCGCTCATTCCCACCAGCGCGTTGCGGCCAATCACACAGCCGTGCAGAATTGCGCCGTGGCCGATGTGGCCGTCCTCTTCCACCACGGTATCCTGGCCGGGGAAGCCGTGCATGACGCAGTTATCCTGAATATTGGCTCCGTCTTTTACTACAATACGGCCGAAGTCGCCGCGCAGGCTGGCATTAGGCCCAACATAGACCCCTTTTCCCAGGATCACGTCGCCAATGAGTACCGCCGTCGGATGAACATAGCTCTCATCCGGCACCACTGGCGTCAGCCCATCAATCTGATAAATCGGCATGCAACCTCCTTAGATGCCCGGCAAACCGCCAAAGCGTTGAAAATAAAGCGGACCCGGGGCGGGAAGCTCGCCAACTGAGCTTTCGCCTTTTTCGCCGACAAAGGCCAGCGCGCCTGGCGTCACGCGTTGATAAATATTGATGCATAGCTGCCGCGCGGTTTGCCCGGCCCAATGCGCCGGCAGGAGTTCTTCCGGCAGCAGCGGGTCTTTTAATACCACCCGGCGATAGAAATGGATAAGGAGCAGTTGGATCTGGAAACAGCGCTCCGGCGTCAACTCTGACGGCTCGCTGTCGCGTAGCAGCGGCAGTAATGGTCGGAACAATGCGATAAACGCCTCGTACATCTCATTTTGTTCGGTGAGGTGCCAGCACTCCTCTACGCGGTCGCGCAGCGCCGCCCTTGAGAGCGCCAGCGGCGAATGGGCTTCAAAACAGATGACGTTTTCGGCAACGCCCGCTTCATGTAGCAGCGATTGGACATCGGCCAGTTTTTGCGACGGCGAGGCCAGCAGGCTCGGCGCCAGCGCGCCAAATCCCTGCCATAACAGTTGCTTTTTGACTTCCGCCAGAACCGTTTTTTCTAACCCTTCCGACAATAGCAGCAGCCAGGTTCCGTCCCATTCCGGGGCATTCGCCCGATAAATTTTATGTTCCGCGCGCCGGGTCAGACGTAGCCCTTTATCGCTCAGGCGATAGAAGCTGCGCCGGCCGATACGCACGACATCGAGCCACTCTTCTTTATTGAGACGGAATAGCGCAGTGCGGACAAAGCGCTCGCCAAATCCTAATCCTTCCAGCAGCGCCGCGACGCTACCCAGCCACACTTCCCCACCGCGTTGTAATAAAGCGTCGCCATACAGCGAGGCAATCAATGACGTACCGCTGATCGGCATCGCCGTCACCGCTTGTTGAATAAAGGCGTCGAGTTTACTCATCTGATTCATTCTGTTGTTATATTTTTCCTTTATGAATCATAGCACAGGAAATTCCCGGCTTACGGCGTAAAGGCCTCAGCCGGGTTATCGGGGAGAGAATTAACCGCTGACCACCGCTTTACGCAGGTCGAATACCCGACAGGCTTTCCCTTCAGAGCGAGGAATGCTGCCGCAGTTGACGATAGTAATATCGGTGGAGATCCCGACCATCGACTTAATGCGGTGACGCAACTGATGGCAAATCTGGCAGCGTTGTTCATGACTTAATGCCAGCCCGCTCTCTTTCAGCTCAACGCGTACCGCCAGCGAATCAAGATGACCGCGGCGATTGACCTCTAACTGATAGTGCGGCGCCAGGTGTTCAAACTTGAGGATCTCCTCTTCCAACTGCGATGGGAAGACGTTAACCCCGCGGATAATTAGCATATCGTCGCTGCGTCCACTGATGCGATCCATGCGGCGCATGGTCCGCGCAGTTCCCGGCAGCAAGCGAGTCAGATCGCGGGTACGATAGCGGATCACCGGCAGCGCCTCTTTGGTCAACGTGGTAAACAGCAGTTCGCCATGCTCGCCATCTTCCAGCGGCGTACCGTCGTCCGGGTTGACGATTTCCGGGAAGAAGTGGTCTTCCCAGATGGTCGGGCCGTCAACGGTTTCCAGGCACTCCATTGCCACCCCAGGCCCCATCACCTCTGACAGACCATAAATATCCAGTGCGGTGATACCCAGGCGGCGCTCGATTTCCGCGCGCATCGCCAGCGTCCACGGCTCAGCGCCAAAGACGCCGACCCGCAATGAACAGCCGCGGGCATCGCCGCCCATCTGGCGCTCCAGCTCTTCAATCAGATTCAGACAATAAGACGGCGTCACCATGATCATATCCGGCTGGAAGTCGCGGATCAGCTGCGCCTGTTTTTCGGTCTGTCCGCCGGACATCGGGATCACCGTCGCCCCTAAACGCTCCGCGCCGTAGTGCGCGCCAAGGCCGCCGGTAAACAGGCCGTAGCCGTAGGCGACGTGAATTTTATCTTTTGCTGAACCACCGGCCGCACGCAGCGAACGGGCGACAATATTGGCCCAGTTATCAATATCGTTTTGCGTATACCCCACCACCGTCGGTTTGCCGGTGGTGCCGGAAGAGGCGTGAATGCGCACTACCTGCTCCATCGGCACCGCAAAGGTATCGAAGGGATAGTTGTCGCGCAGATCTTGTTTAGTGGTACAGGGGAATTTTTTCAGATCGTTTAATTCCCGAAAGTCGTCAGGGTGTACGCCGGCGGCGTCGAATTTGCGGCGATACATCGGCACATTTTCATACGCATGCTTCAGCGTCCATTTCAGGCGCTGGGTTTGCAGAGCCTGCAGTTCATCTCGCGATGCGGTTTCAATCGGATCTAATTTTGTAGTAGTTATCATTGTAGGGTACTCGCAGGTAAATTAGCTCACACTCGCTCGAGGATCATGGCAATGCCCTGACCCACGCCAATACACATCGTACACAGCGCATAACGCCCGCCCCGACGTTGCAGCTCAAGGCTGGCGCTCAGCGCCAGTCGCGCGCCGCTCATGCCCAGCGGATGACCTAACGCGATGGCGCCGCCGTTGGGATTCACGTGCGCCGCATCATCCGGCACGCCGAGTTGTCTGAGCACCCCCAGCGCCTGCGCGGCGAAGGCCTCATTCAGCTCTATCAGATCCATATCGTTAATATTGAGTCCGGCTCGCTCCAGCACTTTACGCACTGCCGGTACCGGCCCCAGCCCCATCAGGCGCGGTTCAACACCCGCCGTCGCCATCGCCACGATACGCGCGCGCGGCGTGAGCCCCTGTACGCTGGCCTGCTGTTCACTGGCGATAATCAGCGCCGCTGCGCCATCGTTAACGCCAGAAGCATTTCCAGCCGTAATGACTCCACCTTTACGGAACGGCGCTTTTAATAGTGCGAGTTGCTCAAGCGTGGTTTCCGGGCGGGGATGCTCATCATCGCGTACCGCGCTGACCGCCCCTTTCTTGCCGATGATCTGCACCGGCACGATTTCCTGCGCCAGAATGCCGTCGCGCTGGGCCTGCGCCGTGCGCTGCTGGCTGCGCCAGGCGAAAGCGTCCTGATCGGCCCGACTGATATTTAACAATTCAGCTACATTCTCTGCCGTTTCCGGCATGCTGTCAGTTCCGAATTGTTGCGCCATGAGCGGGTTCACAAAACGCCAGCCAATCGTGGTATCAAAGAGTTCCGCCTGACGCTGATACGGCGTGCTGGCTTTTCCCATCACGAACGGCGCGCGCGACATCGATTCCACGCCGCCAGCAATCAGCAGATCGGCATCGCCGGCTTTGATCGCCCTAGCGGCAAAACCGATCGCATCCAGACCCGATCCGCACAAGCGGTTAATCGTGGTGCCCGGCACGGTATGCGGGTAACCTGCCAACAGCGTCGCCATGTGCGCCACGTTGCGGTTATCCTCACCGGCCTGGTTCGCACAGCCGAAAATCACATCATCAATCGCTGCCAGGTCGAGCCCGGGGTTACGGCTCAGCAACTCACGTAGCGGGATCGCCGCCAGATCGTCGGCACGGACGCCGGCCAGCGCTCCGCCGTAGCGGCCAATCGGCGTGCGGATCCCGTCACAAATAAAGGCGTCGCGCATTACACTTCTCCCGTGATTGTGCCGCCGATACGGTGCGATTTGCCGCGAAACAGGGCCACAATCTTTTGCTGTTGATTAACAATTTCGATGTCGTAGACGCCGGTCAGCTTGCCCTGCTGTTTGACTCTTGCGGTGGCGACCAGCCTGTCGCCGGCAAACGCCGGACGAAGAAAATCAATATTTGCCGCCGAAGCCACCGCCGCCAGCCCCTGGCTGTTACAGGCGTAAGCGAAAGCGGTATCGGCGAGCGTAAATAGCTGACCGCCGTGACAGGTTTGATGGCCGTTAAGCATGTCCGCCGAGACGGTCATGCTCATCTGCGCAAAACCATCGTCCATTTCGATAAGTTCAATCCCCATCTTTCTGGCGCAGGTATCTTTTTCGTACATCACGCGCGCGTTGCGCCACGGATCATTGCTCATGGTGCTTCTCCATCAGCGCCTTCTGGCGCAACAGGGAACTGGGGCGATAGCGCTCCTCGCCATAATGGTGTTGCAGGTTCTCCAGCAGTTGCAGAACCCGCCGCCAGCCAAGGCGTTCTCCCCACGCCAGTGGGCCGTGCGGATAATTGACGCCAAGGCGCATCGCGGTATCAATATCATGCGGGCTGGCGATCCCTTTTTGCACCGCATCCAGCGCTTCGTTAATCAGCATCGCCACCGTGCGCCACACCAGCAGGCCGGGATAATCGGCAATACGCAGAACTTTCTTGCCCTGCTGTTGGAAGTAATGCACGGCCTTTTCAGTGGCCGCAGGCGCGTTGGTCGCCGCTGCGGCCAGCACCACCGTTTCGCTGGCGCACAGGTCATACACCACCACCGGGCGGTGATGCTTAACGCTTAACGCTAGCGCGGTTTCGCCTTCGGTCTCCAGCAACAAGAGCTCATCGAGTTCTGTGACACTGTCACTTATAGCTGTAATGGATTGAGCGCCAATAGATACCGGCGGCAGCGCCGCGTCCGGCTGCGTCTCCGCGGGCCAGCGATAGACGCCGTGGCCGCTCTTTTTACCCAGCCGCCCGGCCAGCGCCAGCTCTTGCTGGAGTAGCGATGGTAGGTAGCGGCGGTCCTGCCAGAAGGCGTTAAACACCGAACAGGTCACAGCGAAGTTGACGTCCTGGCCAATCAGGTCAGTCAACGCCAGCGGTCCCATCGGAAAACCGCCGCCGTCACGCAAAGCGGCATCGATAACCTCAGGAGCGGCAACCTGTTCTTCCAGCGCGCGCCAGGCCTCAGCGTAGAACGGACGCGCTACGCGGTTAACGATAAATCCCGGCGTTGAGCGGCAGCGTACCGGCTGTTTCCCCCAGCCGCTTACGCACTGGCACAGCTGCTCTACCACCTCAGCAGAGGTCTCCAGGCCACTCACCACCTCGACCAGCTTCATCACTGGCGCCGGATTAAAAAAGTGCAGCCCGGCCACCCGCTCCGGGTTTTTGACCCCGGCGGCGATGGCGGTAATCGAAATAGACGAAGTGTTACTGGTCAACAACGTTGACGGCGCGCAGATCTCCGCCAGCTGCGCGAACAGCGCCGTTTTGACCTCCAAGCGTTCAGAGGCCGCTTCAATTACTAAATCCGCGTCGGCAAGCGCGGCTAAATCGTGAGCCGGATGCAGGCGCGCCAGCAGCGCGTCGGCCTGCTCTGACGCCAGTTTGCCGCGCTCTACCCGTGAGGCGAGACGCATAGCAATGCCGTCGATCGCCTGGGCAATCGCGGTTTGATTAATATCAAAAATACGCACCGGATGTCCGGCGGCAGCGGCAACTTCAGCAATACCAGCTCCCATGGTGCCGCTGCCGATCACTGCCACGGTGGCAAAGGATGTTGTCATGGCCTATTTCCCGCTGAACTGTGGTGGCCGCTTGGCCAGAAACGCGCTGACCCCTTCGCGGTAATCATCGCTGCGCCCGGCCAGGCGCTGATAATCACGCTCAAGGTCCAGCTGCTCGTCGAGACTGTTGGTTTCAGAAGCCAGCAGCGCCTTTTTAATCAGCCCAAGACCAAACGTCGGTTGCGCCGCCAGATGGCGCGCCAGTTGCAGACTGGTATCCGCCAGTTCTGAATCGTCCACCAGTTGCCAGATAATCCCCCACTGCGCGGCCTGTTCCGCGCTGAGGCTATCGCCCAGCAGTGCCAGCCCCATCGCGCGAGCGCGGCCGGCCACCCGCGGCAAGAACCAGCTACCGCCGCAGTCCGGCACCAGGCCGAGCTTGCTGAACGCCATCACAAATTTCGCCGAACGCGCGGCCAGCACGATATCGCAGCCCAGCGCCAGGGTGGCGCCAGCGCCGGCGGCCACGCCGTTGACCGCGCAGATAACCGGCTTCGGCAGCGCCGCCAGACGGCGCACTAACGGGTTGTAAAAGCGTTCTACCGACAGGCCGAGATCCGGCGGTGGGCCGCTGGGGTCGACATTACGATCGTTCAAATCCTGGCCGGCGCAAAAGCCGCGACCGGCGCCGGTGATCAGCAAGCAACGTACGCCGTCATCACGCTCGGCCTGCTTCAGACATTCCGCCAGCTGTTGATGCATCAGATCGTTAAAACTGTTGAGGCGGTCCGGGCGATTGAGGGTAATGGTCATGACGCCCTGTTCCACTGCGCTGAGAATGAAAGCTTCCACGATTAGCGTCCTTTAAATTCCGGTGTACGTTTTTGTAAGAAGGCGTCGATGCCTTCGCGGCGGTCCTCGGTGGCGCTCAGCAAGCTAAACAGCTGGCGCTCCTGTTGCAGACCAGCCTGCAGGCTGACTTCCTGCGACAGGCGCAGCGACTGTTTTGCCGCCCGTAGCGCCAGCGGCGAATGGCGGGCAATGGTGGTTGCCAGTTTCAGGGCATACTCATCGGTTAAAGCCGCCGGATGGATATCGCTGACCAGCCCGGCCTGCTTCGCCTGGCGGGCGTCAATACTCTCGCCGCTCAGCACCATCCGGCTGGCGAGCGCCTTGCCAACGCTGCGGATCAGCCGCTGGGTGCCGCCAGCGCCCGGCATAATGCCGAGGGTAATTTCCGGCAGGCCAAAGCGGGCGTTGTCGCCGGCGACAATCAAGTCGCACAGCAGAGCCAGCTCGCAGCCGGCACCAAGCGCGTAGCCGTTGACCGAAGCGATGAGCGGTTTAGTGAAGGCATCGATTCGCGCCCATAACCGTGGGCGAATATCATCAAGGGTGGCAGGCAGATCTTTTTCCGCCATTTCATTGAGGTCAGCCCCGGCGGCGAAAAAACGCGCGTTACCGCTGATAACGCAGACGCCGACGCTGTCATCAACTGCCGCGGCCTCCAGCACCTCGGCAATCTGGGTTAATAAGGCATTGTTCAGCGCGTTGCGGGCTTGCGGGCGGTTCAGCGTCAACTGAAGCGCCCGGCCATGACGGTGGAGCAGCAGGTCACTCATGCCATCCCCCGCGCGTCAAAGTCGACCACCACATCGCCGCTGGTCGGCAACGACTGGCAGCTCAGCACGTAGCCCGCCGCCAGCTCATCCGCTTCCAGGCTGTAATTGGCGGCCATCGCCACTTCACCGCGTAGCACTTTGCATTTACAGGTGGCGCATACCCCCCCCTTACAGGCGAACGGCAGATCGGCGCCCTGACGCAATGCGGCATCCAGGATGCTGTCGTCTTCGGCGCTGAGGGCGATAAGCCGATCGCGCCCGTCCTGACGGATGGTCACCGTGCGCCCTTCCGCCTGCACTCCAGCGGCCCGCTTCACATTGCCGCCTGGGGTATTAAAGCGTTCGAGATGAATCGATTTCTCCGCTACGCCAAGTTCACGTAACGTCGCTTCCGCCTCGTCCATCATCACCGCCGGCCCGCAGATAAAGGCCTCGTCGAAACGGCTGAAATCCAGCAGATGGTCAGCGAGCTGGCGCAGTTTGTCGCCGTCAATGCGCCCCTGTAGCAGATCGCTGTCCATCGACTCCTGGCTAAACAGGTGTATCACCTGCAGGCGCTGCGGATAGCGGTCTTTTAAATCGGCCAGCGCCTGGCGGAACATCATGCTATGGCTGCTGCGGTTGCCGTAGATCAGCGTAAAGCGGCTTTGCGGCTCGGTCGCCAGCGTCGCGCTAATGATCGCCATCATCGGCGTGATCCCGGAACCGGCGGCAATCGCCAGATACTCACCCTGCCGTTCGGCCTGCGGTTGATAACCGAAATGCCCCTGCGGCACCATCACCTCCAGCTCCATACCCTGCTGGATATCGTGCTGGGCGTAGCGCGAGAAGCGCCCGCCGTCGATGGCTTTGACCGCGACGCTAATTTCGCCGGGCGTGCGGCTGCGACAAATGGAGTAACAGCGGCGCAGTTCTTCGCCGCCCAGACGGGCTTTTAGCGTCAGATGCTGGCCCGGGCGAAAACAGTATTCCGCCTGCAGGGCTTGCGGAATCGCAAAAGTGATGGTCACCGCATCGCGGGTTTCCGGCTCGACTCTCGCCACCTTAAGCGAATGGAACGTCGTCATGGCAACCTCAAATACATTTAAAGTAATCAAAAGGTTCCCGGCAGCTGTCGCAGCGATAGAGCGCTTTGCAGGCCGTGGAACCGAATTCGCTAATCAGCGAAGTATGGGTGCTGCCGCAGCGCGGACAGCTCACCTCAGCGGGCATGTCCGCATGGCAGGCGTGCCCCTGGGGCGGGCTGATGCCGTACTGGCGCAGGCGCTCGCGAGCATCCTGACTCATCCAGTCGGTGGTCCACGGCGGATCCAGCTGCAGGACGATATGCACCGGCAGAAAGCCATGCTCGCTCATGACCGTACGGATCTCGCCCAGCAGATGCTCCGTCGCCGGACAGCCCGAATAGGTCGGGGTAAAGCCAATCACCCAGCCGTCGCCATGGCGCGCGACGCTGCGTACCATACCGAGGTCGGTGATAGTGAGTACCGGCACTTCCGGATCCGGGATCGCGCTTAATAATCCCCAGATGGTGCGAACCTCTGCAGGAGCGATATCGGCAAGACGTTGCATAGTCACCTCACTTACCACTGCAGTCCGGGATGCGAACGCTGCAGATATTGCATCTCCGCCAGCAGCGGGCCGAGATGTTCACTGTGCAGCCCCTGTTTGCCGCCGCTGCGGAAGGCCGCTTCCTGCGGGATTTGTAAGCCGGAGTCGAGCAGCGCCGTGTGTACCGCGCTTTGCCATTCGGCCTGAAGCTCACGCGGATCAACCGCAATGCCCTGCTCAACCAGGCTGAGATCCACTTCATCGGCAAGGAACAGTTCGCCGGTGAAGCGCCACAGATTGTCGACCGCCTGCTGCATTTTGCGATTTGATAACTCGGTGCCGTTACCCAGACGCTCCAGCCAGCCGCGGCTAAAGCGCTGGTGGTAACGCACCTCTTTCAGCCCTTTAGCGGCAATGGCCGCCAGCTGCGTGTCGCGGCTGTTCACCAGGCGGCTGAACAGAGCGACGTGCCAGACGTCGATAAAGAACTGGCGGGCGATAGTGTCGGCAAAATTGCCGTTTGGCTGCTCCACCAGCAGCAGGTTGCTGAACTGGCGCTCATCGCGGCCAAAGGCCAGCGTATCTTCGTCGCCGCAGCCGTTAAGCTCGGCGGCATAGCTTAAAAAATTGCGCGCCTGGCCGAGCAGGTCGAGGCCGATGTTGGCCAGCGCAAGATCGATCTCGAGTTCGGGAGCATGGCCGCACCAGGCGCCTAAACGCTGGGCCAGAACCAGACCATTGTCGCCAAGACGCAGGGCGTAGGTGGCTACGGGGTTAGGGTTATTCATCACCGCCTCACATATGTTCCATGCCGTCCGGCACGGTATAGAAAGTCGGATGACGGTAGACTTTGCTTTCCGCCGGGTCGAAGAATTCGCCGCGATCTTCCGGCTGCGAAGCAACGATTTCGCTGGCCTTCACCACCCAAATTGAGCAGCCTTCGCTGCGGCGGGTGTAGGCATCGCGGGCATTCTCCAGCGCCATTTGATCATCGGCAGCGTGCAGACTGCCGACGTGACGATGGGATAACCCCTGTTTGCTGCGAACGAACACTTCATATAACGGCCAGTAAACTTTGCTCATGTTGTCTCTCCTCATGCCGCGCTGCGGGCCTGCTGTTTTTGCGCATGGGCCAGCGCGGCTTCGCGCACCCATTCGCCCTCTTCCCAGGCCTTACGCTTGGCGGCCAGCCGCTCGTGATTGCAAATGCCACGGCCGCTAATCACCTCGTTAAATTCCTGCCAGTCGATTTCGCCGAAGCGGTAGTGGCCGCTGGCTTCATCAAACTGCAAATCCGGGTCCGGTACGGTCATACCGAGGATCTCTACCTGCGGCACGGTGTTATCGACGAAGCGCTGACGTAGCTCGTCGTTGGAGTGCAGTTTGATTTTCCACGCCATGCTGCGGGCGCTGTTCGGCGAGTTGTCATCGTTGGGGCCAAACATCATCAGCGCCGGCCACCAGAAGCGGTTAATAGCGTCCTGCAGCATCTGCCGCTGCGCGTCATTGCCCTGCGCCAGCGCCATGCAGGCTTCAAATCCCTGGCGCTGGTGAAAACTCTCTTCTTTGCAGATTTTGACCATCGCCCGGGCATAGGGGCCGTAAGAGGTCCGGCACAGCGCCACCTGGTTGACGATGGCCGCGCCATCGACCAGCCAGCCGATCACGCCGATATCGGCCCAGCTCAGGGTCGGGTAGTTAAAAATGGAGGAGTACTTCATCTGCCCGTCGAGCATTTTCTGATACAGGTCTTCCCGGGCGCAGCCCAGCGTTTCCGCGGCGCTATAGAGATACAGCCCGTGTCCGGCCTCATCCTGTACCTTAGCCAACAGAATCGCTTTACGGCGCAGCGTCGGCGCGCGGGTGATCCAGTTGCCTTCCGGCAGCATGCCGACAATTTCCGAGTGCGCGTGCTGACCTATCTGACGAATCAAGGTCTTACGGTAGGCATCCGGCATCCAGTCCCGCGGTTCGATGGCCGTTTCCTGCGCGATGCGCTGGTCAAAGCGTTGTTCTTCTGTCACGTCATCACCTTTATGATTCCGATATTCACAACAAAAACATTTATGTGAATCACTTTGTTTATTGAAGGTTACATATTGGTTAAATAAAACCACAAATTTTGTTTGTTCTTTTTGTGATGATAACCGCAAAACCTTTTGTAAATAGCATTCATAACAGTCACATAAGTAAAAACCCCAATTAACCACCGATCACAATGTTAATAAAATATTAAATATAGACTTGCATTTTATGATTCATAAAAGAACTATTTACAGTAATCATGCGTAACACATTTGGAGATTTGCGATGCAGCAGTTAGCCAGTTACTTATCCGGCGCCTGGCAGACCGGCCGGGGCCGCGCCCGTACTATCCATCACGCCATCACCGGCGCGGCGCTTTGGGAGGTTACCAGTGAAGGCCTGGATATGGCGCAGGCGCGTCGTTTCGCGATTGAACGCGGTGGCAAAGCCCTGCAGGCGATGACCTTTATTGAACGCAGCGCGATGCTGAAAGCGGTAGCAAAACGGTTGCTGGAGCAGAAAGACGAGTTCTACGCCATCTCCGCGCAAACCGGCGCCACTCGCGCCGACAGTTGGGTGGATATTGAAGGCGGTATCGGTACTTTGTTCACTTATGCCGGGCTCGGTAGCCGCGAACTGCCGGACGATATTCTGTGGCCGGAAGACGAGCTGATCCCGCTCTCCAAACAGGGCGGTTTTGCCGCGCGTCATGTGCTGACATCAAAATCAGGCGTCGCCATCCATATCAACGCCTTCAACTTCCCCTGCTGGGGAATGCTGGAAAAACTGGCGCCGACCTGGCTTGCCGGCATGCCGGCGATCATTAAACCGGCAACCGCTACCGCCCAGCTCACCCAGGCAATGGTGAAAGCGATTGTCGACAGCGGCCTGGTGCCGGAAGGCGCCATCAGCCTGATTTGCGGCGGCGCGAGCGATCTTCTCGACCATCTCGATAGCCAGGATGTGGTGACCTTTACCGGCTCAGCCGCCACCGGCCAACAGCTACGGACGCACCCTAACCTGGTGGCCAAATCTATTCCCTTTACCATGGAAGCAGATTCGCTCAACTGCTGCGTATTAGGTGAAGACGTCACGCCGGAGCAACCGGAATTCGCGCTGTTTATTCGGGAAGTGGTCCGCGAGATGACGGCGAAAGCCGGGCAAAAATGTACCGCTATCCGCAGAATCATCGTGCCACTGGCTCAGATTAATGCGGTTAGCGATGCACTGATCTCCCGCCTGCATAAAGTAACCGTCGGTGACCCTGCGCAGGAGGGCATTAAGATGGGGGCCCTGGTTAATCGCGAACAGCGTCAGGATGTGCAGGATAACGTCAATAAACTGATTGCCGCCGGCTGTAAAGTGCTGCTCGGCGGACAGGCAGATCTTAATGCTGATGGCGCGTTCTTCCCGCCGACCCTGCTGTACTGCCCGCAGCCGGATGAAACGCCAGAGGTTCACGCCATTGAAGCCTTTGGCCCGGTAGCGACGCTGATGCCGTATCGCGACCGCCAGCATGCGCTCACGCTGGCACGCGCCGGCGGCGGTAGCCTGGCTGGTACGCTGGTCACCGCCAGCGGCGAGCTGGCGCGCGAGTTTATCCTTGGCGCCGCGCGCGCGCATGGCCGTATTCAGATACTGAATGAAGCATCCTCCGTAGAATCAACCGGCCACGGTTCGCCGCTGCCCCAGCTGGTACACGGCGGCCCCGGCCGTGCTGGCGGCGGAGAAGAGCTCGGCGGACTGCGTTCGGTGAAACACTATATGCAGCGTACCGCGATTCAGGGCAGCCCAACGATGCTGGCAACCATAAGCCAGCAGTGGGTGCGCGGCGCTCAGGTGAATGAAGACCGCATTCACCCGTTCCGTAAATACTTCGAAGAGATCCAGCCTGGCGATAGCTTATTAACCCCGCGCCGAACGCTGACCGAAGCGGATATCGTTAATTTCGCCTGCCTGAGCGGCGATCATTTCTACGCGCACATGGACAAAATCGCCGCCGCTGAGTCGATTTTCGGCGAGCGGGTGGTCCACGGTTATTTCCTGATCTCCGCTGCGGCCGGGCTGTTCGTCGATGCCGGCGTCGGGCCGGTTATCGCCAACTACGGCATGGAAAACCTGCGCTTTATTGAGCCGGTCAAACCGGGAGACACCATTCAGGTTCGCCTGACCTGTAAGCGGAAAACGGTCAAACGTCAGCGCAGCGCCGATGAGAAAGCCACCGGCGTGGTGGAATGGGCTGTCGAGATTTTCAACCAGCACCAGCAGGCGGTGGCGCTGTATTCCATTCTAACCCTGGTGGCGCGCCATCAGGGAGACTTCCCGGCGTAGTCAACACGCACCACCCACGCGCTTAATGCCTCTACGGAGGCATTTTTTACGTCCGTCTGGCAAAACTGACAAACAAGCTGGCAAAAGCAAACAAACGTTCCCGGGCGGCAGACTGCTAGGGTAAGCGTAACAAAGCCGACATTCGCAGCGGCAACAACAACACAACAATAAGATGAGGTCACAATGGCAAACGGCTTGATGTTTTCCCCTCGTAAAACCGCGCTGGCGCTGGCTGTCGCGGTGGTTTGCGCCTGGCAATCACCGGTCTTCGCTCACGGTAGCGAAGCGCACATGGTGCCGTTGGATAAAACGCTGCAGGCGTTCGGCGCCGATGTGCAGTGGGATGACTACGCGCAAATGTTCACCCTGATAAAAGACGGCGCTTACGTCAAAGTAAAACCCGGCGCCAAAACGGCGATCGTCAACGGTAAACCCCTTGATCTACAGGTGCCGGTAGTAATGAAGGAAGGTAAAGCCTGGGTCTCCGATACCTTTATCAACGATGTATTCCAGTCCGGTCTCGATCAGACCTTCCAGGTAGAAAAACGCCCTCACCCGTTAAATTCGCTCTCGGCGGCGGAAATCGGTGAAGCAGTGACCATTGTTAAAGCCGCTCCGGAGTTCCAGCCGAATACCCGCTTCACTGAGATTTCGCTGCACGAGCCGGATAAAGCGGCGGTATGGGCCTTTGCCCTGCAGGGAACGCCCGTTGATGCCCCGCGCACCGCCGATGTGGTGATGCTCGATGGCAAACACGTCATTGAAGCCGTCGTCGATCTGCAAAACAAAAAAATCCTCTCCTGGACGCCGATTAAAGGCGCCCACGGTATGGTACTGCTCGATGACTTCGTCAGCGTGCAGAACATTATCAATGCCAGCAGCGAGTTCGCTGAGGTGCTGAAAAAGCACGGTATTACCGATCCCAGTAAGGTGGTCACCACCCCGCTCACCGTCGGCTACTTTGATGGCAAAGATGGCCTGCAGCAGGATGCGCGTCTGCTGAAAGTCGTCAGTTATCTGGATACCGGCGACGGCAACTACTGGGCGCACCCGATTGAAAACCTGGTGGCGGTGGTCGACCTTGAAGCGAAGAAAATCATCAAAATCGAAGAAGGCCCGGTGATCCCGGTACCGATGGAGCCCCGTTCTTACGATGGTCGCGACCGCAACGCCCCGGCGGTGAAACCGCTGGAGATAACCGAACCGGAAGGCAAAAACTACACGATCACCGGCGATACCATTCACTGGCGGAACTGGGATTTTCATCTGCGCCTGAACTCGCGCGTCGGGCCCATTCTCTCGACGGTGACTTACAACGATAACGGCACAAAACGCCAGGTAATGTATGAAGGTTCCCTCGGCGGGATGATCGTCCCCTACGGCGACCCTGACGTCGGCTGGTATTTCAAAGCCTATCTGGACTCCGGCGATTACGGCATGGGCACCCTAACATCGCCTATTGTTCGCGGTAAAGATGCGCCGTCAAATGCAGTACTGCTGGACGAAACTATCGCCGATTACACCGGCAAACCCACCACTATTCCAGGGGCGGTGGCCATATTCGAACGCTATGCCGGGCCTGAGTATAAGCACCTGGAAATGGGCAAACCCAACGTCAGCACCGAACGCCGGGAACTGGTGGTACGCTGGATCAGTACCGTTGGGAACTATGATTATATCTTTGACTGGGTGTTCCACGACAATGGCACCATCGGTATCGATGCCGGCGCCACCGGCATTGAAGCGGTGAAAGGCGTGAAGGCGAAGACCATGCACGACCCCAGCGCTAAAGAGGATACCCGCTACGGGACGCTGATCGACCATAATATTGTCGGCACCACCCACCAGCATATTTATAATTTCCGCCTCGATCTCGACGTGGACGGCGAAAACAACACCCTGGTGGCGATGGATCCTGAAGTGAAGCCAAACACCGCCGGCGGCCCGCGCACCAGCACCATGCAGGTGAATCAGTACACAATCGATAGCGAGCAGAAAGCGGCGCAGAAATTCGACCCTGGCACTATCCGCCTGCTGAGCAACACCAGCAAAGAGAACCGCATGGGTAACCCGGTCTCTTACCAGATTATCCCTTATGCCGGCGGCACGCATCCGGCGGCGACCGGCGCGAAGTTCGCCCCGGACGAGTGGATATATCATCGTCTGAGCTTTATGGATAAACAGCTGTGGGTGACGCGTTACCACCCGACAGAGCGTTATCCGGAAGGGAAATACCCTAACCGTTCCGCCCAGGATACCGGCTTAGGCCAGTACGCGAAGGATGATGAGTCGCTGACTAACCACGACGACGTCGTGTGGATTACCACCGGCACCACTCACGTCGCTCGCGCCGAAGAGTGGCCGATCATGCCGACCGAATGGGCGCATGCGCTACTCAAGCCGTGGAACTTCTTTGACGAAACCCCAACGCTTGGCGAGAAGAAAAAGTAATCTTAGCCCGCGGTGAAATCGAGCAGGATTTTACCGCCTCTTCCTGGCTGGCCTGCGGCGACAATCGCCTCACGCCAGTCGCACAGCTTTATCACCTGCGCGGCGGGCTGCGCCGTGGTCGGCAGTTGTCGCCAGATCCCGGCAAACGCCGCCTGCCACGCATCAACGCTGAGTGTCGGTAAGGCCTCCCGCAGATGAAATTTGCGTACCGCTGCGCAGCCTCGCGTCTGGGTGAGCGGTTTACCGGATAATAACCCGTAAGAGACCAGCGTTGACGTCTGCGGCAGTACCACCAGCAGAAAATTCGCCAGCTCACCGCCCACCGCATCAAACACCAGATCGCTGTACTGGCTTACTTGTTCAACCAGCGCTCTATCGCCTTCAAGTAGCGGGTAGACGCCATATTGCTGTAAGCGCGCGATGTGCTGCGGCGAACGAATAATACCGCTGACCGAACGCGCGCCCATGGCTAGCGCCCACTGTCCCAGCAGGCTGGCGCAGGACGATGAAGCGGCGGTCAAAAGCACCTGTTTCCCCGCTACCGGCCAGCGCGTGAGCATCAGCATCGCGGTCAGCGGATTGATATAGCCGCGCGCGGCCAGGATGTCATCAATATCTTCAGCGACCGGCACCAGCCAGCGCGGGTCAATATCGAGATAACGCTGCCAGGTTCCGGCGCCGCGTAGCGGCAGAACCCGTTGCCCCAGAAGTGGGCGACCGTTTGTCGAGTCTTCAACTACCACCCCAACACCTTCATAGCCCGCCACCGATGGCAGCGTCGTACGATGGCGGTAAGCGCCGGTAATGGGAATCAGATCGGAAGGGTTGACCGGCGCATAGCGCATTTGTACCCGAACAAGTCCGGGTGCCAGCGGCGGCAACGGCAGGTGATGCAGCGCGAGCACCGTTTCCGGCGCGCCGTACTGCTGATAGCAAAGCGCATCATTCCACATAGTGGGGCAACATCAGAAAAAAAGAGCGCCGATCATAGCAAATCAGCGCTCAGGGGGAAGAGGTATGTGCGCCTTCTCCGGGCTACCAAATCGCACAGCGCTGTAGATACTGTTATCGATTTGCAACTGTTTTGGTCCGGGAAAAACAGTTGTTTTTTATTATTTCAGAGCACATTGCGCTCCCGAAATGTCTTCTGCGTTATGTCTATCATGGCGCAGGGAGCGCACAAAGGGCGGCCAGTCGCCGCCGCCCTCTGTACTCCCGGGCTCTGGCCGCCAAAATCGCCACTTCGTGGTGCCTTCGACTTATCCCTGCAGGCTTCGGGTCGGGCCGAGGCAGCGTCCGTGCAAAACACGGCCCTCAGCCCGCATCCATGCGGGCTGCCCCGGCCTTCCGGGAACGTCTCAGCGATTTTGAGGCCACCAACACCGGCAGTTTCAGTCAGCATGGTGAATAAATTAAAGGCAGGCCGCACGAACCGTAGGTCGGATAAGCGTAGCGCCATCCGACAAAAAATCAGTAGCGCACGCACACCGATTTGGTTTCGCACCAGTCGTCCAGCCAGTCCGGACCAAAATCGCGCCCGGTACCGGACTGCTTCATTCCGCCGAACGGCAGGTTGGCATCAATCAGCGTATGGCTGTTAACCCATACCGTACCGGCCTGCAGGCGATCGGTATAGTTCAGCGCCTGGGTCAGGTCGCGGGTCCAGACACTGGCGGTGAGGCCAAAATCACTGTCGTTGGCTAAACGTAGCGCCTCTTCGCCATCGGCGACGCGCACCAGGTTTACCACCGGGCCGAACACCTCTTCGCGATTCAGGCGCAGCCCGGCATCCGGATTAATCACCAGCGTCGGCGCAATATAAAAACCGTTGCCATTTGGCCCAACGTTACCGCTAATCAGCTCGGCGTTTTGTTGACGCGCTTCATCCAGATAAGCGGCCACTTTGGCGCAGTGCGCCTGCGACACCACCGGGTTAATCTGCGTCGTTTCAACCATTCCCGGCCCCACCTGCAGCGATTTCACCGCCTGCTCAAAGCCAGCGACCAGGTTATCAAACAGCGGCGCTTCTATATAGATCCGCGAACTGGCGGCGCATACCTGCCCCTGATTGAGGAAACTTCCGGTCATCAACCCTTCAATCACCCACTGCGGATCGGCATCTTTCAGCACAATGGCCGGGTTTTTGCCGCCGAGTTCAAGGGTTACGCGGGTCAGACGGTCAGCTGCCGCGCGGGCAATATGCTTGCCGGTGGCGGTCGAACCGGTGAAGCTCACTTTCGCCACCTGCGGATGGGTGGTTAAGGCGGCGCCGCACTCGCCGCCGCTGCCGGTGACGACGTTAAAGACGCCATCCGGGATCCCGGCTTCCGTTGCCAGCTCCGCTACCCGTAGCAACGTTAACGGCGTCGTCTCGGAGGGTTTAATCACAATTGAACAGCCGGAAGCCAGCGCCGGCATCACTTTCCACATGCCGATCATCAGCGGGAAGTTCCACGGAACAATCCCCGCCACTACCCCAACCGGCTCTTTACGGGTCCACGCCTGATAGCGCGCGCCTTCCGGGAACGGAATGGAAACGTCCAGCGTACGGCCGCTGATTTTGGTGGTCAGCCCGGCGGTGTAGCGCATCCAGTTGAGGGTGCAACCGACTTCAAACGCGCGCGAAATATTGATCGACTTCCCCTGTTCAAGGGTTTCGAGCTGCGCCAGCTCTTCACCATGCTGCTCCACCAGATCGGCGAAACGCAGCAGGATCCGCTCGCGGTCGGCAGGCGTGCGCCCGGCCCAGCTACGGGCGACAAAAGCGCGCCAGGCGGACATCACCGCGCGGTCAACGTCGGCGGCATTAGCATCTGCCGTAGTGGCAATCGCCTGGCCGGTGGCCGGGTCCCAGACGGTTAAGCGTTTTTCACTCTGCGCCGCCTGCTGGTTGCCATCAATATATAAGCCATGCTGTCTGTCGAGAAACTGCTGTACGCTGGCGAGCAGCGCGACCTGTGATGTGGACATGCGACTTCCTTATTGTTCGCGGATAGTGAACACAGTCTAGGACGGGTCAGCCATTTGCGCTTTTTTCTCTGTGACAATCGTTGTTGCCGCTGTGACAGGTCCCGCAATTAAGCGCCCAGAAAGGCGGTGAAATGTGCCGCAGGTAATAGTTCTTTCATATACTCCACGCTGCGCTCTTGCCACTCACGGCATAAATGCAACAATGCAGAAACATTATTATTACAAGGTGCAGACAATGGCGACGGTAGAAAGCGGGCAGGACTATCAGCGTTGGTTAGCGAAGATTAATCAGGTATGCGGCCATTTTGCCGCCCGTCCGCTGGGCGACGAATTCCATGGCGAGATTGATGCAAGCTATACCGGTAGTCTCAAAGTCAGTACCGTCACCGCACGCGGCGTCAATCTTTACCGCACCCGTAACGAAATCAAACGCGACAACGACGCCTGGTTCTATACCGTTTTTCAGCTCGAAGGCCAGGCGGCTATCGAGCAGGACGAGCGCCAGGTGGCGCTCGAAGCCGGCGATATCACGCTCATTGATGCCTCGCGCCCCTGTTCTATCTTCTGGCAACACACGTCAAAACAGGCTTCGCTGCTGCTGCCCCGCCAGCTCGTGGAAAGCCAGCTGCACGGCGGCGACATCAGTATCGCCACCCGGCTGAATAAAACGCTGCCGATGGTCCAGCTCAGCCAGCGGTTGCTGCAAGAAAGTTTACGCAGCCCGGCGCTCTCAGAAAGCGAAGGCGAAGCGGCACTGGAGGCTATCATCTGCCTGTTACGCCCAATGCTGCTGCAACAGGACGCACCGCCGACGCGCCGCGACAAGCAATTTCAAAAGATCATGGCGTTGATAGATGAGTCGATACAGTCGGAACAGCTGCGTCCGGAGTGGCTGGCCGGGGAAACCGGCATGTCGGTACGCAGCCTGTACCGCCTGTTTGCCGATAAGGGTCTGGTGGTCGCGCAGTATATTAAAAACCGGCGTCTTGACCTGTGCGCCCGGGCGTTACAAAACGCGCACGATGAAGAGAAACTGGCGGGAATTGGCTACAGTTGGGGCTTTAGCGACCATAGCCATTTTTCAACGGCGTTTAAGCAGCGCTTCGGTGTGTCGCCTGGCGAATACCGCAAGCGCTATCGTTAACTATTTGCGCAACCATTTACCGTTAATCCCCTGCACATATTCTCCCGGCTGCGCGCGGGCGACCAGTTTCTGTCCGGCCATTTTCGCCACCTCATCCACCGGCAGATTATTGTCGTCCGCCAGTTGCTGGTAGCTTTCGCTGCGCGCGGCATTAATCTGTTTAACTAACGCCAACGTCTGCGCATCCTGTTTCAGCGGCGCCAGATAGCCGTTCAGCGTCTCCCCCACTCGACCCTGCGCCCGCGCCTCATTCAAGGTCAGCGCCAGCGCCGGGCTACTCAACAGCATTAACGCCAGGGTGGCAGTCAGCAGTCGTTTTCTCATTATCGCCTCAGAACAGATCGCTACGTGACTTCAGCAAATTTTCGACATCCTTATCCACCTTAATATGAATCTCATGCTCAATTTTGACATTCATATTGATGGTGATCGGCTCCTTGGACGCGGCGATTTCAATACGCGGCGTACAGCCTGCCATCAGCAGGGTCGCCAGCGCCGCGGCGAACAGTTTTATCATTTTGGTTCCTTACATGTATCCGTACAGCGCGGGGCGGGCAGTTTCGCATTCTGCTCAAGCCATGCCTGCAAATTGTCGCCGAAGCGCAAGCTGCGCCACAGATCGAAAATATTCTCTTCATGGGTATAGTTTAAATGCACGGTGCTGCTTTTTCCGTCCACCCGGCTGGTGCCGCTAATCGCCGCGCTCATCGTCAGCTTGCCGAGATTATCAAGGTTGATGCGCGTCCATGATTTCGAGACTTCCATGTAGCGTAGCCAGTTAATTGCCGCGCCGGCGGAGACGTTATCGGCCACCAACGCATCGGCGGTGTCTTTATCCAGCCGCAGGGTCATCGGGCCGGGGTTGCTAAACCAGCCGTCTTTAATGATCCATTTATCGTTGTTCAGCCATAACGGTAACGCGCCGTTAAACGCGCCAGAGACCGCAAATTGTTTTACTTTGATGGCGCTTATCAACTCACTGCTGGAGATATTCTGCAGACGCAGCAGCGCCGGTTGATGCTGCGGCATCCTTAGCTGCTGCATGGACAGCTTGCCGCCAAGGATATCAACATTAACGTTGCTCAATTCCAGCGGATCCTGCTCGCTCCAGGGCCATGTTCCCTGGAGATCGGCACTCAGGTTTTTGGCGGTGAACTGGTTGACGATTTCGCCAATACGCAGTGAAACCGGACGGCGGGTACCGAGCTGCCAGCTCCCGCCGCTGAAACGGAATGGCAGAACAAAGTCGACGCCGTTGATCTGGTTGTCCGGCATCCAGGCGCTACCGCCTTTTAAGACGCCATGGCCCCCGGCCTCAAAGCCCTGCCCGGCTGCCGCGGAGAACGCCACCTGCGCATACATATCACCTTCACGCAGGGTCATTTTCCAGTCCGGCGGAATCAGCGGCTGGAATACGCTTAGCGCCTGTTTCGGCCACCATGCCTGGCCACGCAAGCGTTCGCCGTCCCAACGGCCGGTCAGACGAATCGGGCCGATTTTCTCCGCGTGCAATGAGCCGTTAAACAGGAACCAGGTCGGATCGCGGCCATCAATATTGAATTTGAGCGTTGACGGCGGCAGAACGCTGCCGCCGCTGAAGGTGGTTTTACCGGCATCCAGCGACAACGTGCCGCTGAATTTTGGATGCTGTTCATTGCGCAGCCAGTGAATGGGTTTATCGAGGGTCAGGCGCGGCGTGCTGACCAGCATGGTGCCGTACTGTAGCTTATCGAACCCGGTCGACAGGCTGTTAAGAATAATGGCGCTATCCCGCCACTCACCGGCGCCTTTCACATCCCAGCGCGCCTGCATCGGCGAAAAGTGACCATCGCCCCAATAACGCCACGACCAGCGACCGCGGTCGGGCATAAAATTGTCGGCCTGCCCATCCAGATGCAGGGTAAAATCGCCCATTTCCTGTTCATGGGCGCGCAGTATCGCCTGCAGGCGGCCATCCACCCCCTGCTGCGTCACTTTCACCCCCGCCAACGGCAGACGGATCTCATCGATGTTCAGCGAGTCAATCACCCGCCCGCGTGAACGCAGCAGCGCGCCGGGATGGAAAGCCAGCTCTGGCGTCATCAGCGGGCCGCTGAGTTTTGCGGGCAGCACGGCATAAAAAATCATATCGTCGAGCTTGGCTTCGCCGGTCAGGCTGAGCGGCATGTCGCTGTGGTCCATGCTTAGCTTACCTGGGCCAATATTCAGCACGGCGTTGCCTTTACCCGCTTCGCCGTGCGTTAACACGTTGAGCCGGCCGCTGATTTCCATCTCCTCGGTGCCTTTCTGCCAGTCACCAAACGAAAGCGCCACCCGCCCACTAAGCGGATAGCCGGCATACACCGTGTTCCAGCGCCCATCGCTGATGGTGATACGTTCAGGGGTGATCTCCCACGGCAGGTCGAGCATCGGCTCGACCTCACCGCGCGGCGTGACCAGCAGCTGGCCGCGGTTTTTCTGCCATTCCAGTTCCGCATCCACCAGACCCGGCGTTTGTGGGAACTCGAAGGTGCTGACCAGATGGCCATCGACCGGTAGACCATCCGGCACCAGCGGCATTTCGAATTCACCGACCAGCTTAACCGGCGCCTGATCTTCCACCAGCCGCGCGCTGAAATTGCTGACCGTTAAGGTCTGGCCGCGCAGTTTCGCCTGTAGCGTGACCTCTTTGCCTGAATAACCGATATCCTGCTGCCCAGGCGTCAACGACATCACCAGTTTTCCCTGCCATTTTTCCCACGGCGACAGGCGCAGATTGTCGATAGTTAACCAACTATAAGGCAGCATTGATTGCCACTCGGCGAGGGTTCGCGGCGCGCCGGAGAGCGGTTCGCTGGCGGGGATCTTAGCCAGGCAGGCGCTATTGATATCCAGTTCACTCAGGTGTAGCCGCCAGCGGCTGGGACGGGTAAGACGCGCGTTGCTGACGCGAGCAATTTCACAATCGCCCACCAGGTAGCGTAAATCGGGGATAACCAACGAGGAGCGCGTCAGGCGCGGACTTTCGCCAAGCGAGATCCGCGTGCCGACCGGCAGCCAGATACCCGCCAGCGTCGGAACCCAATGCGTTAATGTGGCCAGCAGGGCCAACGGCAGCAAAATTAGAGCTAATAACAGCGCAAGAGCGGCTTTATATTTACCCTTCATGGGCAGTCAAATCCTGATTCTAAGTAAAAGCCGATAGGCGCCTATTGTGGCACGTTCGACCCGCGAGTGAAAGTTAACGTCCTGATTAAGGATAGTCGCACTCATTTCTGCTGAATAACTATTTAGACTTCGTTTAAATTGTGCCTGCGACACTTGGAAAAACAGGTAATAAGGAGCCGTTATTCCGTGGAGCTCATTATCTCGCTGATCGAACGCGCCCAGAGCCATTATTCATTGGTATTACTGATTGTTTTTCTGCTGACCTTCAGTAAATCCTGCGCCCTCATCTCTTTTGTGATCCCCGGTACCTCGGGTTTGCTGGTGCTCGGAGCCCTTGCCTCAACCAGCATCGGTCATTTCCTGTTAATGTGGCTAAGCGCCAGCCTGGGCGCAATCGGCGGATTCTGGCTCTCATGGCAAATTGGCCGGCGCTATCAGCATCATCTGCAACGCCTACGCTGGCTCAGCGCCGAACGCGTGCTGCGTAGCCAGCTATTCCTGCGCCGTCACGGCGGTTGGGCGGTGTTCTTCGGCCGTTTTCTGTCGCCGCTGCGCGCAACGTTACCGCTGGTCACCGGCGCCAGCGGTACACCGCTATGGCGTTTCCAGGTTGCCAATGTGGCATCAGGGTTACTCTGGCCATTTATCCTGCTGGCGCCGGGGGCATTCAGCCTCAGTTTTTGGTGAAACGTATTGTCTTTTAAAGAGATTTCTTAAGACTGCGATATGCTCTAGAATTAATATCATAACCTGATGATTAAACTAATTTTTAATATCTGTAAGATTATTTTAATTATGCTACCGTGACGGTATTATCACTAGAGGAAAGCCTTATGAAAATCGCTGTTTATAGTACCAAGCAGTACGATAAAAAGTATCTGCAGCATGTTAACGACGCATACGGCTTTGAACTGGAATTTTTCGACTTCCTGCTGACCGAAAAGACCGCGAAAACGGCCAACGGCTGTGAAGCGGTATGTATCTTCGTTAACGACGACGGCAGCCGCCCGGTGCTGGAAGAGCTAAAAGCCCACGGCGTGAAATACATCGCACTACGCTGCGCCGGCTTTAACAACGTCGATCTTGATGCGGCTAAAGAGCTGGGCCTGCGCGTCGTGCGCGTCCCGGCCTACTCGCCGGAAGCCGTTGCTGAACACGCCATCGGTATGATGATGTCGTTGAACCGTCGCATTCACCGCGCCTATCAGCGTACCCGCGATGCCAACTTCTCGCTGGAAGGGCTGACCGGCTTCACGATGTACGGCAAAACCGCAGGGGTGATCGGCACCGGTAAAATCGGCGTCGCGACGCTGCGGATCCTCAAAGGTTTCGGTATGCGCCTGCTGGCGTTTGATCCCTACCCGAGCGCGGCGGCGCTGGATCTCGGCGTTGAATATGTCGACCTGCCGACGCTGTACGCGCAGTCCGACGTCATCTCCCTGCACTGCCCGCTTACCAACGAAAACTATCACCTGCTCAACCAGGCGGCATTCGATCAGATGAAAGACGGCGTGATGGTCATTAATACCAGCCGCGGCGCGCTAATAGATTCACAAGCGGCTATCGACGCGCTGAAGCATCAGAAAATCGGCGCACTGGGAATGGACGTGTATGAAAATGAACGCGATCTGTTCTTTGAAGATAAATCGAATGATGTCATCCAGGATGACGTGTTCCGCCGGCTCTCCGCCTGCCACAACGTCCTGTTTACCGGGCACCAGGCATTCCTGACGGCTGAGGCGCTGATCGGTATTTCCGAGACAACGCTTGGCAATCTGCAGCAGGTAGCTAAGGGCGAAACCTGCCCGAACGCGCTGGTCTAAGCTTCTTTCCCCTTTTGTGCTCCCCGCTAACGGGGGGCACATTCAGACAATCCCCACAGATCCTGCCTGCATTACAGTTACACTGTTTTTCGTTTTATTGATATGACAAATGTTTTGGAGTACGAATGAATAAGTTTGCTGCACTGCTGGCGGCGGGCATGCTGCTATCGGGCTGCGTATACAACAGCAAAGTTTCTACCAACGCCGAACAACTACAACATCACCGTTTTGTGCTGACCAGCGTTAACGGCCAGGCGCTACCGGCAAGCCAGACGCCGCCGCCGGAAATTAGCTTCGGCGAAAAAATGTATGTGTCAGGCACGATGTGCAACGGCTTCAGCGGCGAGGGCAAGCTGTCAGACGGCGAGCTAAAAGTTGAACAGCTGGCGATGACGCGTAAGCTGTGCGCGGATCCACAACGGAACGCGCTGGATAATACCCTCAGCAAAATGCTGCGCGATGGCGCGCAGGTCGATCTGACGGAGAATCAGCTCACGCTGGCGACCGCCGACCAATCGCTGGTATATAAACTCGCCGATTTAATGTAACCACACGCCTTGCGTATTAGTAGTTTCCGCAGCTTCCGCCCGCTAAGGCCTGCTCACTGCAGCGTTTACCGTTCGGTAGCGCGCACATGCCAATAGCGGTGCCATCAAGCTGGCGGGCAACCGATAATGAACCGCCAACCATCGCGCAATTCGCCTGGCCGCTGTCGCTCATCGCCGCGCGCATGCCGGGCGGAACGTGTGCCGCGGTGGCTTGTTGCACCGGCTCGTTACTACAAGCCGACAGTAATAACGCCGCACATCCCACTAAAAACGCAGCTCGCATCCTCTCCCCCTTCAGAAACATCTTAGAATAAACAAACTCAAGAATAATAGGCAGCGCAGCGCCTGCCGTCGAGAGGCGAAATACGTATTTATGCGCCTCATTAACATTTTCTAGCAAATTTTCCGCTTAAAGCTTGATCTCGTCAGGCAAAGCGCCGCAGCAGCGCGGCTTTCATTCCAGCGCTAAATATTTTCCCGACGAAAAAATCACGCTTGCAGCGATCGGGTTTCATAGTTTGCGAATGGTGATTGCGGTGCCGGGTGCCTCCCGGTGAATTAGCCAGTTCGAACTAATTCGCGTGCTAATTTTCGCCAACAGGAGACTGAACTGAACGCTCCGCCGCAGAGGGGAATTCACCGCAGCAAATAAATAGCACGCGATTACAGGTTGGCTAAAAGCTATTAAATTTAAAAATAGATTTTGCTTTGTTTAAGCAGTGCAGCGTAGGTATCCGTCAACACCTTCTTCGACCCTTTACCAGCCACATTTTTGTTTTTCCGCCAAAAAATTGATCCAAACATAGATAAGGACATTCCCAAGGACACAAATGCGAAAATGGCCGCGGCGGGCGTTTGCTAAAATGAAAGCATAATTACAGGACTCGTCGCCGTTTCACGGGTCCCTTCTTTTTGCGCAATGTAAGGGTGTCTTCTTATGATTACGATTGACGGTAATGGCGCGGTCGCTTCAGTCGCGTTTCGCACGAGTGAAGTTATCGCCATCTACCCGATTACGCCCAGTTCAACGATGGCGGAGCAGGCTGACGCCTGGTCTGGCGATGGGCTGAAAAACGTCTGGGGCGATGTCCCCCGCGTGGTCGAGATGCAGTCGGAAGCCGGGGCTATCGGCGCCGTGCACGGCGCGCTGCAGACCGGCGCCCTTTCCACTTCCTTTACGTCATCGCAGGGCCTGCTGCTGATGATCCCGACGCTGTATAAATTGGCCGGCCAGTTGATGCCATTTGTCCTGCACGTCGCCGCCCGCACCGTGGCTACCCACGCCCTGTCAATTTTCGGCGATCATTCCGACGTGATGGCCGTGCGCCAGACCGGCTGCGCGATGCTGTGCGCCAGCAGCGTCCAGGAAGCGCAAGACTTCGCGCTGATCTCCCATATCGCCACGCTGCAAAGCCGGGTGCCGTTTATCCATTTCTTTGATGGTTTCCGCACCTCGCACGAAATCAACAAAATCGCGCCGCTGGCGGATGACACCATTCGTTCCCTGCTGCCGCAGGATAAAATCGCCGAGCATCGCCAACGCGCCCTTAACCCGGAGCATCCGGTCATTCGCGGCACCTCCGCCAACCCGGACACTTATTTCCAGTCCCGTGAAGCGACCAACCCGTGGTACGACGCCGTATACGAGCACGTTGAGACGGCGATGAATGATTTCGCCGCCGCAACCGGTCGCCAGTACAAACCGTTCGAATTTTACGGTCACCCGCAGGCGGAACGGGTTATTGTCATCATGGGGTCCGCTATCGGCACCTGTGAAGAGGTCGTTGATGAACTGCTGAGCCGTGGGGAAAAGGTCGGCGTGCTGAAAGTTCGCCTCTATCGCCCGTTCTCCGCCACGCATCTGCTGCAGGCATTACCGGAGAGCGCCCGCGCGGTTGCCGTACTGGATCGCACCAAAGAACCCGGCGCGCTTGCCGAACCGTTGTATCTCGACGTGATGACCGCGCTGGCGGAAGCCTTCAACCGCGGCGAGCGCGAAACGCTACCGCGTACTATCGGCGGCCGTTATGGTCTCTCGTCCAAAGAGTTTGGCCCGGAATGCGTGCTGGCTATCTTTAATGAGTTACAGGCCGCACAGCCAAAACCCCGCTTTACCGTTGGCATTTATGATGATGTGACTAACCTTTCGCTGCCGCTGGCGGAAAATACGCTACCGGCGGAAGCGAAGCTGGAAGCGCTGTTTTACGGCCTCGGTAGCGACGGTAGCGTCTCGGCGACCAAGAACAATATCAAGATTATTGGCAACTCCACGCCGTGGTTCTCACAGGGCTATTTTGTCTATGATTCGAAGAAGGCCGGCGGCCTGACCGTCTCGCACCTACGCGTCAGCGAAAAACCGATCCGCTCGTCGTATCTGATCTCGCAGGCCGATTTCGTCGGCTGCCACCAACTGCAGTTTATCGATAAATATCAGATGGTAGAGCGGTTGAAGCCCGGCGGCATTTTCCTGCTCAATACCCCCTATAGCGCTGATGAGGTATGGTCCCGTCTGCCCCAGGAAGTACAGGCCGCGCTGAATCAAAAGCAGGCGCGCTTTTATGTCGTTAACGCGGCGAAAATCGCCCGTGAGTGCAGCCTTGGCGCGCGCATCAACACCGTTATGCAGATGGCCTTTTTCCATTTAACCCAAATCCTGCCGGGCGACAGCGCGCTGGCCGAACTACAGGGTGCGATTGCCAAAAGCTACAGCAGCAAAGGCCAGGAGCTGGTGGAACGCAACTGGCAGGCGCTGGCGCTGGCCCGCGAATCGCTGGCGGAAGTGCCGCTGCAGCCGGTTAACGCCAGCAGCCCCAACCGTCCGCCAGTGGTCTCCGATGCCGCGCCGGACTTTGTCAAAACCGTCACCGCGGCGATGCTTGCCGGCCTTGGCGATGCGCTGCCGGTCTCCGCGCTGCCGCCAGATGGTACCTGGCCCATGGGCACCACCCGTTGGGAGAAACGCAACATTGCCGAAGAGATCCCGATCTGGAAGGAAGAGCTGTGTACCCAGTGCAACCACTGCGTCGCCGCCTGTCCGCATTCGGCGATCCGCGCCAAAGTGGTCGCTCCACAAGAGATGGAAAACGCACCAGCCAGCCTGCACTCGCTGGATGTGAAATCCCGCGATATGCGCGGGCAGAAATACGTTCTGCAGGTCGCGCCGGAAGATTGCACCGGCTGCAACCTTTGCGTCGAAGTGTGCCCGGCGAAAGATCGCCAGAATCCGGACATCAAGGCCATCAATATGATGTCGCGCCTTGAGCACGTTGAAGAAGAGAAAGTCAATTACGACTACTTCCTCAACCTGCCGGAAATCGATCGCACCAAACTTGAGCGCATTGATATTCGCACCTCGCAGTTAATTAGCCCGCTGTTTGAATACTCTGGCGCCTGCTCGGGCTGCGGCGAAACGCCGTATATCAAACTGTTGACCCAGCTGTATGGCGATCGGATGTTGATTGCCAACGCCACCGGTTGTTCGTCCATTTACGGCGGCAACCTCCCCTCAACGCCTTATACCACTGACGCTAACGGACGTGGTCCGGCGTGGGCCAACTCGTTGTTTGAAGATAACGCCGAATTCGGCCTTGGCTTCCGCTTAACCGTCGACCAACACCGCCAGCGTGTGATGCGGTTGTTGAGCGAATTTGCCGATAAACTTCCAGCCGAATTGAACGCCGCGCTGCATACGGAAGCGTCGCCGGAAGCGCGCCGCCAACAGGTCGCCGAGCTGCGTCAGGCGCTGACGGGGGTCGAAGGGGCCGAAGAGCTACTCACCGATGCGGATGCGTTAGTCGAGAAATCAGTCTGGCTTATCGGCGGTGATGGCTGGGCCTATGATATTGGCTTTGGCGGTCTTGACCATGTGCTGAGCCTGACCGAAAACGTCAATATCCTGGTGCTCGATACGCAATGTTACTCCAATACCGGTGGTCAGGCATCAAAGGCGACGCCGCTCGGCGCAGTCACCAAGTTTGGCGAACATGGCAAACGTAAGGCGCGCAAAGATCTCGGCGTAAGCATGATGATGTACGGTCATGTCTATGTGGCGCAGATTTCGCTCGGCGCACAACTTAACCAGACGGTGAAGGCGATTCAGGAGGCGGAAGCCTATCCGGGTCCATCGTTGATTATCGCCTATAGCCCATGCGAGGAGCACGGCTATGACCTGGCGTTGAGCCACGACCAGATGCGCCAGTTGACGGCAACCGGCTTCTGGCCGCTGTACCGCTTCGACCCGCGTCGCGCCGATGAAGGCAAGCTGCCGCTGGCGCTGGACTCGCGCCCGCCGTCGGATGCGCTGGCGGAAACGCTGCTCAACGAGCAACGCTTCCGTCGTCTGAACGCCCAGCAGCCGGAAGTCGCCGAGCAGTTGTGGAAGGACGCGGCCGCCGACCTGCAAAAACGCTATGACTTCCTGGCCCAACTGGCAGGTAAAGCGGAGAAACCGACCACCGAAAGTTAACCCGGCAGACGGATATCTGGCGCAATAAAAAAAGCCCGAATAGTAAAACTATTCGGGCTTGTCATTTTCCGACGAATTAATCATTCGATATGAATGCGACGGCAACAATATAAATTTTAAATGACAATAAAGGCATATAACCCAGGCAGAATACGATATTCAAACGATGATGTATAATTTTTATTTTATATGCATCCTCACAATATATTCATGCGGAAAATTATCATTACTGTATATTTATTTGCTTTAGAATTTACTTATATTGTAACAATTGATACTTATCATATCAGAATGCGCTCCTTTAGCATGGCCGTACTTCCACCCAGGAAGTTAAAACAAAAATAGTTAAAGGAATATCCAAATGAAAAGAAAAGCACTGGCATTGGTTATCCCGGCATTATTGGCTGCCGGCGCTGCTCACGCGGCAGAAATTTATAATAAAGATGGCAACAAATTAGATCTCTACGGCAAGGTAGACGGTTTACATTATTTCTCCAGCGACTCCAGTAAAGACGGCGACCAGACCTACCTGCGCTTCGGCTTTAAAGGTGAAACGCAAATTAACGATACGCTGACCGGCTACGGTCAGTGGGAATACAACGTTCAGGCTAACAATACTGAAAGCTCAAGCGATCAGGCATGGACCCGTCTGGCGTTCGCCGGGATCAAAGCAGGCGACTACGGTTCATTCGACTATGGCCGTAACTACGGCGTCCTGTACGACGTCGAAGCCTGGACCGATATGCTGCCGGAGTTCGGCGGCGACTCTTACACCTACGCTGACAACTTTATGACCGGCCGCGCCAACGGCGTCGCAACCTATCGTAACAGCGATTTCTTCGGCCTGGTTAACGGCCTGAACTTCGCCTTGCAGTATCAGGGTAAAAATGAAGATCAGTCCAGCCACGAATATAACCCTTCCGCCAGCCAGGAAGGTACCGCCAATGGCGACGGCCGCGATGTTAAAAACGCCAACGGCGATGGCTTCGGTATCTCCTCTACCTATGATTTAGGTATGGGCGTCAGCGTAGGCGCGGCCTACAGCTCTTCTGACCGTACCAACGAGCAGACCCATCAGTCTACCGCGGGCGGTGATAAAGCCGATGCCTGGACCGCAGGTGTTAAATACGATGCGAACAACATCTACCTGGCGACCATGTATTCTGAAACCCGTAACATGACGCCGTACGGCAATCAGAATGGCACCATCGCCAACAAAACCCAGAACTTTGAAGTTACTGCACAGTATCAGTTCGATTTCGGTCTGCGTCCGGCAATTTCCTACCTGCAGTCCAAAGGTAAAGATCTGGTCTACGGCGGCCAGTACTCCGATAAAGATCTGGTTAAATATATGGATGTCGGCGCGACCTATTACTTCAACCGTAATATGTCCACCTACGTTGATTACAAAATCAACCTGCTCGACGGCAATGACGACTTCTATAAAGACAACGGTATTTCTACCGACAATATCGTAGCGCTGGGTCTGGTATATCAGTTCTAATGCTTGCGCCCGCCGCTCGCGGCGGGCATTTCACTTCAACCGCCAATAAAATGCCGGTTCCCGTAGCAATTTGTGATTCACGCTGTAGTAGAACCTCAATCCTGATGGCATACTGTTTTGGTGGTTATTAAAACAGGAGGTTTTATGAGTAGAATGATTCTGGTACCCATCGATATTTCTGATAAAGAATTTACGCAACGTGTGATCCGCCACGTTGAATCCGAAGCTCGCGTCGATGACGCGCAGGTGCATTTCCTGACCGTTATCCCTTCGCTACCCTACTACGCCTCCCTGGGCATGGCCTATACCGCTGAACTGCCGGCTATGGATGAACTACGCGCTGAATCGGAAGCGCAACTGCGCGAATTAGCCAAAGGCTTCGCCATTCCGGAAGACAGAATGCATTTCCACGTTGCCGAGGGCTCGCCAAAAGATAAGATTCTGGCGCTGGCTAAATCGCTGCCCGCCGACCTGGTCATTATCGCCTCGCATCGCCCGGACATTACTACCTATCTGCTCGGCTCTAACGCCGCGGCGGTGGTGCGCCATGCCGAGTGCTCGGTGCTGGTCGTCAGGTAATCCCAAGCCCGCCGCCCGGCGGGCTTTACGCACTCGACCTTCTCAAGGGACATATTCAGTATGTCGGAGGTGCATGGTTTTTTTGCAGGAATACCTACAACCCCACCAGCAAACGCTCCCTCACAATAAGAGATCTACTTTTCAACCTGTAATCTGAACAAGATTTTACTGCACTTGCGCACTGTGCATGAGTGCAGTAAAATGACCACATAAAGGATCAGGGAGGTTTAAATGGAATGCAGAATCACATAGGTAGCTTTCGTGATGTATGGTTGGAAGAGTTTTTTTTGCACTCGGCACCACATGAAAAAATTCCTCCAGACATACATACCACGCTAGCTCGCAAACTCGATATCATCAATGCCGCCGTTACCTATCTGGATTTACGCTCGCCACCTGGTAATAGATATGAAGAGCTAAACGGCAAATTGGAAGGTTATTCGTCAATTAGAATTAACCAGCAGTACCGCTTAATATTTAAGTGGGTGGATGGAAAAGCGGAAGACCTTTACCTGGATCCGCACAAGTACTAAATAAGGGTGCCTGTTGCAGCTGGCGCCTTTTGAAACTCAAAAACCTCAAGGAATACTATGAAACAGGCAACCAGAAAACCAACTACCGTAGGTGACATCCTGCAGTTTGAATACCTGGAGCCGCTAGATTTAAAAATCAACGAACTTGCGGAAATGATACATGTGCATCGTAATAGTGTAAGTGCATTAGTTAACAACAACCGCAAACTAACTACTGACATGGCATTTCGCCTGTCTAAAGCCTTCAATACCACCGTTGATTTCTGGCTTAACCTTCAGGCTGCTGTAGATTTGTGGGAGGTGGAGAATGACACCCGCGCGCAGGAAGAGTTTAGCCGCATTGTTCCTGCCTCGAAATTTATCGCCAGCAAAGCTGATAAGAAAGTCGCCTGATTCCCCGCGAGCCCGCTTAACTGCGGGCTTTTCAAATGGCGAGCAAAAACCGTACTACTCACACAGCCGCAGAGGAAGCCGTTGGGAGGCAGCAGTAAAACGCGCTGGCATTCGGCGCAAGAATCCGTACCATACGCGGCATACTTTCGCTTGCTGGCTGCTGTCGGCTGGCGTAAACCCGTCTTTTATAGCCATTCAGATGGGGCATGAAAACGCACAGATGGTGTACGAAGTTTACAGTACATGGATTGAAGAGATGAACGGCGACCAGCTTTCAATGCTGAATTCCCGGCTTGGGCTTTAAATCATTTTGCCCCCTATATGCCCCTTTAGTTTCAGAGAACGTTAATAATGCAAGATAATCAGCAAGTTACAAAGAAAGAAAAATACAATATCGACAAACTGCAGAAACGACTGCGTCGCAATGTCGGTGAGGCGATCGCCGACTTCAACATGATTGAAGATGGCGACCGTATTATGGTCTGTCTTTCCGGCGGTAAAGACAGCTATACCATGCTGGAAATTCTGCGCAGCCTGCAAAAAAGCGCGCCTATTTCTTTCTCGCTGGTGGCCGTTAACCTCGATCAGAAACAGCCGGGCTTCCCGGAGCACATTCTGCCGGCGTATCTGGAACAGCTGGGCGTTGAGTATAAGATTGTCGAAGAGAACACTTACGGCATCGTTAAAGAGAAAATCCCGGAAGGCAAAACCACTTGCTCACTGTGTTCTCGTCTGCGTCGCGGCATTCTCTACCGTACGGCGACCGAACTGGGCGCGACCAAAATCGCGCTCGGCCATCACCGCGACGATATCCTGCAGACGCTATTCCTCAATATGTTCTACGGCGGCAAAATGAAAGGTATGCCGCCGAAGCTGATGAGCGATGACGGCAAACATATCGTTATCCGCCCGCTCGCCTACTGCCGCGAAAAAGATATCGAACGCTTCTCGCAGGCCAAAGGCTTCCCGATTATTCCTTGTAACCTGTGCGGCTCCCAGCCTAACCTGCAGCGTCAGGTGATCGCCGATATGCTGCGCGATTGGGATAAACGCTATCCTGGCCGTATCGAAACCATGTTTAGCGCAATGCAGAACGTGGTGCCGTCGCACCTGAGCGACGTCAATCTGTTTGATTTTAAATCCATCACACACGGTTCTGCGGTGGTTGACGGCGGCGATCTGGCCTTTGACCGCGAAGAGATCCCGCTGCAGCCTGCGGGCTGGCAACCGGAAGAAGAAGACGCTCAGTTAGATGAACTGCGTCTGAATGTGGTTGAAGTAAAATAACAGGCAACACGTCTCCGGCAAGCGCCGGAGACCGTCACTTGCCGCCCTTACTTCAGCAAACGTACGCGGCAGGACTTGCCTTTGATCTTGCCGTTTTGCAGCTGCTTATACGCCTTCTGCGCCACGCCCTGACGGATAGCGACATAAACATGCGCGGGATGAACATTGATCTTACCGATATCCGCGCCATCAAACCCCATATCGCCAGTTAACGCCCCCAGCACATCGCCCGGACGCATTTTCGCCTTTTTGCCGCCATCAATACACAGGGTCGCCATTTCCGCCTGCAGCGGCGCAATATGATTACCCGCCGGCGCGTTAACCCAGTTGAGTTTGATCTGCAGCATTTCGGCAAGAATGTTAGCGCGCTGCGCCTCTTCCGGCGCGCAGAAACTAATCGCCAGGCCGCTTTCGCCTGCGCGCGCGGTACGCCCGATACGGTGAACGTGAACTTCAGGATCCCACGCCAGTTCAAAGTTAACCACCAGCTCCAGCGATTTGATATCCAGGCCGCGCGCCGCCACGTCGGTGGCGACCAGCACGCGCGCGCTACCGTTGGCAAAACGCACCAGCGTCTGATCGCGATCGCGCTGCTCCAGGTCGCCATGCAGCGACAGCGCGCTCTGGCCGGCAGCATTCAATGCATCGCATACCGCCTGACAATCGCGTTTAGTGTTACAAAATACCACGCAGGAAGCGGGCTGATGCTGGCTGAGCAATTTTTGCAGCAGCTTGATTTTACCGGTTTGCGAAACGTCGAAGAACTGCTGTTCAATAGACGGCAGCGCATCAACGCTATCGATTTCAATCGTCTGCGGATCCCGCTGCACCCGGCCGCTGATTGCGGCGATAGCTTCCGGCCAGGTCGCGGAGAACAGTAAGGTCTGGCGCGAAGCTGGCGCATAACGAATCACTTCATCGATAGCATCGCTGAAGCCCATATCGAGCATGCGATCGGCTTCATCCATAACCAGCGTCTGCAGCGCATCCAGCGATACGGTCCCCTTTTGCAGGTGGTCAAGCAGGCGGCCAGGCGTGGCGACAATAATATGCGGCGCATGCTGTAAAGAATCGCGCTGGGCGCCGAAAGGCTGGCCGCCGCAGAGCGTTAATACTTTAATATTTGGCAAAAAACGCGCCAGGCGACGCAGTTCGCCAGCGACTTGATCCGCCAGTTCGCGGGTCGGGCACAGCACCAGTGATTGGGTCTGGAACAGACCGGCATCAACGTGCTGTAGCAATCCCAGACCAAAGGCCGCCGTTTTACCGCTGCCGGTTTTCGCCTGTACGCGCACATCCTTTCCGCCCAGGATCGCAGGCAATGCGGCAGCCTGCACTGGCGTCATTGCGTGATATCCCAGTTCGTTAAGGTTGTTCAGTTGAGCTTCGGGCAAAAGGTTCAGTGTTGAAAAAGCGGTCACAATGTTTTCTCGCATTAAAGGGCGGACAATCTGCAGGCGCGTATCCTCGCAGATCTCCGCTCTTGATGCGACAATTTAATCGGGTCATCGTCCGGCGGCGGGTCGGGAAGCGGGTGCGGGCGAGGCCGCGGATCGGGCACCGGCACCGGGTCATTGGGCTCAGGGCCGATGGGTATCGACTGCAATGATAGCGCCATGTTACGCATATTTTATCCCCTCTCTTTACAGGACTATTCTTTAAGCGTAGAAGTTAGCTGGCAGAGGGCAAAAAAAAAGCCGACTCAATGAAGTCGGCGTCGTACGAATCAATTGTGCTATGCAGTAATTCAAAAAAGGAAGTAAGACAATATGGAGCGCAACGCCCATCGCTTGACGTTGCATTCACCTGCGAGAGAGATATTGCCCTGAATGGGTAGATGGTTTATTGATTTCGCTCAAATATTGCCGGAGTTTCAGCGGCAAAATCACCTGAAAAGACAATTTCTTACAACCATTTACTACGATGTAACCACCAGGTAACACCACCGATTAGAACGACTAACATTACGCAAAATATCGAAAAGCCAAGATGCCAGCTGTTGCCAGGTATACCGCCAAGGTTGACGCCAAACAGACCGGTCAGGAAGGTGCTGGGCAAAAAAACCATCGCCATCAATGACATCGTGTAAGTCCGCCGCGACAGCGACTCCTGCATGATCTGCGCGATTTCATCGCTCATGATTGCCGTGCGGGCGATGCAGCTGTCAATCTCGTCAAGACCGCGTCCCAGGCGGTCGGCAATATCCTGCATCCGCCGACGGTGATCGTCACTCATCCACGGCAGACGCTCACTGGCAAGGCGGGCGTAGACATCGCGCTGCGGAGCCATATAGCGGCGCATGACGATAAGCTGCTTTCGTAGTAGCGCCAGAAAACCGCGCGGCGGCACCTGTTGATCAAGCAGGTCATCTTCAAGGTCGATAATCCGGTCGTGCAGCTGTTCAATAAACTCGCTGGCGTGATCGGTCAACGCATCGCAAATTTCCACCAGCCAGCTGCCGCAATCCGTCGGCCCGTTGCCTTCCTGCAGATCCCCCAGTACATCATCCAGCGCCAGCACCTTACGCTGACGAGTGGAAACGATTAGCCGCTCGTCCATATACAGTCGCATCGCCACCAGTTGATCGGGGCGTTCATCGGTGCTGCCGTTGATACAACGCAAGGTAATCAGCGCGCCATCGCCGATGCGCGTCACGCGCGGGCGCGTGCTTTCACCGGCCAGCGCGTCGCGAACATTATTCGGTAACAACGGCGTGGCGGCTAACCAGTCGGCGCTGTCGGTATGGGTATAATTAAGATGTAGCCAGCAGGGACTGCTCTTATCGATAATATCGTCATCAGCCAGCGGCTTTACGCCGCCCTGCCCGTCGAGCACCCATGCAAAGATGGCGTCCGGCACTTTCAGCTCCGAGCCCTTAATCGCGTCCACTGAACCTCCATTAATGCATGCCTGTAAAAAGCGCGAATAATCCATAAGGTACGCTATTCGGCTGAATTTCGCCTCCCGCAATCGTCGCAATCGCCTAACAAATACGCAGCATAGTGCGTTTGGCGACAGTTGATCATATTTGTATTACAATTACATCCGTAATTTTAATGAGGTTTTAGTATGAATATTTATCAAGCCCAGCCCCAGGATGTCGATACCATCCTGCCGCTGTATCTCGCCTATCGACGTTTCTATCAGGTCGAAGAAAATCTCGGCCAGGCGCGGGAGTTCATCCTTAAGCGCCTGCAACTGAATGAGTCGGTCATTTTCTTCGCAGAAGTGGACGGCAAAGCGGTGGGCTTTACCCAGCTCTATCCCCTGTTCTGCTCGCTGGAAATGAAGCGCATCTGGTTGCTTTACGATCTGTACGTTGATGAGTCTGCCCGCCAGCACGGCGTGGCACAGCAGCTGATTGCCCGTGCCGAACAGCTGGCAAAAGAGAGTGATTCCGCATTTATTATGCTCAGCACGGCAACCGATAATACTAAAGCGCAGGCGTTATACGAGCGTAGCGGCTTCGTACGTGATACGGATTTTTACGTCTATAACAAAATGCTCAAGTAAGTTGTTCAGGCCGTCAGAAAGGGAGAACCCGCCATTGGCGGGTTCTTATTAGTTCGTTTCAGTCGTCGGCTAATCCACAGTAGTAACCCTTGCCATCGTCTGGGCGGGCACAGGACGGGATTAGCAGCAAGCGTTCATTTTTTCTCTTCCGCATAGCGGCGGGCGTTATCGTGTAAATTAGTGCACATGGTTATTACTCCATTTTTATAAGCAGACTAAGAGCCTATCCCATTAGGGCTATTTTACTTGCCATTTTGAACCAGGGCAGTGCTCGAAATCCCCACGTACTACGTGTACGCTCCGGTTTCTGCGCGCTGTCCGTGTTCAAACTGGCTGCGCCAATTACGCCTACTGGGATAGGCTCTAATCCTAGAAGCTTCCGTCAAATTCGCCACATTTCTGGCTAAAATTTTTCCCAGCCCAGCACCGATGCCCCCAGTAATCCCCCTTCGCGACTAAATTGCCCGGCGACCAGTAGTGGCTCAGCGCTCTTCAGCAGAATCTTTGCCCGCAATGCTGTATCAAGGCGCGCCAGCAGCGCCGTTTCACCCGCCAGCCCGCCGCCGGCGACGATTTTATGCGGCCCGAGAATGTTCACCGTATGGGCCAATGGTTCGCTCACCAGCTCAAGCCATACTTCAAGGGTGAACGCCGCTGTCTCTTCTCCGGCTATACCCTGCTTCACGATCTCGACACTGCTTAGCGCCTGACCGCTGAGCAGTTGATGCAGCCGCTGCATCCCTTTTGCACCGCCGAGCGTATCGAGGCAGCCCTGCTGTCCGCAGCCACAGGCCAGCCGCGGCAACTCAATTCCCCGCAGCTGAGTGCGCGTAATGGGTCCGTGCCCCCACTCGGCGCCGATCCCCTGATTGCCGTAGAGAATGTTGCCGTTGATGGCAATCCCCCCGCCGATCCCGCTGCCGAGGATCACGCCCAACACCACCGGCAGATCTTTTGCCGCGCCGAAACGCGCCTCGGCTAAGGTAAAACAGTCAGCATCATTAGCCATCGCCACCGGGCGCCCGAGCTCAGCCTGCAGCGAACGGGTAATATCAATACCGGCGAACGGCGGAATGTTGCTCGACAGAATACGATCGTTGGCAACATCCACCACTCCGGCGCAGGAGAGCGCCAGTGGACTCTGTTCGCTAATCGCATCGCCATATTGCGCGATAATCTCCTCCACGGCGTAAACGAAGGCGGGCCAGGAGCTTAGCGGCATCGCCCGCTGGCGCGGCATAACAAGTTGCCCCGGCGCTGGAGAAACCGCGCTTTTAATAAAGGAGCCGCCAATATCCAGACACAGCACGCTGTTACTCATAGGCGCGAATCCATTAAATCACGCAGGCCATCGCCCAGCAGGTTGAAGCCTAATACCGAAAAGACAATAGCCAGCCCCGGCCACAGCGAAATCCCCAGGCTGATGCCAAGGAAGTTACGCCCGTCGCTCATCATTGTCCCCCACTCCGGCATCGGCGGTTGCACGCCCATGCCGAGGAAGGAGAGCGAAGCCGCGGCGAGGATCACCGAGCCGCCGGTCAATGTCGCCTGCACGGTAATCGGCCCCAGCGTATTACGCAGAATGTAGTGAATTATCTGTCGGCGATAGCCAATTCCCAGCGCCCGTGCCGCTTCCATGTACTCCATATTCTTGATGCCCAACGTCAGGTTACGGCTGAGGCGCGCGTAAACCGGCACCGAGAAGATGGCGATCGCCAACAGCATATTCATCAACCCTGCGCCGAGGACGCTGACCAGCAGGATCGCCAGCACGATGCCGGGAAAAGCGAAAATGACATCCATCACCCACATAATCAGGTGGTCGACACTTTTACCGCACAGGGCGGCGATAATACCCAGAGGTAGCCCCATCAGTAGCGACAGCGCCACGCTGACCACCACTTCAATCAGCGAGATCCTGGCGCCGTAAATGGTGCGGGAAAAGATATCGCGGCCATAGTCATCGGTGCCCAGCCAGTGGTCGGCCGACGGTGCGGAGAGAATATTCAGCAGGTCCTGCGCATAGGGATCGTAGTGGCTTAACCACGGCGCGAAGAGGGCACATACCACGATTAAGGCGACGATGATGCCGCCGAGGGTCAGAGAGGGATGCTCCATCCCCCAGCGCAGGCCGCTGAGCACACCGCTGCGCGATTTGGCGAGTGAAATTTCCGACATATCAGTCAAACCTTATTTTCGGGTTGATTCTGGCGATAATCATCTCGCCAACCAGGTTCATCACCACCACGCTTGCCACCGTAATCATCGTCACTCCCTGAATGACGGGATAATCGCGATAGCGTACCGAATCCACCAGATAGCGGCCTATCCCAGGCCAGTTAAACACCGACTCGGTCACCACCGCGCCGCCGATCAGGCTGCCGAAGTTCAGTGCGATAATCGTCACGATGGGGATCAGCGCATTGCGCAGCGCATGCTTGAAATAGACCTGAAACGGTGCCAGCCCTTTGGCCCTCGCGGTGCGGATGTAATCCTCGCCTAACACATCAACCATACTGGAGCGGGTCATCCGCGACATCACCGCCATCGGGAAAATCCCCAGACAGACCGACGGCAGGATATAGCTTTTCCAGCCTTCGGCGCCCAGTAGCGGCAGCCAGCCCAGCTTCACCGAAAAGGTATCCATGGCGATCAGCGCCAGCCAGAAATTGGCTATCGACGCGCCGGCAATCGCTACCAGCATCAGCACATGGTCGGCTACATGGTTGCGGTAAATCGCCGCGCACATCCCCATGGGAATACCGAGGATCACCGCCATCATCCACGCCAGCAGCGCCAGGCCTAAAGTATAAGGAACCCGTTCGCTCATTTCGGCGGAGACCGGCTGACCGGACTTCAGCGAAGTGCCAAAATCCCCCTTCAGCATTCCGCTAACGAAATGGCCATACTGCACCGCCAGCGGATCGTCCAGACCGAGGCGCGTATGCATACGGCTGACATCATCCTGGGTGGCCTGCGGCCCGGCCATCAGGCGGGCCGGGTCACCGGGGAGCATTCTGATCGCCAGAAAGACAATCAGCGATGCCCCCAGCAGGATCAGCGGCAAAGAAAGCAGTTTTTTAATCACATAAGCTTTCATAACAACTCCACCCTGACCTCGACGTTATGGCTTTTGCGCTTCGGTAACGATAATTTCGCCGCCCGGCTCCATCCGCACGCCTTTAATGGTGGCGCGGGTGGCGTACAGATCGTCCTGGAAGTAGAGCATCACATGCGGTGCGTCGTGCATAATGGCCTTTTGCGCCGCCACATATTCGGCAATACGCGCGTTGTCATCCATGGTGGTAGCGGCCTTATCTAACAGCTCATCTACCTGTGGGTTGCGGTAGAAGCCAAGGTTAGCCCCGGCCGGCGCGGCGCTCTGTGAGTAGTACAGCGGGCGCAGTTGCAAATCAGACCCATTAAGGCCGGAGGACCAGGAGGCCAGCACCGCATCGGTACGGTTGGCCAACTTTTCCGCCGCCGGCGCAAACGCCGCTTTGCTCCAGACGCCGCTCTCCATCTGCTGGATATTGAGCTTCACGCCGACTTTGCCCCACATCGCCTGCAGGATTTGCGCGGTACGCGCATCCGGTCCCTGTACGGCGATGTTCATCTCAAAGCCCTGCGGATAACCGGCCTCTTTTAATAGCGCTTTCGCTTTATCGAGATCCCACGGATAGTCGTTGAGGGTTTTATCATATCCTTCGTTCACCGGTGCCAGCGGCGAGTTGGCGGCAGAAGCGAAACCAAACATCACCGCCTTCAGCAGCGCTTCTTTGTCGGTCGCCAGGTTCAGGGCCTGACGCACGCGGACATCGTTCAGCGGTTTTTGCTCAACGTTGAGCGCCACCCAGAATACCGACGCCCCCTGCCCCTGCTCCAGTTTCACCTGCGGGTTGCTTTTCAACTGCCGACCAAACTGCGGCGGTACCGGGTTAATCACATCGACCTGGCCGGAAAGCAGCGCCATGTTCATTACCGACGGCTCCGCGCTCCAGGTCCACTTAATCTCATCCGGGCCGTGATTCTCGCCCCAGTATTTCGGGTTTTTCTTCTCCAGCACATATTCACCGGTTTTATACTCCTGCAGCATGTACGGGCCGGTACCGTCCGCTTTACGGCCAATGGTGCCGGCTTTCGCTGCCGCCGGGCTCACCATCTTCGCCGAGCCGCCGGTCAACAGATTGAGGAAAGAGGGATAGACCTTTTTCAGCGTAATCTCGACGTTGTTATCATCGAGCTTCTTCACGGAAGCGATAACGTTGCGCATCCGCGAACTCGCGGCCAGACCGCCTTTCGGGTCGATATGTCGTTCGATATTGGCCACCACCGCATCGGCATTGAACGGCGAGCCGTCATGGAAAGTCACGTTTTTACGCAGGGTAAACGTCCAGACTTTACCGTCATCGCTAACCTTCCAGGCAGTGGCCAGCGCGGGCGCTATCTTGAAATCCGGCGATAAGTCTACCAGTCCTTCATACATTGGTTTTAATACAGTATCGGTAAAGGTCGCGGTTTGATCGCCCGGGTCCATGCTACGCGGAGGTTCGTTTTGCATCACGTTCAGCGTCGCCGCCTGCAGCGCCGTCGCCCCACCAGCCGCCAGTAAGCCTGCCAGAATGGCAAGTCGATATTTATTCATAATTGCCTTCATCCGTTTACCCCTACCTGTCTGTTATGTCGCCAGTTGTGGCTGTTATGTTGCGATTAGGTTTTCTTTTTACCCAAAACAGTGTCCCATAAATGTGATGTTAGCCATGAATAACGCTTAATTAGGTAATAAATTTAACTTATATGTGATGATTTAGTTGTTTTTTAAAATAAACTGGTTGCTAAATCGCCATCCCGCGATTATGTTCAGAAAAAAGCGTTATGGCTGAGTAACTATGCTGAACAAACTCCACCAACAATTGATTCATTTGGTCTGTAGCGAGGAAGGCGCCAGCCGCGCGGACCTCGCCCGCCTGACGGGTATGAGTAAAGCGGCCATTGGCGCACTGGTAAAAGAGATGCTAGCTGATGGTCTGCTACAGGAGAGCGATATGGCCGCTTCCGGCGGTCAGGGACGCCCCTCCGTCACCCTGTCACTGGCGCCGGACGCTGCTTACGCCATCGGCATCTCGCTGATTGATAATCAGCTTGTGTTGGTGCTGATGAATGCCAGCGGTGAGAAAATCGCCGAGCGCCTGCTCACGCCACAGCTTGAAATCCCCGACGTAATCCAGCAACTGGCGGGTGAAATCCGCAGTTTATTAAACGATACGCTCATCGAGCGCCAACGGCTCGTCGGCATCGGTTTTGCCCTGTCTGCCTTTGTGGACGCTGCGCAAGCGGTCTGCGTACAGTCGGCGCTGCTGGGCTGGCATCAGGTGCCGCTAGCTGAATTGTTAAGCCGCGCGACCGGCGGGATCCCGGTATTTATTGAAAACGACACCCGGGCACTGGCGAACTGGGAGAAAACGTTTGGTCATCTGCGCAAGCTGGAGAGCGCAGTGGTGATTTCCCACGGCAGCGGCATCGGCAGCGCGGCGGTCATCTATGACCGAATCTGGCGCGGCGCCCACGGCGGCGCAGGCGAAATAGCCCATTGCACCATTGTGCCTGCAGGCACGCCTTGTCGCTGCGGGAAGCGCGGCTGTCTCGACACCATTGCGTCTCTCACCGCTATCTTTGAACAGGCGCGCATGGCCGGTATCAACACCGACCAACTGGATGAACTGGAGGCCATGGCGCGCAAGGGCCACACTGCCGCCATCCAGATCTTGCATCGGGCAGGTGACGCCTTAGGGTTGGCTATTTCACATCAGATCCAGACCCACGATCCGGCGGCGATCATGCTTGCCCATCAGCCGGAAAGCTTTAACGGTTTACTGAATACCGTTATGCAACAAGCTATAGAAACCAACCTGCTGCCGGGGATGGCGGGAAACACACCGCTTATCTATCGCCCGCTGACGCAGGACAGTTGGGCGCTCGCCGCGGCGAGCGTCGCGCTGACTCACGTTCTCTTCCCAGCCTAATTTCGAGGTCCCTATGCGCATTGCCGTTGGTGGAATACATATTGAATGCAGCACGTTTAACCCGGTACTGACTCATGAAGCAGAGTTTCGCACCGTCAAGGGCGATGCCCTGCTGGAGGCGCCCCACTTTCAGTTTTTACGTGATTATCCGGCGACGTTTCTGCCGACGCTGCACACCAGGGCGATTCCCGGCGGCCCGGTGGCGCGAGAGACCTATGAACAATTCAAAGCCGAATTCTTAAGCCGTCTACAGGCGCAACTGCCGATCGACGGCCTGTACCTGGCGATGCACGGCGCAATGTTCGTTGAAGGTATGGAAGATGCCGAAGGAGACTGGATCGCCGCCGCCCGCGCCTGCGTTGGCGATGACTGCCCGATTGCCGTCAGCTACGATCTACACGGTAACGTGACCCAGCGCATCATCGACGCCATCGACATCTACTCAACCTATCGCACCGCGCCGCATATCGATATCGAAGAGACCATGCGCCGTTCGGTCAGTATGCTGGTGAATAGTCTGCAAAGCGGCGTGCGCCCGGGCATAGTGTGGGCCCCCATCCCGGTATTACTCCCTGGCGAGCGAACCAGTACAGAAGATGAACCGGCGAAAAGCCTCTACGCCATGCTGCCGCACAGCGACCAGATTGATGGCGTACTCGATAGCTCATTAATGGTCGGCTACGTGTGGGCCGATGAACCGCGCGCCACCGCCGCGGCCATTTTTACCGGCACCGATCGCGCGGTACTGGAGCAACAGGCCGCAAAACTGGCTCAGGCCTATTGGGACGCGCGGGAAGATTTTGTTTTCGGCTGCCGGACGGGCAGCGTAGCCGAATGCGTCGCTCAAGCTATCGCCAGCGCCACGGGCCCGGTGATCCTGGCGGATTCTGGCGATAATCCAACCGGCGGCGGCGTCGGCGATCGCGGCGATGTGCTCGCCGAACTGCTACGCCAACAGGCGCAAAATACTCTGGTTGCCGGCATTACCGACGCGCCGGCAACGCGTGCGGCCTTTGAAGCCGGTATTGGCGCTGAACTACAGCTAACACTCGGCGCTAACCTCGATCCGGCGGGCGTCAGCGCGAGCGCGCGTTTTACCGTGACAGGTTTGCTGGCGGCAGGCCCGCAGCGCCCGGCCAATCAGGCGATTTTGCAGACCGGCGGTATTACCGTGGTGGTGGCCGACCGTCGTCGTCCGTATCACGACATTGCTGACTTTAGCGCGCTAGGACTCGACCCGCGGCAGGTGAAAATTCTGGTGGTCAAATCCGGCTATTTATCGCCGGAACTGGCGCCGCTGGCCAATCCGAACCTGATGGCGCTCTCGGAAGGGGTCGTCGATCAGGATATTGAACGGGTGGCCCGCCGGCGAATGCTGACCCCGACCTGGCCGTTTACGCGTGACCTCGAATTCACCCCACAGGTGCGGGTTTCCGCCCGCGCGCCCTTTGCCAGGGAGTCCTGAGTCATGAACCGGGAAACGCCTGCGCCAGTGCTGGCCGTCAACAATCTGAGCATCTCATTCCGCCACGGCGATAGCTGGCAGAAAGTGGTGCGTAATATCAGTTTTAGCCTTTATCCAGGTAAGACGCTGGCGATTGTCGGCGAATCGGGCTCAGGCAAAAGCGTGACGGCGATGGCCATCATGCGCCTGCTTTCTGCCCGCCATAGCCGTACCGAGGGACAGGTGTTGCTCGGCGGCCAATCCCTGCTCGAGCTTCCTGAAGAGGAGATGCGTCGTGTACGCGGCGCCGAGGTAGCGATGATTTTTCAGGAGCCGATGACCAGTCTTAATCCGGCATTTACCATCGGCAATCAGATAGCGGAAGTTTTTATCCGCCATCAGAGGTTATCGGCGCGCCAGGCGAAGCAGGAGGCCATCGCCCTGCTGGAAAAAGTCCGCATTCCGCATGCCGCACAGCGTTTCGATGAATATCCGCATCAGTTTTCCGGCGGTATGCGCCAGCGCGCGATGATCGCGATGGCGCTGGCCCTGAAGCCTAAACTGCTGATCGCCGATGAACCTACTACCGCGCTGGACGTCACTATCCAGGGGCAAATCCTCGATCTGATTAAAACTCTGCAGGCAGAAAACAATACCGCGGTGCTGTTTATTACCCATGATATGGGCGTAGTCGCGGAAACCGCCGACGATACGCTGGTGATGTTCCGCGGCGACGCCATCGAATGCGAGCGCACAACGACGCTATTCGCCGCACCTCAACAGCCCTATACCCGCGCGCTGCTGGCCTCGGTACCTGCGGCAGGTGAAATGGATGTAAGCTCGACCCCTTGTAAATTTCCATCGGTGAACCTGCAAACCGGAGAAATTCATCGTTATCCGCCAGAAGCGGATCTCAGTCTGACCAGCAACGAACCTGTGCTGTCGGTCAAAAACCTGGTAACCCGCTTTCCCGTCAAAAAAGGCTTTTTTAATCAGTTAGCAGGATATATTCACGCCGTAGAAAACGTCAGCTTTGATTTATGGCCCGGCGAAACGTTATCGCTGGTGGGCGAATCAGGCTGCGGTAAATCGACCACCGGTCGCAGTCTTATTCGCCTGGTCCAGGCACAATCTGGTCATGTTCGTCTCCATGGTTATGACGTCCTGCAAGCCGGGCGCCAGCAGCAAAAGCGGATGCGTCAGGATATCCAGATGATATTTCAGGATCCGTTCGCCAGTCTGAATCCGCGGCTCAAAATCCAGGAAACGCTGATTGAACCGCTGCTGGAAAATGGCCTTGCCACCCGCCAGCAGGCGCTGGCACGCGCCCATGAATTAATTGAAAAAGTAGGGCTCAGCGTCGCGGTACTTAACCGCTATCCGCATGAATTTTCCGGTGGTCAGCGCCAGCGCATCTGCATTGCCCGCGCGCTGGCGATGAATCCCAAGGTGATTATCGCCGACGAGTCAGTGTCGGCGCTGGATGTGTCGGTCAAGGCGCAGGTGGTCAACCTGATTATCGAACTGCAGCGAACGATGAAAATCGCCTTTCTGTTCATCTCGCATGATATGGCGGTGATTGAACGCATCAGCCACCGGGTAGCGGTGATGTACCTCGGTGAAATCGTCGAAATTGGCCCGCGGCAGGCCATTTTCGCCAATCCGCAGCACCCGTATACGCAAAAGCTGATTGCGGCGATCCCAAAGACCGATCCGTCTCGTCGCCATCTGTTGCGTGAAGCCAATAACGATGAACTGCCGTCGCCGTTTCGCGATAAAGACTGGCAGCCGCCGACCCGTCGCTACGAACAAGTCGGTAATCAGCACTGGGTAATACGCTGAGCGGATTACCTTGAATAGACCGGTTTAACGCTCTACAGGCTGCGCTGAGCCGGTCCCCCTTCCCAAAAAGCGATGCTCATCTCCCCTTTTAACTGGCAACCCATTTTTTGCTGTTTTTTGCGATTCACATTCTCACATCATGCTGTATTATGCAGGTTATTGCAGTATTTTGCAGGAACAGCGATTATGCATAAAACCGCCCGACAACAGTTTTTACTCGAACTACTGAGTGAAAACGGTCAAATTAGCATCAACGAACTGGTTGAAAAATTGCAGGTCTCACCCGATACCGTTCGCCGCGATCTAAGTGACCTGGAAAAACGCGGACTGGTGCAGAAAAACCATGGCGGCGCTATCGCCCTCGATCTTCCGGCCATGAATCGCCAGGGGCGCAACGCGCTGCTGCCGGAGACTAAACAACGCCTTGGCGCGCTGGTCGCCCGAGAGGTCCCACCGGGAGCAACGCTATTTTTAGACGCCGGCAGCACGGTACTGGCCGTCGCCGCGCATCTAAAAGGACCGCTGACGGTCATCACCCCTTCGCTGGATATTGCCCAACTATTTAGCGAACGGCCCGATATCGAGTTGGTTTTACTTGGCGGGAAATGGGATATGCGGCAGCGGCTGTTTGCCGGTAGCGCCACGCTGGCGCTGCTTTCTCGTTACCGCGCGGATATCGCCATTCTCGGCGCCTGCGCGATCCATTCGCAACAAGGGCTTAGCGCCAGCCAGGAAGCGGATGCGGAAGTGAAACGCGCCATGCTGGCTGCCAGCGTCGAGCACTGGCTGGTGGCTGATCATCTGAAACTTAATCGCTGCGAGCCTTACCTGGTCGCCGAACTGAAACACATCGATCGTCTATTCCTCGACAAGCCGTGGCACGCGCTTGGCGAAGACAATTCAATGCAGGTCAGCATTGCTGACGCTGAATAACGTGGAGAAAGTCATGCATAAAGTTATCAACGGCGCAGGTAAGCACATTAATATTGCGCTGATCGGCTACGGATTTGTCGGCAAAACGTTTCACGCGCCGCTCATTAATTCGGTCGAAGGGTTAAAGCTTGCCGTCGTCGCCTCCCGCGACGAAGCTAAAGTGAAGCAGGATCTGCCGGATGTCGCGGTCATCGCTTCGCCGGAAGAGGCCATTCAGCATCCGGACGTCGATCTGGTGGTACTCGCTTCGCCAAACGCCACCCACGCCCCGCTGGCTCGTCTGGCGCTCAATGCCGGTAAGCACGTAGTGGTAGATAAACCTTTTACTCTCGATATGCAGGAAGCGCGCGAGCTGATCGCGCTGGCGGAAGAAAAGCAACGGTTGCTTTCTGTCTTCCATAACCGCCGTTGGGATAGCGATTATCTCGGCATTAAGCAGGCCATCGAGCAGGGGCTGATCGGCAAGGTTAAGCATTTCGAGTCGCATATCGACCGCTTCCGCCCGCAGGTTCGCGTCCGCTGGCGCGAGCAGAACGTACCAGGTAGTGGCCTGTGGTTTGATATTGGCCCGCACCTGATCGACCAGACGCTGCAACTTTTCGGCCTGCCGCAAACTGTACAGGGCGATATTGCCACCCTGCGCCAGGGCGCGGAGATTAACGACTGGGCACATGTGGTACTGAACTATCCACAGCACAAAGTGATTTTGCACTGTAGCATGCTGGTGGCCGGCGGCGTCTCGCGTTTCACGGTCCACGGAGATAGCGGCAGCGTCGTGAAACTGAAAGCAGACCAGCAGGAGAGCCAGCTGCTGGCTGGCGTCATCCCAGGGAGTGAAAGCTGGGGCCAGGATGACGACAGCATGACGTTGTTCGACGCCAGCCTGCAGGCGCACACGCTCGCCACGCCGAAAGGCGATCAGCGCCAGTACTATATTCAGGTTCGCGATGCCTTGCTGGGCAAAATCGCCAACCCGGTGCCTCCGCTACAGGCGCTGGCAGTGATGGCGGTGCTGGAAGCTGCCGTTGCCTCGTCAGAAAGCGGCAGCGTGCAGAAGCTGGCGTTAACCACCAACGAACTGGCCGGGCTTCAGTAAGCTCTCCCTGGCGGCTGTCGTACTCTTCAGCCGCTACATATTCTCTTCTGCTGAAAACCCTCCCAAGGAAAATCTCTCTCGATCGCCAATTGGCTGCTGGAAATTTGCCACATTTGGGAGCAGGATATAATCAAATACCTGATTATTGTGGTACGCCCTTAGCTTCTGCGGACGCAGCCCGACACACTGGACAGGAGAATGTCATGTATTACACGTTAGGAGAAAAGACCCTCCACTTTTATCGCTATCAGTGCCGTTACTACGTCGCCCACTGGGACGGCGGCCACGTGATGACCGAGCAATTCAAGCCGTTTATCGCCGGGATCAGCGAAAAGACCGGCCTGGAAGCGAAGCGTGTAGAAGCGGTTGCTCGCGACTACTTCACTAACGTGGATTAACTCTGACCGCTTTTTGTTGCCGTGGCCGTTAGCTGCGGCAACGCATTCCCCTCGGGTTAAATCCCGGCAGCCAAATGTCATTAATAACCATTTTTGAGCGCCCTCACGGTTCGCTTTCTCTCTTGTGGCAGTCTATATCTTATTCATCTTTATCGTGGGAGGAACAAGAATATGGGCAAGAAAATTTTAATGCTGGTGGGTGATTACGCTGAAGATTACGAGACCATGGTACCGTTTCAGGCATTACAGATGATCGGCCATCAGGTTGATGCCGTCTGTCCGGATAAGAGCAAAGGCGACTATATTATGACGGCGATTCATGATTTTGACGGTGCTCAGACCTACAGCGAAAAACCCGGTCACCGCTTCGTACTGAACGCCGATTTTGCCAGCGCCAGAGAACAGGACTACGACGCCCTGCTGATCCCCGGCGGCCGCGCGCCAGAATATCTGCGCCTGAATGAGCAGGTGATTAAACTGGTCCAGGCTTTCGACGCCGCGCATAAACCGATTGCTGCCGTTTGCCATGGCCCGCAGCTTCTGGCCGCCGCGGGTATTCTTAAAGGCCGTACCTGTAGCGCTTACCCGGCTTGCGCTCCCGAAGTGCGACTCAGCGGCGGGCATTATGCGGATATTGGCATCGACCAGGCGCACGTTGACGGCAATCTGGTCACCGCCCCCGCCTGGCCCGCCCATCCGCAATGGCTTGCTAAATTTGCCGAGGTGCTGCAGCGGTAAACGCCTTTTCCAGGGCTGGAGTCGCTACGCTACGATATGCCCCAGCCCTTACGCCTTGCGCGAAGCTATTCCGCCATTTTACTTTTCAGTAGCGCATAAGAGACTATCAGCTGCTGCAGGTGTTGTTCCGCCTGTTGTTGCTGCGCAGCGCGGCTGATTTGTCCTTCTGTCATCGCTGATAGTTGACGTAACTGTTCTTCAGCCGGGACGGTTCGATTAAAAGACTGAGTAATGGCGAACACCGCAGATTTGAGTTCACTAACCGTCATGTATTTCCCCTTCTGTTCATCCAGGGCATCCAGACGCTGAGTTAATTGCTGCAGTTGCAGCATTCCCTGATACCAGCCGGTGAGGTTTTCCGCCGGCAGCGCGGCGGCTATGATCTGCTGCCGCCACTGCGAGGACAATGCTTTCGCCTGCTCCGGCCATAGCACTTGTGCCTGTTGTACCAGTTGCTCGCTATAGTCGATGGCCCAATTCGGCTTGAGTTGGGTCAGATCTGACAGCTGCTGCCGGGTCTGCTTTATCCCATCGTCTGCTGGCGGTGCGTGCTGAGAAAAGGAGCGTAACTGATCTGGCGAAAGTACCGTCGGCAATGGCGCCAGACTGAGAGCGAATTGCCGCTGTTCCGGCTCTGGTTTAGCCATCGCCTGCCACCCCCATCCCGCCGCTGCGGCCAGCGCCAGCATCGTCAGCATACCGGCCACAAAAGGTCGCCATCGTTTTTCAGAATTCTGACGCTCATTGCCGGCTTGCACGTGTGGCAGCGTTTCCGGCGGCGCAATATAAATCCACTTCGTTCGCTCAACCCGCTCATCCAAATGGGTGGAAGCATTCTCCATCGCGACTACGTGCGGTAGGGTATCAGCGCTAGTTACGCCATCGCTGTTCTCCAGCCGTACCGCCGCGTTATGCATCAAATTGAGCAACGCATCAAACTGACTGGCATGCTTTAATTCCAGACGCTGCAGCGCAGCATCCAGCGCTTTCAGATGCGCTTCCGCCTCATAAATCAAACTAAGATCGGCATAGGTCAGCGTCAGCGTACGCAGCGCTTGCTGTAGCCGTTTACCCAAACCGCTGAGGATTTCCATGCGCGCGTGTACCGGCTGTGGCCAAAGGCTCCCCCACTGACGGGTAATCAGCGTTTCCAGGATAGCCAGGCCTTCATTCAGCCCGGATAAACCGGTTAACTGCGTACGGGCAAGCGTATACCAGGCCGCAGTCTGCAGCTCTACGCCGTTACGGTCAAACAGCGACAGACAAAGCCGTTCTGCGTACAGCCAGTCAACGTCGGGGCGCGCCGGGTGGCTGAGTTTATGCATTTCTTCACGCAGCTTTGCGTAGTCTGCCAGCGTGCGCGGATCGCCGCCGGTAGTCAGGTGACGCTTAGGATAAGTTGTCATAGGAGTAACCAGAGTGAGGGCTAAATAGCGGTGCGGGCATTCAGATACTGTTGCTGTTTCAGATGGCGAAGGAGAACCCTGCCTTCAGGCATAAATTCCGTGCCATAGCGTACCAGACCAATTTCCTTCAGTTCCGCGTCGATGGCATAACGCAGTTCGCCCGGCTGTGTCTGTTCGAGCATCTCCACACGGAGGCTCTTCAGCCGCGGTTCGTATTTGAGCAGTACCGCGGACAGCGTGGTCATTAACTGGTGCGCGCTACCCGGCATCCCCTGGAGAATTTTTGTCATATCCGGCAGACCGTAATCCGGAAGATGCGCCAGCGTGCCAGCCCGGCAGTTGAGGATACGCTGCATATTATCAAGCACCGATAAAATGACCTGATTTTCTTCACCGATCTGATGCAGATCGAGACCGCCGGAGAAATTACCAAACAGGGTGTCGTAAAGTGAGGGGCGTGGCATTGTTTTTCTCCTGACTAATCGCACAGCACCACCGCTCGCGCAGGCTCAATGGCAATAAGCCCCGCGAGCAGTTGTTCCATTTCCGCTTGCAGGCGTTTTTTTTCTGCTTCACTACGTCCGGCCTTCATGCGTAATAGTTTTAATCGCCGCGCTTTAACCTCGAACAGCAAATCCGGCTCCCATTGCGAGAGCGTAACGCAGGCAGCGTTCCTGTCCAGCTCCCCCAGCAGGTGCAGCGCAAGCTCATTTTTACCGTTTTGTTCTGCAATACGCGCCATCAGCAAGCGCAGCAGCCAACAATGGCGGGGAGTGTTAGCATCAGGACGATTTTGCAGCCACATAAGCGCTGCTTCGGTCCCCTCACGGTCGGCCAGGGCGAGCGCCTCCGGCTCCAGTTGCAGGATATCGTTCTCACCGGACGCCGTGGTGGCAGGCTCGTCCTGCCAGTTGCCCGGTTCATCCATGACCTGCAGTTGTATCCAGTTAAGCGTCACTTCATCAGCGAATGGCGTACCATCGTTAAAGGCCAGTGTTTCCAACCCTCTTAGCCGTGAAAGCAGCCCTTTCAGATCGTCCTGAATAATGGCCGCCTCGGCTTCCTGCCCGGATTTCATCAACGCCTGATACAGATACCATTGCACGTCCAGCCACAGATGATTTGACCCGCGCGCCAACAGGCTGTCCGCCTCCTCCAGCAGCTCCCGCCAGCTCTGCTGCAGATAGAGCCGCTTTAGCTGCGCCCGCTGTTCTGGTTTAGGTGGTTCAATGCGGGTCTTACCCTCGACCGTCAACAACGGTAGCTGGTGCAGGGTGTCGTGACGAAGATTTTTTATCATTCGGTGAGCGGCGAGCCAACCATCTGATTGGTTTCTCAGGTACTGCGCCAGGGTGCGTGCCTGAGCGAGAAGCTCCTGGCCCGAGGCAATACCTTTCAGTGTGGGTACATCCCCCGATACCGACGTTTGGCCTGAGGATTCACCGATGCTCTGTGGCACCAGGGCATCCATACCGCCAGATTTCAAAACCCGCGACTCCAGTGCGGCATAGAGACTATTAAGCTGGGCCCGTTCTTTACTTTCACTGTCTGCCAGGCGCTTTTCTATCCCCCATAACGCCGCGGCAATACGGCCAGTCCCCTCTTTTGTCACTTCCGGATAGAGTGACAGGCTGTCCAGCATACGACCGCTGCATAGCCACTCCAGCGCCGCGATTCTACTGCGCTCCCGCTGGGGATGAAGTTTCATGCCGAAACGCTGTAGTAATCCAGCCAGTAACGCCAGCCCCTCCGCAAGCCCTGCTTCGCCATCGCGATGTAGTCTCGCCCAAACGTAGTAGGTGGCGACACGAATATCCTTAGCGGTGGCGGTCAGCAGTTTTTCCGCCAGCAGCAGAATGCGTTCGGTATCCGCGCCAGAAAGTTTATTCACTTCCTCGCGTATTTGCTGGAAATCATCATCGTAACCCGGCTCCTCTCCGACGGGCTCACCATCTGCAATCGGCTGCAGCCAGCGTTCCCACAGGATAATATGTGACTGTGCCAGCCTCTCCAGCTCATTAACCTGCAACTGGCAGGCAGAAATCAGGGTTTCAATGGACGCCATTACTCGCATCCTTCCGGAATATCTAAGCCTGGCGCGTTTTCTTCCGTTTTAAAAACCAGTGAAATCCCCTCTTCTTCATCCCAATCCAGAGCCAGATGTAGTGGTTTCAACCCTGCCGCCAGATGGCTCAACAGTTGCTGACTCAGCACCGGTAGAATTTGTTGATTAAGCAGGCTGTCAATGTTACGCGCGCCGGTATCCGGCAGCAGGCAAGCGTCCGTCAACGCATCGTACAGGCCTTCGGCAATATCGGTTGTCATACCGTAATGACGATACAAACGCTGGCTGACCTGGTTGAGTTTCATGTTGACAATTTTGCGCATCGCCGGCTGGCTGAGCGGCCGGTAAATAATGGTCTGGAAACGCGCGAGCAGCGCTGGTTGAAAATGTTCTCGCAGCACCGGCCGCAACAGGTCATGTAAATCGGATTCTGTCGCTTCCGGCTGCTCCTTCAGCATCTGCATCAGCCGATCGCTGCCGAGGTTTGAGGTCATCAGGATCACCGTATTACGGAAGTCGATTTCGCGTCCTTCGCCATCGCGCATAAAGCCACGGTCGAACACCTGGTAGAATAAATTCATCACATCGCGATGCGCTTTTTCCACTTCATCAAGCAGGACCACGCTGTACGGACGTTTGCGTACCGCTTCGGTGAGAATCCCCCCCTGACCGTAGCCGACATAACCGGGAGGCGATCCTTTCAGTTGGGACACCGTATGCGGCTCCTGATATTCGGAAAGATTGATGGTAATCAGCGATCTCTCACCAGCGAACAGCTCATCAGCCAGCGCCAGTGCGGTTTCCGTTTTTCCAGAGCCGCTCGGACCGACAAGCAGAAATACGCCCTGCGGGCCGTTATCCGGCGCAAGCCCGGTTTTGGTCGCCCGCAGTCTCTGGGCAATGGCGTTTAGCGCCATATCCTGCCCCACCACTCGTTTATCCAAATGAAATTCGAGACCCAGCAGTTCCGTCTGCTCGTCCTTCAGCAATGAAGAGAGCGGTACCCCGGTCCAGTCGGCAATCACCGTTGCTACGGTACGTAAATCGACATCCAGCCCCAGCAGCGGATGGTTATTCTGGACGCTGGCAAGTTGGCTCTGTAATGCGCCGATCTCCTTGCGGCGGGAAGGATCGGCTCGGCAGCTCAGCAGTTGCTCGGTCAGCTTCAGTTCCAGGCCGTACTGCGTTTCCAGATCGTCAAGCTGTAAAATAATACGCGATTCTTCCAGCTCAATTGCCGCCAGCCGCGCTTCGTCGCTACCGCTACCGACCATGGCATCTTCCAGCAGCGCCTGTTTTTCCATTTCCAGCGCCGTGATTTGCGCTTTCATACGCGTCAACGATTCCGGCACCGTATCGATTCCCATGCGAATGCGGGCCGATGCGGTATCCAGGAGGTCCACCGCTTTATCTGGCAACTGACGGCCGGTGAGATAGCGTCGGGAAAGTGTCACGGCGGCGCGAATGGCTTCATCGGTGATATGTACCCCGTGATGCTGAGCATAGCGAGATTTTAGCCCGCGTAGCATCAGACAGGCGGTGTCATCGTCCGGTTCGTCGACTTTGACCATCTGGAAGCGGCGCTCCAGCGCAGCATCACGCTCAAAGTACTGCTTATACTCACTCCAGGTCGTGGCGGCGATAGTTCGCAGTTCGCCGCGCGCCAAGGCCGGTTTGAGCAAATTAGCGGCATCCGCGCCACCGGCCTGGTTGCCTGCGCCGATGATAGTATGAGCTTCATCGATAAACAGCAGCACCGGGACAGGCGACTGCTGTACCGCTTCGATAATGTTCTTAAGCCGCTGTTCGAATTCCCCTTTGACGCCTGCGCCGGCCTGCAGTAAGCCGAGATCCAACGTACGCAATGAAACCGGCTTCAGACTGTCCGGCACGTTGCCCTCCGCGATACGCAACGCCAGCCCTTCGACCAGCGCGGTTTTGCCGACACCGGGTTCGCCAACCAGGATTGGGTTGTTTTTTCTCCTGCGCGACAGGATATCCACCATTTGACGAATTTCGTTATCGCGACCAAAAACCGGGTCGATTTTGCCTTCACGGGCACGAGCAGTGATATCAAGGGTAAATTTATCCAGCGCGTTCTGTAATGCTGGGTTCATCTCAGCGGACTTCACGGCCGATTCCACGGGGCGGCCGACAAAATCCACATCGCCAGCGTGGCCAGGCTCATCTGGCTGTAATTCCGGGCGCTCATCAGACTGCATATCTAATAATGGTCGCAGGTGTTCAAGCTGCGCTTGTCCCAACGTTAACAGCGGCCACAGACTGTCACAGCGCACCCGCGTTGGGTTGCTGACTAACGCCATCAGTAGATGAACACTGCGTAGAGAGGTCTCCCCCGCCAGTGAAGCTCTTAACCACGCCTCCTGCATCAGGCTCTGGATGCTGCCGGACAGCTGCGGCCGGCTGTGTACCGAACGTGGAAGCGTTTCCAGAAAAGAGAGCAGATCCTGCCAGATAGCGTCCATATCCCACTCATAACGCCGCGCTAAAACGGTCAGGTCTCCCTCGCCCTGCTCCAGTAGTTTTAGCAGCCAGTGTTCTGGAAGGATTTGCGCATGCGCGCGGGCCTGACACAGCGAAGCGGCGCCTTCCAGGGCGCGGGCGCAGTAAGGGTTTAAACGGCGTAACAGGATGGCTGGGTTTTCCATGAGGCTCTCTCTTTGTCGATTCCGGACACGCTACCGCCCATCGCCGTTTCCCGTGATGCAGGAGACCAAAGCGCACAAGGTCGGGCAGGCTGATTGTTTTTTGCTAAAAGCCAGCGGTCACAGGCGCTTAGCAAAAAAGCAGACGGCGAACCGCCTGCTTCGGGCGTCAGGCTGTCGTTCGTTCATTCCATGAATCGGAATGAATGATGTTGCCGTCTTTATAGGTCCAGGTGATTTTTTCGTAGCGCAGTTCAATCTGCTCAAGATGGCTGTGCTTCTCGTAGGCTGGGTTCTTGATGTCGTGCATCAGCGGATTGACCTTCACCACTTTCACGTTTTCCAGTTTGGTGTTGAAGTATTCCACTTCCTGACCAGCATCATTGATTTTGTACCACTTGAATTCGGCAGACTTCAGCGTCTGGCCGGTAGTCACCGCCTTGTAGAGATAGGGGCTTGAGGAGTCGATTTCCTTGGTAAACAGAAACGGCGTGTGGATACGCGTGCCGGTTAGCTTTCCGGTGTTGTTGTCGGTCGGGATGTACAGGTTATGCTCCTGCGCCACCACTTCGATGCTGCCTTCACGATCCTTCACATCCACGGAACCTTTAATGTCCGCCCCGCCGTCGTCTTTCAACCACAAATAGACTGGTATTGCCATGTTAATTACTCCATTTCATTTTTTGACACGCCATCATCCTGAGATGGCGCGGGTGTGTTGTCTGTCGCCAGACAGGCTGTAGCCTGTCGAGCCAGACGACCTGGATAGTGACAGGCGTGTTACCCTTTCGCCTTCGGCATCTGGCTAACCAGAGACAAATTGACGTCCATGCCTTCCACCTGGAAGTGCGGCACCGCGTACAGCTTGACGCGGAAGAAGCCTGGATTATCCTCGATATCTTCCACTACCACTTTCGCATCACGCAACGGATGTGAGGCCTGCAGTTCGTCACCCGGATCGGTCATTTCCGTAACCAGGCCACGAACCCAGGTATTGAGCTCCAGCTCAAGCAGGCGACGATCTTTGGTGGTGCCGATGTTCTCGCGTTGGATCAGTTTCAGGTAGTGGGCGATGCGCGACAGCAGGAAGATGTACGGCAGGCGGGCGTTGATACGGCTATTGGCTGTCGCATCCGCGGTGTCGTACAGCGCGGGTTTCTGAGTTGAGTTAGCCGAGAAGAAGCAGGCGTAGTCACGGTTCTTATAATAAGACAGCGGAATGAAGCCCAGATTGGCGAATTCGAACTCACGGGTTTCCGGGATCATCACCTCGGAAGGGATTTTCACCTGATTTCCGGTGCCGAGATCATAGAGGTGAATGGGAAGATCTTTCACCGCGCCGCCCGCCTGCGGGCCGCGGATTTGCACGCACCAGCCATTTTGAATAAAGCTGCGTACCATGTTCGAGGCGAAGGCGAATGACGCGCTGGTCCACAGATACTTTTCGTGATCCGGCCCCTTTACCTGCTCAATGTAGTTAAAGCTGCGCACCGGAACCGTGTCCGGCCCATACGGCAGACGTCCCAATACCCGCGGCATGACCAGGCCGATATAGCGCGAGTCATCGGTATCGCGGAACGATTTCCATTTAATGTACTCAGCGCGATCGAAATAGATGCCGATATCTTTAATCGCCGCGACTTCCTCCATTGAATCCTTGAGGAAAAATTTCGGCCCTACGGCGCCGATAAATGGCATATGCGCCGCAGCGGAGACTTTCGAAATATTACGCAACAGCGCCATGTCCTGCGGGCTGGCGTCAAACTCGTACGCTGAAATTACCGAGCCTATCGGCTCGCCGCCGGGGGTGTCGTATTCGGCGGTGTAAGTATGCCAGTACAGACCGCTCTGTATCAGCTCTGGCGCATCTTCAAAATCCTGACGTAAATCGTCTTTGGACACATCGAGGATTTCGGTTTTCACGTTCTGGCGATAGTCGGTGTTATCTACCAGTTGCTTCAGGCCGCGCCACAGAGATTCCACCTTCTGGAACTCCGGGTGATGCATAACAGCATCGAGTTGACGGCTTATACGGAAATCCAGCTCCGCGATGTGGTGGTCAATAAGCGTTTTATCGAGTTTCTCCACCTGCTGACCGGATTGACGAATGCAGTCCATAAAAACCTGCATCGCCGCGGTCAGGCGTTCCCCCGCCGTGGCCTCTGATAGCGCCGCATCGTCCAGAAAGACATTAATATCGCCAAGGCTTGATGCCGGGCTCAGATTGATTTTTTCAAACAGAGAAGCGTAAACGCTTTCTTTGTTCATTACGGCGGTTTGCCCCTGCGCGGGGTTCGTTTCAGTATTTACAGACATCAGCATATTCCCGGTTAATCCATTAAAAGAGATGACCGCCGTTTACTTCCCGGCAAGGGCACTCATTTCGGCGCGTAATTCGCTGGACAGAGCTGGATCTTTAAGGATTCTCTCAAGCTCTTTTCTGAAAGTAGCGTTATCTAGCAGGTTCGATTTGAGATCGCGTAATAAATTACGCATCGCCAGCATGGCGCGAAGTTGAGGGATTTGCCGGGCAACCTGTTCGGGCTCAAAGTCTTTTATATCGGAAAAACGCAGTTTAACATTGTCTTCTGAGTTATCACTGGCCAGAGTATTCTCAACGGTGAGATTGATCTCTGGGTTAAATTCAGAAAGTACGCTATTAAAATTATTCTTATTGATATCTATTTTCTGGCGCTCGGCCAATGGTCGATGCTCTTTTCCATTACTGAAATCACCAACGGTGAGCAATTTAAGCGGTAGTTCAACCTTCTTCTGCGCCCCCCCGGTATGTAAGGATAATTTTAAATTAATACGTGCCTTCGGCACCTCATTCTGGAATGAATCAGCCATAGCGGTCCCTTTTCCTTAAGGAATGATTGTGGAGTAAATTTCGTTTTATTCACAACGTTATGTTTAAAGAAACCAGGGCAATATATCAACCAGCAGATACGAAGATCCAGAGATAACGAGTCATTTAATTGGCATAGATCAATATCGCTGGCAAGCAATAATTTCAACCAATAACTCATGCAACCTCAACACGACAACCAATATGTAATTTACTCAATCACAGATGGAAACTATTTAAATATTATAAATTCAACTTTCAGAGTCGACATAAACTCATTCCTTTTAATAAAGGAATTATTAAAAGGAACTATTAATATAGAAGTTAATAAAATAGCGTTCTGGGCGCCAAAAACTACCAGACTGGCATAGGCCAGTCTGGTATTCCCGTAAACACATTCTCTCAGAACCAGGCCTCAAACATACCGCCGATGTTCAGCGAATCCAACCGCTCGTCGCTGGTGCCGTCTACTTTCGCGGTGTGCTCGTTATTCACCTGGCCGCCGGTCACATAGAAGCGCAGCATCGGGCGGAACTCCGGACCCATGCCGATGGCGATGTTCTGCGACAGCGTCAGCTTCCAGCCGTGGTTATCCCCGCCCTGGTCGTAGTCAACGCGCTGGTAGCCCGCTTCCAGCCAGGTCGAGTGCACATCGTTCCAGAAGTACATTGGCCGGACGATCGCGCCGTAGTTTTTACGGTTGTCGGTATTATCCTTGCCGTTGTCGTAGTCGTGGAAGGCCAGCAGATACTCGATCTGCGCCTGCTGAGTGAACTTATGGCTGCCCTCGAAGCTGGCGTAGACCGTGGTCAGGTCGTCGGTTTTGTTGTAGACGCTGTTATCCGAGTTGTCGGAGTAGCGCAGGATCACTTTGTTCACCCCGCTGTCGTTGGTGTGGCTCAGCACCAGCCCGCCCTGCCAGGCATCGAGGCGCGCGTCGCTGTCCACCGCTTTTGAGTCAAAGCCGTAGTTGGCGTACACCTCGACGTCGATCGGCCCGGCCTTGATGTTGTGGGTTTTGGTGGTCAGCGCGTAGTGACCGTTATCGCCGGTATCCGAGCTGCCGGTACAGGTGATGCGCGACGGGTTGGTCTCATCGGCCATCACTTCCGGGCTACAGGATTTCACCTGCGACACCGTCGCCACGTCGAACTGCACGCCGCCGATATCGAAGTTCTTCACCCCCGCGCCCTGACCGTCGTGGTTCATCCAGAAGTAGTCGTTGATCCCCTGTTGCGGGCGCTGGTGGAAATCGCGGCCGGCCCAGATATAGGCGTTGGGGTTGGATTCGAGGACGTTGGTGACGCCGACGTAGGCTTTTTTCAGGTTAACCTCGTCGCTCCAGTGGTCAAACATGACGTTGAGATCCCAGATGGCTCCCTGCGCGCTTTTGAATGCTTTGCTGATCTGGAATTCGCCTCCGTTGCTTTCGTTACCGAGACGGCCAATCGCCGAGGCGCCGTTATAGGAGCCGTCGACGCCGACATATTTCTGGTCGCCGGTCTGGAAATGGGCGCCATAGCGGGCGTAGCCGCTAAATTTCAGGCCGAAAGGGATCGCCATATCCGGCGAAGCGGCGGTGGTCTGCGGGTTGGTCATCACGTCGACCTTTTTATCGGCCGCGGCATCAATTTTAGCCTGGCGGTCGGCCAGCGCTTTATCAACCGCTTTGGCGACGATGGCGTCGATCTGTTCCTGGGTAAATTCTTGGGCTATTACAGAGGTAAACGGAGAAAACGCGGCGATAACCGCCATAGTTAATGGAAGCTTTCTAATCATTGTCATCATTATCTCAATAGAGGTTAATTTTATTCAGACAATAACAAACTTACTCTGGCTACGCAGAATATGTCGCTACTGTGAGAACAATTTATTTTTATTTTGTACCATTACAGAGGTTTTAAACTAGTATCGTAATTCTTTCTCCACAATCGAAATTAATGATTAGCGCTGATAGAAAATCATCGCCACAGTGATTCTGCCGCGTGGGCATCATTATATGGTGAGTAAAACCCTTGATAGTTATCCGCCTAAACTAAGATGGCATAATACCTCCGACATTGGTGAATGTAAGAAATGTAACAACTATGACACATCCTGTATTCTATAAACCGGTTGCTCAATTACGATATTTCACTCAGCGATTGAGAAAACACTCAAATGTGAGCCACCTCGCAAATATTACTTTCAAATATTTAATGCGAGAAAATCCATATAGAGTACATAGATTGTGTCAAGTGGCTATTGCTCTGAGGATCACAGAAGTAAAAAAACATAATTAATTAATTTAAAAACGTAATAGATTCTTCGAGATCATTTGTGTCAGAAAGTGTTTCACACTCACACAACAAACCGGAGTCTGCTCAGAATGGGTAAAAAAATAATGCAAAGTCGCAATGATGAATATCATAAGTTAACTCGTGGGGAACGTATTGGCTACGGGATGGGCGATTTTGCGCAAAACCTGGTTTTCGGCACAATAGGCGGCTTTCTTGCTCTACATATGTTGACGGTGAATACGATCAGTACGGCCACTGCGGGGTTCATTTTTCTTTTCGTACGAATAATCAATGTGTTTTGGGATCCGATGGTTGGAACCTATGTAGACAAAAGAACGTCAGTCGCGGGTAAATACCGTCCCTGGCTGTTAAGAGCCGGCGTGCCGCTGGTGATCCTTTCCGCTTTGCTTTTTGCTCCCATTCCTGGCGTGAGAGGTTCCGTACCGTTCGCCTTTATCATTTATTTAGCGCTGGATTTAGTTTACTCCCTGGTGAATATCCCTTATGGTTCTCTTAATGCCTCACTGACAAGAGATCCGGAATCTATTGATAAATTAACCAGTACGCGAATGATGCTGGCTAATAGCGCCAATCTTCTGGTGTATACCCTTTTTCCGATGTTCGTGCAAATGGCCTCACCAAAAGACCGTAGCCTGAAGGATACCGGTTTTTTTGGCATAGAACTCAATCTGGGAAACTATACCGATCCATCAGCAAATTACGCCTGGTTCGGCGTCTACTCCGTGTATATGTTATTAGGTGCGGTGGCACTTTTCATTTGCTATAAATTCACTAAAGAACGCGTTGTTGCGACCGCGGAACAGACCGCCAACGTTAAAACAACCGATCTGTTCCTTGAACTTAAAAATAATCGTCCACTCGTCATTCTTGGATTGTTTTTCATGCTGGCCTTTACCTTCATGTTCTTTATGAACACGGTTAACGGCTTTTTCAATCAGTATGTTGTTGGTCACTCCGAATGGATGGGCGCCGTTGGGCTGGTCGCCTCTATACCCGGCATTGCGTTCCCCATATTTTGGCCAAAACTAAAAAAGATTTTTGGTAAAAAAGGCTTCTTCCACATTTTCCTGGGAATGTTTATTGCTGGTGAATTATTAACTTACGTCTGGTCGCGTGAAGGCATGCACGATGCGCTGTGGCTTGCTTACATCGCCACATTCATTAAACAGTGGGGCTTAACCTCAGCCACCGGATTTATGTGGGCGCTGGTTCCTGAAGTTATTGCTTATGGTGAATTAAAGTCTGGTAAGCGAAATGCAGCAATTATTAATGCCATTATGGGCCTGTTTTTCAAGATTGGCTTTACCATTGGCGGCGCCATTCCTCTGTGGCTGCTGGCCGTCTATGGATTTAATGAAACCGGCGCGCAGCAAAGCGCGAACGCTATCGATGGGATTATGATGACAGCGGTCTGGATCCCCATCGCCTTAGCGATTGTAGCAATGATCGTCATGCAAATTTATCCCATCTCAGACAAACACGTCAGCGACATTAACCGCCAGCTTGATGAGATTCGGGTGTAAATCCAATACAGAGTAAACTTTAAATTTATAAAGGTGTAATAATATGTCCCTTATCCAAAACCCTATATTACGTGGTTTTAATGCCGACCCCAGCATTATCCGTGTTGAGGACACCTACTATATCGCCAACTCGACATTTGAGTGGTTTCCTGGCGTTCGTTTACATGAATCAAAAGATCTGAAGCACTGGAATCTTCTGCCGTCGCCATTGTCAACCACTACCCTCTTAGATATGAAGGGGAATCCGTCTTCAGGCGGTATTTGGGCTCCGGCGCTCTCTTATGCGGATGGTAAATTCTGGTTAGTGTATACCGATGTGAAAGTCACCGAAGGTGCCTTTAAAGACATGACAAACTACCTGACCACCGCAACAGATATTCGCGGCCCGTGGAGTGCGCCGATAAAACTGAATGGCGTGGGTTTCGATGCTTCACTTTTCCATGACGATGATGGCCGTAAATATATTGTGCAACAGACGTGGGATCATCGGGAGTACCACCATCCTTTTGATGGGATTACCTTAACAGAGCTTGATACAACAACTTTAAAATTAATGCCGGAAACCGCACGGACCATCTATCGCGGTACCGCAGTAGCGCTCGTTGAGGGGCCGCATCTCTATAAACTGAACGGTTATTACTATCTCTTTGCCGCTCAAGGGGGGACGGTATTTACTCATCAGGAGGTGGTGGCCCGTTCCACCACTTTAAATGCCGACAGCTTTGAAACCGAGCCTGGAGAAGTATTCTTAACTAACGTTGATACCCCTGACAGCTATATCCAGAAGCAAGGACACGGCGCTTTGGTTTCGACGCCCGAAGGCGAATGGTATTATGCTTCGCTGTGCGCTCGTCCGTGGAATCGTCCCGGAGAATCAATCTATGATCCTCGCGGCTGGTCCACGCTTGGCCGGGAAACGGCTATCCAAAAAGTGTACTGGGATGACGATGGTTGGCCGCGCATTGTGGGCGGTCACGGCGGTAAAACGTTTGTTGAGGGTCCAAAAGACGCCATTTATACTGAAAGCGCGAAAGATAATAGCCAGCACGATGAATTTACTACGCCAACGCTTAATCTCAACTGGAATACACTGCGGGTACCGTTTACCGAAAAGATGGGTACCACAGGCGACGGAAAGCTTACCTTAATCGGCCAGGGATCATTAGCGAATACGCATGATTTGTCGCTTATTGCTCGCCGCTGGCAAGCCTTTTACTTTAATGCTGAAGTTAAAGTCGCTTTTAATCCTTTCAGCTACCAACAAATGGCCGGATTAACCAATTACTACAACGACCGTCACTGGAGTTTTGCTTTTGTAACCTGGAATGAAATTAACGGCAGAGTCATCGAGGTTGCCGAAAACAATCGTGGAAAATATACTTCGTACCTGAAAGATAACGCGATTAATATTCCTGACGACGTCGAATACGTGTGGTTACGGACAAAAGTCAGGAAGCAGACCTATAGCTATGAGTATAGTTTTGACGGCGCCGAGTTTATTGAAATCCCGGTAGTTTTCGATGCCGCCGTCCTTTCCGATGACTATGTCCTGCAGAGCTATGGCGGTTTCTTTACCGGAGCATTTGTCGGTCTTGCGGCAGTGGACTACTCCGGCTACGGCGCCTGTGCTGATTTTTATGATTTCGATTATCAAGAGCTTGGCGACTCGTTAATTGGCACGGATGTTTATAGTTGGGAGGCTGGCGAGCTACGTGCTGATTAGTTTGATGAACGTCTTTTATAGTCAACCTGGCGCATATTAACCCGGTAAGAAGAAAGCGAAGATCTGTGGATTGGCAATGTTTATATCAGGACGGTGGGTTCCCCCACCGTCTCGTTATGACTTTTTTACTGCTTTTTAACGCCCAGACAACCACGTACAAATTCCGGATTAAAATGTTTCACCGCTTCACCCACATAGCCTAAATCCAGTGCACTAATTTGCGCCATTTCGCTATCGGTTAGGGAGAAATCCCAAAGATCAAAGTTTTCTGCAATACGTTCCTGCCGGGTGGATTTAGGAATTACCGTGACGCCGCGCTGCACGTTCCAGCGCAGAATAACCTGGGCGATGGTTTTTTGATGGGCAGCGGCAATCCCCTGCAGCATTTCATTTTCATACGGTTTATGTCTCCCGCCGCCTAACGGCGCCCAGGCTTCGGGCTGAACGTTATAGCGCTTCATGGTTTCCAGCGCGGAGGATTGCGCAAAGTAAGGATGTAATTCGACCTGGTTCACCATGGGCTTAATTCTGACGGTTTCACAGAAATTAACTAACACGTGAGCGTAGAAGTTGGACACGCCGATGGCTTTCAGTTTACCGGCTTCATAAGCCTCTTCCAGCGCGCGCCAGGCGCTGAAATAATCGCCCATGGCCTGATGCAATAAATAGAGATCAAAATACTCCAGGCCCGATTTTTTCAGCGACGCTTCAATACCGGCTTTAGCCACATCGCCGTTGGCCATGTCCTGAACCCACAGTTTCGACGTGATAAATAACTCCTCACGGGTACACAACCCTTCAGCGATGGCCTCGCGAACCGCGTCACCCACGGCATCTTCATTGGCGTAGATGGCAGCGGTATCAATCAGGCGATAACCGGTACGAATAGCGCATAATACCGACTGCTTACACTCTTCTTTATCGGTAACCTTAAACACGCCAAAGCCGACCATCGGCATTCTGAGGTTGTTACTTAATACTGAATATTTCACGGCAAGGCCCCTGTCATGTTAAAACACCATTTTAGGCCGGAAACACCACCATGATTAGTCTGTCATTTCTGATTTGACCTATGCAGCGAATTCATAAATACAGGCAGGTTGATTGGCGCAACGCTACAGAGCGGCGAACGTATTGAATTAATGCCGGATATGGAAACGACGAGTAAGAGTGAACCACAAAATATTGCTGCTTTTTACACTCATGCTCTTCACCCAAGGTTAATCGTCAGGGCCGTAATTGATTATTAGATAGCCTTTTTAAGTAATTCTGATAACATGCCTGTAAAAAATGGGCCACCATGGCGACCCATTTTTTACTCGTGGCGATAAGAACAGAATGCAGAAATAATATATGTCGCGATAATAATAACATTCATTGTGAACGCGACATCATGTTACGGCATGCCATTATGAATATATCTAACTAATCTTAATATCATCGAAGTTGATATCTTCCTCTTCTTGATCGTTATTGATAACAACATCGCGAGGAACATCTTTTTTGATGACAGCATAAATGGTTGCTGTTACTAATATATTAACTATCAATGCCATAATACCTGCCATGGGATTTGACATTGTTGGGAGCATCAATACCCCGCCAAAAGGTACAGTTGCATCCGCACCATACACCATGGTGATTGCACCACCACAAGCACCGCCGATTGCCGCTGCTGCAATACCGCGAACGATATCATTCATCACTATAGGGATAGACCCTTCAACAATATTCACTACCCCCATAGGAACCGCCGACTTTAACATTTCGATTTCTTCGTTATTATAGATATTTTTGCGAAGCAGTTTGGCGATAAAAAATGCAAGCCCAAAACCGATAGGTGTTGCCGTGTTGACTAACTGAAGGGCCGTAACTGGCTCATTTATACCCTGTGCCTGGAGAGTTAAGACGAATGCAAAGCACGTTTTATTGATCGGCCCACCAAAGTCAACGATACACAACGCCCCAATAACAGCACCTAATACTAAATTAGATGAAGTTCCCATACTTCTCAGGAACGATGTGAGTGCATCGGTAAAAATACCAATAGGCGTGCCGATGATATAGACCATGAGCAGAGCACTGAAAATGGATGCAAAAAATGGCACAATCAATGTCGGCATTAAACCCCGGGCCCAGCCAGGAACCTTCACATTTTTAATGATAGCAAGAGCAATATACCCGGAAATGTAGCCACCGATCATGCCCCCGATAAAACCCGCACCAATAGCATTAGCGGCCAGACCGACAACAAAACCAGGGGCAATACCGGGCTTACCTGCGATCGAACCGGAAATTCCGATAGCAATAACAACGGGCAATAGTCCGAGCGCCTTAGCTCCCATGGTAGCGAAAGCCTGCCACAGATCAAATTGACCCGATACTAAAGTGTCCTGAACCGTCCCGCCAAAACCCATACCGATGGCAATAATAAACCCAGCACCACAGACAATCGGAATCAAGAATGAGATGGCAGTCAGCAGATGACCTTTAGGGTTTGCTGCTTTCCATATTTCTTTTATATTCATAAATTACGCCCTTTATTTTATATAGGATACGCATAGGTAGGTGTTATGAATTGACTAATTCACCAAGCTTTTCAATAAGCTTATTTGGTGATTTAACTGCCATTTCCGTTGGTACTTTGACGACTTTCTTTCCGGCAAACCTTTCTTCACCTGAAACTTTAACATCGGCGGCTAACAGAACAATGTCGGCTTGTGCAATTTCTTCAGCGGTCAAGGCATTCTCGATACCTATAGTGCCTTGCGTTTCGATTTTGACATTGTGACCGGCCTTTTTTGCTGCTATTTCAATTTTCTTTTGCGCAATATAAGTGTGTGCAATACCTACAGTGCAGGCTGTAATTCCAACAATATTCATAACTATTCTCCAGGGTTAATTGTTTTCGATGCTATGATAATTAAATTAAGCGCTGACACCTTCAGCATTTAAAAGATCAATGATTTTCTGCGGGGAATCTTCCATCAGTAATTTTCCTACTATCTCTTCATCGGCAAGTGAACCTGAAACCTGGGATAATAATCGGATGTGGGTGGTATTTTGATCCTCCAGGCATACAGCAAATAAAATAATACAACGAACGTCACTACCATCCATAGTTTCCCAAGGGATATGATGTTGGGTTCGTCCAATGGCCAATGCTGTACGGGCTACGCCTGAGGATTTACCATGAGGGATCGCTATATGATTTTCGAATCCAGTGGAGCCCTGTTCTTCGCGTAACCAAACATCTTGCAGAAAAATATCTTTATTAATAACAGCTCCATCACGTACTAATAAGTCGGCTAATTCTTCAATTGCTTCTTCCTTACTCTTAGCCATCATGTTTAATTTAATATTTTTTACGTTCAGTACACTCGAAATGTCCATAAGTTACCTTCGTTAACATAAATAATCATCTGTAATCAGCGATACCAGCTTCTGCCACCACGTAGTCTGCCAAACCCGTCGGGGCCGGACAGCATAATAGATAGCATCCGCAAGCGTACGACGAGGCGTCGCAAGCGAACTCCAGATATAAAAAGGGTTACAGCGCTCTCAACCATATAAATCTAACGCGAAGGCAAAGAGACAGACCGGTTAAATAGACTCTTTGCACTGCGCAATGGCTCAATACGGCTGAGCGCGCTGCAATTTTCAGGCAGCGATTTCGCGTTGATAGATATCGACCATTTTATCCCATGCATCGCTGACATTATCCGCCAGGGAGAACAGGCCCGAGGTTCCCACAATAAAGACGTCAACGCCCGATTGGGAGATAACATTAAAAGTTTTCTCGTTACAGGAGCCATCAATTTCGGTCAGATAGTGGTAACCATGCGCTTCGCGCATCGCGATCAGCTGTTTAATTTTATTGAGCGATTCCGGGATAAATTTCTGACCTGCGTAGCCCGGATCAACCGACATGACGGTCACTTTATCCAGCAGGTGCGCGTACTCTTTAATAGCATCCGCCGGAGTAGCTGGGTTCAACACTACGCCGCAGCGACGACCCGCGTCTTTAATCTGGTTCAACAGCCGGAATATTTTGTTATTCGCCGTCTCAGGGTGGAAGCTGATAATATCGGCCCCGACATCAATACACATTGGAATTATATCTTCCGGGTGATTCACCATCAGATGTACGTCGATCGGCACATCGGTAATTTTTTTCAGGTTTTCGATAAAAAACGGTGATAGCGTAATATTCTTCACATAGTTACCGTCCATAATATCGACGTGATAAAAATCAGCCCGACCGTTCATTGCCGTAATTTGCTCTCTGAACTGCGTTAAATCCATACACATTAACGAGGGCGAAAATTTAGCTGCCATACCTCACCTCTATAAAATTAGTTAGTTAAACAGTGACACGACATGCCCAAGAATGATGCCAACAACGCCAAAGTCCGCATCGCCAAAGGTGGTGGATGCAAAGCCAAGGTCGCCCATCAGGGGCAGCAAAATCGCGGGCAAAAAAGAAATCAACAGACCGTGAGCGAATGCCCCCACCACCGCGCCGCGACGACCGCCGCAGATGTTGCCGTAAACGCCCGCCGTCGCGCCGCAGAAGAAGTGCGGCACCAGGCCGGGAACAATGACGCTCAGGCCAAGCAGCGGACACAGGAACATACTCACCAGACCAGCGGCAAAACTTGACAGGAAGCCGACGATCACCGCGTTCGGGGCGAACGGAAAGACGGTTGGACAGTCGAGCGCCGGTTTCGCGTCTTTCACCAGCTTGTCGGCGATGCCTTTAAAGGCCGGAACAATTTCGGCAATAATCATGCGAACACCCGCAAGGATGATCCACACGCCTGCCGCGAAGGTCAGCGACTGGATAATGGCGAAGATGATAAAGTTCTGACCACCACTGATGCTGGTCTCAACAAACTCTTTACCTGCGACCAGTACCAGAATCAGGAACAGAATCATCATCGTCAGCGAGATAGCTACCGAGGAGTCACGCAGGAAGTTCAGCGTTTTCGGCACCTTCAGCTCTTCAATCGACGGGCTGCCTTTACCGATCGCTTTTCCCACCAGCGCCGACAGCAGATACCCGGTTGAACCAAAGTGGCCCAGCGCCAGGTCATCAGTGCCGGTAATTTTGCGGGTAAATGGCTGCAGAATAGCCGGAGAGACCACCATCATGATGCCGAGGATTACCGCCCCCACCAGTACCACCCAGAACGGCGACAGACCGCCGACAGAGAGAATGACAGCCAGCATCGCCGACATATACAGCGTGTGGTGGCCTGTCAGGAAGATGTATTTCAGCGGCGTAATGCGGGCAAGAACAATGTTAAACAACATCCCCAGCACCATGATCATGGCTGTCGCAGTACCGTAGTTTTTCTGCGCCAGCGCCGCCATGGCGTCAGTATTGGGGACAACACCCTGAATATGGAAGGAGTGCTCAAACAGCTGGCTAAACGTCGTTAACGTCGTGGCGACAATCGCCGCCCCGGATGTTAATATCACAAACCCCATAATGGTTTTGAGGGTTCCGGAAATAACGTCGGAAACTGCTTTTTTCTGCAATAATAAGCCGATCAGGGAAAACAAACCGACCAGTATTGCTGGTGTGCCCAACACATCATGAATAATAAACTGCAGCATAGAATGACTCCGTAAGGCCGCAAATAATTAATCAGAGATTCTCGGAAAGAATTTCTTTGATTTTATTGTTATCCAGCAGGTTAGATAAACCAAAAACCTGGGCAGAATGGCTGGACAGATGTTCAGCTATATCCCTGGCGCTAAGAATAATATCGGCAGTTTCGCTTTTTGCTGAAGTCAGATCGGTATGGGAAACCTCTGCTTCTTTATTTAACTCTGTAATGATTTTTTTCACGTTCATTTCAACGATAAAGCTACTACCTAAACCGTTACCGCAAACAATCAGAACCTTTTTCATCTCTACCTCACTATCCATTGATAACGGCTTGAATTTTCGTCATTGATGAGGCTTTCAGCAGTGCTGAGAGTCGTTCATCATCGCTAAAAATGTCCGCCAGGGCTGTAATCATGTTGATGTGTTCATCTCCCGAAAGCGCACACAGCATAATCACGACGTAAATAGGGTCATTCTCTTCCGAGCCAAAAGAAACGCCTTTTTTAATATGCAAAAGCGATAAACCATTTTTAATTGCACCTTGCTCCGGGCGAGCATGAGGCATCGCCAGACCAGGCGCTAAAACATAATAGGGACCAATTTTTTCATGGCTGTTAAAAATGGCCTGAATATAATTTTCAGTAATCGCCTCTTTCACCAATAAGGGTTGAGCCGATAACGTAATTGCCTGTTTCCAGTCACTGACTGAATCCACAATCTGGATATTTTCCGTTGGTAACCAGGTCGTGATCATAAATTCCCCGATAGCATTGAAAGTGAGCCTACTATAGTGGAATCTCTTCGCGGCTTACCGTGATCTTCATCTCAAAGTTAGCGCTAACATGGCAACAATGTTAAAATTCTTGTTACCGCTAACTTTGTTATCCATACTTATCATTACTTTGCAGTTGGGCAATGCGTAAAATGCCAAACATCATTTACAATGGCTGCCCAGTCAGGCGAAAGGAGGACACCAGTGCAGACGTTAGAAGCGGACGATAGCGCGAGAGAAAAACGCAGGAAAAACACCGGTAAAATTACGCTTGCTGAAGTGGCAAAACTGGTCGGCGTGAGCACGATGACCGTGTCACGCGCGTTACGCATGCCTGAAAAAGTGAATCCTGAACTGCGTACACGCATTGAAGCCGCAGTAAGCGAGCTGGGCTATGTGCCAAATCTGCAGGCCCGCAACCTTGCCTCTGCTGACTCCAGTCTGGTGATGGGCGTGGTTCCCTCTTTTTCCTCCCCGGGCTTTCTTGCCGTCTCCGAAACACTACAGACCGTGCTCACGACCCAGGGCTATAGCATGATGTTTATCGAGTCCGGTCAGGGTGGACAGAGTGAAGAAAAAGCTTTTGCGCAAATGCTCGCTTACAACCCGGCTGCGATTGTTCAATTCAATATTGATAACATCAGCAGTTGTTCGCAAATGATAAGTAACACCGGCGTGCCGGTGGTTGAGATTGGCGCCATCAATCGCGATGCGAGCTGGGTCAGCATTGGCGTTGACTATGCCGCAGCCATCAAAAAGTTGGTCACATCGCTTGTACAGACCGGATATAAAAATATCGGCCTGCTTTGCACGGCTTCCAATAACATTATGTTTCGCCAGGTACTAAGCGGTTGGAACAGCGCGATGCTCTCCGTTAACCACTCCCCGCATCGCGTGGTTACCTCTCATCTGCCGGCAGGCATTACGACCGGCCTGAACCTGCTCGGCGATATTCGTATCACCTGGCCTGAGCTTGATGCGCTGATTTGCACATCCGATGAAATCGCCTGCGGTTGCATTATGGCCTGCCATGGCGCGGGGCAAAAAGTGCCCGACTCTCTGGCACTGGCAAGCCTGAGCGGGGGGACTCTTGCCGCCGTTTGCTCACCGGCGCTGACTGCCGTCGAATTCCCCTGGAGTGAAACGGGAACCCTCGCAGGACAAACATTGCTTGAGCTACTGGCGGGTAATTCGACGGATAAATTCATTGAATTACCTTCAGCGTTACAAGTTCGCGCCAGCACCAGGAAGCAGTAGCGTTGGCGACATATTTATTGATTTGTTATCCCACCGAATACGGCAGGATAACTATGCGTTAGAAAAGTGATGCTTTCTGCTGTGGCGGGTAATGGTCAGAAGGAGAAACTGGCGCTGTAAGCCGCGCCAGTTCTGAGGTTAGCGATGGTTGCCTGACGCCATCAGGCAACCGCTACTGATTAATGCTTCACAATATACATCGTGCGGCTGTAGGCCACGTCTTCCGGATTGGTGATCGGGTATCCTTTTAACCACGGCTTGATCAGGCGGCCGTTGGTATACTGATATATCGGCGCAATAGGCGCTTTGGCCATGATGATTTTCTCTGCCGCATTGTAATCATCGTTACGCGCTTTTTCCGAGGTTTCCTGCGCCGCCTGGGTGAGGATCTTATCGTATGCCGGATCGTTAAAGCGCGAAATATTACCGCTATGGGTCGATGTGAGCAGTGACAGGAAAGTCGACGGCTCGTTGTAATCCCCTACCCACGATGCGCGGATAACGTCGAAATTACCGGTATTACGACTATCGATGTAGGTCTTCCACTCCTGGTTTTGCAGTTTCACGTCGACACCGAGGTTTTTCTTCCACATCGACGCCACGGCGATGGCGATCTTCTGGTGATTTTCCGACGTGTTGTACAGCAGCGTCAGCTTCAGCGGACGGTCCGGGCCATATCCTGCCGCCGATAGCAGCGCTTTAGCCTGGGCATTAAGCTCGGCCTGGCTCATGCTTTCAAACTGCGAAGGCTGCGGAGTAAAGCCTGCGGTGACGTCAGGGGTGAACCGCCAGGCCGGTTTCTCACCGGTGCCGAGGATTTTCTCCGCCATAATCCGCCGGTCGATGGTCATGCTTAACGCCAGACGCACGCGCTCATCGGCGGTTGGCCCTTTCTGGGTATTGAAAGCGTAATAATAGGTACCTAACTGCGGCGGCGTGTAGACCTGTCCGGGAATATCCTTCAGTAGCTTCTGATACATATTTTTCGGGAAGGATTCGGTGATATCAATATCACCCGCCAGATAACGTTTGGTCGCCGAAGATTCCTGGTTAATCGGCACGAAAGTCACCTGCTTAATCACCGTTTTGGCGTTATCCCAGTATTGTGTATTCGGCACGACAACCAGCTTCTCATTCACCACCCGGTCTTTCAGCACATAGGCACCGTTGCCGATAAGGCTGCCCGGGCGCGTCCAGTTAGCGCCGCTTTCGACGTTAGCTTTCTGCACCGGGTAGAACGCAAAGCTGGCGGTCAGGTTGCTGAACCACGGCAGCGGTTTATCCAGCTGCACGCGCAGCGTGTGGGCATCGACCGCCGTCACCCCAAGGGTGTCCGGCGCTGCTTTACCATCAATAATATTTTGCGCATTACTGATACCCGCCAAGGCGGCGAACCAGGCAAATGGCGAGGTGGTTTTCGGATCCACCAGCCGCTGCCAGCTATAGACGAAATCCTGCGCCGTCACCGGGGTGCCGTCGGACCAGCGCGCGTTATCACGCAGGGTAAAGGTCCAGACGCGGTTATCGTTGCTCTGCCAGCGGGTCGCCACGCCAGGGATGATATTGCCCTTCGCGTCCTGGTTCACCAGCCCTTCGAACAGATCGCGGATAACCTGAATTTCCGGCAGGCCGACGGCTTTAGCGGGATCTAATGAAGCGGGCTCGTCTTTTATATGGCGTACCAGCTGCTGTTTTTCAGCTAATACGGTTCCCGGAGGCACGTCCGCCGCCCAGGCAAGAGAAGAAACGCTGGCTAACCACAGCGCGCCGCATGTCAATGTGACAGGATACTTCATGAGATCCCCTTTTAAATGAACAAACCAGTGCTGGCAGAGCGATAATTATTTGTTTCCCCACCTGAAATTGCAAACGGCTTATGATAGAAAATTGACATGACGAGTTTTTTCGCCAGAGAGGGAAAGCGTTTGATTCCGGGACGCTTTTCTACAACACTGCTAACAATAACCTGATGACAGGATACCCTATGCCCGTTTCACGCCCTCGTCCCCTGCGCGGCGCTTTCCCGCCAGGCACGCAACGTTATGGCCAGTCGCATCTCGGCGCGCCGCTGCTGTGGTTCCCCGCTCCGCTGGCAGATAGCCGCAGCGGTCTGATTATCGCCGGCACGCACGGCGACGAAAACTCGTCGATCGTCACCCTCTCCTGCGCGTTGCGCACGCTTAAACCGGAGTTGCGTCGCCATCACGTGGTATTAACGGTCAACCCTGACGGCTGTCAGCTAGGGTTACGCGCCAACGCCCGCGGTATCGATCTCAACCGTAATTTCCCGGCCGCTAACTGGAAGGCGGGAGAAACGGTGTATCGCTGGAATAGTGCAGCCGAAGAGCGTGATGTGGTTCTGCTAACCGGTGAAAAACCCGGTTCGGAGCCCGAAACCCAGGCGCTGTGCCAGCTGATCCACCAGATCCATCCGGCGTGGGTAGTCTCCTTCCACGATCCGCTGGCCTGCATTGAGGACCCCGGCCACAGCGAGCTGGGACAATGGCTCGCCGGGGCCTTTAATTTACCGCTGGTGGGCAGCGTCGGTTACGAAACGCCGGGCTCTTTTGGCAGTTGGTGCGCCGATATCGGCCTGCCGTGCATTACCGCCGAATTTCCGCCGGTCTCCGCCGACGAAGCGACAGAAAAGTACCTCGCGGCGATGACAGATTTACTACACTGGCACACTCACAGATGAAGCATGCCGGTTCTGAACTGCAGCGCCGGTTCCACATCTACCGCCAGCCAGGTCGGGCCATCGAGATCCGCAAAACGGGCCAGCGGCGCCAGCGGCAGCGCGGCGGAAATGGCCCGTGAAGTACAAAGCATACAGCCCAGCATCCTCTTATAACCCAGCCGTTCAGCCTCCTGCGCCAACAGCAATGCCTCGGTCAGACCACCGGTTTTATCCAACTTAATGTTGACCATTTCGTAGCGACCCTGCAGCGCCGGTAGGCTTTCCCGCGTATGACAGCTCTCATCGGCGCAGATCGGCAGCGGATGAATGAAGTTTTCCAACGCCTCATCCGCGCCGGCCGGTAACGGCTGCTCCAGCATCGCCACGCCGAGATCGGCCAAAAGCTGACAGCGCGCCGCCAGACCTTCGCCACGCCACGCTTCGTTAGCATCAACGATCAACGTCGCCTGCGTCACCGCGTCGCGAATAGCAACCAGCCGCTCGCTAATCAAATGATCGTCGAGCTTGACCTTCAGCAGCCGCGCGCCTTTCTCCCACAGCGCGGCGGCGCTGGCCGCCATCTGTTCCGGCGTGCCGATTACCACGGTTTGCGCCGTCACGACTTCGCGCGGCAGATTGACGCCAAGCAGCTGCGGCAACGTTTTCCCCGCGCGGCGCGCCTCCAGATCCCACAACGCGCAGTCGACGGCGTTGCGCGCGGCCCCAGCCGGCAGTAGCTGTTGCACTTGCTCGCGGGTAGCGCCGCGCTCAAGCTGCTCGCCGATCGCCATAATCTGCGCCATCACCGAGGCGATGCTTTCCCCGTAGCGCGGATAAGGCGTACATTCTCCGGCCCCTTTTACCCCATCCTCTTCTATTTCCACCACCACGACTTTGGCCTCGCTGCGGCTGCCGCGAGAGATAACAAACGGCGTGTGAAGCGGCCATGATTCTTCAAAAACTCGAAGGTTGCGCATTCCCTGGGCCTCTTAGGTAAATGTTAAATAGAGTTTGCCGTGTTGCTGGCTGATGTCATACACTAACTACGACGTTAACTATATGTAAACAGGAAGATAACCATGTCGCAAACCGTACATTTCCAGGGTAACCCAGTGTCCGTTCAGGGCTCCATTCCGCAGGCTGGCGCGAAGGCGCAGCCGTTTACGCTGGTCGCCAAAGATCTCTCTGACGTCACGCTGAGCCAATACGCTGGTAAACGTAAAGTACTGAATATTTTCCCAAGCATCGATACCGGCGTCTGCGCGGCATCGGTTCGCAAATTCAACCAACTGGCTTCTGAGCTGAACAACACCGTGGTGCTGTGCATCTCCGCTGACCTGCCGTTCGCGCAGTCCCGTTTCTGCGGCGCAGAGGGCCTGAGCAATGTGGTCACCCTGTCCACCCTGCGCGCGCCGCAGTTCCTGGCAGATTATGGCGTTGCTATCTCCGCAGGCCCGCTGGCTGGTCTGGCTGCACGCGCAGTCGTTGTTATCGATGAAAACGACCAGGTGGTATACAGCCAGCTGGTTAACGAAATCACCGAAGAGCCGGATTACGATGCGGCGCTGGCTGCGCTGAAAGCGTAATCGCTTCCCTTCTGTTATCATGCCTCCTTCAACGGGGGCTTTTTTCTTTGCGCGGCGCATAGCGCGAAATTAACCGCGCGGTGGCCGGGCCGGTGAGCAATATGGTAAACAGGCGCAGCGTTTGCATCGCCATGATAAAAGACATATCCGCCCGGGTACCGACGGCGATTATCGCCACCGTATCCAGACCACCGGGGCTGGTCGCCAGATAGGCGGTGAGAAAATCCAGCGGCAGCAGATGCGTTAACGCTAAAGCCATCAGCGCGCACAGCGCGATCAAACCGAGGATAGCGGCGATGATTTGCGGTAGCGTCTTCAGCGCCAGCATAAAAATCTCGCGATTAAACTGCAGGCCAACCGTCCAGCCGAGCGCGGTATAAGCCAGCACCAGTAACCATTCCGGTAGCTCCAGCAACAGCACGCCTTCACCCTGCGCCAGCGCACCGGCCAGCATCGGTAACAACATTGCCCCGGAAGGGATGCGTAAACGTAACCCCAACCAACCGGCGACCGCAGTCAATAGCAACGTTAACGGTAGATTAAAAGTCAGCGGCGGGAACCAAACGATCTGCTGGGTCATCTCCTGCGCCTCGCCGCCGAGCGCGAAACGCACCACCATTACCGCCGCGCCGACCACGAACAGTACCCGCAGATACTGCATCAGAGCAACCAGACGAACGTCGGCGCCATACTCTTGCGCCATCACCACCATCGCCGAAGCGCCGCCCGGCGAGCTTCCCCATGCGCCGGTTGCTCCGGGTAGCGAGCTGTAACGCACCAGCAGCCAGCCGGTCAGCGCGCTGATAGCCAGAGTGGAAAGAAGGATAATCAACACCAGCGCCCAGTTGGCGGCCAGAACGGCGAAAATAGACGGGGTTAGCGCGCGGGCGATCATACAACCGATGATAGCCTGAGCGGAGATGAAGAATGGACGAGGGAGACGAATCGTGGCGCCGCGCAGACTAAGGGTAATTCCGGCGATAAGCGGGCCAAGCAGCGGCGCAGCGGGAAGATGAAGCCGGAACAGCACAAAGGAGAGCACGGCGGAGAGTGCCAGTAATATCATCCACTGAGGCCAATCCCGTTGCTTCGCCAACCGTCACCTTCCCGGAAAAAGAAAAATAAAATAAGTATATACAGAGATATCGCTGAAAAAACGCTGAAAATCGCGGCCGCGCCGAGCCGGCCGCACCGGTGATTTATTCTTCGCCTTTCTTCTGGCTCAGACCATACTCGCGCAGCTTGTTAGCAATCGCGGTATGCGAAACGCCGAGACGTTTGGCTAATTTACGCGTGCTGGGGAAGCTGCGATATAACTGAGTCAATACCGAACGCTCAAAGCGGCGGGTAATATCGTCGAGCGATCCTTCCATCGCCTCTTCACCCACCGGCAGCGACGACACATCGTGATCTGGCAGCAGGATGTCCTGCGGGCGCAGTTCGAAGCCCTCGAGCTGGGTTAACGCGCGGTATACTGCGTTTTTCAACTGACGCACGTTGCCCGGCCAGCTATAGCGGGTCAATACGGTATTAAGGTCAGCAGAGAGTTTTGGCCGCGGGATACCCTGCTCATCGGCAAAGCGCGCGACGAACAGTTCGGTCAACGGCATGATGTCCTGCGGACAATCGCGCAGCGGCGGCAGGTTCAGCGTCAGCACATTCAGACGATAATAAAGATCTTCGCGGAAGAGTCCTTTTTGCACCAGCTCGACGAGATTTTTTTGCGTCGCGCAGATAACCCGGACATCGACATGCACTTCGTGATCTTCACCGACGCGACGGAAGGTCCCGTCGTTGAGAAAGCGCAACAGCTTCGTTTGCATGCCAGGCGACATTTCGCCGATCTCATCCAGCAGCACAGAGCCGCCGTTGGCCTGCTCAAAGAAACCTTTTTTCCCCTGCGACGCATCGCCGAATAGCTCGCTCTCTACCGCGTTTTCCGGAATCGAACCGCAGTTCAACGCCAGATAAGGTTTGCTCGCGCGCGGGCTGGCCAGATGGCAGGCATGGGCCAGCAGATCTTTACCGGTACCCGTATCGCCGACAATCAGCAACGGGGCGCTGAGCATCGCCAGCTTGCGGGCCTGTTCAACGACGTGGCGCATTTTCGGGCCAACGGCGAGGATCTGGCTAAAGGCGCTGGTATCCTGGGTCGTCAGCGTTTGCAGTTGACGCCCCATACGTACGGTGGAGCGCAACATCACCACGGCGCCGGTCAGCACACGCTCGGCGTGTTCGCCTTCCAGATACACCGGTGTCACTTCCAGCATAAAGTTTTGGCCATTAACGACCACATGCTCGGTATGCGACTCCAGCGGGTTGCCTTCCAGCCAGCGCTGCAGGTTGAAATCAGTAATGAGCTGCGCCACCGGATGGCTGCGTAAGCGTGCCTGAGTTTGACCAAACAGCTGGCAGCTGGCCGGGTTGGCAAGCTCTACTTTGCCTTTGGCATCCAGCGACAGCACCGGTTCCGGCATTGCCACCAGCAACGCGCTCAGCGCCAGATGTTCCCGCTCTGACGGCATCCACGCCACGGTGCGGACATCGGTTACGCCGGAGATACGGCGGATTTCCGCCATTAAACTGCTGAAACTGGAGAACTCCAGTTCGGCGAAATTAAGGTAGATTCGGCCAATCGGGTCGATATCGATACCGCGCAGATCAATACCGCGCAGCACCAGCAAATCGAGTAATTCACGGGTCAGACCAAGACGGTCCTGACAAAAGACTTCCAGACGCATAGGAGTTTTCACCCTAAAAAGGCCAATGACGGATGAATGATAGGACAGATATGGGCTTACGTGAAGATAGCTGTCAACAATTATTGACAGTATGACGGAAAAATGGGCTTTATGCCGTAAAGTTATGCGGGCATAAGCAAAAATGACCGAACGTGCGTTCGGCCATTTATCGGGTAAAGCATGTTAGCGATGGAAGGCCGGCATCAACGCGCGGTTATGTGCAATCACTTCATTCAACGCCAGCTCCAACTTCTCGCCACTGACGATCAGCGGATTAAGCACCAACGCGCGCCAGGCGGTATGCCGATTTCCGGTTATTGCCGCCTCAATAGTCAACTGTTCAAAGGATTTCATCAGTTGCAGCAGGCGCAGCGTATCTTCCGGGAACGGCGCGACGTTGAGCGGCTGCGGCCCGGAAGCGGTGATCAGTGAACTCACTTCGACGGCACAGTCATCAGGGAGAGCGTTAATCGCGCCGTTATTGCGGGTATTGACGTGCATGATAATGCGCTTATCGTTATGGATAGCGTTCATTAATTCGCAGGCCGCTTCGGAATAATATTGCCCGCCTCTTCCCTCCAGCGCTTTCGGTTTCACCGCCAGATTGGGATCGCTATACTGCGCGAACAACTGCTTCTCCAGCATTTTGACCACTTCGCCGCGGGTGCCTTCGCCATCCGCCTCCGCCAGTTCCTGGCGCAGTAAATCGTCTTTCATGTAGTAGTAGCGCAGATAGGCGCAGGGGATCATCCCTAATCCCTGCAGCAAATGCGGCGGCCAGCGGAATGGCGGGATATTACGAGGGACCAGCGGATCCCGCCCGGCGTTAATCTGCGCAATTACCTGCGGCAGCCACTCTTTACCTTTATGCAGAATCTGGCGCACAAAGATAAAGTGGTTGAGCCCGGCGACCTGCATAATGAAGTCGTTTTCATCGGCGCATTCCAGCAGTTCCGCCACCCCTTTTTGCATAATCACCGGCACGTTGCACAGGCCGACGGTTTTGATTTTGCTATGGCGCAAAATAGCCTCAGTCACCATCCCCGATGGGTTGGTAAAATTCAGCAGCCAGGCATCCGGACACAGCCGTTCCATATCGGCGGCAATCTCCAGCGCGACGGGAATCGTCCGGCAGGCGTTCGCGAAACCGCCGAGACCATTGGTTTCCTGGCCAATAAGGCCGTATTTCAGCGAGATACGTTCATCGCTAATGCGAGCATCCAGGCAACCGGCGCGAAACTGGGAGCAAACAAAATCGGCATCGCGTAGCGCTCGCTCACGGTCAAGGGTCGCGACCACCTCAATGGCCAGTCCGGCTTTGGCAATCATACGCCGCGCCAGCCCGGCAATAATCTCGACCTTTTCTTTGCCTTCTTCAATGTCGACCAGCCACAGCGAAGCGACCGGCATCTCATGGTGGCGTTTAAGCAAACCTTCAATGAGCTCCGGGGTGTAGCTGGAACCGCCGCCAATCACAACAATTTTGAGTCCTGACATGGTATGCCTCTGTTCAGTTAAGTTATAACTATTTAAAATCGGCGAAACTGGCGGAACAAACGAAATTTATAGCCTCATGCATGAACCAGATTAATGCATAACGGAGTATGACCATGCTTGAACAGCAAAGCATTCTCGCCCTGCTGCAAACCTTTGAGGTCACGGCGCGCCATCTGAGCTTTACCCTCGCCGCTCATGAAATGAACCTGACCCAGGGTGCCGTCAGCCACCGGATCCGCAAGCTGGAAATGCATATCGGTTTTCGTTTGTTTATTCGCCTGACGCGTAAACTGGCGCTGACGGAAGAAGGTAAACGACTGCTGGCGACGCTAAGCCACTCGCTGCGGGCGATTAACGATGAAATTGAAGATATTCGCGAACAGGATCTGCGCGGCACGCTGCATATCGGTATTGCGCCGACGCTGGCGCATCTCTGGTTAATGCCGCGCCTGCCCCGCTTTCAAGCCCAGTGGCCGGCTTTAAACCTGCAGTTTCGCGTGCGCGCGGGGGTGATGGATTTTAACGAGGAGCGGGTGGATCTGGCGATTTACTACGGCGCGAGCCGCTATCCTGACCTGTACCAGCAGCGGTTAATGGGTGAAAGCCTGTTACCGGTCTGCTCGCCGACATATCGCCAGCAGCAGCAACCGCTTAGCCCCAGCGCCTCTGCGGCGATCGTCTGGATCCATGCCTCTGAATCCACCGATGTACAGGATCAGTTCGCCGAATGGCGGTTATGGTGCCAGCAAAGCGGATACTCTCTACCCTTTGACGGGCGTTATTATGCGGTGAACAATCATTCCATCGCCATTGAAATGGCAATAAATGGGTTAGGCGTGGTGATGGGACGCAAAACGTTGATCCAGCCGCTGCTTGCCGCAGGCAAGCTGGTGGCGCTGAGTGAACAAGAAGTGATGTCGCCGTTTGGCTATGATCTGATTTGCCCGCAAGAAAACCGTTCTCGCCCGCGTTTTCGCGCCTTCAGTGAGTGGCTGGCAATGGAATGCGGTTAGTCGTTGGCTGCGTTTACATAGAAACTGTTATCGGTTTACCACTTTTTTAAGGGGTTTTCCCGGAGGCGGCGCGTTGCGCCTTCTCCGGGCTACCAAATCGCAAAGCGCTGTAGCCCCGGT